>NZ_JBHJVF010000002.1:230530-968291 GCF_042264145.1 Streptomyces sp. NPDC056144 | reverse complement strand
CGCGTACCCCGCCTCGTGAGAGGGCGGGGTACGCGGCCGTCCGCATGTCCGGGTACGGGCTCAGCCCGCGAGCGCCGGGGCCGGAGCCGTGACCGGGGTGGGGGTGGTCGCCGCTCGGCGGCGGGCGCCGAGCAGGGTCGCCGTCAGGCCCGCCGCCGCCCAGAGGGCGAGGACGAGGAGCGGGCCGGCCGCGGCCGCGCCGTCGAAGGCGGAGACGGAGCGGAGCGCCGAACCGGCGGCGCCCGGCGGGAGCCACTGGCCGATGAGGCCGATGCCCGTGGGGAGGAGCTCCGGAGCGCTGGACATCCCCGAGAAGGCGTTGCCGAGCAGGATCGTCAGGACCGCCGCGAGGCCGAAGCCCGGCTTGCCGAGGAGGGTGGCGAGGCCCGCGAACGCCGAGGCGATGGCGAGGACCGTCAGGCCGAGGACTCCGGCCTCGGCCCACCAGTTCCCGGCCAGCGCGCCGAGCCAGCTGTGGGCGAGCGTCGCGCCGACGATCCCCGCGAGTGCCGCCGCGCCCGTGAGGGCGGTGGCGGCCCGGGCCCCGCGCAGACCGAGCAGCACGGTGGCGACGCCGGTGGCCGCGCCGACCAGGGCGAGGGGGAGGAGGCTCGCGCCGAGGACGGCCCCGCGCGGGTCGCCCGAGGGGGTGGCGACCACGTCCGTCACCTGGACCGGGGCGCCGCCGGGCGCCTGGGCCCCGACCGCCTCGCGCAGCAGTCCGGCGACGACGGGGCTCGCCGCGGAGGCGGTCAGCAGCTCGGTGCCGCCGGAGCCGACGACCACCGCTCCGTATACATCGCGGTTCTCGACGGCCGCGCGGGCGGCGCCCTCGTCGGCGTACCGGTGGATCTCGAAGGCCCCCTCGTGCCGCCCGAGCGCCTGCTCGACGGCGCCGGCCGCGGCGGCCGGTCCGGCCACGCCGACCGGGAGGTCGCGGGGCGCGACCCGCGCGGCGGGCCAGGCGAAGGCGGACAGGACCAGCAGGGCCACGGTCGGGATCAGGACGAGCACGGTGAGCGCTCGGCGCCATCCGGCGGAAGCGGGGGCGGTGGTGGCGGTCATGCCGGCCTCCAGGCGAAGTTAAAGAGAAGGATCGTTCGTTTTACGGAGGCCCACTGTGCGCCCGCACGTCGCGCTTGTCAAGAATGAACATTCGTTTTAGCTTGGAGGGCATGGCTCGTGTCTCGCAGGAACACCTCGACGCCCGCCGCCGTCAGATCCTCGACGGCGCCGCGCGCTGCTTCGCGCGCAACGGCTTCCACGCCACGTCCATGCAGGACGTCCTCGCCGAGGTCGGCCTCTCCGCGGGCGCGGTCTACCGCTACTTCCGCGGCAAGGAGGAGCTGATCGGGGCCATCGCGACCGAGGCCTTCGCCTCGATCCGCGCCGCCTTCGAGGAGGCCGCCCGCGCCACCCCGCCGCCCACCCCCGACGTCCTCCTCGGGGCCGTCATCCGGCTCTTCCTCGACACCCGGATCGCCGGCGCCGACCGGCAGGCCTTCGCGCGCCTGATCATCCAGGTCTGGACCGAGACCCTGCGCAACGAGGAGCTCGCGAAGACGCTCTCCGAGGGCTACAACGGCATGCGCGTCGCCTGGGCCCGGCTCGTGACCGCCTACCGCGAGTCCGGCATCCTCGCCGCCGACGTCCCCGCCGACCACGTGGCCCGCACCCTCGTCGCCACCGCGCAGGGCTTCATCGCCCAGCAGGCGCTCTTCGGCGACGTCTCCGTCGAGGTCCTGGAGGACGGGCTGCGTGGCCTGATGTCGATGACCGTCGACCCGGCCTGAGCGAGCGGCCGGGCGATCCGGCCCGATGATCATCAAAACGCAAAGCCGGAGTTAACGAGCCGGAAAAACTTCCGCCCTAACGTGCAATGTCCGGCCGCACACCGCTTCCTCGCAGTTCAACACTCTGTTGATGGCGAGTAGGGTCCGCGGCTGTCCGGGTGTCTTCCCGGTCGACGACTGTGAGGTGGAAGAGTGCAACTGAGCCCGCACGAACAGGAACGCCTGCTCATTCATGTCGCGGCCGACGTGGCCGAGAAGCGCCGTGCCCGGGGTCTCAGACTCAACCACCCCGAGGCCGTCGCCCTCCTGACCTCCCACATCCTGGAGGGCGCCCGCGACGGCCGGACCGTCGCCGAACTCATGGCCTCCGGCCGCAAGGTGCTCACCCGCGACGAGGTCATGGACGGCATCCCCGAGATGATCCACGACGTCCAGGTCGAGGCCACCTTCCCGGACGGCACCAAGCTCGTCACCGTCCACGACCCGATCGTCTGACGGGCGGCCGCCGATGATCCCCGGAGAGATCCTGTACGCGGACGGGCCCGTCGCCCTCAACGAAGGGCGCCCGGTCACCCGGCTGACCGTCCTCAACGCCGCCGACCGGCCCGTCCAGGTCGGCTCCCACTACCACTTCGCCGAGGTCAACCCCGGCCTGGAATTCGACCGCGCCGCCGCGCACGGGCTGCGGCTGCACATCGCGGCCGGGACCGCCGTCCGCTTCGAGCCCGGCATCCCCGTCGAGGTCGAACTGGTCCCGATCGCGGGCCGCAGGATCGTCCCCGGCCTGCGCGGCGAGACCGCGGGCCCGCTGGACGGGAGCCCGCAGGACCGGCAGACCGGCCCGCTCGAACAGGACCCGAACGGAGCCCCCCGTGCCTGACCTCCACCGCGCCGTCTACGCCGACCTGTTCGGCCCCACCACCGGCGACCGCATCCGGCTCGCCGACACCGACCTGCTCGTCGAGATCGAGGAGGACCGCTGCGGCGGCCCCGGCCGCGCCGGCGAGGAGGCCGTCTTCGGCGGGGGCAAGGTCGTCCGCGAGTCCATGGGCCAGGCCCGCACCACCCGCGCCGAGGGCGCCCCCGACACCGTCATCACCGGTGCCGTGGTCCTCGACCACTGGGGAGTCGTCAAGGCCGACATCGGCATCCGCGACGGCCGGATCACCGGTATCGGCAAGGCCGGCAACCCCGACACCATGGACGGCGTCCACCCCGACCTCGTCATCGGCCCCGAGACCGAGGTGATCGTCGGCAACGGCAAGATCCTCACCGCCGGAGCCGTGGACGCCCACGTCCACTTCATCACCCCGACCCTCGTCGACCAGGCCCTCGCCACCGGCGTCACCACCCTCGTCGGCGGCGGCACGGGACCGGCCGAGGGCACCAAGGCGACCACGATCACCCCCGGGCCCTGGCACCTGGCCCGGATGTTCGAGGCCCTCGACACCTTCCCGGTCAACATCGGGCTGCTCGGCAAGGGCAACACCATGTCCCGGGAGGCCATGCACTCCCAACTGCGCGGCGGTGCCCTCGGGTTCAAGATCCACGAGGACTGGGGCGCGACCCCCGCCGTCATCGACGCCTGCCTGGGCGTCTGCGAGGAGACGGGCGCCCAGCTCGCCATCCACACCGACACCCTCAACGAGGCCGGGTTCGTCGGCTCGACCCTCGCCGCCATCGCGGGCCGCACCGTCCACGCGTACCACACGGAGGGCGCGGGCGGCGGGCACGCGCCCGACATCATCACGGTCGTCTCCGAGCCCTACATCCTGCCCAGTTCGACCAACCCGACCCGGCCGCACACCGTCAACACCATCGAGGAACACCTCGACATGCTGATGGTCTGCCACCACCTCAACCCGGCCGTCCCCGAGGACCTCGCCTTCGCCGAGTCCCGCATCCGGCCCTCTACCATCGCCGCCGAGGACGTCCTGCACGACCTGGGCGCCATCTCGATCATCTCCTCCGACTCCCAGGCCATGGGCCGGATCGGCGAGGTGGTCATGCGGACCTGGCAGACCGCCCACGTCATGAAGCGGCGGCGCGGGGCCCTCCCCGGCGACGGCCGTGCCGACAACCACCGGGCCCGCCGGTACGTCGCCAAGTACACGATCAACCCGGCCGTCGCGCAGGGCATGGACCACCTCGTCGGCTCCGTCGAGACCGGCAAGCTGGCCGACCTCGTGCTCTGGGACCCCGCCTTCTTCGGCGTGAAGCCGCAGCTCGTCGTCAAGGGCGGCCAGATCGCGTACGCGCAGATGGGTGACGCCAACGCCTCCATCCCGACGCCCCAGCCGGTCATGCCGCGGCCGATGTTCGGCGCGCTCGGCAAGGCGGCGCAGGCCGGGTCGGTCAACTTCGTGGCGGAGGCCGCCATCGAGGACGACCTGCCGCGACGGCTCGGCGTCGGCAAGGAGTTCACCGCCATCCGCTCCACCCGCCGCGTCACCAAGGCGGACATGCGCGAGAACGACGCCCTGCCCCGGGTCGAGGTCGACGCCGACACCTTCACGGTGACCATCGACGGCGAGCCGGTCGAACCGGCACCCGCCGTCGAACTGCCCATGGCCCAGCGTTACTTCCTGTTCTGATGCCGCCCACGTCACGCTCCGCGCTCCTCGTGCTCGCCGACGGGCGGTTCCCCGCCGGCGGGCACGCCCACTCCGGCGGCGCCGAGGCCGCCGTCAAGGCCGGCCGGCTCAAGGACGCCGCCGACCTGGAGGCCTTCTGCCGGGGCCGGCTGCACACGACCGGCCTCACCTCCGCCGGACTCGCCGCCGGAGCCGCGCGCGGACTCGACCCGTACGCGCTCGACGCCGCCGCCGACGCCCGGACGCCCTCACCCGCCCTCCGGGCCGCCGCCCGCCGGCTCGGCCGCCAGCTGATGCGGGCGGCGCGGGCCGCCTGGCCGAGCCCGGAACTCGACGCGCTCGCCGCCGCCTTCCCGCGCGGTGCCCACCAGCCCGTCGTCCTCGGCGTCACCGCCAGGGCCGCCGGACTCGGGCCGGAGGACGCCGCCCACTGTGTCGCGTACGAGACGGTCGGCGGCCCCGCCACCGCCGCCGTACGCCTCCTCGGCCTCGACCCGTACCAGGCGACCGCCGTCCTCGCCCGCCTCGCGCCCGAGATGGACCGGGTCGCCGAGCGGGCGGCGGAGGCCGCGCGGGAGGGCGTCGACGCGCTCCCCGCCGCGTCCGCGCCCCTGCTCGACCTCACCGCCGAACAGCACGCGAACTGGCCCGTACGCCTCTTCGCCTCCTAGCCCTCCGATCCCAGGGAGCCGCCCCATGCACCTCGACCACGGCCACGACCACCACCACGGCGCCGTCTCCGCCGACGCCCACCGCCCCGACGGCACCCGCCGCGCGCTCCGCATCGGTCTCGGCGGGCCCGTCGGGTCCGGCAAGACCGCGACCGTCGCCGCCCTCTGCCGGGAGCTGCGCGACACCCTCTCGCTCGCCGTCGTCACCAACGACATCTACACCCGCGAGGACGCCGAGTTCCTGCTCCGCAACGCCGTCCTGCCGCCCGAGCGCATCCAGGCCGTCGAGACCGGCGCCTGCCCGCACACCGCGATCCGCGACGACATCTCCGCCAACCTCGAAGCCGTCGAGGAACTGGAGGAGTCGGTCGGTCCGCTCGACCTGATCCTCGTCGAGTCCGGCGGCGACAACCTGACCGCCACCTTCTCCAAGGGCCTCGTCGACGCCCAGATCTTCGTCATCGACGTCGCGGGCGGCGACGACATCCCCCGCAAGGGCGGCCCCGGTGTCACCACCGCCGACCTGCTCGTCGTCAACAAGACCGACCTCGCCCCCTACGTCGGCTCCGACCTGGAGCGCATGGCCCGCGACGCGGCCGAGCAGCGCGGCGAGCTGCCCGTCGCCTTCACCTCGCTGCGCGCCGAGAACGGCGTCGGACCCGTCGCCGCCTGGGTCCGCGCCAAGCTCGCCGCCTGGGTCGCATGAGCCTGCGCGCCACCGCCCGCCTCGCCGCCGAGGCCGACGGCAGCCTGCCCGTCCTGGAGAGCGCCGGGCCCCTCGCCCTGCGCCGGACCCGGGGCCCGGAGCCGTACACCCGGGTCACCGTCGTCGGGGCGATGAGCGCCCCGCTCGGCGGCGACCGGCTCGCGATCGAGACGGAGGTACGGGACGGGGCCAGGCTCCTCGTCGACGCGGCCGCCGCCACGATCGCCCTGCCGGGGCGCGAGCGCGAGCCCGCCGCGTACGAGCTGCGAATGACGGTGGGGGAGGGGGCGGTGCTCCGCTGGCTCCCCGAGCAGCTCGTCTCCGCCGACGGCTCCGACCTGCGCACGCGCACCACCGTCGACCTCGCCGCCACGGCCCGGCTGGTGCTCCGCGAGGAGCAGGTCCTCGGCCGCCACGGGGAACCGCCCGGCACGCTCGCGGCCCGGCTCACCGTCCGCCGCGCCGGACGGCCGCTGCTCGACCAGGAACTGGCGTACGGGCCGGGGGCGCCCGGCGGGTGGGACGGCGGTGCCGTCCTCGGCGGCCACCGGGCCACCGGGCAACTCCTCGTCGTCGACCCCGACTTCGCGGACAAACCGGTGGAAGCACGGCTTCTCGGGGAGAACGCCGTGATCGCGCCGCTCGCCGGACCCGCCGCCCTCGTCACCGCCGTCGCCGCCGACGCCCTCGCGCTGCGCCGGCTCCTCGACGCGGCTCTCGCCGAACTCGCCCCGCTCTGAAGGTCGCTGGCCTCCAGGAGGGGTGTCCGCTCAGCGGTACAGCGATCTCCGGTATGGGTTCGGTAAAGAAACACGCGAAACAGGTGTACGCCCTTTCCTCATATGTCGCGAGGAAGCAGGATCCCCCGAACAGACATTCACCTTCTGGGGGAGGACCCTTGAGACGTACTGCTGCGCTCGGCTCGGCCGGCACGCTCATAGCGGGCACGCTCGTCGTGGGCGCGCTCGCCGCCCCGGCGGCGAACGCCGACAGCAACCGGCAGCTGCGCGACGCCGAGTCGATCGGCGTCGCCGTCGCCGCCGCGAGGGCCGCGCAGAGCGGCATCGACTGGCAGGACTGTCCCGAGGACTGGGGCCTGGAGAAGCCGATCCAGTGCGGCTGGGTCACCGTCCCCGTCGACTACGCGAAGCCGAACGGCAAGAAGATCAAGATCGCCGTCGACCGCATCGGCGCCACCGGCACCCCCGCCGAGCGCCAGGGCGCGCTGCTCTACAACCCGGGCGGCCCCGGCGGCTCCGGCCTCCGCTTCCCGCGCCGCGTCACCACCAAGAACGCGATCTGGGCGAACACCGCCAAGGCCTACGACTTCGTCGGCTTCGACCCGCGCGGTGTCGGCCACTCGGCGCCCATCTCCTGCGCCGACCCGACCGAGTTCGTCAAGGGCCCGAAGGCCGACCCGGTCCCGGACACCGAGGCCGACAAGCGCGCGCAGCGCAAGCTCGCCGCCGAGTACGCCGACGGCTGCGTCGAGCGCAGCGGCGACATCCTGCCGTACATCAACACCCTCAACACCGCGCGCGACCTCGACGTCGTCCGTGCCGCGCTCGGCGAGAAGAAGCTCAACTACGTGGGCGTCTCGTACGGCACCTACCTCGGCGCCGTCTACGGCACGCTCTTCCCGAGCCACGTCCGCCGCATGGTCCTCGACAGCGTCGTGAACCCCTCGACCCGCAAGATCTGGTACGAGGTCAACCTCGACCAGGACATCGCCTTCGAGGGCCGCCTCAAGGACTGGATGACCTGGGTCGCCCAGAACGACGCCGCCTACCACCTCGGCGACACCTACGAGGAGGTCCGGCAGCAGTGGGAGACCCTGCGCGCCGCCGCCAAGAAGGCGCCGCTCGGCGGCAAGGTCGGACCGGCCGAGCTCGTCGGCTTCTTCCAGAACGCCCCGTACTACGACTCCATGTGGAAGCCGGTCGCGGAGGCGTGGAGCGCGTACGCCGCCGGTGACCCGCAGCCGCTGATCGACTCGGCCGCCTCGGACCCGACCGACGTCGCGGGCAACACCTCCGCCGAGAACGGCAACGCCGTCTACACCGCGGTCGAGTGCAACGACAACCGCTGGCCCACGAGCTGGAAGAAGTGGGACCGGGACAACAGCCGGCTCCACGAGCAGTACCCGTTCATGACCTGGTCGAACGCCTGGATGAACCTGCCGTGCGCGACCTGGTCCGCGCCGCGCCAGACCGCGGTCCAGGTGAAGACCGGAAAGGGCCTGCCGCCGGTGCTCATCGCCCAGTCCGAGCGCGACGCCGCCACGCCGTACGCCGGCGCGGTCGAGCTCCACAAGCGCTTCAAGGGCTCGCGCCTCATCACGGAGAAGGACGCCGGCTCGCACGGCATCACCAACCTCCTGAACCCGTGCCTCAACACCAAGGTCGAGGCCTACCTGGTCGGCGGCAAGCTGGACGCCACGGACCAGACCTGCGCCCCGCACGCCACGCCGAAGCCGTAACCACGGTGCGAGCGTGACCCGAGGGGGCGGCCGTCCGACGGCCGCCCCCTCCCGGCGTACCGGCTCAGCCCCGGCGTCCCCGCTCAGCCCCGGCGTACCGGCTCAGCCCCGGCGTACCGGCTCAGCCCCGGTGCTCCGCCAGCCAGGCGTCCTCCGCCGCGTAGTCGAAGAGGTCGAGCGGGTACTTGGCGAGGCCCGGGAAGGCCTCCCGCCAGTCCCGGTCGCCCAGGTGCGCGGTGAGCCAGGTGACCGTCTCCGGCAGCGACTCCGCGTACGACACGACCGGCCGGTACCCGAGCTCGCGCTCCGCCGCCGCCATGTCGAGGACGACGGAGTGCGGGGCCGTCCACGGCGTCGCCCCCACGAGATCGCCGGGCGGAGCGCCCTCGATCAGCACCGACTCGCCCTCCACCCCCATCACCGCGTCGATCGCCGCCCCGATCTCCGCCACCGTCGGCGCCTCGGGGTCCCCGCCGTTCAGGACCCGGCTTCCCGGGTTCGCCGCCGCGAGCCGTACGAGCTCCGCGAGGTTGTCCACGTGCACCGGGTGGAAGCGCGAGGCGCCGCCGTACGCGAGCGGGCGCACCCGCCGCCCGTCGAGCACGCGCTTCACGAACCACAGCTCGCGCGGGCCGGGACTGTACGGACCGTGGATGGCGCCCGCGCGCAGCAGCGTCGTCGGCAGCGCGTCGCCCGCCCCCAGCAGCTCCCGCTCCAGGGCGATCTTCCGGGTGCTGTACGAGCTGTCGCCCGGGGCGACCGTCCGCCAGTCCTCCGCGACCGGCACCGGGAAGGCGGGGAAGCCGTCCGGCTCGGCCTGGGTGTCGAAGCTGCGCCCCCGGTCGTCCTCGTACACCGCGCAGCTCGACACCACGACCGCCGAGCCGATCCGGCCGGCCAGGCCCGTCAGCTGCCGGCCGTGCCCCTCGTCGAACGCGACGATGTCGACCAGCACGTCGGCGCCCTCGCCCAGCCCGGCCGCCAGCGCCCCCTCCTCGGTACGGTCGAGCCGCACCGTCCGGACCTCGTCCGGCCACCCCTCGTCCCTGACGCCGCCCCGCGAGGCGGCCGTCACCTCCCAGCCGTCCGCGAGCAGCGCCCGCACGGACGCCCTCCCCACCTGTCCCGTCGCACCCAGCACGAACGCGTGTCCCTTGGTCATGATCGAGACGCTACGGCGGCCGGATCCGGACGCCCAAGGGATTGCGCCGTGCGCGGATCCGCCCTCAGCGTCGGCGGCGCGGGAACTTTCGGGCGGGGGCGCCGCCCTCCGCCTCCGCCGCCTTCACGACGGCCGCGTACTCGTCCACGTACTCCTGGCCCGAGAGACGCAGGATCTCGTACATGATCTCGTCGGTCACCGCCCGCACCACGGCCCGCTCGCCCTCCTGCCCCGCGAAGCGGGAGAAGTCCAGCGGGGCGCCGAAGCGGATGGTGACCCGGCGGATCCTCGGCACGACCTTTCCCGGCGGCTGGATCTCGAAGGTGCCGATCATCGCGCACGGCACCACCGGCACCCCGGCGGTCAGCGCCATCACCGCCACCCCGACCTTGCCCTTGTAGAGCCGGCCGTCGTGCGAGCGGGTCCCCTCGGGATAGATCCCGAGGAGTTCGTCCTTGGCCAGGACGCCGAGCCCCTCGCGGATCGCGGCCTGCCCGGCCTCCTTGCCCGAGCGGTCCACCGGGATCTGCCCGGCGGCCCGGAAGAAGGCGGCCGTCAGCCGGCCCTTGATCCCGGGCCCCGTGAAGTACTCCTGCTTGGCGAGGAAGGTGATCCGCCGGTCGAGGACGACGGGCATCAGGAAGTGGTCGGAGAAGGAGAGGTGGTTGCCCGCGATGATCGCGGCCCCCTCCTCCGGGACGTGTTCGAGCCCCTCGATCCGCGGCCGGAAGAGCAGCCGCAGGAGCGGACCGAGCAGCACGTACTTCATGAACTGGTAGAACACAGCGGCCCCCGTCGTCGTCGGTCGGTCGGTCGTCTCTTCGCCGTCGTCAAGGCCGTTGTATCCGCCCCGGGGCCCGTGGTCCACTGGTGGGGGAGCGTCATGATGACGGGCGAGCGCGGAGCCAGACGCCCCGGCCGCGCCCTCACCGCGCTCCTCTGCGCGCTGACGGCGGCCGGGCTGTACGGCTGCTCGGATCCGGCCCCGACGCGACCGGAACCGTCTCCACCGCCACCGGCGACCAGCAGCGCCCCCACCACTCCCTCGGGGATACCGTCCGGGACGTCCCCGCTCACCGGCCTCCCCGCCGAGCCCGCCCCGGTCCTCGCCGTGAAGATCGACAACGTGACGGCGGCCCGCCCGCAGACCGGGCTCGGCTCCGCCGACCTCGTCTACGTCGAACAGGTCGAGGGCGGCGTCACCCGCCTCCTCGCCGTCTACTCCGGCGACCTCCCCGAACGCACCGGCCCCGTCCGCAGCGCCCGCGAGTCCGACATCGCCCTCCTCGCGCCCTTCGGGGCGCCGGTCCTCGCCTACTCGGGCGCCCAGTCCGCCCTCAACCCCCTCCTGGAGGCGGCGCCGCCGCACCTCGTCACCGAGACCACGCACCCCGGGGCGTTCCTGCGCTCCCCGGCCCGGCCGGCCCCGCACAACCTCTACCTGCGGCCCGCCGCGGCGCTCGCCACCGCCCCGGACGCCTCGGAGGCCCGGGACATCGGACTCCGCTTCGGGCCCGCCCCGGACACGGGCGGCACGGCGGCTCCCACCTCGACCGTCCGCTTCCCCGCCGCCCGCTACACCTTCACGTGGTCGGCCGCCGACCGCGCCTGGCGGGTGGCCATGGACGGCCGCGAGGCCCGCGCCACCGACTCCGGGCCGCTCACCCCGGAGACGGTCGTCGTCCAGCGCGTCACGATCCGCCCGTCGCGGTACCATGACAAGTTCGGCTCGGTCTCCCCGTACACCGAGACCGTCGGCAGCGGTACGGCCCTGGTGCTGCGCGACGGCCGCTCGTACGAGGCCCGCTGGTCCCGGCCCACGGCGGCCTCGGGAACGACGTTCACCACCCCGGCCGGCGCCCCGCTCGCCCTCGCGCCGGGGCAGACCTGGATCGTCCTCGCGCCGCGCGGCTAGGGGGTGTTCAAGAACGGTCGCCCAGGTCGAGCCGGTCGGCCAGGCCCGCGGCGTCGAAGGCGGCGACCAGCTCGTCACGGCCCTCGGTGAAGTGCGCCCAGCTGTCGTAGTGGACCGGGAGGATCCGGCGGGCGCCGAGTATCCCGGCCGCCTCGGCGGCCTGGGCGCTGTCGAGGACGAGCGTCTCGCCGCCGTAGAGGACGGAGAAGCGGGGGGCGCCCGCGAAGAGGACGGCGGTGTCGACGGGCCCGAAGCGTGCGGCGATCTCCTTGACCGCGTCGAGGGAGGCGTTGTCACCGCTGACGTAGACCGAGGGCAGTCCCTCGCCGGTCAGGACGAAGCCCACGACCTGGCCGGAGATCGGCTCCACGTCCTCCCGGGCGCCGGGCCCGTGCACGGCGGGGACCGCGGTGACGGTGACGGTGCCGCCGCCGGGGCGGTCGAGCTCGACCGCCTCCCAGTCGGCGAGGCCCGTGGCCCGCTCGCCGAGCCGCTCTCCGCCGCCGGGGGTGGTCAGGGTGCGGGGTATCCCGGCGAGCAGGGCGCGGCCCGAGACGTCGAGGTTGTCCGGGTGCTCGTCGTGGGAGAGCAGGACGACGTCGACGCGCCCCAGGTCCTCGGGCGTGCCGGTGGCGGGAGCGGTCTTCACCAGGGCGCCGACGGGCGTGGGGTACTCGCCGGGGGCGTCGAAGGTGGGGTCGGTCAGGAAGCGAAGCCCGCCGTACTCGAAGAGGGCGGTCGGGCCGCCGAAGACGCGGACGGGGAAGGAAGCGGAGGCGCTGGGGGTGGAGCTCTGGTCAGCCATGGAAAACCTCACGGATAGGAGCTTCGTTATCCGTGACTCTAGGAGTTCTCACGGATCAGCACAAGCCGTACCATGAGAGAGATGAAGGAGAACGTGATCGTGGAACCGTTGCCGCCCGCGCCCGGCGCCGAGCAGTACCCCTCGCTGGACCTCGCCAACAGCGCCGTCGTCGCACCCGGCGGCCACCACACCGACCTCCTCGGCACGCCCGCCGACGCCGAGCGGTGGCTCGTCGAGCGCGGCCTGGCCCCGGCCGACACCGGCATGCAGGAGTTCTGCGCGAGCCTCGTCCGCTCGCTGCGCGAGCAGATCCGCGTCCTGCTCGCCGCGCACCTCGCCGGAGCGCCCGCCCCGGCCTCGGCCCTCACCGCGCTCAACGACGCGCTCACCCGGGCCCCGTCCGCCCCCCTGCTGCGCTGGGACCCGACCAGGGGGCTGCACCGCGAGACCTCCCACCCGACGACCCAGATCGTCGAGCACGCCCTCGCCGTCCTCGCCGCCGACGCCGCCGACCTGCTCACCGGCCCCGACGCCGAACGCCTCACCGCCTGCGGATCGCCCCCCTGCAACCGGTACCTGCTCCGGCACGGCCGACGTCACTGGTGCTCGGTGCGCTGCGGCGACCGCGCCCGCGCGGCCCGGGCCTACGCCCGCCGGACGCAGGGCGCGACGGACTGAACCCGCGGTGCCGGGGCCGGGCGCTCAGGGCCGCGGGGGGACTCGGGGCCGCCGGGGCTCAGGGCCGCGACGTGCCGGGACCGCCCGGGGTACGGGGGCGCGGGGACGACGCCGGTGCGGAGTCGTCCGCCGCCGCCATCCCGATCGTCACCACCACCAGCAGGATCAGACAGAACCAGAGCCAGCCGCTGCTGCCGAGGGCGACCGTGTAGGCCGTCGTGAGCAGCAGCGCCGCACCGGTGGTCGCCGCCATCGTCTTCGTGGCACCGGACATCGGTCCGCCCTCCTCCCGGCCCGGGCCGAACGGGCCGTCCAGCCCATCGTGACGCGACCGGAGGGGTGCCCGCCACTCCCCGGGAACGCGAACCGGGCCCGGCGCCGATGTCGGCACCGGACCCGGAAGGCGGTCCGTGAGGGCGGGGGGCGGGGTCAGCGGCTGCCGCTGCCCGTCCTGAGCGAGGCCAGGTACGCGTTGTACGCCTCCAGCTCCTTGTCGCCGTTCCGGTCGGCGGCCCGGTCCAGCCGGACCGCCTGCCGCTGCTCGGAGTGGTACCACTGGTAGACCAGGGCGATCAGGACGAGCACGGACGGGATCTCGCTGAACGCCCAGGCGATGCCGCCCGCCGCGTGCATGTCGTCGAGGGCGTCGATGCCGAGCGAGGCAGGCGGGTTCGCGTATGTCTTGATCATCGGCTCGCTGGCCATCATCAGCGCGATGCCGAAGAAGGCGTGGAACGGCATGCCCGCGAAGAGCTCCAGCATCCGCATCACGTAGCCGGGCCGGTGCGGGCCCGGGTCGACGCCCATGATCGGCCAGAAGAAGACCAGGCCGACCATGAGGAAGTGCACCATCATCGCGATGTGCCCGGGCTTCGAGCCCATGAGGAAGTCGAAGAGCGGCGTGAAGTACAGCGCGTACAGGCTCGCGATGAACATCGGGATCGTGAACGCCGGGTGCGTGATGATCCGCATGTACCGGCTGTGCAGCAGCTTCAGGAGCAGCTCGCGCGGCCCCAGGGAGCCCCGGCCCGCGACCGGCAGCGCGCGGAGCGCCAGCGTCACCGGAGCGCCGAGCAGCAGCAGGATCGGCGACAGCATGGAGATCACCATGTGCTGCACCATGTGCACGCTGAACATGACCATGCCGTAGTCGTTGAGCTTGGTGCACATCACCAGGGCGATGGTGAGCACGCCGACGGTGAAGAAGACCGTCCGGCTGACCGGCCACGCGTCACCGCGCCGCCGCAGCCGCGCCACGCCCCAGCCGTAGAGACCGAGTGCCGCGAGGCAGCCGATCAGGAAGAAGAGGTCGGGCGAGAACTCCAGGGCCCGACCCAGCGTGAACGGCGGCAGATCCATCGTCATGCCGTGCCCGCTGTGATCCATCTGCTTACTCCTGGAGCCCGATTCGCGCTTGTTGTCCGCACCAGACTAGAACCGCCCCCGGCCGCGAAGGCGACCGGGGGCGGTTGTCACGCAGGGGAGTCGCCGGAGCACTCCGTCGGAGCGTGGTCAGAGCACGCACTCCGCCTCGGCGTACCGGTCGGCCGGGACCGTCTTCAGGGACTCCACGGCCGAGGCGAGCGGGACCATGACGATGTCCGTGCCGCGCAGCGCCGTCAGCATGCCGAACTCGCCGCGGTGCGCCGCCTCCACCGCGTGCCAGCCGAAGCGGGTCGCGAGGACGCGGTCGTACGCGGTGGGGGTGCCGCCGCGCTGGACGTGGCCGAGGATGACCGGGCGGGCCTCCTTGCCGAGGCGGTGCTCCAGCTCGGCGGAGAGCTGGTTGGCGATGCCGGTGAAGCGCTCGTGGCCGTAGATGTCGGTGCCGGCGCTCTTGAAGTCCATCGTGCCCTCGCGCGGCTTCGCGCCCTCGGCGACGACGACGATGGCGAAGCGCTTGCCGGCCTCGAAGCGGGCGCCGACGCGGGCGGCGAGCTCCGCGATGTCGAAGGGGCGCTCGGGGACGACGACGGCGTGCGCGCCGGCGGCCATGCCGGACTGGAGCGCTATCCAGCCGGTGTGACGGCCCATGACCTCGACGACCAGGACCCGCTGGTGGGACTCGGCGGTGGTCTTCAGCCGGTCGAGGGCCTCGGTGGCGACGGTGACGGCCGTGTCGAAGCCGAAGGTGACGTCGGTGGAGGCGATGTCGTTGTCGATCGTCTTCGGGACGCCGACGATGGGCAGACCCGCCTCGGAGAGGAGGTTGGCCGCCTTGAGGGTGCCCTCGCCGCCGATCGGGATGATCGCGTCGAGGCCGAGGTCCGCGACGTGGCCCCGGGCGGTCTCGACGCCGCCGACCAGGTGCGCGGGCTGGACCCGGGAGGATCCGAGGATGGTGCCGCCGCGGGCCAGGATGCCGTTCACGGCCTCCAGGTCCAGCTTGCGGTAGTCGCACTCCAGGAGACCCTTCCACCCGTCGTGGAAGCCGATGACCTCGTCACCGTGGTCGACGACGGCGCGGTGCACGACGGAACGGATGACAGCGTTCAGACCGGGGCAGTCTCCGCCGGAGGTGAGCACGCCAATGCGCATAGCCCAAAAACCTTTGCAACGTGGGCCGACTCCCGGACCACGTCGTCCGGCTGGATCCCCGCCACCCTATCGCCGCAGGGTGGCGGGGCCGAACCGGCTGTCCGCACAGTGGACAACGTACGGGTGTACGAGGGGTCCACTGCGGGGCACGGAGGACGCGCGAGGCCTCAGGAGGGCTGCGTCGCCGCCGCGATGCGCTCGGCGCGCAGCGCCTCGTACCACCGGTCGTCGGCCGGCGGCAGCGCGTTCACGTCGAGGGCCAGCTTCAGGAGCAGGTCCGCGACCTGCGGGTTGCGGGCCATGACGGGGCCGTGCATGTACGTACCGAAGACGGTGTCGTTGTACGCGCCCTCGGTGCCGTCGCCGGTCCCGTTGCCGTTGCCGAAGACGGTCCGGGCGAAGGGCCGGGCCGTCGGGCCGAGGTGGGTGACGCCCTGGTGGTTCTCGAAGCCCGTCAGCTGGGGCAGGCCGAGGCGCGGGTCGATGTCCGCGAGGACGTCGCCGACGCACCGGGCGCCCTCGCCGCGGACGGTCGTCACGTCGAGCAGGCCGAGGCCCGCCTGGCGCTCGCCGACGTCGTTGACGAACTCGTGGCCCAGGATCTGGTACCCGGCGCAGACCGAGAAGATGATCGCGCCGTTCGACGCCGCCCGGCTCAGACCGCCGTCGCGGAGCAGCCGCTCGGCCGCCAGCCGCTGGGGCCGGTCCTCGCCGCCGCCGATCAGGTAGATGTCGCCCGAGGTCGGGACGGGCTGGTCGCTGCGGACGTCGACGCGCTCGACGTGGAGACCGCGCTGCTGGGCGCGGCGCTCGACGACGAGGACGTTGCCCTGGTCGCCGTAGGTGCTGAGCAGATCCGGGTAGACCCAGACCAGGCGCAGGCTGCTGTCACTCATGCTGCAAGTCCTTTGCGGGTCAGTTGCCGACGCGGCGGCGGACGTCCTGGAAGGCGGTGTAGTTGGCGATGAGCTCGATCTGTCCGGGCGGGGCCATCGCGACGGCCTCGTCGAGCGTCTCGCACACGCGGAAGTCCACGCCCGCGACCTCCAGGCGGACCGCGAGGTCCAGCTTCCGGTCACCGATCACCATGATCGGGTGGCCGGCGAGCCGGCCGTAGTCCACGTCCCACAGCCAGGAGGTGTCCGTGCCGTCGGCGCCGCGGGCGTTGACGGAGAGGATCACCGGAGCGGGCGGCCCGTCGATGAGGGAGAAGGTCTCCAGCCAGCCGGCCGGGTTCTTCGCGAGCAGCAGACGCAGGTCGCGGCCCTGGAAGTTGACCACGTCGTAGCGTCCGGCGACGGCCTGCACCTGGTACATGCGCTCCAGGGCGACCTGCGGCGGCACGCCGAAGACCGCGGCGACGGCCGCCGAGGTGGCGGCGTTCGCCTTGTTGGCGCGGCCGGGCAGCTGGAGCCGGATCGGCCAGGCGGAGCCGTGCGGGTCGAGCACGTGGTCGCCGGAGAGCGCCCAGCTCGGCGCGGGACGGCGGAAGCCGCACTCGCCGCAGAACCAGTCGTCGCCCGGACGCTGCATCACACCGCCGCAGGCGGGGCACGACCAGGCGTCGTCCTTCCACTCCTGGCCGGCGGCGACCCACACCACGTTCGGCGAGGAGGAGGCGGCCCACACGATCAGCGGGTCGTCGGCGTTGGCGATGACGACGGCCTTGGTGCCGTTGAGCCCCTCGCGCCACTTCTCGGCGAGCATCCGCGTCTCGGCGGCGCGGTCGAGCTGGTCGCGGGAGAGGTTGAGCAGCGCGATGGCCTTGGGCGTGGTGTCGCGGGCGACGCCGGCGAGGTACTTCTCGTCGACCTCGATGACGCCGTACTTGGCGTCCGAGCCGCCGGCCAGCGCCGAGGTGATGCCCGCGGGCATGTTCGCGCCGAGGGCGTTGGAGACCACGGGGCCGCTGGCGCGCAGGGCCTCGGCGATGAGCCGGGTCGTCGTCGTCTTGCCGTTGGTCGCCGACACCAGGACGACGTCCAGATGCTGCGCGAGCCGACCGAGGAGGTCCGGGTCGAGCTTGAGCGCCACCCGGCCGCCGATCACCGATCCGCTGCCGCGCCCCGCAGCCCGCGACACCGCGGCCGCGGCCTTGCCCGCCGTCACGGCCAGCTTGGCGCGCGGCGACAGCGGCTCTGGATTACCGGGGTGTCCTGACATCGTTCTTGTTCCTCCTTGCGTCGGTCCGGGCTCAGCCTATCGAGATCCGGCCAGCAGCCCGAACAGCGGCACCGTCCTGAAGGGTGATAAACAGCCTGGTGGCGGCGGACCGTACCCTTACGGCCATGCGAAATCGCCCCATCCCCGGCAGTTCCGGCCTCGTGCGAGAGATGACTCTGCTCGGCGACCCCGTGCTGCACGCGCCCTGCGAGCCCGTCACCGACTTCGGACCCGAACTGGCCCGGCTCGTCGAGGACATGTTCGCCACGATGTACGCGGCGAACGGCGTGGGTCTGGCGGCGAACCAGGTCGGCGTGGGGCTGCGGGTCTTCGTCTACGACTGCCCGGACGACGAGGACGTCCGCCACCTGGGCCATGTGGTGAATCCGACGCTCGTCGCGGCCGACGGCGACGTGATCCCGGGCCCGGAGGGCTGTCTCTCCCTGCCGGGCCTCGAAGCGCCGACGCCCCGGTTCGACCGCGCGGTCGTGGAAGGGGTACGGATCGACGGGACGCCGGTACGGATCGAGGGCACGGGTTTCTTCGCCCGCTGCCTCCAGCACGAGACCGACCACCTGGAGGGCGGGGTCTACGCCGATCACGTGACGGGGTGGCGCAAGTCACGCCTGCTGCGCGCGGTGCGCAAGCAGCCGTGGGGGAGCGGCGCCGACCGCATCGCCTGAGCCCTTCCCGTACGCGTTCTCCCCACGGCTCGGAAGGCGTACGGGCTCCCTACGGGGCGGAAGGCGTACGGGTCAGAAGCCCGGCCCGCCGGGGCGGTCGTCCGCCAGGGCCAGGCGGCCCCAGAGCAGGTCGGCGAGGCTGGTGACGAGCTCGGCCCGCGAGCAGGGCCGCTCGCCGAGCCACCAGTCGCCCGCCGCGTGCATCATGCCGACGATGCCGTGCCCCCAGATCCGGGCCTGGGTCTGGGCGGCGGGGCCGAGGTCGACGCGCTCGGCGATGACCTGGCCGAGGTCCTCGCCCATGCGGCGCAGCAGCGGTGCCGAGTGGCGGCCCACGTCGAAGCCCTGCTCGGTCTGGTGCGTCTCCTCCGCGGGGTGCATGAGGAAGCGGTAGACCTGCGGCATGGCCTCGATCGAGGCGAGGTAGGTGTCGAGCGTGGCCTCGACGCGGCGGCGCCGGTCGGCGGGGGCGTCGAGCGAGGCGCGGAGCGCCGAGAGGAGCGCGTCGGTGTGGCGGGTCGCGAGGGCCCGGTAGAGGCCGCCCTTGTCGCCGAAGTGCCGGTAGAGGATCGGCTTGGTGATGCCGGCCTCCGCCGCGATGGCGTTCATCGAGGCCTTGGGCCCGTCCCGGAGCACCACCCGGTCCGCCGCCTCCAGCAGTTCGCGCCGCCTTTGTTCGGCGGGCTTCTGCTGGTCGGTGGTCCGGTGTGTGATGTCCATAGCGTCTCTCCCCGCCCGTGCGATTCCGTGAGGCTGTCGCAAAGTAACACCCGCACGCCGTTCGGCGCCGAGCCGTCCGAACCGCTCCGCCGCAGGTTGACAGCCCGTACCCGCCGGTAACAGACTGACGTTACCGCAAGTAACGTCTGCTGGGGAGGGAACGATGACCGAGTTCACGCTCGAACTCAACGACGACCAGAAGCAGGTCCGCGACTGGCTGCACGGCTTCGCCGCCGATGTCATGCGCCCCGCGGCCGCCGAATGGGACGAGCGTGAGGAGACCCCCTGGCCGATCATCCAGGAGGCCGCCAAGCTCGGCATCTACTCCCTCGACTTCTACGCCCAGCAGTTCTTCGACCCGACCGGCCTCGGCGTCCCGATGACGATGGAGGAGCTCTTCTGGGGCGACGCCGGCATCGCGCTGTCCATCGTCGGCACCGGCCTCGCCGCCGTCGGCGTCCTCGCCAACGGCACCGAGGAGCAGATCGGCACCTGGGTCCCGCAGATGTACGGCGACGCCAACGACGTGAAGGTCGCCGCCTTCTGCTCCTCCGAGCCCGACGCAGGCTCCGACGTCGCCGCCATGCGCACCCGGGCCGTCTACGACGAGGCCAAGGACGAGTGGGTCCTGAACGGCACCAAGACCTGGGCGACCAACGGCGGCATCGCCAACGTCCACGTCGTCGTCGCCGTCGTCGACCCCGAGCTCGGCTCCCGCGGCCACGCCTCCTTCATCGTCCCGCCGAACACCCCCGGCCTCTCCCAGGGGCAGAAGTTCCAGAAGCACGGCATCCGCGCCTCCCACACCGCCGAGGTCGTCCTCGACCAGGTCCGCGTGCCCGGCCACTGCCTCCTCGGGGGCAAGGACAAGCTCGACGAGCGCCTCGCCCGTGCCCGCGAGAAGGCGAAGCAGGGCGGCGGCGCGGGCGTGAAGAACGCCGCCATGGCGACCTTCGAGGCCTCCCGCCCCGCCGTCGGCGCCATGGCCGTCGGCACCGCCCGTGCCGCGTACGAGGTCGCCCTCGACTACGCGAAGACCCGCGTGCAGTTCGGCCGCCCGATCATCGAGAACCAGGGCGTCGCCTTCCAGCTCGCCGACATGCGCACCCAGATCGACGCGGCCCGCCTCCTCGTCTGGCGCGCCTCCTGGATGGCGACCGCCGGCAAGCCCTTCACCTCCGCCGAGGGCTCCATGTCGAAGCTGTACGCGAGTGAGGTCGCCAAGCAGGTCACCGGCCAGGCCATCCAGATCCTCGGCGGCAACGGCTACACCCGCGAGTACCCGGTCGAGCGGATGCACCGCGACGCGGCGATCTACACGATCTTCGAGGGCACCAGCGAGATCCAGCGCATGGTCATCAGCCGCGCGCTGGCCAAGTAGCCGCACGGCGAGGCGGCGAGACGGCGAGAGGCTGAGAGGCTGAGAGGGGGCGGACACGCCCCCTCTCAGACGATGCAGAACTCGTTGCCCTCCGGGTCCTGGAGCACCACCGCGTAGTAGTCCATGCCGTTCGGCTCGTCCATCGTGTAGAGCACGGTCGCGCCGATCGCCGTCAGCCGGGCCACCTCGCCGTCCACCCGCTCCCGGCGCACCGCGAGAGGCACCTCGCGCCCGCCGCCGACCTTCAGGTCGAGGTGCAGGCGGTTCTTCACGGTCTTGGGCTCGGGGACGTGCTGGAACCAGACCCGGGGGCCCACGCCCTTCGGGTCCACGATCGACTCCGGCAGCTCCCCGGCGTCCTCGCCGAGCTCCTCCTCGGGCACGCCGATCGCCCGCCAGTACTCCCGCCAGCTGGCGTGCCCGCCCGGCGGCGGATCGGGGACGTACCGCAGGGCGTCGATCCAGAAGGGCACGAGGCGCTGCGGGTCGTCGCAGTCGATGGTCAGCTGCAGGCTGAGCTCGGGTCGGTCCATGCGACGAGCCTCTCAGATGCCACTGACAGTCGCCTTCCGGACGTAACGCCGCGGACCAACCCCTCTTAATCGGACGGGAGTTCAGTGCGCCCTGTCGGCAGGTCAGGGGCTGAGGCAGAATCGCCCAGCCGGTGACGACCAGGTGCCGTCCAGGCGCCGACCGGTGACCGACCAGGGGGAAGCGATCATGGCCACCACCACTCCAGCCGAAGCGCCCGAGCTCGCGGGACTCCCGCTGCTCGGCTCCATGTTCGAACTCAAGAAGGACTCCCTCAGCACCTTCCTGCGCGCCTACCGCGAGCACGGCGACGTCGTCCGCATCACCGCCGGCCCGCCCGGAATCCGCGCCACCGTCTACGGCGTGTTCTCCGCCGAGGGCGCCCAGCAGGTCCTCGCCACGCAGTCCGCCAACTTCCGCAAGGACAACGCCTTCTACCAGGAGATCCGCGAGTCCTTCGGCAACGGCCTGCTCACCAGCCAGGACGAGGACTACCTCCGCCAGCGCCGACTGGTCCAGCCCCTCTTCACCAAGCGCCGCGTCGACGGCTACGCCGCCGCCGTCGCCACCGAGGTCACCACCCTCATGGACGAGTGGCGCGAGGGCGGCGCCGAGGTCGTCGACGTCCTCCACGAGATGACCCGCTTCGCGCTGCGGGCCGTCGCCCGCATCCTCTTCGGCACCGACGTCGACGAGGCCGTGGACATCGTCGAGCGCAGCTTCCCCGAGCTCGGCCAGTACGTCCTGAGCCGCGGCTACTCCCCGGTCACCATCCCGCGCCAGTGGCCCACCCCCGGCAACCGCAAGGCCGCCGCCGTCCACCGGGCGCTGTACGAGGTCTGCGACCGCATCATCGCCGCCCGCCGCGACACCGGCCGGGCCGACGGCGAGGGACAGGACCTCCTCACCCTCCTCGCCGAGGCGGAGAGCGCCGAGGACGGCAGCTTCGACGCCACCGAGCTGCGCGAGCAGGTCCTCATCTTCCTGCTCGCCGGGCACGAGACGACCGCGACCTCGCTCGGCTTCGCCCTCCACCTCCTCGGCCGCCACCCCGAGGTCCTCAAGCGGGCCCAGGAGGAGGTGGACACGGTCCTCGCGGGCCGGACGCCGAACGCCGCCGACCTGGACGCCCTGCCGTACGTCACCCGGGTCCTCAAGGAGACGATGCGGCTCTTCCCGGCCGCCCCGGCCATCGGCCGCCGCTCCGTGGAGGCCACCGAGGTCGACGGTGTGCACATCCCCGCCGGAGCGGACGTCATCGTCGCCTCCTGGGTCACCCACCGGCACCCCGACTACTGGGACGACCCGGAGACCTTCGACCCCGACCGCTTCACGCCCGAGGCGGAGGCCGCCCGCCCCCGGTACGCCTGGTACCCCTTCGGCGGCGGCCCGCGGGCCTGCATAGGCCAGCACTTCTCCATGCTGGAGTCCGTCATCGCCCTCGCGATGATGCTCCAGAAGTATGACGTCGAGGCCGTCGACACCGAGGTCCCCGTCACCGTCGCGATCACCCTCACCCCGCAGGGCCCGGCCCGCTGCCGGCTGCGCCCCAGGGCCGTATGACGCGAACGGCCCGCCCCCGGTCAGGGGCGGGCCGTTTCGGCGAGAGGGCGTACGTCAGGCGAGCTGCGCCTCGATCGCCGCCACGACCTCGGCGGCCTCCGGCTCGGTGCGCGGACGGAAGCGGGTGACCTGCCCGTCCCGGCCGATCAGGAACTTCTCGAAGTTCCACTGGACGTCCCCGGCCTCGCCCTCGGCGTCCGCGACCTTCGTCAGCTCCGAGTAGAGCGGGTGCCGCTCCGCCCCGTTGACGTCCGTCTTCTCCAGGAGCGGGAAGGACACGCCGTACGTCGCCGAGCAGAAGGTCGCGATCTCCTCCGCGCTCCCCGGCTCCTGGCCCGCGAACTGGTTGCAGGGCACGCCGAGCACCGTGAAGCCGCGCTCCCCGTACGCCTTCTGCAGCCGCTCCAGACCCGCGTACTGCGGGGTCAGACCGCACTTCGACGCCACGTTCACGACGAGGACCGCGTGGTCCCGGTAGTCGGCGAGCGAGACCGGCTCGCCGGTCAGGGTCTTCAGCGGAATGTCGTACAGGCTCATGGGCTGCTCCTCGTCGGAAACACGGAAATAGGGTTGGATCACACCATGGGAGACGAACCACTGGACCTCGCGATCGATTCCGCACCCGCCGAAGGGCCGGCCCGGGTGTGGTGCCGCCTCTGCGGCCGTCCCCTGACCGGCGCGGACTCCCGACGCACCGGCCTGGGCCCGACCTGCGACGCCAAGCTCCACCCGGCCGGACCCGACATCCGCACCCGCCGCCACGAAGTGGTGCAGGACACGCTCCCCGGGGCATAAGGCCTGTCCTAACCGGCCTCGGGCAGCCGCCCCAGCGAGCGGACGAAGAGCAGCAGCGCCGCCACCAGGCCCACGCACGGGATCCACATCGCCGTGTCCGGCGTGAACCAGGACGTCAGCCAGCCCGCGAAGGCCGCCCCCAGGGCCGTACCGCCGAAGGCGAAGAAGCGGTAGACCGCGCCGACCCGGCCCTGGTACTCGGCCGCCACGCTCTCGTGCCGGATGGCGATCGAGTGCACGTTGAAGACCGTGAGCCCGACGCCGTACGCGAAGAAGGCCAGGGCCGCGAGGGCCGCCGCCAGGTACGGGGCACCCGCAGGGGACAGCGGCAGCGCGCACGGCGCAAGGGAGGCGAAGCCCATGGCCCAGGCCATGACGTGGGTCCGCTTCATCCGCGTCGCGAGCTTCGAGGCCGCCGCCGCGCCCGCCACCGAACCGAAGGCGCCGACGCCGAGCAGCAGGCCGACCGTCGTCGTCGACATGCCGAGCACCCGCAGGGCGTGGATCAGGTACAGGGTGATCAGCGCCTGCTCGAAGAAGTTGAACAGACCGCCCTGGACGAGCAGGGCCCGCAGCAGCGGGCTCGACCGCACGACGCGCGCGCCCCGGGTGAAGCGCGACCACCACGACTCGGCGGTGGTCACCCGCTCGCCGAGGTGCAGCCGCGCCCGCAGGCTCAGGACCGCGCCGAGCGTGAACACGGCGGCGATGGCGCCCAGGACGCCCGCGCCGGACAGCCCGATGAGCACACCGGCCACCGCGGGTCCGACGACCTGGGCGACCGACAGCGTCAGCTGCATCTTGGAGTTGGCCGCCAGGATCTCGCCCTTCGGGGAGACCTGCGGGATCACCGCGAGGGTGGTCAGGTCGGCCACGGAGGAGATCGCGCCGGTGGCCGTCACCAGCACCCAGAACAGCGGCGTCGACAGCTGACCGCCCGCGGCGAGCACCGCCGCCAGGGCCAGCAGCGCGGCCCGGCCCAGGTGACAGACGAGCAGCAGGACGCGCCGGTTGACCCGGTCGACGATCATGCCGCCGATCGGCGTCATCACGAGCGTCGGCAGGAACTGGAGCGAGGTGGTGATCGCGATCTCGGCCGGGTCGAGGCCGAGCAGCGCGGCGGCGATCAGCGGGTACGCGTAGTAGAGCACCTGGCCGGCGGTCTGGGCGCACGACTGGCTGAGCCAGAAACGGTTGAAGTCGTCCCACGGGCGGGTGGGGGCCGCCGCGGGGGCGCACCGTTCGTCAGTCCTCAAGGTCACTCCAACCCTCGGGGCGGCGGGCGGCGAGCACCCGGCTCTGCTCCACCAGGAGCGGCAGACGGGCGAGTTCGAGGCCGGGCAGCAGCGCGTGGCCGCCGTCCGACGGCAGCGACACGACGGTCGCCAGGGCGCGCGGGTGGGCCCCGCGCATGAGCTTGGCGTCGAGCGTCCCGACGCCGAGGTCGATCCGGCGCACGCCGGTGCGGGCGGCGAGCGCGACCGGGCCGTGGACGGACACCTGGGCGTAGTCCATGGCCCCGCGCGCCTCGACGGCCTCGTGGTCGAGGCCGCAGACGCGGACCGACATCTCGTCCCCGTGGCTCACGCACAGCGAGAAGGCGATCGCGCGGCCCTCCTCGCGGACGACGAACGCGGCGGGGCGGAGGTCGGGGGCGGCGCACGCGCGCAGGTAGCGGGCGAGGGCCGGGACGTCGGGGGTGTGGCCGTGGCGGGCCATGACCTGGCCGAGCAGGGGCGCGAGCTCCTCGCTCAGCCCGGCCACGGCCTCCGGGTCGAGCTCGGGCTCCACCGGGCCGCCGGCCGCGGCGATCGCGGCCAGGTCGGCGCGCAGGCGCCGCCGCTGGCTCGCCCGTACCGACCCGAGGAAGTCCGGTTCCTCGTTCTCCGCCCGTGCCTCGGGGACCCGGAGCTCGGCGGTGGTGTCCGCGAACAGGACCCGCGCGCCGGGCAGCGCCTCGGCGAGGCGGTGGGCCAGGGCGGGCGGCGTGTACGTCCACACGACGGCGTGGCCGGGCAGGGCGGCACGGATTCCGGCGGCCAGCGCGGTGACGGCGGCCGCGCGGAGCTCCGTACCGGCCGCCCCGGGCGCCCACAGGAGGCCGTTGCCCTGGCCGTTGCGGGTGCCCACGAGGGCGTGCGGGAGGGCGCGGACGGCGTCGGCGTCCTCGACGAGCCCGGGGTGCAGGCTCCAGGGGCTGTACGTGGGGCTGGGCGGGGCCGCGTCGAAGAGGTGGACGGGGGCCCCGGCGAGCCAGCCGCCGTCCGGGCCGGCGACGGCCCAGAAGGCGACGGGCAGCGCCGGGTTGGAGCGGGTCAGGGCCTCGCTCCACGGCCGGCTGACGTACAGCGAGTCGGCCTCGGAGAGGGCGGCCCAGACGTCCTCGGGGACCTCGGCGAGGGAGGCGAAGCGGTGGACGGCCAGGTCCTCGGCGGTCTCCTCGTCGGGTGCGTCCTCCCAGGAGGGCTCCTCGGCCCGGAGGCCGGCGGCGGCCGCGGCCGCTCCCGGCGTCACCGGCGTCCCGTCGCGAGCGGGGACCGCTCGACGCCCTCGGAGAGCGCCTCGGAGGCGTCGTCGCCGAGGTGGATCACGCGGTTGTCGGCGTCGACGTGGACCACGCGGGGCAGGAAGTCCCGCGCCTCGGACTCCGGCACCTGCTGGTACGCGATGATGATCACCAGGTCGCCGGGGTGGACCAGGTGGGCCGCCGCGCCGTTGATGCCGATGACGCCGCTGCCGCGCTCGCCCTCCAGGACGTACGTCTCCAGACGGGCGCCGTTCGTGACGTCCACGATGGCGACCTTCTCGCCCGGCAGCAGGTCGGCCGCGTCGAGCAGGTCGCGGTCGATGGTGACCGAGCCGACGTAGTGCAGGTCGGCCTGGGTGACGGTGGCGCGGTGGATCTTGGCGCTGAAGAGGGTGCGGTACATGGGGGGTCGGCTCGTTTCGTTCGAGGGGGGAGTGGGGGTCGTGGGGTTCGGGCGGGGGGTGACGCGGACGGTCACGGCGGCCGCCGCGTCGAGCAGGGCCTGGCGGGCTCCGGCGGCGGAGTCGCCGACCCCGCGCAGGTGGAAGAGCGAGCCGCGGTAGTCGCGCGGCGGCGCCACGGCGGTGCCGGGCGCGGCGACGCCGGTGACCTCGCGGACCCCGGGCGCGTTCTCCGCGAGGTCGAGGCCGGAGAGGCCGTCGAGGACGCCCTCCTGCGTGGGGAACACCTTGCGGATCGCCCCGAAGGTGCCGGGTGCGGGCACGGCGGCCGGGGTGACGCCGGTGGCCGTGGAGAGGACGAGGTCGTAGTACCTGCCCTCGTACACGTCCTGGAGCATCGGCGTGATGAGTCCGCCGGGCAGGCGGGCGTTGAAGTCGACGAGGACCGGTCCGTTCGCGCCGAGCATGAACTCGACGTGCAGCGGGCCGCCGAGGATGCCGAGCGCGTCGGCGATCCGCTGGACGGTCTCCGTCATCTCCGCGACCGTGGCGGCGGGCAGCGCCGCCGGGTAGGTCCAGCCGAGCTCGACGAAGTAGGGCAGCGCGCCGAACTCGCGGTCGGTGACGCCGAGCGCCGTGAACCGGCCGCCGGTGACCAGGCCCTCCACGCTGACGAGCGGGCCGTCGACGAACTCCTCCAGCATCAGCTCGCCGCCCAGGTAGCGGTCCTCGGCGAGGAGTTCGGTGAACTTCCCGGCCGCGTCCGCCGGTGTGGCCGCGTACGCCACCTGCTGGCTGCCGCTGCCCCGCACGTTCTTCAGCACCACGGGCTTGCCGAGGAGCTGGGTGAAGGCGCTCGCCTCCGCCTCCGAACGGGCGTCGGTCCAGGCGATGTTGGCGATGCCGAGCCGGTCGAGGAGCTCGCGCATCCGCCGCTTGTCGCGGATGACGGCGGCGGCCTCGACGCCGAAGAGCTCGGCCTCGCAGGCCTCGCTGATCGCGGCGCCGCTCAGCAGGAACCGGTCGGCGGCGCAGACCACGCCGTTGATCCGGGGGAGCAGTCCGGTGGCCGCCAGCTCGGCGGGGACCTCGGGCTCGTCCAGGGACGCGCAGACGACGAGCCGCCCGTCGGCGCGCAGGGTGTCGAGCACCTCGCGGCCGGGTGCCTCGGCGTACTTGCCGGGGTCCGTGGTGACGAACACCGGGCGGTACCCGGCGGCCTCGGCGTGCGCGAGGAGCCGCAGCCCGCTGCCGGTGGACGCGCCCTCGACGAAGGCGACGAGCGGGGCCGTCACCGGGGGCGCTTCGTGGCGGTCAGACCTGGGCATGGACGGCCTCTTTCCTGGGGGCCCGCGCGGGGGCGACGAGGTGGTGGAACCGGACGGCGGAGCGGCCGTCGGGCACGGCGGGCGCGGTCGGCTCCTCCGTACGGCGTGCCAGGACGTCCCTGACGACGAGGTCCGACAGGTGGCCGAGGCAGCTGAGGTTGGCGAAGCCGGGGCCCTGGGTGACACCGGCGAGCGCCGGGGCGTACAGGGCGGGCGCGGCGCCGTCGAAGCGCAGGCTCGGGCCGATCCGGCGCTGGGCCGCCGCCAGGTCGAACGTGCCGTCCGCTCCGTCGGTGAGGAGCGCCCGGGCGCCGGCCGTCAGGAGGCCGTCGATCTGCTGCCAGGGGTCGAAGCCCGTGGCGTTGAGGACCAGGTCGAAGCGGCCGAGCGAGCCCGCGTCGCCGTGGAGTTCGAGGACGCCGGACTCGCCGGACTCGCCGGACTCGCCGTGCTCGCCGTCCACCGCCGTCACCGAACGGATCGCCGCCCGGTGCACCCGCCCGCCGACGGCCTCGGCGAGCCGCTGGGACAGGGCGGGGGAGACCACGCCCCGGTCGGTCCGGGAGATGAACGTGCGCCGGTCGCCCTCGGTGAGCGCGGCCCAGTCGGTGCCGGAACCGGCCGTGTACGTGCGGTTGACGTCGTCGGACTCGTCGCGGACCCGCAGCCCGCCAGGGGTGAAGAGTTCGAGGCGCGCGTCCGGGACGAGCCCGTGCACGTACAGGGCGAGGCTGGCGGCGGACTCGCCGCCGCCGATCACGGCGACCCGGGCGGACGGCCGCTCCCCGAGCAGCCGGGCGAGCTCGGGCCGGTGGACCCCGGCGTCGACGAGGCGCGGGTGCGCGAAGGACGCGGGCTCCAGCCGGCGCGGGACGCCGGGGCCGGTCACCAGGACGGCCCGGGCGCGGAGGGCACCCGCCGCCGCGGGGCCCGTGGTGTGGACCAGCCACTCCCCGTCCACCACGTCGAGCGCGGTGACCCGGGCCCGGACGACCTCGACGGCGTCGCCGCAGGAGCGGACGACCCACGCCAGGTAGGCGCCGAACAGCCGGTGTTCCGGTGCCGGGCAGCCCTGGTCGACCCAGTCGCCGAGGCGGCCGGTCTCGGTGAGGAACGCCTGCCAGCTGTAGCGGGTCATCAGCCGGTCGAGCTCGGCCGCGCGCGGCCCGAAGGCCGCCGCGCTGGCGTAGGGGAAGCCGACGTCCTTCTCGGGCCGGGTGCCGAGGTGCTCGGTGCCGGTGGTGAAGCCGTGCGCGCCGCCCCAGTGGGCCGCCGGGTCGTGCTGCTCGACGACGAGGACGCGGGGCGCGCCGAGCCCGAGCTCGCGGACGGCGGCGGCCTTGGCGCAGACCGCCGCGGCCTTGGGGCCGAGTCCGACCACGACGAGGTCGTGGACGGCGGCCTCTTTCGGGAGCTGGGCCGCCATCAGGCCGCCACCCCCAGGAGCCCGCAGGCCTCTACGGCGAGGCCCGCGGCGAGCCGGATGCCCGAGCCGTGGGTGCCCGAGACGCAGACGAGGCGGCGGGTGCCGGACAGGTCGGCGACGACGGGGACGCTGCCCTCCGTGTACGTGTCCACGAAGATGCGGCGCTCGGTGAGCCGGGCCTCGGGGCCGAGGTGGTCGCGGGCCACGGCCAGGGCCCGCGCGTCCGCCTCCGGGCTGGGCTCGCCCTCGGCGACCGGCACGTCGAAGACGTCGTGCTTGACGCTCATGGCGTAGCTGCCGGGGAGGGTCGGCTGCGGGAAGAGGAACGCGCCCTGCTCCAGGTCGACCACGGTGGTGGTGAGGGGGCGCTCCGGGTCGCCCGCGAAGCGGTACCCGTACACCTGTTTCGTACGGACTCCGAGGCCGGAGCCGTCGGAGCCCTCGGCGAGCGCCGGGAGGAGGCCGGTGGCCCAGGGGCCCGCCGCGAGGACGACGGCGTCGTACTCCTCGCGCCCGCCCTCCGCGTCGACGACGACGCCGTCGGCCAGGGGCGAGTCCGCCGCGACGGGGGTGCCGAAGCGGAACGTCGTCCGGCCGCCGGAGCGGAGCCGGTCGAGCAGCAGGGCGGTGAGCCGCTGCGGCGAGATGACGTACCCCTCGCCGAGGAGGCCGCGGACCGGCGTCTCGCCGTCGAGGGCCAGGGGGCGGGTGACCTCGGCGAGGTCGCCGTAGGCCATGCAGCGGATCCGGGTGTCGGACTCCGGGGTGCCGGAGCGCCAGAACGTGCCGGTGCGGTGCCGGTACCGCTCGTCGGCGCCGAGCCCGGCACCGAAGGAGCGGTGCCACTCCTCGCCGCTCTCGACGAGGCGCCGGTGCCGCTCGGTCCAGCCGTGCGGCACGTCGCTGGCGCCGGCGTACGCGGTGGCGCCGCCGGCCGCCTCGGGGCGGGCCTCGTACACGTGGACCTCGGAGACGGCGTCCGACTCCGCGAGCAGGTGGGCGACGGTCAGACCGACGGCGCCCGCGCCGATGACCGCCGCTCTCACGGCTTCACCCGCTTCCACCACAGGGCGAGGAAGACCATCGGCTCGTCGCTGGTGCAGTACACGGTGTGGAAGGCGCGCGCCGGGATCTCCACGGGCGTGCCGGGACGCATCTCCAGGCGGCCGTCGGGGAGTTCGACGTATCCGGCGCCGGAGTCGGTCACCCAGACCTCGGCGCTGTCGTGGGAGTGGCCCTCGGTGCGGCCGCCCGGGTCGACCGTGAGCAGCATCGAACCGAAGTTGATCCCGATCGCGGTGGCTTCCATTTCCACGTGGGTGGTGGAGGTGTCGGAGGACATGATCAGACTCCCGCGTTCATCGTGACGCCGTCGAGGGAGACGCAGCCGGCGAACCGCTCCGCGTCGAGCCGGCCGAGGACCGGCGGCAGGCCGTCCGTGGCCCGGTGGAGGTCGAGACCCGCGTCGAGGACGGCGTCCAGGCCGGCCAGCGTGGGCGAGGTCTCGCCGGTGAGGTGCTGCCACAGGGCCGTGGCGAACCGCGGCATGAGCGGGAGCGCGAGGTGCGCGAGACCGGCGAGGTAGGTGGCGGCGCCGGACGGCGTGCGGAGCAGCAGCTCGCCGCGGTCCAGCCACTCGCGCAGCACGCGGTAGGCGCCGTTGACGGTGTGGCCTTCGAGGCCGAGGGCGCTGGTGAGGCGCTCCAGGTGGGCGGCGAGGAACGCGCGCTCCCAGTGCGAGGGCGCGACCGGGCCGTCGGTCAGCGCGAGCGCGCCGGAGAGCAGGCCGAGGGCCTCGGCGACGCCCGCCTCGATCTCCGCCGCGGTGGTGTTGTGGAACTCCACGAACTCGCGCGGGTCGAAGTTCTCCGAGGTGAACTCGGGGTTGCGGAAGCACAGGTAGAGGCGGGCCAGGTCCGGGTCGGCGCCGCCGGTCTCGATCAGGTCGCCGGCCCAGATGACGTGACGGCGGCTGGTGGAGAACTTCTTCCCGTCCAGTCGGTAGAACTGGTTGATCAGGTAGTGGTCGATCGCCTTGTACGTGTCCTGGCCGAGGATCGCGCCGAGGCCGCCCACCAGGTACGGCAGGGCGTTGTCGATGCCGAAGCCGACGACCGTGGTGATGTCGGAACCGGTGGCCAGCGGGTACGGGTGCCCCGTCAGCTCGCTGTAGCGCTCGGCGGCCAGGTAGTGGCAGGCGATCTGGAGCGTGGCGCCGTGCCAGACGACCTGCTCCTCGGTGAGGCCCTCGTCGGTGCGGGGGACGCCCCAGCGGCTCGGGACGGTCAGCCGCACGTCGGTGCCGTTGCGGGCGAGGTAGCGGTCGAGGAGAGCGAGGAAGTCGCCGCGGACGCCCGCCGCCTCGGCGGCGGCGCGGAGCCGGGCCGGGCCGTCGGCCAGGTCGAGGTGGAGGACCCGGACGTCGTCGAAGGTGAGCTCGCCCTCGAAGTGCGCGGGGCGCAGGCCGTCGACCTGGTGCGGGGCGTGCAGGCCGCCGCAGCCCTCGCAGGAGTAGCCGGTCATGCCCTCGCCGCAGTCCGGGCAGGAGCCCTGGTGCCAGCCGCTGGTGACGATGTCGCCGAGGCGCGGGCCCGTGGCCGGGGTGTCGGCGCCCTCGGGGACGGCGGTCAGGCGGGGCATCGGGTCGGTGACGATCCGGGTGCTGCCGGCCGCGATCACCGCGTCCAGGAGGGCGTGGTTGACCTCGGCGTAGCGCTCCGCCCACTCGGGGGAGAGCGGGTCGATGAAGTCGTCGTACTCCAGGAGCAGCGCGCCGAGGTCGCCCCGGATCTGCTCGTGGTAGTCCCGGGCCACCTCGACCGAGGTGCGGCCCTCCTTGTGGCCCCGGATGGCGACGTGCGACTCGTGGCTGTCGCTGGTGGCCACCATGGCGACGTCGGCGCCGCTCCAGCGCAGGTGGCGCTTGAGGACGTCCATGCGCAGGAGGGGGCCGGCGATGTGGCCGAGGTGAGCGCGGCCGTTGGGCACCAGGCAGACGGGGGCGAGGAAGTACCGCTCGCCGGACCGGGAGAGTCCGTGGAGCCGTGCGGAGGGCGAATTCATGATGGCAGGTCCGTGCTTCGCGAGGGAACGAATGAGGATTCGGAAAGGGAGAAACCCTTCGCGGAAAACTCTGCCGAAAAGAGGAGGGCGGTGTCGAGGGATCGCCGGTTCAGGTAGGTGACATGGCAGAGGGATGCCATGGGCGGCGCGGGAGAAAAAGGAAAAGCGCGCCCGGCATCCCCGGAAAAAGGGAATGCCGAACGCGCTGTGCGCGGCGGGGAGGCGTCAGTTGCCGCCGGGCGCCATGTCGTACGTGACCCACATGGTGCGGGTCGCCAGCTGGTCGTACTTGGAGCGGGCGCGGTGGTTGTCGTCCGCGGTGATCCAGCGGACGACGCTCCAGCCGCGCTCGGCGGCGACCTCGCGCAGCGCGCCGAGCAGCAGGTCGGCGGCGCCGGAGCCACGGCTCTCGGGGGCGACGAAGAGGTCGTCGAGGAAGCCGCCGGTGGTGGCCGAGAGCGGCCGGGCGAAGGGGCGGTAGTGGGCGAGGCCGACGAGCCGGCCCTCGCCGTCCTCGGCGACGAGCGCGTTGACCTCGTGGGCGGGGTCGTTCACCCACGACCAGACGCGCTCCGCCTGCTCCTCGGTCTGCTCGACCTTGTAGAAGTCGGCGTAACCGCGGTAAAGGGCGCGCCACTGCGGAAAGTCCTCGGCGCGGGCGGCACGGACCTTGATGTCGTTCGACATGAATGCACACTTTCGTCGGAGGGGTAAGGGAAAGAAAAAGGGAAAGGACGCTTCTCAGAGAATGCGAAGCTCCGCCGCTCGGAGTCCCGCCTGGAATCTGCTCTTCGCTCCCAGGATCTCCATGATCTTCGCGGTGATCCGGCGTGTGGTGCGCACCGAGACGCCGAGCCGCTGGGCGACCGCCTCGTCGGTGAGCCCCTGCGCGAGCAGCCGGAGCACCTCGCGCTCCTGCCGGCCCAGGAGGTCGTCCTCGGCCGGCAGCGACTCGATCAGCGGCATGCCGGTCGCCCACACGTGCTCGAACAGCGCGCACAGCGCGGTGACCGTACCGGGACCGTGCAGCAGGACCGCGCCCTCGTCGCTGCGCTCCGGGTTGGCGGGCACGAGGGCCGAGCGCCGGTCGAAGATGACCATGCGGAGCGGCAGCGCCGCGACGGTCCGGGTCTGGCCGCCCCGGGCGCCCAGCCAGGCCGCGTAGGCGGCGCTCGGCTGGTGGCCGCGGACGCTGTCCGCGTACAGGGTCCGCATCCGCACGCCCCGGGCGAGGAGCTTCTCGTCGAGCGGGCGGGCGGCGTTGAGGTTCTCCTCGGTCTGCACCCGGCCGGGGCTGAAGGCGGCCAGCTCCTCGGTGACGTCCTCGACGAGCTCGGCGAGGCGGGACCGTACGGCCTCGACGCCGTCGAGGTGCTCGACGTGCGGGTGGGAGCCGAGCCCGTGCGACTGGGCGAACTTCGCGATGAGCGCGGCGGCGGCCGCGCGGCTCTGCTCGATGCGGTGCTGACGCTCGACCAGCTCCGCCTGCTGCTGGGCGAGGAGGGCCTCAAGGCCGTACTCGGGGCTGACGACCCGGGCGGGGGCGCCGTCCTCGTAGGGGCGGCGCAGCAGGGAGAGGGCGGCCAGCCGGTCCATGGCGGCCCGCACCTCCTCGGGCGCCGCGCCGGTCCGGCGCGCGATCCCGGCCACGTCGATCTCGGGTTCGCCGAGCATCAGCTGGTAGGTCGCCTCGGCCAGTGGATCGAGGCCAAGTGTTTCGAGCATGGGGGTCCCCTCGTGTACGAAGAACCGATCATGCTGGAGGAGGCCGACGAAGCGTCCTGACACGGTGGCGAAAGCCGGGGCCGGGACCCGCCCGGATGGACGGTTGACCGGAGCCGGCCGGAGCGCCGCCCTCACGGTGCGTCCCGAGTGATCAGCTTTTCGTAGTACTCGGCGACCATGCCCGGCCAGACCCCGTCCAGGTGCCACGGTCCCACGGCCAGCGGCCGGCAGGCGGCACGGGCCCTGAGCTCGGCGAGCGGCAGCGAGGAGGCGCGCACGAAGAGGGTCAGCACGACGGTCCCCGGCTCCTCTCCCCGGTACTCGGTCAGGTGCTCGATCCCCACGGACGCGAGCACCCCCGCCCGCCGGGCGGGCGGGCACAGCGGGGCGGGCGCGACGGTCGAGGACCGGAAACGGACGTGGATCAGGTACATGCGCCCACTCCCGATGGCGGTCGACGACGGGGCCGGGACGCGGAGCGGGTCTCCGGCGTCCGACGTCACCTTCCCCCGGCGGCGGGGCGCCTGTCGACGGTTCACGGGGGCAGCTTCGTGTCACCTTCCGGGGTGGCAACACCCTGCCGCCCGGGCCTCCGATGGCAGCTTCCGGCCCCGTCACCAAGGTGCCGTCCCAGGCCCTGGCACACGGCCCGACCTGCGGTCCACGATGACGGGGCGGCGCTCGCCGCACGACCCACCCACCGCACGGAACACCGCACGGAGCCCTGCCATGACGCGTTCTCTTCAGCTTGCCTGCGCCGCCCTCACCGTCCTCGCCCTCGGCACCCCCGTGGCCGTGGCCCAGGCGGCCGACGCGCCGCACCACGCGATCTCGGCGACGGCGACCGTCACCGAGGCCGCCGCGACCACCACCGGCACGACGACCGGCACCGACTCCGCCGGCTGGCAGTAACAGGCCCTACGGCGCCAGGGGGCGGAACAGCCCCTCCTGCACCACCGACACGAGAAGCCGGCCCTCGCGGTCGTAGATGCGCCCCCGGGCCAGCCCCCGCCCGCCCGTGGCGATCGGCGACTCCTGGTCGTACAGGAACCACTCGTCCGCCCGGAACGGCCGGTGGAACCACATCGCGTGGTCCAGGGACGCCATGTCGAACCCGCGCGGGCCCCACAGGGGCTCCACCGGGATGCGGACCGCGTCGAGCAGCGTCATGTCCGAGGCGTACGTCAGCGCGCAGGTGTGGACGAGCGGGTCGTCGCCCAGCGGCCCCACGGCCCGCATCCACACCGCGCTGCGCGGGTCCGCGTCCTTGACCTCCTCCTGCGTCCACCGCAGCCGGTCGACGTACCGGATGTCGAACGGCTGGCGCCGCGCCATCCGCTCCAGCGCCTCCGGCAGCGCGCCGAGGTGCTCGCGGATCTCGTCCGCGAGGTTCGGCAGCGCCTCCGGGTCGCCGAGGTGCCTCGGCGGCAGCTGGTGCTCGAAGGCGCTCTCCTCCGGCTTGTGGAAGGAGGCCGTCAGGTTGAAGATCGTCCGCCCCTCCTGGATCGCCGTGACCCGCCGCGTCGTGAACGACCGGCCGTCGCGCACCCGTTCCACCTGGTAGACGATCGGCACACCGGGCCGCCCAGGCCGCAGGAAGTACGCGTGCAGCGAGTGGACCGGACGGTCGCCCTCGGTGGTCCGTCCGGCCGCCACGAGCGCCTGCCCGGCGACCTGCCCGCCGAAGACCCTCTGCAACGACTCCTGCGGGCTGCGCCCGCGGAAGATGTTCACCTCGATCCGCTCCAGGTCGAGCAGATCCACGAGCCTCTCGGCGGGGTTGGTCACGGCTGCGCTCCTTGTCCCGGAAGGTCCTCTACAACTGTCCGACGGACGTCACGCGGACCACGGCCCGGCCCTCCTCGTCGGAGGCCGCGAGGTCCACCTCCGCGCTGATGCCCCAGTCATGGTCGCCGTTCGGGTCGGCGAACGTCTGCCGGACGCGCCACAGACCGTGCGCCGGGTCCTCCTCGATGGAGAGCAGCTTCGGGCCGCGCGCGTCCGGACCCGTACCGAGGTCCTCGTACTCGTCCCAGTACGCGTCCATCGCCTCGCCCCACGCGTCCGCGTCCCAGCCGGCGTCCGCGTCGAGCTCGCCGAGCGCGTCCACGTTGTCGAGCGCCGCCAGCTCCACCCGGCGGAACATCGCGTTCCGCACGAGGACCCGGAAGGCGCGCGCGTTCGCCGTGACCGGCTTGACCTGGTCGGCCTTCTCCTGGGCCTCCTCGGCCGTCTGGATCTCCGGGTTCGCCAGCTGCTCCCACTCGTCGAGCAGCGAGGAGTCCACCTGCCGCACCATCTCGCCCAGCCAGGCGATCAGGTCCTCCAGGTCCTCGGTCTTCAGGTCGTCCGGGATGGTGTGGTCGAGCGCCTTGTACGCGCTCGCCAGGTAGCGGAGCACGATGCCCTCGGTCCGCGCCAGCTCGTACCAGGACGTGAACTCCGTGAAGGTCAGAGCCCGTTCGTACATGTCACGGATGATCGACTTCGGCGACACCGGGTGGTCGCCGACCCACGGGTGCGACTTCCGGTAGACGTCGTACGCGTGCCAGAGCAGCTCCTCCAGCGGCTTCGGGTACGAGATCTCCTGGAGCCGCTCCATCCGCTCCTCGTACTCGACCCCGTCCGCCTTCATCCGGCCGACCGCCTCGCCGCGCGCCTTGTTCTGCATCGCGGCGAGGATCTGGCGCGGGTCGTCGAGCGTCGACTCGACGACCGACACCATGTCCAGGGCGTACGAGGGGGACTCGGGGTCCAGGAGGTCGAAGGCGGCGAGCGCGAACGTCGACAGCGGCTGGTTGAGCGCGAAGTCCTGCTGGAGGTCGACGGTCAGCCGGATCGTGCGGCCCTCGGCGTCCGGCGTGTCCAGCTGCTCCACCACACCGCCGTCGAGCAGCGAGCGGTAGATCGCGATGGCCCGGCGGATGTGCCGCAGCTGGTTCTTGCGCGGCTCGTGGTTGTCCTCCAGGAGCTTGCGCATCGCCTCGAAGGCGTTGCCCGGCCGGGCGATCACCGAGAGCAGCATGATGTTGGTGACCTTGAAGCGCGAGGTCAGCGGCTCGGGCTCGGCCGCGATCAGCTTCTCGAAGGTCGTCTCGCTCCAGGCGACGAAGCCCTCCGGGGCCTTCTTGCGGACCACCTTGCGGCGCTTCTTCGGGTCGTCGCCGGCCTTCGCCAGCGCCTTCTCGTTCTCGATGACGTGCTCGGGAGCCTGCGCGACGACGAGACCGGCGGTGTCGAAGCCGGCCCGGCCCGCGCGCCCGGCGATCTGGTGGAACTCACGGGCCCGGAGCGTCCGCACCCGGTTGCCGTCGTACTTCGTCAGCGCCGTGAAGAGCACCGTACGGATCGGCACGTTGACGCCGACGCCGAGCGTGTCCGTCCCGCAGATCACCTTCAGCAGACCGGCCTGGGCCAGCTTCTCGACGAGCCGCCGGTACTTCGGCAGCATGCCCGCGTGGTGCACGCCGATGCCGTGGCGCACGTACCGCGAGAGGTTCTGGCCGAACTTGGTGGTGAAGCGGAAGTTGCCGATCAGCTCGGCGATCCGGTCCTTCTCCTCGCGCGTGCACATGTTGATGCTCATGAGCGACTGCGCCCGCTCGACGGCCTGCGCCTGCGTGAAGTGGACGATGTAGACCGGCGCCTGCTTGGTCTCCAGGAGCTCCGTCAGCGTGTCCGTGATCGGCGTCATCTCGTACTCGTACGAGAGCGGGACCGGCCGCGTCGCCGAACGGACGACCGAGGTCGGCCGGCCCGTGCGCCGGGTCAGGTCCTTCTCGAACATCGACACGTCGCCGAGCGTCGCCGACATGAGGATGAACTGCGCCTGCGGCAGTTCGAGCAGCGGGATCTGCCAGGCCCAGCCGCGGTCCGCCTCGGCGTAGAAGTGGAACTCGTCCATGACGACCTGGCCGATGTCGGCGTCCTTGCCGTCCCGCAGGGCGATCGAGGCGAGGACCTCGGCCGTACAGCAGATCACCGGCGCGTCCGCGTTCACGGAGGCGTCGCCGGTCAGCATGCCGACGTTCTCCGTGCCGAAGAGCTTGCACAGGTCGAAGAACTTCTCCGACACCAGCGCCTTGATCGGCGCCGTGTAGAAGGTCACCTGGTCGTTGGCGAGCGCCGTGAAGTGCGCCCCGGCCGCGACCAGGGACTTTCCGGAGCCGGTCGGGGTGGAAAGGATCACGTTCGCCCCGGAAACGACCTCGATCAGCGCCTCCTCCTGGGCCGGGTAGAGCGTGATGCCCTGGTCCTCGGCCCATGAGGAGAAGGCCTCGAAGAGGGCGTCGGGGTCGGCGTTCGGCGGGAGCTGATCGATAAGGGTCACCACCCCATCTTGCCCGGAATCCGCTCGGATGAGGGAACCGGCGGTCCACCGCGTTGATCACGAGCTGTTCACGGACGATAGGCTCGTCCGTCGACCGGTCGTCAATTGTGCGCCGGCGTACGAGAAACGGGGCGGCAGACACCATGATGGGACCGGCGCACTCACTGTCCGGAGCGGCGGCCTGGCTCGGGGTGGGAGCGGCGGCTGCCGCCTTCGACCACCCCATGCCCTGGCCCGTACTCCTCGTCGGCGCGCTCATCTGCGCGGGCGCGGCCCTCGCGCCCGACCTCGACCACAAGTCGGCGACGATCTCCCGCGCCTTCGGGCCGGTCTCGCGCGGGCTGTGCGAGATCGTCGACAAGCTGTCGTACGCGGTCTACAAGGCGACCCGCTCCTCCGCCGACCCCCGCAGGTCCGGCGGGCACCGCACGCTCACCCACACGTGGCTCTGGGCGGTCCTGATCGGGGCCGGAGCCTCCGCCGCCGCCGTCACCGGCGGCCGGTGGGCGGTCCTCGCGATCCTCTTCGTCCACCTCGTCCTCGCCGTCGAGGGCCTGCTGTGGCGGGCCGCCCGGATGTCCAGCGACGTCCTGGTGTGGCTGCTCGGCGCGACCAGCGCCTGGATACTCGCGGGCGTCCTCGACAAGCCGGGCAACGGCTCGGACTGGCTCTTCACCGCCCCCGGCCAGGAGTACCTGTGGCTGGGCCTGCCGATCGTCCTCGGCGCCCTCGTCCACGACATCGGCGACTCCCTGACGGTCTCCGGCTGCCCCGTCCTCTGGCCGATCCCGGTCGGCCGCAAGCGCTGGTACCCGGTCGGCCCGCCGAAGGCGCTGCGCTTCCGCGCCGGCAGCTGGGTCGAGCTGAAGGTCCTCATGCCGGTCTTCATGCTGCTCGGCGGCGTGGGCGGGGCCTCGGCGCTCGGCTACCTGTAGCCGTACGGGAAAGGGGGCCGCGCCGGATCACCGGCGCGGCCCCCCTTTTTTCGTGTCCCGCGGCTCAGCCGTGCCAGGACCGCCACAGCGCCGCGTACGCCCCGTCCGCCGCGACCAGCTCGTCGTGGCTGCCGAGCTCGCTGATCCGGCCCGACTCGACCACGGCGATCAGGTCCGCGTCGTGCGCGGTGTGCAGCCGGTGCGCGATCGCCACGACCGTACGGCCGTCCAGGACCCGTGCGAGGGACCGCTCCAGGTGCCGGGCCGCGCGCGGGTCGAGCAGCGAGGTCGCCTCGTCCAGGACCAGCGTGTGCGGGTCCGCCAGGACGAGCCGGGCCAGCGCGATCTGCTGGGCCTGCGCCGGAGTGAGCGCCCGGCCGCCCGAGCCGACCTCGGTGTCCAGGCCCTCGTCGAGCGCCCGCGCCCAGGCGTCGGCGTCCACCGCCGCCAGGGCCTCCCACAGCTCCTCGTCGGCCGCGCCCGTCCGGGCCAGGAGCAGGTTGTCGCGGAGCGAGCCGACGAAGACGTGGTGCTCCTGGTTGACCAGGGCCACGTGCTCGCGGACCCGCTCGGCGGGCATCCGCGCCAGCTCGGCCGCGCCCAGCGTCACGGAACCCGCGCGGGGCGCGTAGATGCCCGCGAGCAGCCGCCCGAGCGTGGACTTGCCCGCGCCCGAGGGCCCCACCAGGGCCAGCCGGGTGCCGGGCGCCACCTTCAGGGACACCTCGTGGAGCACGTCGACACCCTCGCGGTAGCCGAACCGGACCTCGTCCGCCCGGACCGCCCGGCCCTCGGGCCGTACGCTCCCGTCGCCGGCGTCCGGCTCGATCTCCCGGACGCCGACGAGGCGGCCCAGGGACACCTGGGCGACCTGGAGCTCGTCGTACCAGCGCAGCACGATCCCGATCGGGTCGACCAGCATCTGCGCGAACAGCGCGCCCGTCGTCAGCTGCCCCACGTCGATCCAGCCCCGGAAGACGAAGAACCCGCCGAGCAGCAGGACCGCGCACAGGACCGTCATGTGGGTCGCGGTGACGACCGGGAAGAGGACCGAGCGCAGGAAGAGCGTGTACCGCTCCCACGCCACCCACTCGGTGATCCGCCGCTCGGAGAGCGCGATCCGCCGCGCGCCGAGGCGGTGCGCCTCGACCGTACGGCCCGCGTCGACGGTCTCCGCGAGCGCGGCGGCGACCGCCGCGTACCCCGCGGACTCCGAGCGGTACGCGGAGGGCGCCCGCTTGAAGTACCAGCGGCAGCCGACGATCAGCACCGGCGCGGCGATCAGGGCGGCGAGCGCGAGCGGGGGAGCGGTCACCGCGAGCCCGCCGAGCAGCAGGCCCGCCCAGGCGACGCCGATGACGAGCTGCGGCACGGCCTCGCGCATGGCGTTGGCGAGCCGGTCGACGTCGGTGGTGATCCGGGACAGCAGGTCGCCGGTCCCGGCCCGTTCGAGGACGCCGGGCGGCAGACCGACCGAGCGGACGAGGAAGTCCTCGCGCAGGTCGGCGAGCATCTCCTCGCCCAGCGTCGCCCCGCGCAGCCGGACGAGCCGGGTGAACACGGTCTGCACGAGCAGCGCGACCGCGAAGAACGCGACCGTCCGCTCCAGATGCAGGTCACGGGCACCGGCGGAGAGCTCGTCGACCACCGAACCGAGGAGGTACGGGCCGACCATCGAGGCGATGACGGCGACCGCGTTCACCCCGATGAGCAGCGTGAAGGCCCCGCGGTGGCGGCGCAGCAGCTCGCGCACGTAGGCCCGCACGGTCGCGCCGCCCGCGACGGGCAGCGTCGTCGCCGTCGTCGGGGCCGCCGGGTCGTACTCCGGAGGCGCCAGGCCGATCATGCCGATTCCCCTTCCAGTGCGGTGAGTTCATGGGTGCCGCGGGAGGCGGTGGCGAGTTCCTCGTCCGTCTCGCGGGTGACGACCGCCCGGTAGCGCGGCTCCTTCGCGAGGAGCTCGCGATGGGTGCCGACGGCGACGGCCTGTCCCTCGTGGACGAGGACGACCCGGTCGGCGCGGTCCAGGAGGAGCGGCGAGGAGGCGAGGACCACGGTGGTCCCGCCCGCGCGGAGCTCCGCGATCCCGGCCGCCACCCGGGACTCGGTGTGCGCGTCGACGGCCGAGGTCGGCTCGTCGAGGACGAGCACGCACGGGGCGGTGACCAGCGAGCGCGCGAGCGCGAGCCGCTGGCGCTGGCCGCCGGACAGCGACCGGCCCCGCTCGGTGATCCGGGTCCGCATCGGGTCCCCGTCCGTGTCGACGGAGGCCTGCGCGAGAGCGTCGAGGACGTCCCCGCACTGGGCGGCGGCGAGCGCGTCCTCGGCCCGCACCGCCCCGGAGGACGGCACGTCGAGGAGGTCCCGGAGCGTGCCGGAGAGCAGCACCGGGTCCTTGTCCTGGACGAGGACGGCGGTACGGGCGGTCTCCAGCGGCAGCTCGTCGAGCGGGACCCCGCCGAGCAGGACCGAGGTGTGGTCCTCGCCGGGCTCCGCGGGATGGCCGCCGAGCCGGTCCGCGAGCCGCCCGGCGACGTCGGGGTCGCCGCAGACGACGGCGGTGAACCGCCCGGCCGGGGCGAGGAGCCCGGTCAGCGGGTCGTACAGGTCGCCGCCGGCCTCGCGGTCCACTCCCTCGGTGGCCGTGCTGGCCGTGCTGGCCGTGGTGGTCGTGGCGGTACGGGTCAGCGCGAGGACCCGCGCGGCCCGCTTCGCGGAGGGCTTCGAGAAGGAGTACGCCATGGCGATCTCCTCGAAGTTCCGCAGCGGGTGGTGGGTGAGGGCCACCGCCCCGTAGATCATGACCAGCTCGCCGACCGTGATGCGCCCGTCGAGCGCGAGCCGCGCCCCGTACGCCACCACGACGATGAGCAGGATGCCCGGCAGGACGACCTGGATCGCGGCGATCAGCGCCCACATCCGCGCGCTGTGCACGGCCGCCCTGCGGACCTCCTGGGAGGCGGCGCGGTAGCGGCCGAGGAAGAGCTCCTCGCCGCCGATGCCGCGCAGGACACGGAGCCCGGCGACGGTGTCGGAGGCCAGCTCCGTGGCCTTGCCGGCCTTCTCGCGCTGGACGTCGGCCCGGCGCGTCGCCCGGGGGAGCAGGGGCAGGACGGCGAGCGCGAGGACCGGGACGCCGAGGGCGACGACGATGCCCAGCGCCGGCTGGTAGACGACGAGCGCCACACAGACGGCGAGCAGGGTGGTGGCCGCGGCGGCGAACCGGGAGAGCGCCTCGACGAACCAGCCGATCTTCTCGACGTCACCGGTGGAGACGGCGACGACCTCACCCGCCGCGACCCGCCGGGTCAGGGCGGAACCCAGCTCGGCGGTCTTGCGGGACAGCAGCTGCTGCACGCGGGCGGCGGCGGTGATCCAGTTGGTGACGGCGGTGCGGTGCAGCATCGTGTCGCCGACGGCGATCGCGACACCGAACACCAGGAGCAGCCCGCCGGCGAGGGCGAGCCGCCCGCCGTCCCGGTCCACCACCGCCTGCACGGCGATCCCGATGCCCACCGGCAGCGCGGCGATGCCCAGCTGGAGCAGCAGCCCCCACAGGAGCGCCTTCACCTGCCCGCCGAGCTGGTTGCGGCCGAGCCAGAGCAGGAACCGGGTGCCCGAACGGACGTCGGGGACCCCTGGGTCGGCGTAGGGAAGATCTCGAATCTGCATGGCGTCCCAGGGTCTTCGGTCTGCCGGGGACGCACCGGTGGCGTGCGAAGGCCAGGGGGCGCGGGTGTCCGGCGGGGGATGGAAACCGTGCAAGGTTCGCGTCTTCCCCGGGACGAGGCAATCGATTTTCCGCGCGACGGGCCACGAGGGAACAGATCGCGCCATGTCCGTACATCTACGGGGTGTCTAGCCGAAGAAACGCCTGAGCCCTGTCGGGGCGGAAGGGGCGCTCCTGCCCTTGACCTCCTCCCGCGCGCTGACCAGTTCCCCGACGCTCACCCGGAACCGGGACTCGCCGTATCCGCGCCCCAGCTGGACCAGCAGAGCGCCGTCCGGCATGCGGTAGACCCGTCGCTCCGGCCGGCCACCGGGGTTGAGCGACCGGGCGATCTCGTCGGGGACGTGACTGTCGGCGAGCGCACGGGCGGCGGTTTCGGCCGCCGCCCGGGTGGCCTGGGCCTCGGAGGTCCGCGTCAGGTGCCAGCGGTACAGGTCGTGTCCGTGCCCGTCGATGCTCGCGTACCCCTTCGTCTCCTCTTCGAGGAGGACGAACCATGTTCCCGTCATGGGAGGAGCCTAGGAGCCGGCGGTCGGCGCGGCGGTGCCGGGTTCGCCGGGGGTCAGGCCGGCTTCACCGAGTCCACGCCCGAGCGGGCCTTGCGCCATTCGCCCCGGGTGAAGTCGGGGAAGAACTGCGGCGCTCCCTGCGCCTTGATCGAGGCGTGGCTCAGCGGTACCGGGGCCGTCCACGTGGCGGCGTCGTACACGTCGAAGTCGGGGACCAGGCCGAGGTGGAGGCACTGGGTCAGGCGGTACAGCATGATGTAGTCCATGCCGCCGTGGCCGCCGGGCGGATTGGCGTGTTCCTTCCACAGCCAGTGGTCGAACTCCTCGGCGTACGTGGCGAAGTCGGCCCATTGGTCGTTCTTGTGGTCCGGCTCCAGGTAGATCCGCGGCGGGTAGTCCTCGAAGACGCCCTTCGTGCCGCCCAGGTTGTTGATCCGGCTGTACGGGTGCGGGGTGGACACGTCGTGTTCGAGGCGGATGAGCCGGCCCTTGGCCGTCTGGACCAGGCTGATCGTCCGGTCGCTCCCGATGTACGTCTCCTTCCAGCTCGGGTCGTCGGCCGGCATCTGCTGCTCGCGGTACTCGGCGAGGCCGAGCGCCGGGGTGCCGAAGCTGCTGATGCTCACCACGCGGTCGCCGCGGTTGACGTCCATGTAGTTGGCGACGGGACCGAAGCCGTGATTGGGGTAGAGGTCCCCGCGCAGTCGCGTGTGCCACTGCCTCCGCCAGGGCCCCTCGTAGTACGTCGGCGAGAACATCAGGCCGCGCAGGTCGTGGTTGTACGCCCCCGCCCCGTGCAGCAGCTGCCCGAACTTCCCCGCGTGGGCCATCCGCAGGACCCGCATCTCGTTCCGCCCGTAACAGCAGTTCTCCAGCTGCATGCAGTGGCGGCGGGTCTGCTCCGAGAGGTCCACGAGCTCCCAGAGCTCCTGGACGCGCATCGCGATCGGACACTCGACGCCGACGTGCTTGCCGTTCAGCATCGCCGCCTTGGCCATCGTGAAGTGGAGGTCCCAGGGGGTCGCCACGTGGACGAAGTCGACGTCGGTACGGGCGCACAGGTTCTCGTAGTCGTCGTCGCCGTGCGTGTAGACGGCGGGGGCCGGCTGGCCGGCGGCGACCACCTTCGCGGCGGCCCGCTGCGCCTTCTCCTTGACCGGGTCGCAGACGGCGACCACCTTGACCCAGGGGAGCGCGAGGTAGAGGCCGAGCATGGCGCCGCCGCGGTTGCCGAGGCCGATCACGGCGACCCGGACCGTGGAGCGGCCCTCGAACGGGACCCCCGCCATGGTGGCGCCCCGGCGCGGCGGCGTGGACCCGGTCTCGGCCGGGGCGGAGACGGTGGCCGGCCGCGCGGCCGCCGTCTCGGGGGCCGTGATGCCGAGGCCCGCCCCGGCGGCTCCCGCCGTGGTCCTGAGGACCGTCCGACGGCTCGGAGTGCGCGGCACCTGATCGTTCACGGAACCTCCGGAGCTGGGCAGACGGCGGGTAGTCGGACTGTACTGTTCCGTGTCCCGCGCTCGGCGTCAGCGAACTCCGCAGCTCACCCGAACATACGAAGGACCTCTCACCGTGCGGGGTGAGAGGTCCTCCACCAGGGCCGTCAGGGCCGGGTCGCGCGCTCCAGGGACAGCAGCACGGACTCGTAACCACGCCCCGTCGCCCGGTCCATGCCGACCTCGCACATGCGGTTGGCCGAGAGGTGCTCGTCGAAGGGGCGGGAGGTGACCTCCGCCGCCTCGCGCGCGGTCGCCGAGGCCGTCAGCTCCGGGTGCAGCATGCCCCGGTCGCCCGCGAAGGCGCAGCAGCCCGCGTCGGCGGGGACGACGACCTCCTCCGCGCAGGCCTCGGCGAGCGCGGTCAGCTTGTCCGCGTCGCCGAGGTGGCGCATGGAGCACGTCGGGTGGACCACGGCGGAGGCCACCCGGCGGCGCACGTCGAGCCGGGGCAGCAGCTCGTCCGCCGCCCAGACGAGCGAGTCGACGACGGTCAGCTCGGCGTGCAGCTCGCGGTTGTCCTCCGTGAGGTACGGGACGACCTCGTGCGCGATGCCGAGCGTGCACGAGGAGGCGTCCACGACGAGCGGGAGGCGGCCTCCCGCCGTCCAGCCCCAGGCCGCCTCCACGATCCGGTTCGCCATGACCTCGTTGCCCCGCTCGTACCCCTTGGAGTGCCAGATGGTGGCGCAGCAGGTTCCGGCCACGTCGTCGGGGATCCACACCGGCTTACCGGCGCGCGCCGACACGGCGACGACCGCCTCGGGCAGCGACGGGCCGGGAGCGCCGTCGGGCCCGGCGAAGATGCGGTTCACGCAGGCCGGGTAGTAGACGGCGGTGGCCGCCGGGCGGTGGGTGCGGGGCAGTCGCCGGGATGCCGCGCCGGGGATCTCCGGCAGCCACTCCGGTACGAGGTCGGGGCGCACCGCCTTGCGCGCGAGGCCGGTCGCCCTCTCCAGGACCCGGTCGCCGATCCGGTCGGCGGCGGCGACCGCGAGCCGCGCCGAGGCCTCGACCGCCCGGAAGTTCTTCGCCGCGAGCGCGGCGATCCGCTCCTCGCGCGGCGAGTGCCGCTCGTGCCGGAACTCCTTCATCAGCGCGCCCGTGTCGATGCCGACCGGGCAGGCCAGCTTGCAGGTGGAGTCACCGGCACAGGTGTCGACGGCGTCGTAGCCGTACGACTCCAGGAGACGGGCCTCGACGGGGGAGCCGTCGGGCTGCCGCATCATCTCCCGGCGCAGCACGATCCGCTGGCGGGGAGTGGTCGTCAGGTCGTGGCTGGGGCAGGTCGGTTCGCAGAAGCCGCACTCGATGCACGGGTCCGCGATCCGCTCCACGGTCGGGATCGTCTTCAGGCCGCGGAGGTGGGCCTGCGGGTCGCGGTCGAGGACGATCCGCGGGGCGAGCACCCCGTCAGGGTCGACGACCTCCTTGACCCGCCACATCAGCTCGGTCGCCTTCGCGCCCCACTCCAGCTCCAGGAAGGGCGCGATGTTGCGGCCGGTGGCGTGCTCCGCCTTCAGTGAGCCGTCGAAGCGCTCCACGGTCAGCTTGCAGAACTCGTCCATGAAGGCCGCGTACCGCTCGACGTCGGCGGGGTCGGCCGCGTCGAAGGCGAGCAGGAAGTGGAGGTTGCCGTGGGCCGCGTGGCCGGCGACGGCCGCGTCGAAGCCGTGCCGCGCCTGGAGGTCGAGCAGCTCGGCGCAGGCCTCGGCGAGCCGGTCCGGCGGCACCGCGAAGTCCTCGGTGATCAGGGTCGTACCGGAGGGGCGGGAGCCGCCGACGGCCGTCACGAAGGCCTTGCGGGCCTTCCAGTAGCCGCCGATCCTCCCGGGGTCGCGGGTGAAGACGTTCTCGACGGAGGGCACGGGGGCGACCAGGTCGAGCCCGTCGAGGACGGCCCGCGCGGCCTCCTCGTACGCCTCGCGCGCCGCCGCGTCCGGAGCCCGGAACTCGACGAGGAGCGCCGCCGTCTCCTTCGGCAGGTCCGCCCAGTCGGCGGGGACGCCCGCCACGCTCACGGAGGCCCGCAGGGTGTTGCCGTCCATCAGCTCGACGGCGAGCGCTCCGGCGTCGTTGAACAGCGGCACGGCGGCCGCGGCGGCCGGGAGCGAGGGGAAGAAGAGGAGCGCCGTGGAGATCTCGCGGTCCAGCGGCAGGGTGTCGAAGACGGTCTCGGAGATGAAGCCGAAGGTGCCCTCGGAGCCGACCATCAGGCCGCGCAGGATCTGCGCGGGGGTGTCGCCGTCGAGGAAGGCGTCGAGCCGGTAGCCGTTGGTGTTCTTGATCGCGTACTTGGCGCGGATCCGGGCCGTGAGGGCGGTGTCCGCCTCGATCTCGGCCTTGAGCGCCATCAGCCCGGCGCACAGCCGGGGTTCGGCGCGCTCCAGCTCCTCGTCCGCGGCGGGGTCGGCCGTGTCGACCACGGTCCCGCTCGGGAGCACGAAGGTGAGCGAGGCGAGCGTGCGGTACGAGTTCCGGGTCGTCCCGGCCGTCATGCCAGAGGCGTTGTTGGCGACGACCCCGCCGATCGTGCAGGCGATGGCGCTGGCCGGGTCCGGACCCAGGACACGGCCGTACGGAGCGAGGGCCGCGTTGGCCCGGACGACCGTCGTGCCGGGGCCGATCCGGGCCCGGGCGCCCTCGTCGAGGACCTCGACGCCCACCCAGTGCCGCCGGACGTCGACGAGGATGTCCTCGCCCTGCGCCTGGCCGTTGAGGCTGGTCCCGGCGGCCCGGAAGACGACCTCGCGGCCCTTGCCGTGCGCGTACGACAGCACGGCGGAGATGTCGTCGATGTCCTCGGCGACCACGACGACCTGCGGCACGAACCGGTAGGGGCTGGCGTCGGAGGCGTACCGCACGAGGTCGGAGACCTTCGACAGGACCTTCTCCGGGCCGAGGAGCGCGGCGAGGTCCTCGCGCAGCCTCCGGGGGGTTCCGCGCGCCGTGAGCTCGGGGACCCGGTCCGGCGCGGGGGTCCGCTTCGTCCCGGGGCGGAGGGCCTGCGGGTTCGGCTCAAGCAGCGGCATGTCACGGCTCCCCTTCGGCGCGGCCCGTGTCCGGGAGGACGTGCCCGGGGGATCAGCAGCCGCGCTCCGGGCCTCGGTCGACCAGGGCGGACAGCAGACCTCCGAGCACCTCGCGCTGATCGACGGTCAACGGATCAAGGATGTCCTCTGCGGCCGCCCTTCGCGCGCTGCGCAGCTCCCGCAGCGTGGCGCGCCCCGCGTCGGTCAGCTCTATCCGCACCACGCGGCGGTTGTTCGGATCGGGCACCCGGCGCACCCGGCCGCTCGCCTCCAGGCCGTCGACGAGACTGGTCACGGCCCTCGGGACGACTTCGAGCCGGGCGGCGAGATCGGCCATCCGGGGCGGCTCGCCGAAGTGCGCGACGGTGCGCAGGAGCCGGGACTGCGCGGGGGTGATGCCCACCGGCTCCAGGTGGCGCTTCTGGATGCGGTGCAGGCGGCGGGTGAGCCGCAGCAGCTGCTCGGCGAGGAGGCCGTCGGCGTCGGTCGCGGCGTCCGTCTCGGTGCCGGTCTCGGTGTCCGTCTCGGGGTCGGCGGCGGCGGCGGGCGGGCCGTCGGGGGTGCTCATGCGGGAACAATATCAGGACCTTGTTCATTGTGAGCATAGGTAACAATGAGCTAGGCTCTGCTTCGGCAGACTCATCGAACACCCGTAGGAGCCCATGCATCCCCACGACCGGTCCGACTGGACGCCCCCGCCCCGTGACGCAGGCCGCCCCAAGGAGCCCGCGCAGGTGCGGCGCATCCTCCGGCTCTTCCGTCCCTACCGAGCCCGCCTCGCGCTCGTCGGCCTCCTGGTCGGCGCCGCCTCGCTCGTCTCGGTCGCCTCCCCGTTCCTCCTCAGGGAGATCCTCGACACCGCGATCCCCGAAGGGCGCACCGGGCTGCTCAGCCTGCTCGCCCTCGGCATGATCGCCACCGCCGTCCTGACCAGCGTCTTCGGCGTTCTCCAGACCCTCATCTCGACCACCGTCGGCCAGCGCGTCATGCACGACCTGCGCACCGGGGTCTACGAGCAGCTCCAGCGCATGCCGCTCGCCTTCTTCACGCGCACGCGCACGGGCGAGGTCCAGTCCCGCATCGCCAACGACATCGGCGGCATGCAGTCGACCGTGACCTCCACGGCCACCTCGCTCGTCTCCAACCTCACCGCCGTCGTCGCGACCGTCGTCGCCATGCTCGCCCTCGACTGGCGGCTCACCCTCGTCTCGCTGCTCCTGCTGCCCGTCTTCGTCTGGATCAGCCGCCGTGTCGGCCGTGAGCGCAAGGCGATCACCACCCAGCGCCAGAAGCAGATGGCGGCCATGGCCGCGACCGTCACCGAGTCCCTCTCGGTGAGCGGCATCCTCCTCGGCCGCACCATGGGCCGCGCCGACTCGCTCACCAAGTCCTTCGCCGAGGAGTCCGAGCGCCTCGTCGACCTCGAAGTGCGCTCCTCCATGGCCGGACGGTGGCGGATGTCCACCATCGGCATCGTCATGGCCGCCATGCCCGCCCTGATCTACTGGGCCGCCGGCATCGCGCTCCAGTCGGGCGCCCCCGAGATCTCCCTCGGCACGCTCGTCGCCTTCGTCTCGCTCCAGCAGGGCCTCTTCCGGCCGGCCGTGAGCCTGCTCTCCACGGGCGTGCAGATACAGAGCTCGCTCGCCCTCTTCCAGCGGATCTTCGAGTACCTGGACCTGCCCGTCGACATCACGGAGCCCGACGAGCCGGTCCGGCTCGGGAAGGTCCGCGGCGAGGTGACCTTCGAGAAGGTCGACTTCCGGTACGACGCCGAGGAGGCCGCCCGCGACCAGGCGAAGAAGCCCCTGGGCCGCGCCACGCTCAACGCCATCGACCTCACCGTCCCCGCCGGCGGCAGCCTGGCCGTCGTCGGCCCGACCGGCTCCGGCAAGTCCACCCTCAGCTACCTCGTGCCCCGGCTCTACGACGTGACCGGCGGCCGGGTGGCCCTGGACGGCGTGGATGTCCGCGACCTGGACTTCGACACCCTCGCGCGCGCGGTCGGCGTCGTCTCCCAGGAGACGTACCTCTTCCACGCCTCCGTCGCCGACAACCTGCGCTTCGCCAAGCCGGACGCCACCGACGAGGAGATCGAGGCCGCGGCCCGCGCCGCGCAGATCCACGACCACATCGCCTCGCTGCCCGAGGGCTACGACACCCTGGTCGGCGAGCGCGGCTACCGCTTCTCGGGCGGCGAGAAGCAGCGCCTGGCTATCGCGCGCACGATCCTGCGCGACCCGCCGGTGCTCATCCTCGACGAGGCCACCAGCGCCCTCGACACGCGGACGGAGCACGCGGTCCAGCAGGCCATCGACGCCCTCTCGGCCGGCCGCACCACCATCACCATCGCCCACCGGCTCTCCACCGTCCGGGACGCGGACCAGATCGTCGTCCTGGAGTCCGGCCGGATCGCCGAGCGCGGCACCCACGAGGAGCTGCTCGCCCAGGACGGGCGGTACGCGGCCCTGGTCCGCCGTGACGGGCGCCCGGATACCGAACAGGCGAACGTGGGAGCGGTTGTTCCCCAGAACGTGTGATCGTCCCGGGATTCGTTGCCCAACTCCCGTACGGGGACGGAAGATTACGGAGTGCGAGCGACGGGCTGCAGACCGCGACCGCGCAGTCCCACTGACGTATGTGTACGAGGAGAAGCACCACCATGAACGTCATCACCAACCTGCTCGCCGGCGTCCTCCACTTCCTTGGCTGGCTCGTCTGACGATCGCAGTGCCCGGCGCCGTCGGGTTCCCCGTCCCCGGGGACCGGCGGCGCCGCCGCGTGCGCGGTTCCCGGGAATCTTGTGACCGTCGGGTTAGCGTGCCGCCATGACGTACCGGCAGTCCTCACCGTACGCACCCTCCCCCCGTCCCCTCCGTCCCCAACGCCCCTCCGTTTCCCGCCCGTCGCGCCCTCCCAGGGCGCCGCGCGGACGGGCCCGGCTCACCCGGCGCGGGCGTCTCGCGCTCCTGCTCGGAGCCGTCGTCGCCGTCACCGCCGTGATCACCGTCCCGATGATCCTGCTCCCGGACGACGAACCGGCCGCCGTGGAACAGCCCCGCTCCCTCGTCGTCCCGGAGGGCCGCCGGGCCGGCCAGGTCTACACGGCCGTCGACCGCGCGCTCGGCCTGCCCGAGGGGACCGCGCGGAAGGCCGCGGCCGCGCCCGCGGTCGACCTCCCGCTCCCGGCGGCGGCCGAGGGCAATCCGGAGGGCTACCTCTTCCCCGCCACCTATCCGGTCGTCGACGCCACGACCCCGGAAGCGCTCCTGCGCTACATGGTCGACACGGCGGGCAAGCGATTCGGCACCGCGCGGATCGCCGAGGGCGCCAAGGAGCACGGCATGAGCGCCTACGAGGCCGTGATCGCGGCCAGCATCGTGCAGGCCGAGGCCGACAGCCCCGGGGACATGGCGAAGGTCGCCCGGGTCGTGCACAACCGGCTCGCCCAGGGCATGCCGCTCCAGATGGACTCGACGCTCAACTACGCGCTCGGCCGCAGCACCGTCGACACGACCGTCGCGGACACGAAGATCGCCAACCCGTACAACACGTACGAGCGGAAGGGCCTGCCGCCCACGCCCATCGGGAACCCGGGGGAGCAGGCGATGGACGCGGTGATCCGTCCGGCGGACGGGGACTGGCTGTACTTCGTCACGGTCGGGCCGGGGGACACCCGCTTCACCGCCGACTACGGACTCCATCAGGAGAACGTGGCGGAGTTCAACGCCAACCGGCGCGAGGCCCGGGCCGCGGGCTGACGCCGGGGCTCAGCCCGCCGGGGCCGGTTCCGGTTCCGGTTCCGGCGAGCGCGCCAGCAGACGCCGGATGTCGGAGACGGCCGCGCGCCCGGCCCGGTTGGCGCCGATCGTCGAGGCCGAAGGCCCGTACCCGACGAGGTGCACCCGCTCGTCGCGGACCGCCCGCGTCCCCTCGACCCGGATGCCGCCGCCCGGCTCGCGCAGCCGCAGCGGGGTCAGGTGGTCGATCGCGGCACGGAATCCGGTCGCCCAGAGGATCACGTCCGCGTCGACCGTCCGCCCGTCGTCCCAGGCCACCCCGGTCGGGGTGATCCGGTCGAACATCGGCAGCCGGTCCATGACCCCGCTCGCCCGCGCCGCGCGGATCGCGTCGTTGAGCGGGAGCCCGGTGACCGAGACGACGCTCTGCGGCGGCAGCCCCTGCCGTACGCGCTCCTCGACGAGCGCCACCGCCGCGCGCCCCTCGGCCTCGCCGAAGGACCCCTCGCGGAAGACGGGCTCGCGCCGGGTCACCCAGGTCGTCTCCGCCGCGACCTCGGCGATCTCCATCAGGTGCTGGGTCCCGGAGGCCCCGCCGCCCACGACGATCACCCGCTGCCCGGCGAACGCCTCCGGGCCCGGGTATGCGGCGGTGTGCAGCTGGCGGCCCCGGAAGGTCTCCTGCCCGGGGTAGCGCGGCCAGAACGGCCGGTCCCAGGTGCCGGTGGCGTTGATCAGGGCCCGGGGCGCGTAGGCGCCCTCGGAGGTCTCGACCCGCAGCCGCCCGCCCTCGCCCTCCCGGACGGCGGTGACGTCGACGGGCCGGTGGACGCGCAGGCCGAAGGTCTGCTCGTACGTGTCGAAGTACGCGCCGATCACCTCGGAGGAGGGCCGCGCCGGGTCGGCGCCGGTCAGCTCCATGCCGGGCAGCGCGTGCATCCCGTGCACCTTGCCGTACGTGAGGGAGGGCCACCGGAACTGCCAGGCGCCGCCCGCGCGCGGGGCGTGGTCGAGGACCACGAAGTCCCGCTCCGGCTCCAGACCGGTGCGCCGCAGGTGGAAGGCGGCCGAAAGGCCCGCCTGCCCCGCGCCGATGACGACGACGTCCACCGCCCTGACCTCCGCGACCGGCTCCGGCCCAAATTCGTTCACGGTTCCACCAACCGTGCGCGCGGCGAGGATCTTCCCGAGCCGGTCGGGCCACGGCACGCGCGGGCCACCTGGGGTCCGCCGGACAGGCCCTAAGCTGCGACACGGCACCGGACCCGACCCAGGAGCGCACCCCATGTTCGACCGCGAGCGGCAGCACCCGTACCCCGACGCCCTCGGGCCGGACGAGGCTCCCGTGCCCCACCCCCAGCTCGCCCCGGTGACCTGGCTGCTCGGCACCTGGACCGGCCGGGGACGGGGCGCGTACCCGACGATCGCCGAGGAGTTCGCGTACGAGCAGGAGGTCACCTTCAGCCACGACGGCCGCCCCTTCCTCCGCTACGAGGCCCGCGCCTGGATCGTCGACGCCGACGGCCTCCCGCAGCGGCCCGCCGCCCGCGAGAGCGGCTGGTGGCGGATCCAGCCCGAGGGGCGGATCGAGGCGCTGATCACCCAGCCCACCGGGATCGCGGAGATCCTGGTCGGCGCCGCGACGGCCGAGGGGGTCGACCTCGCCACCGACCACGTCGCGCTGACCCCCATGGCCAAGGAGGTGACCGCCACCCGCCGCCGCTACACCCCGGCCGAGGACGGCGGGACCCTCGACTTCCGCCACGACCTCGCGGCGGTCGGCCAGGCCCTCCAGCACCACCTTGCGGCAACCCTCCGACGCGAGAACGGGAAGTGAACCGATGACCCAGGACGACCCGTACCTGTGGCTGGAGGAGATCTCCGGCGAGGCCGCCCTCGCCTGGGTCGCCGAGCGCAACGCCGAGACCGCCGACGTCCTCGCGGCCGACCCCGCCTTCGCCCCGCTGAAGGAGCGCGTGCGCGAGGTCCTCGACGCCTCGGACCGCATCCCGTACACCGTCCGGCGCGGCGCGCACCTCTACAACTTCTGGCGCGACGCCGAGCACGTCCGGGGGGTCTGGCGGCGCACCACCCTGGAGCAGTACCGCAAGGACGCGCCCGAGTGGGAGCTCCTCCTCGACGTCGACGCGCTGGCGGCGGCCGAGGACGAGAAGTGGGTCTGGGACGGTGCCTCGGTGCGCTACCCCGAGCACGACCTCGCGCTCGTGCGGCTCTCGCGCGACGGCGGGGACGCCGTGGTCGTACGGGAGTTCTCCCTCGCGACCAAGACGTTCGTCGAGGACGGCTTCCGCCTGCCGGAGGCGAAGACGCGGATCGGCTGGATCGACGCGGACACCGTCTTCGTCGGCACGGACACGGGCACCGGCTCCCTCACCGATTCCGGCTACCCCCGCCAGGTCCGCCGCTGGCGGCGCGGCACCCCCGTCGAGCAGGCCGAGACCGTGTACGAGGCCGACCAGGCCGACGTGTCGTCCTGGGGCCACCACGACGCCACGCCCGGCTACGAGCGGGACTTCGTCGGCCGCTCCCTCGACTTCTTCCGCAGCGAGACCCACCTCCTGCGCCCCGACGGCACGCTCGTCCGCCTCGACGTCCCCGAGGACGCGGTCGCCTACGCCCACCGCCGGCACCTGATCGTCACGCTCAAGTCCCCCTGGCTCGGGCAGCCGACCGGCGCGCTCCTCGCCTTCGACTTCGACGCCTTCCTCGGCGGCGACCGCACCTTCGAGGTGCTGTTCACCCCGGACGCGCGCACGGCCCTCGCCGGGCACTCCTGGACCCGGCACCACCTCATCCTGGAGACGATGCGCGACGTCAGCACCCGCATCGAGGTCCTCACCCCCACCGACGGCGGCGCCTGGACCCGCGAGCCGCTCGTCGGCGTGCCGGAGCTCTCGGCCGTCAGCGTCGTCGACACCGACCCGGACGTGTCCGACGAGTACTTCCTCGACGTGTCCGGCTTCCTCCAGCCGTCCAGCCTCCACCGGGGCGTCATCGGCGGCGAGTCGGAGGTCCTCAAGGAGGCGCCCGCCCGCTTCGACGCCGCCGGCCTGACGGTGGCGCAGCACTTCGCGACCTCCGCCGACGGCACCCGCGTCCCGTACTTCGTCATCGGCCCCGACCACACCGCCACGGGCCCCGGGCCGACCCTGCTGTACGGATACGGCGGTTTCGAGGTCTCCCTCACCCCGTACTACGCCTCCGTCAGCGGCCGGGCCTGGCTGGAGAACGGCGGCACGTACGTGATCGCCAACATCCGGGGCGGCGGCGAGTACGGCCCCGACTGGCACCAGGCGGCGCTCCGCGCGGAGCGGCCGCGGGCCTTCGAGGACTTCGCGGCCGTCGCCGAGGACCTCGTCGCCCGGGGCGTCACGACTCCGGAGACGCTCGGCGCCTCGGGCGGCAGCAACGGCGGCCTCCTCATGGGCGCGATGCTCACCCGCTACCCGCACCTGTTCGGCGCGATCGTCGCACAGGTCCCCCTGCTCGACATGACCCGCTTCCACAAGCTCCTGGCGGGCGCGTCCTGGATCGCGGAGTACGGGGACCCGGACGACGCGGCCGACCTGCCGCACCTGCGCGACCTGTCCCCGTACCACCGCCTCGCGGCGGACGCCGTCTACCCGCAGGTCCTGCTCATGACCTCGACCCGCGACGACCGCGTCCACCCCGGCCACGCGCGCAAGACGGCGGCCCGGCTGCGGGAGCTCGGGCACCCCGTGCTCTTCCACGAGAACACCGGCGGCGGCCACGCGGGCGCGGGCGACAACGAGCAGGCCGCGCACAACAGCGCGCTGGTGTACACCTTCCTGCGGCAGCGGCTCGGGGGCGCCCCCGACGCCTGACCTCGGAGGCCCGGGACCGCGTGATCCCGGGCTACAGCCAGCCGGAGCGCTGCGCCTGAAGGGCCAGCTGGAACCGGTTCGACGCCCCGAGCCTGGCCATCAGGATCTGGATCCGGCGGAACAGCGTCCGCCGGCTGATGCCCAGCTCGCGGGCGATGACCTCGTCGCTCGTGCCGCCGGCGAGGAGCCGCAGCAGACGGCGGTCGGCGGGCGGCAGACCGCCGGGGCGCGCGGTGTGGCCGTGGAAGGGGAGGGCGCTCTGCCAGGTCTGCTCGAAGAGCGCGATGAGCGCCGAGAGCAGACCGCAGGGCTGCACGACCAGCATCGTGTGGTGGACGTCGACCTCCCGGATCGACAGGGACACCAGCGCGTACGACTCGTCGATGATGACGAGCTTCACCGGCACCGAGGGCAGGACCCGGGCCTGCTCACCGGCCTCGATGCACGGCTCGATCGCCGTCTCCAGGTTCCCCGGCAGTTCGAGGGACTCCCGCGAGTACACGACCCGCTGCGTCACCCCGCGCGCGAGGGTCGCGAGCGCGTCCTCGGTGGCGGTGGCGCCGGGCAGCGGGAAGTACGGGGGCGAGTCCAGCTGCCGGATCTGGCTCCGGGCACTGGCCCAGGCCTGGCGCATCCGCAGCCCGATCGCGTCCCCGGTGACGACCTCCACCAGGTGGTCGTTCTCGGTCGCGAGCCGCTGCCGCCGGAACGACTCGAACGCGCCCCCGACGGTGATCCGTGACTCGTCGAGCTCGGCCGCCCGGTGCCTGCCGAGGATCTCCAGACCGGCGGCCGGCGGCACCGGCACCACCACGTCCCCGGTACCGGCGGCCGTGCTCGCGAGACCCGCGTCGACCAGCGTCCCGTACGCGCTCCACAGCGCGTCCCCCACCAGCCCCGCGGCGGCGCCGACCGCGCTCAGCGGCGCGGGCGCGCGCTCCAGGAGCTCCAGGTAGAGCCGGCCCGCGTCCGGACCGATCCCCAGGAGCCGGAGAGCCTCGCTGAGCTTTGCGTTCGCCATGGTGAGCATTATCGACGGCCCGCCGCGCGGCCTCCCCTCCGGCCGGGAACCGCGGGCCGGATGGCCGATCCGTGCCACTGGCACGACCGCGCCCCCGGCGGGCCGCGCGAGCAGTACTGTCCGGGTGCCGCCGGGGGGACCGGCGGCCCAGGAACCCACCGAGAAGAAGGTGCATCGCATGGGCAAGGCGAAGGCGCGCAAGAACGGTCTGTACAACGAGATCTCCCCGGAGCTCTCCGCCCTCATGCGGACCGGGTGGGCCGACACCGAGCTCCAGGACCTGGAGCCCGCCGAGCAGGCCCCGTACGCGGCCGCCCGCCGTGCCGCCCTCTCGGCCCGCTTCCCCGGCGAGCGCCTGGTCATCCCGTCCGGCAACCTCAAGGTCCGCTCGAACGACGACACGTACCCCTTCCGCCCGTACTCCGGCTACGTGCACATGACCGGCGACCAGGCCCGCGACTGCGCCCTCGTCCTGGAGCCGCGCGCCGAGGGCGGCCACGACGCCTACTGTTACCAGCTGCCCCGCGACGGCCGTGACGACGACGAGTTCTGGCTCGGCTACCACGCGGAGCTGTGGATGGGCCGCCGCCGCTCCCTCGCCGAGGCCGCGACCGTCCTCGGTGTCGCCACCCGCGACGTCCGCAAGATCGCCGAGGACCTGGCCGCCGCCCCGTCCGACGTCCCGACCCGCATCGTGCGCGGCATCGACCCGTCCCTCGAAGCCGCCGTCACCAGCGACGAGGACGCCGACGAGGAGCTGGAGGAGGTCCTCAGCGAGCTGCGCCTCGTCAAGGACGCCTGGGAGATCGGCGAGATGCGCAAGGCCGTGGACTCCACGGTCCGCGGCTTCACCGACTGCGTCGCCGAGCTCTCCCGCGCCATCGCCACCTCCGAGCGCTGGATCGAGGGCACCTTCTTCCGTCGCGCCCGCCTGGAGGGCAACGCCCTCGGCTACGGCTCGATCTGCGCCGCCGGCCCGCACGCCACGATCATGCACTGGACGACCAACGACGGTCCGGTGAACCCCGGCGAGCTCCTGCTGCTCGACGCCGGTGTCGAGACCAACTCCCTCTACACCGCCGACGTCACCCGCACCCTCCCGATCAACGGCACCTTCAACGAGGTCCAGCGCAAGGTGTACGACGCGGTGTACGAGGCCCAGGAGGCCGGCATCGCCACGGTCAAGCCCGGCGCCTCGTACCGCGACTTCCACGAGGCCTGCCAGCGGAGCATGACCGAGAAGCTCGTCGAGTGGGGCTTCATCGAGGGCCCGGCCGACCGCGCCTACGAGCTCGGCCTCCAGCGCCGCTTCACCCTCGCGGGCACCGGCCACATGCTCGGCCTCGACGTCCACGACTGCGCGGACGCGCGGAACGGCGAGTACGTCGACGGTCCCCTCGTGCCCGGCATGGTCCTCACCGTCGAGCCCGGCCTGTACTTCCAGGCCGACGACCTGACGGTGCCGGAGGAGTGGCGCGGCATCGGCGTCCGGATCGAGGACGACCTCGTCGTCACCGAGTCGGGCCACGAGAACCTCTCCGCCGGCCTGCCGCGCACGGCCGACGAGGTCGAGGCGTGGATGGCCGAGTTCGGCGGCTGATCCGACGCGTAGTGCCGTGATGCCCCTGACCCGCTGAGCGGGTCAGGGGCATCACGCGTCCCTGGGGAGCCGCTCGGCCCCAGGGGCCCCTTGTCATCCCTTAATGAAAACGATTATCGTCTCCCTTGTTCGCGCACACTCAACGATGCCCAAGGGGGGCTTCTTTTGCGTACCTTCACGCGTTTTCTGGCCGTTTCCGGAACTGCCGCCGCCGCGCTCGCCGTCGGCGGACTGACCGTCGCCCACGCCGCCGGGACCACCCTGTCGACCGGTCACGTCGACGTCCTCGACGTCGAGTACGACGGCACCGGCCTCGCGCTGCACGTCCACGACGAGTCCGTGACCCCGGGCGTCGAGTACGCCCCGGCCGACGTCGTCCTGCGCGCCCTGCCGGCCTCCGCGTACACCGTGCCCACCGGCACCTGCTACAGCCACCTCGGCGCGGCGGGCACCACCGTCCACCGCCTGCCGCAGGTCGAGAACACCGGCCTGCTCTGGCCCGGCATCTCCGGCGAACACCTCGCCACCGGCGTCTTCCAGGGCGACAAGGTGCTGGTCAAGCTCGTCTCCGTGAGCGGCCCCGGCAAGCTCACCGTCTACAAGAACGGCCTCTGCCCGAAGAACAACCGCTCCTTCGACAGCGGTGACGCCACGATCACCAACACCCGGGCCGTCACCGCCGGCGAGCACGACCACGCCAACTGGGTCTTCACCAAGGCCGGTTCGTACACCGCGACCTTCTCGGTCAGCGGCACCCTCGCCAACGGCACCCCGGTCGCCGCCGCCTCCGCCACGTACACCTTCCAGATCGGCTGACGCCCTCCCCTCCCCGAACCCCGCGCCGGGGGCGGCCTCACCCGCCGTTCGCTCCGCCCCCGGCGCGGCCGTGGACCCGTCCGCCCGTCCCTCCCCGTACGCCCGAAGGAGCCGCCCCGTCATGCGGGCACGCCTCACACCCACCCTCTCCCCGGTTCTCCGCTCCGCCGCTCTCGGGGCCCTGCTCGTCCTGGCGGCCGCCGCTCCGGCCGCACGCGCCGCCGATCCGCCATCGCGCGAGGCGCCCGCCGGAGAGCGGGTCGTCCTGAACGGCGGCCATCTCGACCTGGCCGCCCGGCTGGTCGACGGGCGTCTGGAGTTCCGGATCAAGGACGGGACCGTTCCCGGAACCGCCGTCTGGCGCGAACCCTCCGACGTGCTGCTGCACTTCGACCCGCGCCACGAGATCGTCATCCCGCCGAGGGAGGAGGTGCCGCAGCTGGAGGGCTTCGGCGCACCCGGCGCGAGCCTCTGGGTCGACAAGGACTTCGCGGTGAAGGAAGGGCTGCTCTGGCCCGGCTGGAACACGCTCGACCTCCTGCCCGCGCAGCTCGCCGGCGGGGGCGTCAAGGTCGCGTTCCCGAAGATCGAGGGCCCGGGACGCTTCGTCCTCGGGCAGTGGGAGGACGATCCCGACCTCGGCATCCGCATCGGCGTCTCCGTCGACAGCGCCAGACCCGCCCCGGGCGGCGTGGACCTGCCCGCCTTCACACACGCCCACCCGCTGTGGATCTTCGACGCGGAGGGCGTCTACCGCCTCACCCTCGACCTGAGCGCCACCCTGCCCTCCGGGGCGCGGGTCTCGGACCGGGAGACGCTGGCGGTCGTGGTCGGCGACGACGTCGACCCGTCGACCGTGGAGCCGGGGGAGGGGACGGGGCCCGGACCGGGACCGACGTCTCCGCCTTCGCCTTCGCCTACGCCTACTTCGACGGTACCCACGGCTGCTCCCTCCACCGTTTCGCCGACGCCTGCGCCCACGCCTCCGTCGTCGTCCGCACCCGTACCCACGCCGACGGGGACGGTGACGCCCGCTCCGACGGGCACGCCTACGGCTACGCGTACGCCGTCGCCGATGCCCACGCGGACGGCTTCCCCGTCCCCGACGGTTTCCTTGCCCCCGACGGTCACGCCGACCCCGCCCGCGAGCTCCGTGGCCTGGGCGCGCAACCCGGCGAGCGGCCCCGGATCCGCGCCGCCCGCCGGGCAGTTGGCAGCGACCGGATCGGGCCACCCGGCCCTGCCCGCCGGCATCGCCGTCGCCGCGCTCGGTGCCGGAGCGGTCCTCGTGATCCTCGTCCGCAGGAAGCGAGCGGCCCGATGACCCGTACCCGTACCGGTACGCGTACCCGTGTACGTACCCGGCTGGCCGCGTCCCTCCTCGGAGCCGGGCTCCTGGTCACCGGCTGCGGTCCGGGGCCCGACCAGCGGTCCGACGGCAAGGCGGCCGCGCTGGCCGTCTCCACGACCACCGCGATCCTCGCCGACCTCGTCCGCAACGTCGGCGGCGACCGGGTCGACGTCACCTCCGTCGTGCCGCACCACGGCGACCCTCACTCGTACGAGCCGAGCCCCGGGGACGCGGCCCGCATCGCGCGCTCCGAGCTGGTCTTCGGCAACGGGCTCCTCCTCGAAGAGCCCGGGATCATGAAGATGATCCACGCCAACGCTCCGAAGGACACGCCGAAGGTGGAGCTCGGCGAACGGCTCGAACAGTACGGCGGGTCCGTCATCAGGCTCACCGAGGACCTCGGCCTCGACGTGCTCTGGCTGGGCTGGGCCGTCGAGGGCGAGGTGGCGGGCGACGGTTCCCAGGTCCGTACGACCGCCACGGAGCTGGAGGGCCCCGGCGACCTGCGCGTCTACCTCACCGACACCCTCGGCACACCCCAGGTCGTCCTCGACTCCGCCGACGGCTTCGACGCCGCCGACTCCTTCACCCTCCCGCCCGAGGCGCACACCCACGTCAACTGGGCGTTCAGCAAGCCCGGTACGTACCGGCTCACCGTCCAGGGGCAGACCGAGACGCTCGACGGGAAGCGGGCGCCGATCGGCGGCGGGACCGTCACCTTCGTCGTCGGCGGCGCCACCGCGCCCGCCGGTCGGACCGTCCTCGACGGCGGGCACGCCGACATCGCGCTCGACGCGGGAAGCCGGTCGGTCAGGGTCCGTTCCGACGATCCGGCAACCGGCCGCCGCGTCCACCACGACGTCGACGACGTCGTGCTCTCCGTACCCGAACGGGCGCGGGAGAGCGTGCCCCGGGAGGCGGCGTACCGCTTCCTCGGCCGCCCCGGCGCGCCCCTCTGGGTCCTGCCGCAGGCCGTCGTCGGACGGCACGTCCACGGCGACCTCGACCCGCACACCTGGGAGGACGTCGCCAACGCGGAGGCGTACGTCCGCCGGATCGAGGCCGAGCTGACCAAGGCCGACCCGCGGGGCCGGGCCACGTACGAACGGAACGCCGCGCGCTACCTGAAGCGGCTCGCCGCCCTCGACGACGAGGTGGCCCGGACGCTCGCCGGCATTCCCGAACAGCGGCGCAGGCTCATCACCACGCACGACGCCTTCGGCTACCTCGCGCACGCCTACCACCTGGAGATCGCCGGGTTCGTCGTCCCGGTGCCCAGCCGCGAACCCAGCGCCGCCGAGGTCGAGCGGCTGCGCGCCACCATCCGCGAGCAGCGGGTGCCGGCCGTCTTCCTCGAACCGAACCTCGCGGCCCGCGCGGACGTCCTGCGCCGGGTGGCCGAGGACGAGGGCGTCGGGATCTGCACGATCTACGGCGATTCCTTCGACGACAAGGTCCACGACTACGTGGCGATGATGCGCCACAACGCGAACGAACTGGCCCGCTGCCTGGGCCGGGAGGGGAGTGGGGCCCGATGAGGCTCGCACGGAACAGCAGGGTCGCGCTGGCGGCGGCGGGGGCGCTGGCCCTCGGCGGGACGGCGCTGACCGTCCCGCCGACGCCGACGGCCGCCGTCCCCGCGTCCTGGGCCGAGAGGCTGCTCGGACTCGGCGCGGACGAGGTCGTCGAGCTCGACGACAGCCACCGGGTCGTCGCCCAGGACGGCTCGGATCACTGGGAGTTCAGGCCCGTCTGGGACACGACGGCGCTTCCGGCCGGACCGGTTCGCTGGTCGCTGACCGGGGTGGACGGGCCGGGGAGAGTGACGGTGTACGGCGAGCCCGCCGTGGTGGGGGCCGGGGCCGCGACCGCGCCGTGGTTCGACAGCGGCGACGGACTTCCCGACAGCACGGACCTCCCGGGTGCGAGCCGGGGTGAGACCCGGTGGGTCTTCGACGCGCCCGGCGTCCACCGGCTGACCTTGGCGGCGGAGACCGAGGGGGAGGCCGTGGCCGAGGTGACGTACACGGTACGGGTCGGGGAGGAGCACGAGGCCGCACCCTCCCCGGAGAGCACCGGGTCCGCCCCGCCCCCGCCGCCGCCTCCGTTCCCACCCTCGCGTCAGGTCGTCGCCGAAGCGCCCCTCGCGCGGGCGGCCGACGCCGAGACCGGCGGGAGCGTCGACACTGCCGACACCGCCTCGGACGTGTCCGCCGAGGAACCGGTGAGCACCGAGCCGACCGTCCTCGAACGGGGACACATCGACATCGCGGCCCGCGTCGTGGACGGCGGGCTCCAGATCCACGTGAAGGACGGGACGGTGCCGGGCAGGTCGGTCTGGCGCGAGCCCTCGTCGCTGGTGCTGCGCGTCCGCCCGGAGGCACGCAAGGAGATCCCGGCGAACCCGGCCTTCGCCTTCCTGGGCAAGGCGGGTGATCCGGTGTGGCTCCTCGACCAGGTGCAGCGCCCGGAGCTGCTGTGGCCCGGCTGGTCGACGGACGCCATGGCGGCGGGCGCCACCCGGGGAGAGATCGGGTTCTCCCTGGTGAAGGCCGAGGGCCCCGGCCCGTTCGTCCTCTACAACTACGACGGCCTGTCGGGTGCCTCCGTCCGCTTCAACAGCCGCGACGGGGTCCCCGACTCCTTCGGCGTCCCGCAGAACACGCACGCGCACGGCGGTTGGGCCTTCGCGAAGGAGGGCGTCTACCGGCTCACCTTCACCATGTCCGGCGAGCTGGCGGACGGGACGAGGACGAGCGACACGGAGACGCTGACGTTCGAGGTCGGCTCGACCGACCCGGCGACGGCGCCGGGCGGGAGCAGCGGTACGGGCGGCGGTTCGGGCCCTGGGGCCGGGTCCGGGTCCGGGTCCGGAACTGGGTCGGGCTCCGGGACAGGATCGGCTCCGGGCTCGGGATCAGCCTCCGGCTCCGGCTCCGGCTCCGGCTCCGGGTCAGGCTCCGGTACGCGTACGGGGACGGGCTCCGTCCCTCGTACCGGACCCACCACGCAAGCACCCGCCACCGGCGGCGGCCGGCCGACGGTCTCCCCGGGTGCGAGCTCCGCCCCCGCCACGCCTCCCGCCCGGGGCTCCATGGCCGCCACCGGCGCGGAGTCCACCACCCTCCTCGCCGGCGCCGCGACCGCGCTCGCGGCCGTCGGCACGGGTGCCGTCCTCCTCACCCGCAGGAGGCGCCGCTCATGAGCGCGAGCGCGGACCTTCTCCGTGTCCGGTCCGTCTCCGTCGAGCTCGGCGGCCGGACGGCCGTCGACGCGGTCTCCCTCGCCGTGTCCGGCGGGGAGCTGGTCGGTCTGCTCGGCCCGAACGGCGCGGGTAAGACCACCCTCCTCCGTGCCGTGCTCGGTCTCCTGACGCCGTCGGCCGGTTCCGTCGACGCGCACGGCCCGATCGGCTACGTACCCCAACGGCACGAGTTCGCCTGGGACTTCCCCGTAGATGTCGCCGGTGCCGTGCTCAGCGGCCGTACGCGTGCCGTCGGCTGGCTGCGGCGGCCGGGCGCGGCCGACAGGGCGGCGGCCGACGAGGCGCTGGATCTCGCCGGCCTGACCGACCTCCGGCGCCGGCCGATCGGGGAGCTGTCGGGCGGCCAGCGGCAGCGCGTCCTGGTGGCGCGGGCCCTCGCCGCCCGCCCCCGGCTGCTCCTTCTCGACGAGCCGTTCACGGGCGTGGACGTCCCGACACAGGACCTGTTGAACGAACTCTTCGGCCGACTCGCCGCCGAGGGAAGGGGGTTGCTCATGACCACGCACGACCTGGCCGCCGCCGCCCGCACCTGCACCCGCGTCCTCCTCCTCAAGAGGAGCGTCGTCGCGGAGGGAGGCCCCGAACTCCTCGGCGACGCCGAGCAGATGCTGAGGGCCTTCGGCCTCCGCCCGTCGCAAGGACCCACGCACGGCCCCACGCACGGCCCCACGCACGAAGAGGAGCCGGCGGCGTGACCGAGTTCCTCACCCTCCTCACCGACCCGTGGGCGCTGCCCTTCATGCGCCGCGCCTTCGCCGTCGCCGGGATCGTCGGCCTGGTCTGCGGGGTCGTGGGCGTCCACGTCGTCCTGCGGGGCATGGCGTTCATCGGCGACGCCGTCGCGCACTCGGCGTTCCCGGGTGTCGCCCTCGCGTACGCCTTCGAGGGCAACCTGCTGCTCGGCGGCGCGGCGGCCGGGGTCACGACGGCGGTGCTCATCGCCTTCGTCTCGCAGAACCGGCGCCTGAAGGAGGACACCGTCATCGGCGTCTTCTTCGCCTTCGCCTTCGGCCTCGGCATCGTCCTCGTGTCGACCCGCGACAGCTGGACGACGGACCTGTCCTCGTTCCTCTTCGGCCAGGTCCTCGCCGTCGACGCGGCGGACATCCGGCGGGTGGCCGCGATCGGGGCCGTACTCGTCGCGGTGGTCCTCCTGCTCCGCAAGGAGCTGGTGGCGGTGAGCCTGGACCGCGAGACGGCCCGCGCGTCGGGGCTTCCCGTCCTGGGCCTCGACCTGACGCTGTACGTCGTGGTGACGGCGACGATCGTGATGTCCCTGGAGGCCGTCGGGAACATCCTCGTCCTCGCGCTCCTCATCACCCCCGCCGCCACCGCCCGGCTGCTCACGGAGCGGCTGTGGGCGATGACCCTGGTGGCCGCGTTCGTCGGCTGCGCGGGGAGCGTCGCGGGGCTGTACGTGAGTTACGCGTACGACCTCGCGGCCGGCGGCTCGGTCGTCGTCGTCCTCACGGCGCTCTTCGCCGTGGTCTGGCTGCTCGCGCCGCGCCACGGCCTGCTGGCCCTGCGGACGCGGCGCGAGCGGAGGGTGCCGCGGGTCAGCAGTCCGGTCGCTGCGCGTGTGCCGGGTCCAGGGCGTTGAGCACGAGCCTGGTGGCGACGTCGTTGTAGCCGATGCCCAGGTGCTCGGTGAACTCGCCGAGGCAGAAGTCCTGGACGCGCTGGTTGGTGACGTTCGGGGCGGCGGCCAGGAAGGAGGAGGTGTACGGGGTGACGACCTCGTCGTACCAGGTGGCGATCACGGTGTAGGAGGCGGCCGGGTGGGTCTCGCCGCCCGCGTTGAGATCCTTGACGAAGTCGGAGCCCTGGATCTGCTGGGCGCACGCCGTGCAGGCGAGCCCGACGAGCTCGTCACCGCCGGGGAAGGCGCGGGCGAGGAGCCCCATGCCCCACAGTGTGGTCCCGTGGTTGGTCGGGGAGAGGGCGACGAGTCTTCCGACCGTCGCCGAGCCGGGTCTCTTCGGTGAGCGGCTCGCCGACCCGCGCTTCCGGTTCGAGGCGCTCCTCGCGCTGCGGACGCACGCGCTGTGGCCCGAGGACGGGTGAGGGGCGTCCGCCGCATCGTGCACGTATGCGAGTGAACGGGGCGTGCACGGCTCCACGCGCCCCCGGTTTTCACCGATTCAGGTGATATTCGGCCAGCTGAAACGTCTTTCCCGTCACGGACGCGTCCACGCTCGTCGGGACACATGGACCCACCCTGTGGAGCGTCCGATGCAGCTGATTCCCCGTCACGACCCGCACCTCGACATCCGCCGGACCGGCGGCCAGACCGTCGCCGCGCTGCGCGGCGAGCTCGACCTCGTCCTGGTGCGGCACCTCAGGCCCGAGCTCGACGCCCTCGTCCGCGAGTCCGAGGCGCTGACCGTCGACATCCGCGGGCTCACCTTCTGCGACGCCACCGGCCTCGGGCTGCTCGCCCACTGCGCCGGGCGGACCCAGGCGCGGGGAGCCCGCTGGCGGCTCGTCTGCGACCAGCCCCGGATCCTGCGCCTGATCCGTCTGACGGCTCTCTGGGGCCTCCTGGGCCCCGAACCGGCCCCGGACGGCCCGGAGTCGTGGGGGACGTGAGCGGCCGGCCACCGTGCCGGGGGCCCGCGCGATACGATCCCGCATGCCTGAAGTCCGCCTGACCACGCCGTCCTTCCTCGTGCTGGGCCTCATCGACCAGCTCGGCGAGGCCAGCCCGTACGACGTGAAGGTGGAGGCGGCGCGCACGGTGGCCCCCTTCTGGTCGATGCCGCACGCGCAGGTCTACGCCCAGTGCGACCGGCTCCTCCAAGCCGGTCTGCTCTCGGAGGTCCGGCAGTCCGGCGGCCGCAACCGGCGCCTGATGAAGCTGACGGAGCAGGGGGCGGCCGCCCTGCGGGACTGGCTCGCGGACTCCTCCTTCGTCCCCGTCGAGGCCCGCGAGCGCGGCATCCTCAAGCTCTGGTTCGGCGCGAGCCCGCGCGTCCACGCCCCCGTCCAGATCGACGAGCACCGCGACACCCTGGAGGAGTACGAGGAACTGGCCGACAGCGTCGGCGAGTTGCTGACGCGCGGGCAGCGCGAGGCGCTGGAGTTCGGCATCCGGTACGAGCGGATGATGGTCGAGTTCTGGCAGTGGGTCGAGAGCCGGGAACCCTGACGGAACTCCCGTTACCGAATCGGATGTTACCGACGGGTTGACCCCGCCCCGGCCCCGCCCTACCTTCCTCCATAGTCCAGACAGGACTATCGCGCGTTCGGAGGGGGAACCACCGTGGGGCGTCCGACAAGCACGAGATGGGGGAGGGCCGCCGCCGTCGCCGTGACGGTCGTCTGCCTGGCGTACGCGCCGCTCGCGATGACCGAACTCTGGCCGTACGCGAAGCCCGGCGCGCCCGCCATCGGCGAATGGGTCCTCGGCAAGTCCGTGTCGCCGGAGTTCGTCGCCGAGGCCGTGCGCGACCGGATCGGTCCGTACAGCCGCAGCCTCGCCCCGCTGGTCGTGCACTCCGTCCTCGGCGGGCTCCTCATGCTCCTCGGCCCCGTGCAGCTGCTCTCGGCGGTCCGCCGGCGCGTCAGGCTGCACCGGGCGGCCGGGCTGGTCTTCGCCGCGATCGTGTACGTCTCCATGGGCGGCGCGGCGCTCTACCTCGTCCGCACCCCGCCCGAGGAGGCGTTCAGCGGGGCCGCGTTCTGGATCGTCCTCGCCACGATCCTGGTCGGCACCGTCGGCAGCGTGAGCTTCGGCGTCCTCGCCGCCGTCCGGGGCTTCCCCGACCTCCACCAGCGCTGGATGCTGCTCTGCTACGGCTTCCTGATGACCGCCCCGCTGCTCCGCCTCGAATGGGGCTTCCTGCCCTCGCTCTACCCCGGACTGTCCATCCTGGAGATCAACCGGGTCGCGATCATGCACCTCGGCGCCCTCGTCTCCTTCGGCGCGCTGCTCGCCTCCCGCGCGCTCGACCGGCGCACCACCGTCCCCGGCGTCACCGGCACCTGGTGCCCGACACCGGTCCTGGTCGCCGCCCACCTCGCGGCCGCCGCCGGGCTCGCGTGGACCGCCGTGGCCTTCCTCGACCAGGGGACGGAAGGACGCCGCCTGCTCGTCGCGTACGTCGTCCCGTACGCCCTCGTCCACGGCGTCGTCGCGGTGCGGGCGGCACGCGCGCGCGTACGGGGCGACGCGTGGGCCCGCGAGGAGTGGCGGATCCACCTGACGGCCCTCTGCCTGGCCCCGGCGTTCTCGGCGGCGGCCGTCCCCGTCCTGGAACGGACGATGGGCCTCGACCGCGCGACGGCGCTGACGGCGGGCGTCGGCATCGGCTGCGGGATGCTCGCCTACACGGCGGTCACGGTGGTCAGCCTGCGGGTCCTGTACGGTCGCGAGCTCCTCAAGCGGGAACACGCGCCGGCGGAGGCCGAACCGGCCGCCGCCCACGACGCGGTGGCGGTGGCGGTGGCCGCGCCGGTGCGGGAGGACGCCCGATGAGCGCCACCGAGAAGCCCGCGGCGTCCGGCGAGACGGGCTCCGGCGTGACCGGCTTCGGCGAGATCAGCCCCGGCGAGACGGGCTCCGGCGTGACCGGCTTCGGCGAGATCAGCCCCGGCGAGACGGGCTCCGGCGAGATCAGCCCCGACGAGACCCGCCCCGGTGCGACCGCGTCCGCCGCGACCGCCTCCGGTCCTGCCCCGGTCGGCCTCGGGCGGGAACTCGCCCCCGCCGTCGTGCTCCTGAGCGGGGTCGTCGGCGGCATCAGCGCCGTCGTCGGCGCGCTGCTCGTCGGCACCAGCCTCCTCGGCCACGCCGCCGGTGCCTGGGTCTCCACGGAGGCGCTCACCCCGGGCCTCGTCGGGGCGGCGATGGCGGGCGTGGCGCCCGCGCTGTTCACGATCGGCCGGGCCCGCCACTGGGCGGAGGCCCGGACCCTGGTCCTGCCGCTGGTGATCGTCCTCGTCGGACTCTTCACGGTGAGCCTGCTCAACGCGGGCTCCCTCCAGGCCGTCCGGGGCGGCCCGTTGTTCCTCGCCCTGTTCAGCCTCGGCTGGGTCGCCACGCTCGGCCTGCTCGCGCTGGGCGCGGTCGTGTGCCTCGGCGCGCAGTACCGCAGGCCGGCGGCCCCGCACAAAGCCGGAAGCCCTCGACCCGCCCCCGTACCGCTGCCCGCCTGGTCGAAACCGCTCCTCGCGGTCCTCGGCTCCGGCTGGCTCGGCATCGGCGCCGGCCTCCTCGTCCTCCCCGCCTTCTGGGGGCCGCTGCTGCCCTGGACGGTGAATCGCGCGGACGCCCAGGGCCTCGGCGTGTGGGCGCTCGCCCTGGGTGTCGGCGTCCTCGGCTCGCTCGCCGAGGACGACCTGTCCCGTATCCGCCCCGCCCTCACGGCCGTCCCGGCGGTCGCGTCGGCGAGCGCGGTCGTCCTGGCCGTCCACGCCGGGTCCGTCGACTGGACGTCGGGCCCGGGCGCGGCGCTCCTCGCCCTGGTCGGCGGCCTGTTCGTGACGGGCGTCTCGGGCCGCTGGCTGCTGCGGCGAGCGGAAGGCGGGTCGGCCCGCCCGGCGCCCTGACCAACGAAACCCCGTGGAATCACGGCAGCCCGGCGATCATGATGGGTGGATGAGCCCGCAGACACCCGCACAGCCCGTGGACACCCTGATCGTCGTGGACGTGCAGACGGCCTTCGTCACCGGACCGGGAGCGGTTCCGGAGGCGGACCGGCTCGTCGCGCGGACGGCCGACCTCATCGCGCGTGCGCGCCGCGCCGGGGCCCTCGTCGTCCACCTCCAGAACGACGGGCCGCCCGGCGCGGAGGACGAACCCCACACGCCGGGATGGGAGCTGCACCACCGGGTCGAACAGGGGCCGGCGGAGTCGGTGATCCGCAAGCCCTACGACGACGGGTTCCGGGAGACCGCGCTCGGCGCCGTGCTCGCGGACGCGGGAGCGCGGGCGGTCGCCGTCTGCGGGGTCATGTCCGAGATGTGCGTGCAGGCGACGGCCCGCACGGCCCTCGACCACGGCTACCGGGTCGTCGTGCCGCACGACGCCCACGCGACCCAGGACTGCCCGGCGGTCCCGGGCGTCCACGCGACCGTGCCGGCCGCCACGGTCTCACGGGTCGCCGCGTACTCCCTCGGGAGCGACGCGGAGGTCACCACGGCCGCCGCCGACGTCGCCTTCACGGCACCCGGGGGCCGTTGACACCACCGGGCCGGGTGACCCGACCGTACGAAACCGGCCACGGGACGTGCCCGGGACGGCGGCGCGCGGGCTGTTCAAGGGTCCGCCGGGATCTCTACGGTGGTGGGGGCGGACCGGTGAGACGGAGGGGGAGCGGTGGAGGAACTGGCGGCGCTCGCCATGGCAGGGGTGTCGACCGTCCTCGGACTCGTCGTCACGGACGTCTGGGAATCGGTCAGGACGCGCGACTGGCGCCTCTTCGGCCGCCGCGGCCCGGCACACGAGGGCGCGGAAGCCGCCGACGAGGCGATCGGCGGAACCGCAGACGGAACCGCCGGCGAGCTGGAGCGGGCCGGCCGCGCGGCCGCGGCGGCGCGCGCCGCCGGGGACGAGGCGGGCGCCCGCGCGATCGAGGAGCGGTGGAGCGCGCGACTCCTCCAGGTGCTCCGCGAGGACCCGGACGCCGTCGCCGAACTCCAGAAGCTCCTCGCCGCACTCGGCACGCCGCCGCCCACGGCCACGTACGACTTCCACGGCGCGCACATCCAGGGCGACGTGACCATCCACGTGCCGCCGGCCGGGGGCGCCTCCGTGCCCCGCCCCGACCAGGTCCCCGCCCTCACGTCGGCCTTCGTGAACCGGACCGCCGACCTCGGCGAGATCGACCGGTGGTTCGCCGCGCCCCGGGTCGGCATCGGCGTCCTGCACGGCCTCAGCGGAGTCGGCAAGTCCGCCACCGCCCGGCACTGGGCGACGACCGCCCGCGACCGGTACCCCGACGGCCAGTTGTACGTGGACTTCGCCGCCCTGCGCGGACAGGCGGGCGGCGATGTCTCCGAGGCCGTCGCCATGTGCCTGCGCGGCCTCGGTGTCGACGACGCGTACATGCCGGCCGGCCTCCAGGAGCGGGCGGCGCTCTTCCGCACCCGCACCGCCGACCGGCGGCTGCTCGTCGTCCTCGACGACGTCGGCCGGCCCGCCCAGGTCCGCCCCCTCGTCCCCAAGGGCCCCGGCAGCGCCGTGCTCGTCACCAGTCACTCGGCGCTCGGCGAACTGGTCATGGACGGAGCCAGCACCCGGGCCCTCAAGCCCTTCGACCGGGACGGGGCCCTCCTGCTGCTCGCCGAGGGCTGCGGCGAGGAGACCGTCGCGGCCGATCCGGCCGCCGCCGAACGGCTCGTCGAGCTGTGCGGCGGACTCCCCGTCGCCCTGCGCATCGTCGCGGCCCGGCTGCGCGTCGACCCGGGACTGACCACCGCGGAGCTGGCGGCGGAGCTCGCCGACGAGGAGCGGCGGCTCGCCGGACTCGCCCTGGGGGAGGACTACTCGGTGTCCGCCGTCCTGAACCCGAGCCACCGCGCCCTCCCGCCGGAGACCGCCCGCCTCTACCGGGCCCTCGGCCTGCACCCGTGCCGTACGTACGACCTCGACTCGGCCGCCGCCGCACTCGGCACACCGCCCGCCGCCACCAGGCCGCTCCTCGCGCGGCTCGCCGCCGACGGGCTGGTCGAACGGACCCCGGACGGCCGGTACACGATGCACGATCTCGTACGCCTCCACGCGCGCGAGCGGGCGTACGAGGCGGAGCCCCGGACCGACGAGGCCGCGCTCGTCGGGCGGGTCCTCACCCACCACCTGGTCCTCACCGCCCTCGCCGACCGGGCGGTCCGCGAGGACCGGCTGCGCGTCACCGACCTCGCCGTACTCCTCGACGGGGCCGCGGACCCCTTCGCCGCCCCCGGCGGACCCGCTCCGCTCGACTGGCTCGAAGCGCGCCGCGCCGACCTCCTCGCCGTCCTGCGGGCCGGCGCCGCCCACCAGGGCCTGGAGACCCCGGTGTGGCAGCTGGCCGAGGTGTTCACCGTGCTCTTCCTGCACCAGCGGGCGCTCGGCCCGTGGCGCGAGTCCCTCGACCTGGGCATCCGGGCCGCCGTCACCGCCGTCGCCCCCGCCGCCGAGGCACGCCTCCGGAGCCTGCTCTCACGCCCGCTCCTCGACCTCGGCGAGGACGCGCGGGCCCGCGAGGAACTGGACGCCGCCCTGGCCTGCGCCGAGATCGCCGGGCACACCGTGCTCAGCGCGTCGGTACGGGAGTTCGACGGGCGGTACTGGGACCGGCACGACCCGGCCCGCGCCGTCGCCTCCTACCGCGCGTCCCTCGCGCTCAACGAACGGGCCGGAGAGGCCCGGGGCGCGGCCATCGCGACGTACTTCCTCGGCTGCGCCCAGGACGCCGCCGGGGAACACACGACCGCGCTGGTCACGCTGCGGAGCGCGTACCGCATGCTGACCGAGTGCCGGGACCCCCGTATGGCGGCCCGTGCCACCGCCGCCGTCGGCGTCGCGCTCGACCACCTCGGCGACGTCGAGGGGGCCGTCCGCGCCCTGGAGGACGCGGCCGGGACCCTCGGCGCCCAGCGGGCCACGCACTACCAGGCCCAGGCCCTCGTCACCCTCGCGGACATCGCCGAACGCACCGGCACCCGTCGGGACGAGGTCGCCGGGTGGCTGGACGAGGCGGCGCGCATCCACGAGGCGGGCGGCAGCCCGCTCGGCCCGGTCCTGCGCGAGCGGCTGCGCGCGCTGGGGGAGGGAGACGGGGTCAGCGGCTGAGCCGCGGACGCGGGGCCGGGGCCGGGCCGTCGAGGGGGAGTCCGGCGCGCAGGTACGCGTACACGGCGGCCGAGGCTCCTTCCGGGCCCGTCTCCGTCGTGACCTCCACGACACGACCGTCCCGCAGGCCCACCAGGTGCCCGGTGTCGTCGCCGCCGTCGGTGAGGCTGACGGCGGCGAGGAGGCAGCCCGGTCGGGCCGCGAGTGTGTCGGCGATCCAGGCGCGCGCGTGCTCGGCCGTCGGTGACGGGGACGCGGCGAGGAGCACCGACGCACTCTCCGAGACGCCCAGATCGCGTTCCGCGTCCGTGCAGGCCAGGTGGACGAACAGGTTCTCGGTCTCCGCCCCGTCCGTCGCGACGGCGGCCGGGAACCGCTCCACTTCGACGAACCCGTCGGTGGTCACGAGGGTGCGCACCTGCCAGGACGTGACGGGTTCGGCGGTCACGCGGGCGGGAGCGAGCGTCCGGACGGGCGGGGGGCCGGCGGACGGTTCCGGGAGGCCCATGAGCTCGTACAGCGCGGTGCGCAGACGGCCGAGCGCCCGGCCCGGCTCGCTGAACGCGAGCCCGGCCACCTCGGCGTACGCGGCCCGTGCGGCCGGGTCGGCCGCCGCCTCCACCTGTGCGCGCGGGTCCCGGCGCGGGTCGAGGCGCGGAGCCTCCCGCCCGAGGACACCGGCCGCCGTGCCCGGCACCGAGTCGCTGCCGAAGGCGGCCAGGAGGACGGGACGGCCGAGCGCCGCCCCGTACAGCGTCACCGATCCGTGGTCGCCCACGATCAGGTCCGAGGCGAGCAGCACCGAGCGCCAGGCGTGCACCGGAGGGACGAGGATCAGCCCCGCGTCGAGCGCGGCCGCGAGGTTGCGCCGGATCTGCCAGGGGCCGTGCGCGGCCCACACGTTGGGGTGGACGATCGCCGCCACGCGGTACGTGTCGTACGGCAGCGAGCCGAGGAGGCGGGCCGGGAGGTCCGGTTGTTCGGCCAGGAGCGAGGTCGGGCCCCACGTCGAACTGACCACCACGAGCCGCCGGCCGGCGCCGACGCCGAGGGCCGCGCGGTACTCCTCGCGCCGTGCCGCGCTCGCCACCAGCTCGTCGAAGCACGGGTCGCCGACGAGCAGCGTCCGGCCGGCGGCCTTGGGGTGGGCGGCGAGCAGCTGCTCGGTCTGGTCGGGGTGGGAGGTGGCGAGCCAGGCCCGGCCGGCGTCCAGGAGGGCGTCCGGCACCAGTCCGGAGAGCCGGACGCGGTCCGTGCGCGAGTCCGGCACGAACTTCTGGAAGCCGATGCCGTGGGGGAGGACGAGGACCGGGCAGGTGCCGGTGGGGACGTCGACGTTCCCGCTCGCCGTGAGGACGAGGTCGGGGGAGACCTCGCCCAGCTGCGACCAGGGCATGACGCGGCAGCCGGCGTCGTGGAGGAGGTCGAGGACGCCGTCGTTGAACGCGGAGGTCGGGTCGTACGCGAAGACGACGCTCACGCGGCTGTCGTCGCGCAGGACGGCGGGGAGGCACTCCAGGACGCGGGTGGTGGAGACGACGGTCCGCGCGGCGACGACGAGGGTCCGCTCGGCGCGGAACGTCCGCCAGCGCTCGGCGTCGTGCCCGACGGGAACGCGGAGCGGCCGGTCAGTGTGCATGGCCACGCCGCCAACGTACGTCGAGCCCGCGCCCGTCAGCTACGCGGCTCGCGGCTCGCGGCTCGCGGCTCGCGGCTCGCGGCTCGCGGCTCGCGGCTCGCGGCTCGCGGCTCGCGGCTCGCGGCTCGCGGACATCGTCCGGTTACCTCAACTTTCGGGGGAAGACAAGGGGTTCGAGGCCCGACACCGGGCCGTCGAACACCCTATCCCCCTCGCTCCCGAGTGAGCGTCAGACGTGACGGGCCGTGGAAGACCCAGTCGGGGGCGTACTCCACCTCGACACCCGTCCTGGCCCCCTGACCGAGCGCAGGAAGCCGGTCCAGGAGCACCCCGAGCCCCGTCTCGGCCTCCGCCCGCGCGAGGCCCGCCCCGGCGCAGTAGTGGATGCCCAGGCCGAACGCGCAGTGCCGGCCGCTGTCCCGGCGTATGTCGAGCACGTCGGGCTCCGGGAAGCGCGCCGGGTCGCGGAGGGCCGCGCCCAGGACCAGCTGGAGCCGGTCGCCCCTGCGTATGCTCCGGCCGGCGAGGTCCGCGTCCCGGTGCGCCCAGCGGGTCACCATCTGGACCGGTGGGTCGTGCCGCAGGAACTCGTCCACGGCGCCGGGCAGCAGCCCCGGATCGGCGCGGAGTTCGTCGGCGAGCGCCGGCCGCGCGAGGAGGGCGAGCACCGCCTTGCCGAGGAGGCCCGTGGTCGTCTCGTGCCCGGCGGTCAGCAGGTGCGTGCAGGTCGCCGCCAGCTCCGTCTCGCTCAGGGACGGGTCCTCCGCCCCGGCCCGCGCGAGCGCGGAGAGCAGGTCGCCCCGGTCCTCGGCGCGCCGCGCGGCCAGCTCCCGGCGGAAGTACCCGTCCAGCTCGGCCGCCGCCCGCTCGGCCGCGTCCAGCGCGGCGGGCGTCCGGTCGCCCCGGGTCCCGCCCGCCTGCTGGAGGGCGAGCGCCTGACCCCGGAACCACGGCCACCGCCGGGCGTCGACACCGAGCAGCCCGCCGATGACGAGCAGCGGGTACGGCGCGGCGAACCCCTCGACGAACTCCACCGCGGACCGCCCTTCCAGCGGCGCGACCAGTTCCTCCGCGATCTCCCGCAGCCGGGGACGCAGCGCCGCCACCGCCGAGGGGCCGAGCGGCGGCGTCACCCGCGCGCGCAGCCGCGTGTGCCGGGGAGGGTCGAGGAAGACGAGCCAGTTCTCGACGACCCGGCGCAGCGTCACGTACCCGTCCGGCACGGGCGCCGCCCGGGAGCTCAGCGGTGACCCCCGGCCGTAGGCCCGTGCAGCGAGGACGCGGGCCACCTCCGCGTGCCCGAAGACGTACCAGGTCGTGGGGGCAGGGCCGCCCGGGGCGCGGACGGCGTGCACCGGGTCCGTCTCCCGGTACCGCCGGTAGACGGGGTACGGGTCGGCCAGGTCGAGCCGCGACGGGTCGAAGGGCACCACCCCTCCCGCCGTCATCGGCCCGCCCCGCGCACCAGGTCCGCGACCCGCAGCGGCTCCACCGGCGCGCTGGTCCCGCGCCACGCCACGTGCCCGTCGGGACGTACGAGGACGAGGGGCCGCTCGTACCGGCGCGCCACCTCCGGGTCGTGGCAGCGCCGCACCCGCAGCGGGACCCGGCGCTCGGCGAAGGCCCGGACGAGCCCCTCCGGGACGCCCGCGTCGCCGAACGCCAGCAGGACGAAACCGTCGCCGAACAGGTCGAGCGTCGACCGGCCGGCCCCCAGCCACGCGTGCGGAGCCCGTACCCCCGGCCGAGTCGTACGGTTCCACGCCGGCCCCTCGACACCCGCCGTGGCGTCGCCCGGTGGCCCCTCCTTCTCGTCCGCGACGGCCGGGGACGCGTACCGGTACGCGAAGTGCAGCTCGGGCGCGTCGAACTCCCGCAGCGGCTCGGAGTCCGCGATCTCCCGGGCCAGTTCGGCGCGGGCACGCTCCCCCTCCGGGGTGCCGTCGCGCAGCGCCGCCCTCAGACGACGGTCGACCGTCCGCCGCAGGTTGCGGTGGCTCTCCTCCAGGCTCCGGACCGCGACCGGCCGCCGTTCGTCCTCGTAGGTGCCGAGCAGCCCGGCCCCCGCCCAGCCGGAGAGCTCCGCCGCCAGCTTCCACCCCAGGTCGGCCGCGTCCCCGACGCCCGTCGCGAGGCCGAGCCCGCCCGAGGGCGACAGCGTGTGCGCCGCGTCGCCCGCGAGGAAGACCCGCCCGTCGCGGTAGCGCGAGGCCACCCGGTGGGTCAGGTGCCAGATTCCGTCCGACACCACCTCGACCGGCACGTCCACGGCCACCGCCCGCCGGACGACCCGCGCGGCCTCGGCGGGTCCGGCCGGGCAGGTGAGCCGGTACAGGTCGCGGCCGTCGATCGCCCGCAGCGGATAGCGCAGGCCGGTCGGGTCCGTGAGGAAGTGGACGAGCGCGGCGCGCGGTCCGAGCCGGGCGGCGAGGCCGGGGGCCCGGAAGAGGATGTTGCGCAGGGAGCGGGTCCTGTGCCGCTCCGGCATCTCGATCCCGCAGGCCTTGCGCACTGCGGAGGACGCCCCGTCGCAGCCCACGAGGAACCGGGCGTGCACGTCTCGCCGTACCCCCGCGTCGTCGACGAGGGCCGCGCTCACCCGGTCCGGTCTCTGGATGAGACCGACGAGCCGGGTGCCCAGGCGCATCGGACCCGCCGGTCCCGCCCCGACCCGGGCGGTGAGCAGCGGAGTCAGCCAGTGCTGCGGGCACACCGCCTCGGGCTCGGGCGTGTACGAGGGCAGCGGGCGCCCGCCGGCCGTGCCGAGCCGCAGCCGGTGCAGCTCGTGCTCGCCGACGGCGGTCACCCAGGCGACGTCGAGGGTGTGGTCCCGCGGCCAGCCCGCGTCCCGGATCGCGTCCGCCACGCCCCAGCGGCGGAACGCCTCCATCGCGCGCGGGCCGACGGTCGAGACCTTCGGGTGCGCGACCCGCCCGTCCCCGGCCTCGGCCAGGACGAAGTCCACGCCCCGGTGGGCGAGATCGAGGGCGAGCGCGAGCCCCACGGGCCCGCCGCCCACGATCAGGACCTCGGTCTCCCGGGCCGGCCCCCCGGCCCGCTCCGTCAGCTCCGTCCGCTCCGTCCGCTCCGTCCGCTCCGTACGGTTGTCCGACATCGCCTCAGCCCCTCCCCTCGTGGGCGAAGTACTCCGCGTACCACGCCATCAGCTCCGGGACCCGGTCCGGCACCCCCTCGCACTCCCGGGCCATCGCCGCGAGATGCCGGAACCGCATCGCGAACCCGCGCCGGGCCACGTCGGGACGCGCGATGTACGCGGGCGGCTCCTCCAGCTCGAACGACGGGCCGGCCGTCCGCCCCCGCCATCCCGACTCCAGCGGCATCAGCTGCTCGGCGAGCGGGCGCATCATCCCGGTCATGACGTCGATGGCGGCGTTCATCAGCTTCGACCGGCGCAGGCTCGCGTCCGGGCTCTCCCCGAAGTGCTGCACGATGAGCTGGAGCATCATGAAGTAGCAGCGGTTGAAGAGCCGCATGACCTGCCGCGCGTGCGGCGCGCTCACGGCCGCCCGCCCCGGATGCGCCGGGTCGAGCGTCGGATTGCGCAGCGAGGGGTACGCCGGGTGCCACGGAGCCCCCTCGCCGTGCGGCCCGTCGGCGCGCTCGGCCATGAGGAGTTCGGCGAGGCGCACGAAGGTCTCGTGATGGGACTCGGAGCCGTTCCCCGCCGTGTCGAGGTCGAGGATCCCGCCCTCGCCCTGCTCGGTCACGAAGTCGACGGCGAACAGCGCGCTCGACAGGTCGTCCACCTCCAACTGGTAGTCCGGGTGGACGGAGTCGACGGCGCCGCCGAGGAAGAGGTGATGCTCGCCGCCGCCCCGCCCCCGGGCCACCGGGAACAGCTCGGGCACCCGGGTCAGGCCGTCGCGGATGCCCGCGTACAACTCGCTCGGCGACCCGAACGGGCTCGGTGGCCCGGACTCGCCCGGCGACCCGAACGGGCCCGCGAGCCGCTCCGGCCGTTCGATGGCGATGAACCGCTGGAGGCTCCCGAGGTGCAGCGGCTCCAGGGCGAAGTCCAGGGGGAGCGGCAGCCTGCCCGGGGTACCGAAGTCGATCTCCGGTACGTGGAAGGGCTCGCCCATCGCCATCAGGATGTTGTTGACGACGAGGAAGTGCGTCATCTCCTCCCTGGCCACGTCGAAGAGGCTGTCCCGCACCCCCTTGGCCAGGGTCTCCCCGCCGTCCCCGCAGGCGAGGCGGAGCTGACGCGGGGTCCACACCCCGCTGCGGACGTACGCGAACCCGGTGCCGTGCGTCGGCACCGAGTACCCGGCGTACAGGTACTGGAGCGAGGTGGCGAGCTCCACCGTGACGGCCTGCCAGAGCGCCGACCGGAGCTGGGCCCGCGTGGTGATCCGCGGGGACGAGCGGACCGGCGGGGCGACGGCCGACAGGGGTGCGGCGGCCGCAGCGCTCCTGGCGCGCAGATACTTGAGGAGCAGCCGCGCCTTGGGCAGGGACAGGTCACGGGTCGGCGGCATGTAGTACGTCCGGTCCTTGTTCGCCGGATCGCACATCTGCCAGATGAGTTTCGCGTACGTCTCCACCTTGCAGCGGTCCGCCAGGCTGAACACCTCGTCGCGCATGAACGGGAACAGCTGCTCGTAGTACGCGAACACCTCGCGGTACAGCAGCTCGAAGGTCGCGTCCTGCTGGAGCACGGCGTCGAGGTGCCAGTCGTCGGGCAGGACCCGGACGTCGGCGGACCCGGCCCAGGGCCAGAAGCCGAGGGCGTCCTCGTGGTCGTAGCAGGCCTCGGCGGAGCCCGGGAGCGCCGGGTCGTGCGGCGGTCGCTCCCCGGGACCGGCCCCGAGCAGCAGCCGGGCCGTGCCCGCCCGGGCGCCGGAGACGGTGAACCACCCCCTCCCGCGGACGTCCGTGGCGAAGCGGCACCAGGCCGAATCCTCGGTCTCCCCGTCGTCCCGGGGCTTCTCCCCGGCGACGCGGCCCGCCCGGACCCGGACGATCCGCAGCTCCCCGCAGCGGGCCTCGGGTGCCGAGGCGACCGGTTCCAGCGGGACGGCCCGGGGGTTGGGGAACTGCCGGACCACGACCGCGTCCAGCGGCGCCGGAACACCCCGTACGAAGGTGCGGACGGGCACCTCCACGGCGTACTCGTCGCCGCGCTCGCCGTCCGGGTGCTCCAGGAGCAGCGTCGCCGTGTCGGTGACGACGACCTCCTCCCGCTCGCGCAGCAGGACCTCGCCGCCCGCACCGCCGGGCCCGGGGGAGCCGTCCCCGGGGGAGCCGTCCCCGGCGCGCACGAGGACGAGCCCTTCCTCCGCGGCCCGCCGGGCGCCCTCCTCCGACGCCGCCGGAACGGTCACGACCTCGCCGTCGCCGCCCGTCCCCGCCGGAACCACGGCCACCGGCAGGCCCGACCGCGCGGTGCGCAGCTCCGCGCCCGCGTCGGCGACCCGCGCGTACGGCCAGTGGAACGAGACCCCGGCCGGGGAGACCCGTACGGCGCAGGGTCCCGGTGCGTCGGGGAAGCGTCCCGGGACGGAGACGCGCCCCGGGACGAGGAGCCGGCCCGCCGGGTACGTGCGCGGCTCCTCCGGCCGCCAGGGCGCGATCGTCCCCCGCAGCCGCCACACCTCCGGAGCGTCCCCGGTCTCCGGAGCGTCCTCGGCCTCCGGGAAATCCGCTGCCCTCCGAGGGGTCCCGGCCGGTCGCTGCTCCAGCGTGAACTGGACGAGGATTCCGCCCCCTTCCCGCTCCTCGGCCGCCGCGCGCAGGGCGCGGACGGCGCGGGAGTCCGTCGGGCCGGACGGCCAGTCGAGCCCCTCGCCCGCGCCGATCGCGAACTGGTGCAGCACCCGGCGCACGGGCCCGAACCCCTGCCAGCGGGGAGGCATGAACCCGCCGACGTCCCCCACGCACGCGTACCCTGCGTCGTGCGAGCGGCCGTCCCGCCCGAAGGCGAACCGCCCGCCCATCAGCGTCGCCGTCCACGCCGACGCCGGATCGACGTCGAAGACCCGCGCCCGGTTCACCGTCGTCCCGAGGTACGGGTTGTGGTGCCCCCACAGGTCGACGGCGCGTCCCACGACGGGATCGTCCCTGTCGACCGGGCCGCCGTCCGCCCGCTGCACCCCGGTCACCCGGGCGTCCAGGAGGAAGTGGCCGTTCCCCGAGAAGTGCCCGCCGCGCGCCCCCTGTTCGGCCAGGTGCGCGTGGTAGGCCCCGGCGGGCTCCTGTTCCCCGAACGGGCCCACGGGCGAGGGTCGGCCGCCGCTGGCCGCGGCGCCCCGGAGGGCCGTGTTGCGCGCCAGGTCGACGAGGCCGCCGCGCGGTCCCGTGGGCAGCCGCGTGAGGGCGGATCCGCCGAAGTACAGCCGGGGGAGGTCGAAGACGCTCATGCCGCCTCCAGCCGGGCCCGCGGTGCCACGGCACGGCTCGGGGCGTGCCGGGCGATGAGGTCCACGGCTTCGAGCGCCGACTCGACCGCCCCCTCGATCCAGGCGGGTTCGGTCGCGCAGTGCTCCCCGGCGAAGAACATCCGGCGCTGCGGGCGCACGGCCCGCCGCCGCTGCTCCTCGCCGGCGGTGGCGTCCTGGCCCCAGCGGATCGTGCAGCCGCCCTGCGTCCACGGATGCCCGCCCCAGGCGAGGCTGGTCACGCCCCGGACCATGCCGCGCCGCAGCAGCTGCGGATGCATCCGTCCCAGCTCCTCGACGACCGTCCGGTGCCGCACGGCGGGAGGCATCCGGCCGAGGTGGTCGGCGTCCTCGCCGATCGTGTAGCTCGCGAGGAGCGCCGCTCCCTGGGCCGGGTCCGCCGGCGGCCCGGCCGAGGCCGGCGGGTAGTAGGTCTGCCGGATGCGGCCGCCGCTGAACGAGGCGCCGCCCCGGATCCCCTCGCGCTCCCAGAACGGCTCGCGGCAGTGCACCGCGACTTTCGTCGCCGGGCAGTAGACGACCTCCCGCACCACGGCGAGCTTGTCCTCGTCGAAGCCGCTGAGGCTGAGCCCCCGCAGGACGGAGAACGGCACGGTGCACAGGACGTAGTCGCAGCGCCGCACGGCCGCGTGCGGGCCGCCCCCGACGCGTACGAGCACGTGGTCGGCGGCCACCTCGAAACCGGTCACCCGCTGGCCGAACCAGATCGGCCCCCGGACCCGGGCCGCCAGCCGCTGCACCAGCTGGTCCATCCCGCAGGCGAGCCGCACCAGTTCGGGGCTGGTCTCGGTGAGGATGTCGTCGAGGAAGCCGTTGAGCCGGGTCCCGCAGCCCGCCCGGATTCCGGGATGGGCGGCGAACAGCGCGTGCACGTCGATCCGGTCCTTGGCGTGGCCGACGAGGTACGGGGACAGGTCGACGTCCTCGACGAGGTCCAGGAGGTTACGGGCGAGGTCGGCCCGCAGTCCGGCGCGCAGCGCCGGCGGGGCCACGGCGTCGACGACGGCCGCCAGCCAGGCCCCGAACACCACGGTCTCCTCCCGGTACCGGGCGCCGGGCAGCGAGGCGCGGACGTCCGCGATCAGCGTGCGGGGCGCGTCCCGGAGCCGTACGTGCCCGGTACTGGTCGCCAGGAGGGCGTTCTCCTCGGAGAGCAGGGTGGTGAACGGGCGTACCTGGTCGGCGAGTCCGAGATGCTCGACGTACCGCATGGTGCGGTGGTGCGCGGTCGGTATCCGCATGGCGCCGAGCTCCACGAACGGGGCGCCTTCGGAGGCCCCGAAGCGATGCGTGCGGATCCTGCCCCCGAGGCGGCGGCTGCCCTCGACGACCTCGACGCGGAAACCGATCCGTTCCAGCTCGTACGCGGCGACGAGCCCGGCCATCCCGGCTCCGACGACGGTCACCGTGCTGTTGGCGCGGGTGCGGCGCCGCCCCCTGAGCGGAGGGTGCTGCTGCGTCATGGTCCGAATTCCCCCTCGAATCGGTGCCTGTGGTGCGGGGTGTCCCCGGTGCGTTCGGTGTCAGGCGGGACGGGCGGCGAGCGCGGCCAGGTAGGAGCGGAGCAGGGTCGTACGGGCGAGCGGGGCGACCAGCCCGACGTATCCGTCGGGCCGGACGAGCAGCAGGTCGTCGGGGTGGCCGAGCCGTCGGGCCTCTGCCTCGTTCCAGGGCGTCACCGGCAGTACGCGGACCGGCGAGGGGAACCCCTGACAGGCCACCCGGACGGCGTCGAGCACGCCGGCGTCGGCACGGCCGGCGCGCAGGACCAGCGTCCACCGGTCGTACCCGAGCAGGGTGTGCAGCCGGACGGCCGTGGTCCCTTCGCCGGGGCTTCCGCCCCGGGCCGGGTCACCGCCGGTGGCGAGGGTGATGTCGGGCATCCGCCGGCCGGCGCGCGGTCCCGGCCGGTGGCGGCGGCCGGGACGGTGCCGGGAGAGCGGGCTGTCGACGTGGTTCCGGCCGAGGTCGCTGAGCCGCAGGTCGAGACGGCGCTGGAAACCGCGCCGGGCGAGGGCGAAGGGCACGGTCGCGGTGAACGCCCGGTAGCCGAGCGGCGGGAGGGGCAGCTCCATGAAGTTGAACCGCATCTCGCGGATGTACCGCAGGGCCATGAGCCGTTGCTCGTCGCTGTACGTGTCGAGGAGCGCCTCGCCCGCCTGGCCGTGATGCACGGCGGCCAGCTTCCAGGCGAGGTTGTGGGCACCGAGCACCCCGACGTTCATGCCGTGGCCGCCGACCGGGGCCCAGGCGTGCGCCGCGTCGCCCGCGAGCAGCCCGCGTCCGCAGCGCAGCCGGGCGGCGACGCGGTCGCTGAACCGGGCGCGGTTCAGCCAGACCTGCTCGGTCGCGGCGAGCCGCAGACCGGGCATCCGGGCGGTCTCCGCGACCAGGTCGCGCAGTTCGTCGAGAGTGGGGGCGGCGGTGAGCGTGGGGTCGGGGTCGTCGCGGAAGCAGAAGAAGCGGTAACCGCCGCCGGGCAGCGGGAAGACGAGCAGGGACCGGTGCGGGGCCAGGAAGATGTGGCCCCTGCCGGGCTCCTCGCCGATCCGCCAGGTCGGGTGGGCGTTGCCCTGGACGACCTGGAGCCCCGTACGACGGCGTCCCTCGAAGGGGATGCCGAGGCGGTCCCTGACCACGCTCGCGGTGCCCTCGCAGCCGACGATCCACGGGGCGACGGCCGACTCGGCCGAGCCGTCCTCGTGCCGCAGGGTGAACTCGGCCCGGTCCTCGTGGACCTTGACGTCGGTCAGCTCGGTGTTCCACTCCACCCGGGTGCCGAGCCGGGCGAGTTCCTCGGCGAGGAGGCGCTCGATGTCGTGCTGCTCGATGTTGAGCGGGCGGGCGTGGGCGGACCGCGCCCAGCCGGTGGTGAGTTGACCGAGGTCGCGGTCGCGGGCGTGGACCGTCACGGTCTCCAGCTCCACGCCGTGCCGCGTGAGGGTCTCGCCGACCCCGAGGGAGTCGAGGGCCTCCCGGGCCCGTGCCCACAGCACCAGGGCCCGTGCCTCGCGTTTGGTCGCGGGCGCCCTGTCGACGATCCGGACCCGGAGGCCGAGCCGGCGCAGGGCGATGGCCAGGGTGAGCCCCACCGGCCCCGCCCCGACGACGCACACGTCCGTGTCCGTACTCATCCGAACCACCCCCCGTTGTCTCCACGCAGTCCAGGAGTCCAGAGTGCTTTGCGGAAGATCACCGTCACCAGGGCGTGCACGGGGGCGCGAGGATCACTGCGACCTGGGATGATAACTACCTGTGCATCATGATGTCTGTTTGAGTGATGAGAACGGAATTCGGCCGTCCACCCCGTGGGACGGCCATACTCGTGGCCGGATCCCAATGGTCGGGAGCGATCCTGACCGGTTCCGGCCGTTCGTACCGCCCCCGAGACTGGCGAGTTCCGGACACGGCGAACGGGAATGTGCGCGTGCGCACCGAAAAGCCCCCCACACAGAGCCCGTCGGCACCCTCTCGGCTAGGGTGATTCGTTAGGGAATGCGCCCCGCCGGGGCAGGACGATGCATAGGGCTGCGTTGGACACTCATCAGTCGTCGAGCAGGGTTCCGCAGTCGCCCCGAGCGGCCGTCGGCGACGCCAGCGTGCTCCGTGAACTCCTGCCGATCGCCCTGTGGCGCGAGGACGCCGACGGGCGCATCGTCGAATGGTCCCTCGCCGCCCAGGACCTCCTGGGTCACCGGCCCGAGCACGTCCTCGGACTCCTCGCCACCCCGCTGCTCGTCCCCGACGCCAACCGCGAGCTCGCCGACCGGCTCACCGAGCGCGTCCAGAACGGCGAGACGATGGTCGGCACGCTCCCCGTCCGGCACCGGGACGGCCACACGGTCACCATGGAGATGTGGATCGTGCCCGCCGCCGACCCCCGGGGGCGGCCCGGCGCGATGCTCATCGCCGTGGAGACCTCCGAGGTCCTGCGCATGCGGGAGAACCTCGCGGCGATGGAGAGCCTCTTCACGCAGTCGCCCATCGGCCTCGCCCTCCTCGGCCCCGACCTGCGCTTCCTCCGCGTCAACGACGCCCTCGCCCGCATGAACGGCGTCCCGTCCGCCGCCCACGTCGGCCGGCACCTCGCCGAGGTCGTCCCGGACGTGAACGCCGACGCCCTCGAAGCCCTGATGCACCAGGTCCTCGCCGAGGGCACCGCCATCGTCGACGCCCGACGCGTCGGCCGCACGCCCGCCGACCCCGACCGCGACCACATCTGGTCCTGCTCGTACGCGCCCCTCATCGACCGCAACGAGGAGCGCCCGCTCGGCATCATCGCCTCCCTCGTCGACATCACCGAGAGCCAGGAGGCGCACATCGAGGTGGAGCGGGCCCGGCACCGCTTCGCCCTGCTCGCCGAGGCCGGCGCCAGGATCGGCACCACCCTCGACCTCCGGAAGACCGCCGAGGAGGTCGTCGACTTCCTCGTGCCGCAGCTCGCCGACTCCGCCGACGTGCAGATGCTCGAAGCGGTCCTGGAACCGGACGACCCGGCCGCCTCCACCCGCGGCGTCCTGCGCCGCCTCGCCGCCACCTTCCCCGACCCGGGCGCCCCCACGGCCTCCCTCGCCCCCGGCCAGACCTTCCAGCTCCCGCTGGACTCGGACTACGAGCGGGTCGTCGCCCGGGGCAAGCCCACCATGCTCCGCTCCTCCGATCTCCCGGCGCTCTTCCGCGACCCGCGCACGGAGGCCCTCCGCACCTACCTCGCCACGAAGATCGGCTCGGCGCGGCTCGTCCCGCTGGTCGCCCGGGGCCAGGTCCTCGGCGCGGTCACCGTCACCCGCCTGCGTACCCGCGAGCCCTTCGACGCGCAGGACTTCGTCCTGATCGACGAGGTCGTCGCCCGGGCCGCCCTCAACATCGACAACGCCCGCCTCTACACCACCCAGCGCGAGGCCGCCCTCACCCTCCAGCGCAGCCTGACCAACAACGCGCTGCCCGACGTCGACGGGCTCGAACTGACCGGCCGTTACCTGCCCGCGAGCGCCCACGACGTGGGCGGCGACTGGTTCGACGCCATCGCGCTTCCCGGCGGCCGTACGGGACTCGTCATCGGCGACGTCATGGGCCACGGCATCCACGCGGCGGCCGTCATGGGCCAACTCCGCACCGCCGTACGGACCCTGGCCCGGCACGACATCGACCCGGCGCGGATGCTCAGCTCGCTCGACGCCGTCGTCGCCGACCTCGGCGAGGACGAGATGGCGACGTGCGTGTACGCGGTCCACGACCCGGCCACCCGCCGATGGGTCATCGCCCGCGCCGGCCATCCGCCGCCGGCCGTCGCCCTTCCGGACGGGACCATCACCTTCCTCGAAGGCCCGCCCGGCACCCCCCTCGGCACCGGCGTCCACGACTTCGGCACCGAGGAGGTCGTCCTGCCCGAGGGCGGCCTGCTCGTCCTCTACACGGACGGCCTCATCGAAGCCCGCGACCGGGACCTCGACGAGGGCATGGAGCAGATCGCCAAGGCGCTCCGGGGCCTCGACCGGCCCCTCGACACGGTGTGCGACGAGGTCCTCGCACGACTCCTCGACGGGCCCGCGCAGGACGACGTCGCGGTGCTCATGGCCCGTACACGCTCGGTCTGAGCACGCGGGGGCACGGACGTCTCCGGTACGACTCCGGTACGGCTCAGGCCCCGGCGCGCTGGATCCGGTGCAGGTCGCGGAGCATCGCGATCTCGGCCCCGTGGTGCAGGAGTTCCTGGTTGACCCACCAGACGATCTCCCAGAACGGGTTCTCCGGGTCGCTGCCGTGCGGGTAGGTGCAGTACCCGACCGTGTCGAGCGCCGCGTCGTCCACGGAGAGCAGCGCCTCGCGCCAGGCCGTCGCGGCGGCGTCGAAGGCCGCGACGGCGGACGCGGCGTCCCCGCCGGTGACGAACGCGTCGCGGGTCAGCGAACGGGTGCCGTTCGTGTGGTCGGCACGGATCAGGAGCAGTTCGCTCAGGTGGTTCAGGCGCCAGGCGATCGTGGTGAACGGAGGCGGGGTGGGGTGCGGCGCCGCCGCCGAGTCCCGGCCCCACTCGCCCGCGCCCACGAGCAGCGTCGCGCGCGGCCCCGGACCGTCGGCGTGCCGGCGGACGGACCAGCAGCCGGGGCCCGGCTCCCAGAAGTACTCGTCGTCGGTCATCGGCCCGACCTTCACGTCCGTGCCGTTCCCGCTGTCCATCACCGGCCCCAGCATCCGGTCGGTGAGCCGCTTGCGCGCGAAGTCGAACTGTTCGAGCAGGGGGACGAGTCGGGTGGGCAGGGACATGGAGGCGCTCCTCGACGGCAGGGGACAGAGGGGCCGTAGCCTGCCACGTGCCTCGTCGAGGCGCCTTCGAATTTCCGCCCGCGCCCCGGCCGTTGGGCGGGTCAGGCGCCCTGGGGGCCGCCGCCCGCGCCCCGCCCCACCGCCTCCACCAGCGGCAGCAGCCGGTGTGCCACGCGCTCGCGCAGCGCGATCTCGGTCCGCGTGCGGACGACGCCGGGCAGCTGGATCAGCCGCTGGATGACGTCCTCCAGATGACCCGCGTCGCGGGCCACCACGCGCGTCAGGAGGTCCCCGCCGCCGGTCACGGAGAAGGCCTCGACGATCTCCGGGACGCCCGCGAGCGCGTCACCGACCTCGTCCAGATGCCCCTGGACCACCTCGACGTGCACGAAGGCGAGCACCGGGTGGCCGAGGGCGGCGGGGGAGAGGACGGGGCCCGTCGAGGTGATCACGCCGTCGCGCTCCAGCCGGTCGATCCTGGCCTGCACGGTGCCGCGCGCCACGCCGAGGACGCGTGCGTACTCCCGCACGCTCGTCCGGGGCTGCTCGATGAGGAGCCGCAGGATGCGGGTGTCGAGTGCGTCCACGGCCATGGCCGACCGGCCTCCTTCGCTGCCTCTGGTCCCGGCAGGTCCGGGTTGTCCGGATACCGACTCTACCCAGGGGGCGGCGGACCGGCCTCAGAGCCAGCCGTTGCGCCGGAAGCCCCGGTGGATGACCGCGCAGGCCACCGCCATCACGCCGAGGACCAGTGGGTACCCGTACGTCCAGCGCAGCTCCGGCATGTGCTCGAAGTTCATGCCGTACACCCCGCACACCATGGTCGGGACGGCGACGATCGCCGCCCAGGCGGTGATCTTGCGCATGTCCTCGTTCTGGGCGACGGTCACCTGCGCCAGATGGGCCTGGAGGATCGAGTCGAGCAGCGCGTCGAAGGAGGAGACCTGCTCGACGACCCGGGCCAGATGGTCGGCGACGTCGCGGAAGTACGCCCTGATGTCCGGGTCGACCAGCGGCATCGGCTGGGTCGCGAGGACCTGGAGCGGCCGGCCGAGCGGGGCCACCGCCCGCTTCAGCTCCAGGAGCTCGCGCTTCAGCTGGTAGATGCGGCCGGCGTCCCGGCGGTCCGCCTGCTCGGAGAAGACGGCGCTCTCGATGGCGTCCAGGTCGCTCTGGACGGCGTCCGCGACGGCCAGGTAGTCGTCCACGACGTGGTCCGCCATCGCGTGCAGCACGGCGGAAGGGCCCTTGGCGAGCTGCTCGGGGTGCTCCTCCAGGGCCTCGCGCAGCGGGCCGAGCGAGCCGTGGCCGCCGTGCCGGATCGTGATGACGAAGTCCGGGCCGACGAAGGCCATCAGCTCGCCCGTGTCCACCACCTCGCTGGTGGCCGTGAGCTCCTCGTGCTCGACGTAGCGGACGGTCTTGAAGACGGCGAAGAGGACGCCGTCGTACTGCTCCACCTTCGGCCGCTGATGCGCGTTGACCGCGTCCTCGACCGCCAGCGGGTGCAGGCCGAAGAGCTCGGCGAGCCCGGTGAACTCCTTCTCGTCAGGTTCGTGCAGGCCGATCCAGACGAACCCGTCCCCGGCCTTGCGGACCCGGCGGAGCGCCTCCTCGGCCGACCCGCGTCCGCTGCGCCGGACCCCGTCGACGTACACCACGCAGTTCACGACCGCGCTGCCGAGCGGGGAGCGGGCGGGATGGCTGAGGTCGACGGCGCGACGGTACGTCAGGCGTACGGCCCTGCGCAGGCGCTGGATCATGGACACGACGTGCTCCTTCGGCGGGTCGACGGGCCAGTCTGCCACCGCCGCCGACGCCTCCGCGAGTGTCCCCGGGCCCCGGGCGCCCCCCCCGCCCGGGAACTCAGCCCAGCTGGATGTCGTCCCCCGCCTGCGCCACGCGGAGCAGCGCCTTCGTGATCACGGCGGCCTCCTCGTCCGTGAGGTGCCGGGCGAAGTGCTCCTGGATGCCGCGCATGTAGGCCGGGGCCGTCGCGCGCAGCGCGGAGCGGCCCTCGTCGGTGATGACCGCCCAGGTGACGCGCTTGTCCGTGAGGTCGGGGCGCTTGGTCACCAGGTCGGCCCGCGCCATCTCGTCGACCAGCCTGCTCACCCGCGTACGGCTGAGCACCACCCGCTGGGCGACCTCCTGCATGCGCAGCCCCTGCTCGCCGGCACCACGCAGCTCAAGGAGCACGTCGTACCAGGTCAGCGGCACCCGCCCGTTGCGCTGCACATCGGTCTCGATGGCGCGCACGGCGGCGTTGTGGGCGAGCAGCAGCGCTCGCCATGCCTCGATTCGGTACTCACCTTTGCTCACGCCTCCGAGTATAGCTTGTGTGCGCACGCACGGACCTACTAAGGTGTGTGCAGACGCACGGACTATTTCCTTTCTCAAGGAGGGCTCCACCCATGGCTCAGCGCATCTCCCGTGACGAGCTGAAGAAGAAGATCGACGAGAAGGTCGTCGTGGTCGTCGAGGCGCTGCCCGCCTCGTACTACAACGAGAGGCACCTCCCCGGAGCGCTCAACCTCCCGCACGACCAGGTGGACGAGCTGGCCCCGTCCCTCCTGCCGAACAAGGAGGCCCAGGTCGCGGTCTACTGCTCCGACGGCCCGTGCCCCAACTCCGGCATCGCGGCCGAGCGTCTCGTGGAGCTCGGCTACACCAACGTCTTCGAGTACTACGACGGCAAGTCCGACTGGGTGGAGGCGGGTCTTCCCGTCGAGACCGGTGCCTGATCAAGCCTGATCCGCAGTTCGACAAGGAGCGTACGAACATGACCACCGCACCGACTCGCACCGTCGACGGCGTCGAGCTTCCCTCCGCCGGCACCTGGAAGATCGACCCGGGCCACGCCGAGGTCGGCTTCGTGGGCCGCCACTTCATGCTCACCAAGGTCCGCGGCCGGTTCACCGGCGTCGACGCCACGCTGGTCGTCGGCGAGCGCCCCGAGGACAGCAAGGTCACCGCCGTCATCGACGTGGCCAGCGTGGAGAGCGGCGACGCGACCCGCGACGACCACCTGCGCTCGGCGGACCTCTTCGACGTGGAGAAGTACCCCAAGGCCACCTTCGAGTCCACCTCGGTGAGCTGGAACGGCAAGACCGGCACGCTCGTCGGCGACCTCACCATCAAGGACGTCAGCCACCCGGTGACGCTCGCGGTGGACTACGTCGGCTACGCGCGCGACCCGTGGGGCAACGACCGCGTGGTCTTCTCCGCCCACGGCAAGGTCAACCGTGAGGACTGGGGCCTGACCTGGAACATGGTCCTGGAGTCCGGCGGCATCCTGGTCTCGAAGGAGATCGAGCTGTCCCTCGACTTCGAGGCGATCCGGGAGGGCTGACCCCGGCCGCCTCGGCGAAGGACCCCGGTGCGTCGGTACCCGCACCGGGGTTCCTTCGGCGTACCCGAGGGGGGCTGCGCCCGAAGAGGCCCGAGGCAGCGAGGCGCCAGGAACGGCCCGAGGGGGGGTCAGGCGCCGATGAAGCGCCGCACCAGGGTGAGCACGCTGTCCCGGATCCGGTCCACCGTGAACTCGCCCTGGCGCAGCGCGTGCTGGAGGTCCGCGTCGAGTGGCGCCAGCAGCAGATGGGCCGAACAGTCGGCGTCGACATCCGGACACGCCTCGCGCAGCAGCAGGGCGACGTGGACGCGCCAGAAGCCGTAGGAACCGATCCGGTACCGGGCTCCCGGCGCGGCCGTCTCGGAGAGCCGCAGGAGCTCCAGGTTGTCGTCCAGGAGGTCCAGGTACGCGCCGAAGAAGGCGAGCACGCGATCGGCCGCCGGGGCGTCGGGGCCCAGGGGCGGCGGACCGAAGAGGATGCGCTCCTGGAGCCGGCTGTCCTGGGCGTCGAGCAGGGCGGCGGCGAGCCCCGCCTTGCTCCCGAACCTGCGGAACAGCGTGCCCTTGCCCACGCCCGCCTCGGCGGCGACGCGGTCCATCGACACGCCCTCCACGCCGTACCGGTCGAACAGGGACTGGGCCGCGACGAGGATCCGCAGCCGGTTGCGGGCGGCGTCCGACCGCTCCGGTCCCGGCTCGAAGGGGACGGCGGCAAGGTCGGGTCGCACGTGCTGCACCTGGGCCTCTCGCATCTCGCTCCGCGGGGGATCCCGGGTGGGGACCGGGGTGGCGTTCAGGCAGTTTACGGCCATGGTCCGTTCGCGCGCCGTGCGTCGGCGATCCGGGCGCCGCGCGTCGGTGATCCGCGCGCCGCGTCCGGTTCCGTCGACGGCACGTGGCGTTCCAACAACCCCTGGAAAACCTGGAGTTGACCGAAGGTTGACCTCCGTTTGACCGCGGCGCGTCCCCGGCTCCGGATCGCTTGTCCGCTCGCCGCGCCATGTGGCAGAGTCGCCCCCAATCGGACCGCAGTCCGTTTACGGGGGAGATACATGTCTGGAACCTGTTTCCGATATCGCGTCGCAACCGACGACGAGTCTCTCGGTCTCCTCCTGTAGGGGTGTTCCCCTCGCCGCCGTCTCCCTGAGGCGGACCTCCGTGTGCCCCCGCGGCGCCCCCGCACCCGCGGCGCCCGCCCGCCGGCACACGCACCGCACCGTGGCACACGCGCAGCATCGTGGCGCACGACGTCACGCTGGCACGCCCGCACGCGCTCACCCAAATGCCGTACGCATGGAGGAAGCATGACCGCGCACGCCGGCACCACCCTGCACAACCAGGCGCTCCTCGACCTCACGCAGCACGAGATCCAGGCCCTGCTGACCGAGTTCAACCTCGCCGACGCCCACACCCACCAGCGGCAGTCCGCGGCCCAGCACAAGATCGTCGCCCGGCTGCCCGAGCTCTGGTACGAGGCGGAGGAAGGCCTCCAGGCCACCTACGAGCAGCGGTTCATCGAGGCGTTCTTCCGCCTCCACCGCCAGCCCACCGCGCTGGCCAAGAACAAGACGCTGCTCTCGTACGCCGCCTCCATCTCGACCATGGTCGTCGCGATGTACCTCAAGCGGCAGCGCATGGCCGTCACCCTCGTCGAGCCCTGCTTCGACAACCTCCACGACGTCCTGTCGAACATGGGCGTCCCGCTGTATCCGATCGAGGAGTCCGCGCTCCACGACCCCGACCGGATCTACACGGAGCTCAAGCGCCGGGTCCGCACCGACGCGCTGTTCCTCGTCGACCCCAACAACCCCACCGGGTTCAGCCTGATGCACTCCGGGCGCAAGGGCTTCGAGGAGGTCGTCCGGTTCTGCAAGGACCACAACAAGCTGCTGATCATCGACTTCTGTTTCGCCTCCTTCACCCTGTACGACCCCGAGCTCGCCCGGTTCGACATCTACGAACTCCTGGAGGAGTCCGGCGTCCGCTACCTGGCGATCGAGGACACCGGGAAGACCTGGCCGGTCCAGGACGCCAAGGCGGCCATGCTCACGGCGAGCGACGACATCAAGGAGGAGGTCTACAACCTCCACACCAGCGTCCTGCTCAACGTCTCGCCGTTCGTGCTCAACATGCTCACCCAGTACGTGGAGAACTCCGAGGCCGACAGCCTCGCCTCCGTCCGCGACGTCCTCGACGTCAACCGGGCCGCCGTGAAGGAGGCCCTGCAGGGCACGATCCTCGAATACCAGGAGCCGCTGGCGAAGACCAGCGTCGCCTGGGCCAGGATCGACCACCCCGAGCTGACCGCCACCGAACTCCAGCGGGAACTGACGGAAGTGGGCGTGTACGTCCTGCCCGGCCGCTACTTCTACTGGAGCCAGCCGGGCCGCGGCGAGCCCTTCGTCCGCATGGCGCTCGCCCGCGAGCCCGAGATGTTCGCCGGAGCCATGAAGCGGCTGCGGGAGGTGCTCGACCGGTATGCCCGCTGACGACCTCCACGGCGGGTTCATCGACGCGGCCCTCTTCCTCGGCATGCACAGCGCCGACGAGGCCGTCCGTATCGCCGCCAAGGCGTTCTTCGTCCAGCGCCTCGACGGCCGCGTCGTGATGAGCCTCGAACAAGTGGGCCGCTGCGACGACGTCATCTGGGGCTACTCGCGCGAACTCCAGGACGTCTACTACCCGTTCATGGACGTGCTCCACACGGTCATGGACATCAGCCGGGAGCCCTACGACCCGGCCGACGTCCGGCTCGCCCTCGACGACTCCGCCGTCCCCGCGCACCTGCCCTTCACCGACCGCCTCGTGCTCGGCCAGGTGATCAACCGCAAGGGGCTGCTCCACACGCCCGGCCCCCGGGCGGCCGCCTTCGGAGGACTCCCGGTCCAGGGCGTGCCCGCCCGGCCCGCCGGTGAGCCGGAGCCCTCCTTCCCCGAGCCGCTGGAGCGGCTCTACACCGCGTCGCTCGCCCTGCGCCTGCCCCCGGCCGTGGCCGGGGCCGTACCCGAGGGAGCCTGAGAGATGAACCAGGGAGTGATCGCGGCCCTGGTGACCCCCTTCTCGGAGACCGGAGAGGTCTCCGAGAGGGCGGTCGCCGGACTGCTCGACACCCTCCGCCCCCACGTCGACGGCCTGCTGCCCAACCTCAGCACCGGTGAGGGCCGCCTGCTCACCGACGCGCAGTGGGAGGCGATGCTCGTCGCCACCGTGAAACACGCCGACGGCCTGCCCGTCCTCGCCGGCATCCTGCGCCCCACCACGGAACAGGTACTGGAACGCGCTCGGGTCGCGGTGGAGCTCGGCGCCCACGGGATGATCGCCACCAGCCCGTACGGCCCCGACGTCACCCAGGACGAGATCTACGAGCACTTCGCGCGGATCTCCGCGGAGGCCGGACTGCCCGTGATCGTCTACCACGGCACCGAGGTCGCCGGGAACTCCGCCGACTTCGACACCCTCCTGCGGATCTGCGCCCTGCCCGGCGTCGTCGGCGTCAAGGACTCCTCGGGCAGCTCCGCCTTCACCCGGCGGCTGGTCGAGGCCGAGCCGGGCGTGAGCGTCCTTCCCGGCCTCGAACACCTCCTGCTCGAATCCGGTCCCGTCGACGGATACGTCGTGGCGCTCGCCAACGTCGAACCGGAGCTGTGCGCCGACCTGTTCGCCGGTCGTCTCGACGACCCGGCGACCCCGCTCGCAGCCGCCTGCGAGCGCTACGGCCTGGAGAAGGACGACTGGTACCGCTGGGTCAAGACCGCCCTGTACGAGCGGGGGATCCTGGAGACCGACAGGACGGTGGACGCCGCACAGGTCCATCGCCCCGAAGGCGCCGGGGACTCCCCCCACCAGGAACTCTTCCGGCTCAACCGGGAGCTCCAGGACTCCCGGCTGCTCGCCCGGATCGAGGAGATCGAGCGCGACTGGATCGTCCCCCTCGTCGCCTCCCTCGACGCCTCCGGCGACCCGGTCCCCGACCGGACCGCCTGGCAGCGCCTCCTCGACGGGCTCCTCGCCGAGGAACGCGAGGGCGGCCCGGCGGGCGCGTACCTCGCCGACGAGGCGAGCCGCGAGGAATTCGCTCTGGTCGTACGCGAGTTCGCCCTCGACGGACTGACCGAGGCGCAGAACTTCTTCCCGGCCGTGCCCCGGCTCCCGATCAAGGCCCAGATGGCCGTCATGCGGGTCCTCATCGACGAGTTCGGCTGCGGAAACCTCCAGCAGGCGCACTCCCAGCTCTACCGGCTGCTCCTCGCCGAGCTGGAACTGCCGCATGAGCCGGAGGAGTTCCTCGACACCACCGGGGACGAGACCTTCGCGTTCCTCAACGTCTTCTACTGGCTCACGCAGCGCGCCCCGCACGTCGAGTACTTCCTCGGCGGCCTCGCCTACCTGGAGGCGTCCATACCCGACGCCTTCGTCCCGCAGGCGCGTGCCTGCGAGCGGCTCGGCATCCGCAACGGCCGCTACTACACCGAGCACCTCCACATCGACACCTTCCACATGCAGGAGATGCAGCTCGCCATCAAGGAGTACGAGGCGGCCGAGGGCCTCGACCCGGCCCGGCTGTGGACCGGGGCGAGGCTGGTCTCGGGCCTGATCGGCGCCGCCTTCGACGCCGCCGTGGACCGCGCGCGGCGCATCGCGGGCCAGGTGACCGCGTGACCGGGGGCGGGGCGGCCACCGAGCCGTCGCTCGACGAACTCCCCGGCGACCTGCTGCGCGTCCGCGCGGCCGGGCAGGAGTTCCTCGTCGACGCCACCTGTCCCCACCGCAAGGGCAGGCTGGTGCACGGGTACGTCAACCCGCGCACCCTGCGGATCAGCTGTCCGCTCCACCACAGCAGCTTCGACCTCGCCACCGGTGCCGCCGTCGGCGGCCCCTGCGGCGACCCGCTGACCGTCCACCGGTCCGGCGTCTGGCCCGGCTACTACGGACCCGAGCAGGTCTGGCTGCCGGCCTCGGAGCAACTGCTCGACTGGGGACCGGACTTCCATGAGCTGATGCTCGGCGACGAGCTGCGGATGACCGCGTTCAGGACGGCGATCACCGAGGCCGTACGGCCCGGGGACGTCGTCCTGGACCTCGGCACGGGGACCGGCATCCTCGCCCGCTGGGCCCTGGAGGCCGGGGCGGCCAAGGTCTACGGGATGGACCTCAACGAGGACGTGCTCGCCACGGCCTCCGAGCGCCTCGCCGACGCCGGGTTCGCCGACCGGTTCCACCCCCTGGCCGGGCTCTCCTTCGACCTGGAGCTCCCGGAGCGGGTCGACATCGTGATCTCGGAGATCATGGGGAACCTCGCCGACAACGAGAACTTCTCCGCGATCCTCGACGACGCCCGCGAGCGGTTCCTGCGGCCCGGCGGCCTGATGCTGCCCGGCCTCGTGGACAGCTTCCTCGTACCGGTGGCCGCCGAGACGGCCCACGCCCAGCTGACCGGCTCGGCGCCCCAGGACGCGGGAAGCCGCGAGGAGTTCACGGCCCTGCTCGCCGCCCGGGGAGCCGAGGACCCGTTCGCCCTCTACTACGACACGATCCTGCCGGTCTCCGGACACCTCGCCGCCCCGCGCCTGATCCGGCGGTACGAGCCCGGGGCGCCGGCGGGGGCCGGCGCCGACACCTCGTACCGGGTCCCGCTCGCGTACACGGTGCAGCGCGACGGCGTCTTCACCGGCTTCAAGGGCTACTTCGTCGCCCAGCTCTCCGAGACCGTCGCCCTCGACATCTCCGGGGACGACATCGCGGGCCGCACCACGTCCGACAGCTGGAAGCACTGCTACCTGCCGGTCGAGCGGCCGGTGCGGGTGCGGCGCGGGGACCGGATCGCCCTCGCCTTCAGCCGGGAGGGCGGCCGCGACGGCGACCCCTTCGGCCAGACGTACCGCTGGGAGGGGCGGGTCCTCTCCGGTTCACGGGTGGTGGCCCGCTTCGCCCACAGCACGGGCGGCGCCACGGACTGACCCACCGGCCGGCCGAGTGACCCGTCGGCCGGCCGACCACCGGCACGGCCGTACCGACACGGCCGCACCGACACGACCATCGAGCACGATCGAGCACGGGGGAGTACCACCGAACATGAGCACCACGGAACAGCCCGACGGGCGCCGGGGGGACGGACGCCCGGTCCGTACGTACGACGTCGTCGCCCTCCACGTACCCATCGCCTACAACGAGTTCGGCGACCACGACCGCAACGGCACCCTGTACGTCCTGGCCTCCGACGCCCCGGCGCTGCGGGAGGTCGCGGCGACCTGGCCGACGCCCTTCCCCAGCTACCTGGAGCACCCGGAGCTCGTCCCGGGCACCCACCCGCTCGCCCGTCCGCTGGTCCTGCGGGTCCGGCGCGGCGAGCGGCTGCGGGTCCGGCTGACCAACGAGCTCGCCCGTCCCGCCGGCATCACCGTCCAGGGCGTCCGGTACGACGTCCGCACCATGGACGGCCTCGCCGCCGGGGCCAACCCGGACAGCAGCGTCCCGCCCGGCGGCACCCGCGTCTACGAGTGGGACTGCGAGCACGAGGGCGTCTTCCACTTCGGGGACATGTCCGACGCCCGGGGCGAGGGGTCCCAGAGCCACGGCATGGTCGGCGCCGTCGTGGTGGAGGCGCCCGAGGCCACCTGGACGGACCCGGAGACCGGCGGGCCGCTCGCGACCGGCCTGTACGCGGACGTCCACCTCCCGGACCGCAGCTTCCGCGAGTTCGTGATCTTCATGATGGAGTACCCGAGCAACGACAACCCGGCGGTCCCGCCGCCGATGCCGGGCCACGGACACGGCGGCGGTCACGAGGGCGGGCACGCCGCGGCGCCCCCGGCGGCCGCCGCGGCGGGGATCTACCGCCCCACCGCCCCGCTTCCGGCTCCGCCCTCCGCCACGGGCTCCCCGGCGGCCGGCCCCGGCACCTCGGACACCGTCGACGACCTCACCCCGCCCAACATGGCGATGCTGCCGGTGAACCACCGCATCGAGCCGATGGAATGGCGGATGCACCGGTACCAGCAGCTCCTGGAGGAGGGGAAGCTCGACCCGGTGCGGGACGCCGTCCACGGCGAGGAGGTGCACCACAGCTCCTGGCTCTTCGGCGACCCCGCCACCCCCGTCCTGCGCGGCTACTCCGGCGACCCCACGGTCATCCGGCTCGTCCACGGCGGTATGCGCGACACCCATGTGTTCCACACACACCTCCACCAGTGGCGGCTGCGCGCCGACGACGAGAACGCCCCGATCGTCGACTCCGTCAGCATCGGCCCGCAGGAGGCCATGACCCTGGAACTCATCGGCGGGCTCGGCTCGACCCAGGGTGCGGTCGGCGACTCCATATGGCACTGCCACATGTACGTCCACTTCCACATGGGCATGTGGGGCATGTTCCGGATCTTCGACACCCTCCAGGAGGGCGACGGCGTCTATCCCGACGGCCGGACCGTCCAGCGGCTCGTCCCGCTGCCCCACCGCGCGGCCCCGCCGCTCCCGACGCCCGAGCGCCCCGGCTTCCCCGGGTTCCTCGCCCAGTCGGCCACCTTCCCGCAGAAGAACCCCCGCCCTCCGCGCACCCCGCTCCAGCCGCCGGGCATGGGCCGCGAACCCACCCCGCTGGAGGTGGCGGCCTTCGTGGACGACCCGCAGCCCGGCGAGGCCTTCACCAAGATCGCGCCCGCGGACGCCCCCGTACGCCGCTACGACCTGGTCGTCACCAACGGCACCCTGCACTACCACGGGGACCCGGCCGACGAGCACGCCGCGACCTGGCACGACCACAACGGCCACTTCTACGTCCTCGCCGAGGAGATCGAGGAGGCCGGCGGCCTGGCGGAGTTCAAGCGGCAGCTCGCCCGGGGCGAACGGACCCTGGAGCCGCTCGTCATCCGCGCCAACAAGGGCGAGGTGCTCGAACTCACCCTGACCAACGCCCTGCCGACCGGCCCGCAGAAGGAGTCCGCCTTCGACCCGGCGCTCGCCTTCCAGCCCGAGTGCGGCCTCCACACCCACCTCGTCAAGTACGACCCGCTCGTCTCCGACGGCTCGGCCGTGGGCTGGAACTACCTCTCCGCGACCACCACCGCCGACCAGGGCGCCGAGGACAACGGCCGGTACAACTCCTGGACGTACCGCTGGTACGTGGACGAGGACTTCGGGACCGTCCTCTTCCACGACCACCTGCTCGCCAACTACCGCCAGCGCCACGGCCTGTTCGGCGCCCTCCAGACCCAGCCCGAGGGAGCCGTCTGGGTCTCTCCCGACGACCACGGCAAGGAGCTGCGGCGCGGCACCCAGGCCGTCATCAAGAAGGCCGACGGCACCGCCCACCGCGAACTGGTGCTCGCCATCGGCGACTTCGTCCCCATGGTCAAGCACGGCCACGGCGACCACGGCGGCCCGATCAACCCGCCGCCGGTCCCCGGCGCCCCCGACGACCAGGGCGCGATGGGCGTCAACTACCGCAGCGCACCGCTCTCGGAGCGCGGCGGCGACCCGGCCCACTGGTTCTCCAGCGCCGTCCACGGCGACCCCGGCACCCCGCTGCTGCGCGGCTACCCCGGCGAGGACCTGCGGGTCCACGTCCTCCAGGGCTCCCACGACCTCCAGCACAGCTTCACGATCTCCGGCGCCCGCTGGCGCGAGTGGGCGGGCCGCGAGGACACCGCCTGGCGCAACCAGCAGACCCTGGGCATCTCCAACGTGGCACAGCTCGCCCTCGCCCCGACCCTCGGCGCCGGCGACCACCTGTGGTCCTTCGGAGCCGCCAACGACCTGTGGCTCGGCTGCTGGGGCCTGCTCCGGCTGCACGACCGCCCGCAGGCCGACCTGCCGCCGCTCCCCGGCCGCACCGCCGACGCCCCCGCGCGGCCCGGCCGCCGCAAGGTCCGCCGGTACACCGTCCGGGCCCGCGCCGAGGTCATCCCGTACAGCCCGCTGCGCACCGACCCGTACGGCCTCGTCTTCCGGGCCGACGGCGACCACCGCGCCGACGGCACCCCCGAGGAAGGGCCCCTGGTCCTGCGCTGCCGGGCGGGGGAGTGGGTGGAGGTCACCCTCGTCAACGAGCTCGACGGGCCGCCGCCCGCGAGCCCGCTGGACCCGCGCCTGATGAACGAGGCGGACAGCGGCGCCCGGACGATCTCCGGCCGTGTCTCCCTCCACCCCACGCTGCTCGACTACGACGTGCGCACCGACGACGGCGCCCACGTCGGCCGCAACGCCGACAGCACGGTCAAGCCCGGCGCCTCCCGCACCTACCGCTGGCACGCGGCCGAGCCGGGGGTCGTGCTGCTCCGCTCCCACGCCGACGTCGTCTCGCACCCGCGCCGGGGCCTGGTCGGCGTCCTCGTGGTGGAGGAGGCCGACGCCACCCCGTACGACCCGGAGACCGGGCGCGAGCGGTGGACCGGCGAGCGGGCCGTCGTCCGCAGGCCGGACGCCGAACCCGTACGGGAACTCGTCCTGGTCTCCCAGGACGGCCTGCGGCTCTACCACGACGGGGACCTGACCCAGCCGGTCACCGACCTGTTCTCGGACAGCCCCGACGACGCCGGCCAGAAGGCCTACAACTACCGGACCGCCGCCCTGCACCCGCTGGACCCGGTCCTCTCCGATCCGAACCCGCCGACCCCGCTCCTCACCGTCCGCGCCGGCGACCGCGTCGCCGTCCACCTCGCCGTCGCCTCGCACCGGATGCGCAACCAGGGCTTCACGGTGCACGGCCAGGTGTGGGACGCCTCGGAGACCGGACGCGGCTGGTACGTGTCGACCCTCGGCGCGCTGGCCTCGGGAAGCACCCGGACCGTGCGGTTCCGCGCCCAGCATCCGGGGGACCATCTCTACCGCACCGGAAACCTTCACTGGGGTGTCAGTGAGGGCTGGTGGGGGCTGATCCGAGTCGAGGAGGCACCATGACCGAAACGACGAGCGTGACCCGGACCGGGGCGGAGGCGGGGTTCGACCCCCGCCTGCCGGCCGCGCCGGACACGATCGCCGTCTACACCGACCTCAACTGCTCCTTCGCGCACGTCGCCGTGCACCGGCTGCACGAGACACGGCGGCGGCTCGGGCTGGAGGGGCGGGTCTGGTTCGACCTGCGGGCGTTCCCGCTCGAACTGTTCAACCGGGAGGTGAACGCCCGGCCCGGCGTGGACTCGGAGATCTCGGTCCTCGGCGCGCTCGAACCGGAGGCGGGCTGGACGCTGTGGCAGGGCCCGGACTGGACGTACCCGGTGACGACCCTGCCGGCCCTGGAGGCCGTGCACGCGGCCAAGGCGCAGGGCTGGCACGCCAGTGAGCAGCTCGACCGGGCCCTGCGGCGGGCGTTCTGGTCGCAGGGCCGGTGCATCTCCCAGCGTCACGTGATCCTCGACGTGGCCGAGGAGACCGGGGCGGTCGACACGGCCGTGCTCGCGGACGCGCTCGACGGCGGCACGGCGCGCCGGGCGGTCATGGACCAGTACGAGTCGGCGCGGGACGGCAGGGTGAACTGCAGCCCGCACGTCTTCCTGCACGACGGCACGGAGAGCGCCAACCCGGGCATCGCGGCGCGATGGGTGAACGGCGACTTCGGCGTCGGGTTCCCGGTCATCGACGAGGACCGGCCGGAGATCTACGAGAAGCTGCTGACCCAGGCGGCGGACCTGCTCTAGCGCGGCCCGTGGCGAGGGACCGCCGTCCGCTCCTCCCGGGTCCTCCCGGGGCGGACGGCGGTCCCTCGTTCGGGGGTGCGGGAACGATTCGCCTGTTCCGCGCCGCCGGGGCCACGGCAGGGATCCCTCCATGCTCCTCATCATCGTCGTCGCCGCCCTCGCACTCCTCGCCGGTCTGGCCGCCAACCGCTGGCTGCGGCCCCGCCTCCTCAGCGAGGACGACGACACCGGCATGGCGGTGAAGGACCTGGTCGGCCCCCTCCTCACCCTCACCGTGCTGCTGCTCGCCTTCGTCCTCGTCACCGCCAACGGCTCGTACGGCAAGGCCGAGGTCGCCTCCCGCGGCGAGGCCCGCGCCCTCGACCAGCTCGTCGAGGCCGCCGAGTACGGACCGGTCGTCCAGCGCGAGGAACTCCAGGCGGACGCCGTCTGCTACGCCAGGGCCGTCCGCACCCAGGAGTGGCCGGCCATGGCGGACGGCAAGGGCTCCCGGGCACCCAGCCTCTGGTCCACCGACTTCCGGCGCGTCTTCAAGGAACTGGAGGGCAAGCCGGTCTTCGGCATGGTGGTCGCGGCGGACAACAAGCGCGCGGACGAACGCGACGAACGCCTCACCCAGGCCACCGCCAGCATCCCCAGGGCCTTCTTCTGGTTCCTCCTCGCGACCCTGGTCATCACCGTCACCGCCCTGGGCATCTGCCTGCCCCGCCGCAACAACCGGGGTCAGATCCTCACCCTCGTCGTGATCACGGCGCTGCTCACCACGGCCCTGTGCATCATCAAGGACGTCGACCGCCCCTACGGCGGCATCGTCAAGGTCGAGCCGACCGCGATCACCGAGGCGGAACGCCAGGCCACCCGCGACTTCCTCGTCCACCACACGGCCGCGGAGATCCCCTGCGACGCGAAGGGGAACCGGCGGGCGGTCTGAGCCTCCCGTGGGCCAATGGCACCGTCCGGTCCATTGAATCGGGCATCGAGAAGGCCATTGGCCCAGTGATTCCATGGCCGTTTGGGCCGCTGTCCCCTCTTCCGTCTATTCTTGTAGCCATCACATGGTTTTCGGCGCCGCGCAGCGCCGTCCGGCGACGAGGCCGGCACGGTGCGCGGTGCTTTCGTCGTGTCCGAGCCCCCACCACCCCCGGGGACCCTCGTGCGCGGTGAGGGACAGGACAAGGGGGGCGGGATTGGCCGCCGTGCGCACGCTGCAGAAGTTCTTCATGGCTCCGGACCCGGGGCTCGTCCGGTTCCGGACATCGGCTCGCGCCGTCGTCGGCATCGCGCTCGCGGTCGCCCTCGCCGAACTGCTCGGCCTCTCCCTCGTGGCGTCCATCACCGCGGGTCTCGCCGCGCTGCTCGCCTTCTTCACCGTCGGCGACGCGACCATCCGCCGCCAGGCCGTCACCACCGCCCTGCTGCCGGTCGTCGGCTTCCCCGCGCTCGCCGTCGCGACCCTCCTGCACGACGCCCCGCAGGTACGGGACGCGGCCTGGCTGCTCGTCGTCTTCGCCGGGGTGTACGCGCGCCGCTGGGGGCCGCGCGGCCACGCGCTGGGCATCTTCGCGTTCATGCAGTTCTTCGTCACCCAGTTCCTGCACGCCCTGCCCGCCCAGCTCCCCGAGCTGTTCGCGGCGACGGCCATCGCCATGGTCTCGGCGGGGGCCGTGCGCTTCGTGCTGTGGCCCGTCGAGCGGCGCGTCCCGCCGCCCGCCGCGCCCGCCCCGCTGCCCGGGACCGGGCTCGCCCGCCCGACCACCCGGCAGGCCTTCCAGGCCACCGTGGCCTGCGGCATCGCCCTCGCCGCCGGACAGGTGATCTCGCACGAGCGCTGGTACTGGGCCGTCGGCACCGCCTGGTGGATCTTCGTCAACACCGCCTCGCGCGGCGAGACCCTCGTCCGCGGTTTCCGCCGCGTCCTCGGCACGGTCACCGGCATCGCGGCCGGCCTGCTCGTCGCCGTCCCCCTCGGCGGCGCCCCGGCCCCGACGGCCCTCCTGGTCGCCGTCTGCGTCTTCGGGATCTTCTACACGGCCCCGCTCTCGTACAGCTGGATGATGTTCTTCGTGACCGTCATGGCCGGACTCCTGTACGGGCTCCTCGGCGTCCTCCACCCCGGCCTCCTGGTCCTGCGCTTCGAGGAGACCGCCGTCGGCGCCCTCGGCGCGGTGATCGGTGTCGCCCTGCTGCCGGTGACCACGCACGCCGCCACCAACGCCTGGATCGAGCGGGCCGTCACCTGCGTGCACACCTGCACCACGGCCGCCGCCCGGCGCCTCGCGGGCGACCCGCACGCCGACCCGGCCCCGCACGCCGCCGAGCTGGAACTCCTCCTCGGCCGCGCCCGGCTCACCCTCGCGCCGCTCGTCCACCCGCTGAGCCCGCTGCGCGCGCGCAAGGCGCGGGCCCGCCGCGTGCTCGCGCTGCTCGACGACTGCGCCCGCGAGATCAAGGGGCTCGCCGTCGTCGCCGGGGACCCGGACGCCTCGCACGACGCCCGGCTCGCCGCGGCGGCCTGGCGCGTCGAGTCCGCCGTCCACGCCCTCGTCCCCCAGGTCCGGCCGGTGACGGACCCGGCCCGGGCGACGGCCGGGGTGCCGCACCACCACCCCGGCGCCGAGGCGGCCCTGGGCCACCTGCACAGCCTGGAACAGGCCCTCGTCGACCTCGCCGCGCCGCTGCGGACCTCGCCGCGCGAGCCGCTCGTCCCGGCGGCCTGACGAAGGCCGCACCGACGACTCGGAGGGGTCTGGTCTAGACCTGCTATCGTCCGCCGCATGACGAGCACCACGGGCGACACAGGGGCGGCTGCGGGCCGCGGCGCGCTGCGCGCGTACATCGGATCGTTCACCACGGCGGGGGGCCGCGGCGTCCTCGCCGCCGACGTCGACGAACGGACCGGCGCCCTGACCGTCACCGGCGGCAGCGACGCCGTGGCCAACCCCTCCTACCTCGCCCTCGCGGGCGCCGTCCTCCACGCCGTCTCCGAGACCGGGGACGGCGCCGTCGCCGCCCTCGACGTGACCGGACCCGCGCCCCGCCCCCTCGGCGCGCCCGTCCCGGTCGGCGGCGCGGACCCCACCCACCTCGCACTCGCCGCCGGACACCTCCTCACGGCCAACTACAGCTCCGGCAGCGTCACCGCCCTGCCGCTGGCCGAGGACGGCACCGCGCGCCCCGCCTCGGCGCTCCTGCGCCACGAGGGCTCGGGACCCGTCACGGACCGGCAGGCCGGCCCGCACGCCCACCAGGTGCTCCCCGACCCCACCGGCCGGTGGGTGCTCTCCGTCGACCTCGGCACCGACTCCGTACGGATCTGCGCCCTCGACCCCGTCACCGGCGCGCTGACCCTCCACGGCGAGACCGCCCTGCGCCCCGGCACGGGCCCGCGCCACCTCGCCTTCCACCCGGACGGCCGCCACGCCTACGTCCTCCACGAGCTGGAGCCCACGCTCACCGTCTGCCGCTGGGACGCCGGGGCGGGCGTGCTCGAACCACTCGGCGAGACCCCCGTCGTCCCCGAGGGCCTCCCCGACGGCCCCTGCTACCCCTCCGAGGTGGTCGCCGCGCCCGACGGCCGCTTCCTGTGGGTCGCCGTCCGGGGCGACGACACCCTCGCCGTCCTCGCCCTCGACGCGGGCGGTACGAAGGCCGTGCTCGTCGCCTCCGTGCCCTGCGGCGGCCACTGGCCCCGCGACCTGGTCCTCGACCCCACCGGGCGCCGCCTGTACGCGGCCAACGAGCGCTCCGGGGACGTCACCTGGTTCGACATCGACTGGGAGACCGGCATCCCGGTCCGCGCGGGCTCGGTAGAGGCCCCGGCGGCCTCCTGCGTCGTCTTCGCGCGGCGGTAGCCCCGTACGCGGAAGGGCCCGTACGCGAAAGGGCCCGCACCGGACACCCGGTGCGGGCCCTTCCACGTACCCGTCAGGCGGAGGGCACGCTCTGCGGCTGCTGCGGCGGGATGCCCAGCGCGGCCGTGTACTGCGAGAGGATCAGCTTGCCGATCGCCGGGTACGCGCCCAGCGGCTCGGCGACGGCGCAGCCGGCCTCCTTCGAGGCCTCTTCGAGCAGGCCCTCGGCCAGCTCGGGGCCGATCAGGTACGGCGCGAGCGCCAGCTGGACCGAGCCCGCGGCACGCAGCTGGTCGGCGACGGAGGTGATGGAACCCTCCTGGTCGAGCGCGGCGGCCATCACCGGCACGGCGAGCCGCGCGGCGAGCAGCATGCCGGTGATCCCGGCGGCCTGCACGGCCTCCTCGCCGCCGACCGTCGCCAGGATGATGCCGTCGGCGGCCGTGGCGACCGTGAACAGCCGGGCACGGTCGGCGCGGGCGAGCCCGGCCTCCGACAGGCGCACGTGCAGCGCCTCGGCGAGCAGCGGGTGCGGGCCGAGGACGTCCGTCAGCTCGGCGGTGTTGCCGCTGTCCATGACGGCCTGGCGGACCAGCCGCATCTGCGCGCTGTCGGGGCCCGCGAGGAGCGGGACGACGACGGCGGGCGGGCCCGAGGGGGCGGCGACCTCGCGGCCCGCCGCCACGGCCAGCTCGTACCGCTGGGTGCGCAGGGCCTCGGCCGCGACGAGCACGGCGGAGAGGGAGGGGTACTCGGCGTCGTCGCCGTCCACGAAGCCGATCACGGCCTCCAGGCCGGGCAGCTCCGAGCGGGTGATGCTCACGAGCTCCTCGGCGAGGGAGCGTATGGCGGCCGAGGGCTCACCGGGAACGGCGAGCACCAGCGCGGGAGCGCCCTCGGGCGCCGCCGCGGGCTCGGGGCGACGGTGCCGCCCGGACTGTCGGGGTCGCGGCATTCGTACAGGCAGGCCGGAAGCGGGCCCAGTGGGGGTGCTCATGGCGCCGCATGCTACTGGTTTCGCCCACCACGCTGTTCGTTGAGGTGGGATCGCGCGCCGTCTGTCCCCCTATGTCCGGTGATCGGCCCGGTGTGTCGTGTCCACGGCGTCCGACCTGGGCGAATGGCGCGCCTACCGCCCTCCGGGCGACGTGAAGACCCGGAGCAGCGACGGGTCCTGCGGCAGCCCCGGCACCCCCGTCGCGAGCGCCGACGCGAGGGTCACCGCCCCGGCCAGCGGATCGCCCGCCGGCTCCACCGTCCGGGCGTGCGGTACGCGCTCCGCGAGCGCGGCCCGCAGGGGGACGAGGAGCGGGTCGCCCATCCTGAAGAGCCCGCCCGTGAGGGCGACCAGGGCGCCGGGCTCCGCCGGGCAGACGGCCTCGGCCGCCTCCGCGATGTGCCCGGCCGCCGCCGCGAGGATGCCGGCCGCGACCGGGTCGCCGGAGGCACAGGCCGCCACCTCGGGGGCGAAGGAGGCGAGCACCGCCGGACGGTCGGTACGGGGATAGAGGGCGCCCGGCAGGCCCGCGGCCGGGCCGAGGAGCTTCTCCGCCCGGGCCAGCAGCGCCGCCGAACCGCCGCGCCTGCCGTCGTACGCCCGCATGGCCGCCTCCAGGCCCGCCCGGCCGATCCAGGCGCCGCTGCCGCAGTCGCCGAGCAGATGGCCCCAGCCGTCGGCCCGGCGCCAGGAGCCCAGGTCCGTACCGAGGGCGACGAGCCCGGTCCCGCCCGCGACGACCGCACCGGGCCGGTGCCCGAGCGCCCCGGCGTACGCGGTGACGGCGTCGGCCGCGAGGGCGAGGCGCCGCACGCCCCAGGCCCCGGCGAGGGCGGCCGGCAGCTGGGCACGGAGCTCGTCCCCGAGCGTCGCCATCCCGGCCGCGCCGACGGCGGCGGCGCGCAGGGGCCGAGAGCGGTACGGCTCCAGGAGGGCGTCGACGGCCGGGAGGACCTGCTCCAGGAAGTGCGCGGCCGAGATCCCGCCGGGCCCGGTGCGCACGGGCTCGCGCGAGGCGGCGCCGGCGAGGACGGTTCCGCTCGCCGCGTCGGCGAGGGCGATCCGGAGCCCCGATCCACCGGAGTCGACGCCGACCACGAGTGCTTCGGTGTGCGCGGCCACGCCGGGTTCGTTCACGGTGCACCGTCCTCGCGTCTGGGGGAGAGAGCAGGCTTCGCTGTCACTGTAGGCCGGTAGAGTGACGGACCGTGACAGCGCGACCGTTGAACGAACTGGTGGAACCCGGCTGGGCGGAGGCCCTGCGGCCCGTGGCCGGACAGGTGGCCCGGATGGGCGACTTCCTGCGCGCGGAGATCTCCGCGGGCCGCACGTACCTGCCGTCCGGGGCGAACGTCCTGCGGGCGTTCCAGCAGCCCTTCGACGAGGTGCGGGTCCTGATCGTGGGTCAGGACCCCTATCCCACGCCGGGGATGGCGATGGGACTCAGCTTCTCGGTCGCGCCCGAGGTCCGCTCCCTGCCGGGCAGCCTGGAGAACATCTTCCGCGAGCTGGGCACCGATCTCGGCCTGCCGAGGCCGTCGAACGGCGACCTGACCCCCTGGACGCGTCAGGGCGTCCTCCTCCTCAACAGGGCGCTCACCACGGCCCCGCGCAAGCCCGCCGCCCACCGGGGCAAGGGCTGGGAGGAGGTCACCGAGCAGGCCATCCGCGCGCTGGCCGCCCGCGGCAAGCCGCTCGTCTCCATCCTGTGGGGCAGGGACGCGCGCAACGCCCGCCCGCTGCTCGGGAACCTTCCGGCGGTCGAGTCGGCGCACCCGTCCCCGATGTCCGCCGACCGGGGCTTCTTCGGCTCCCGCCCGTTCAGCCGGGCCAACGAGCTGCTCCTGGGGCAGGGCGCGCAGCCCGTGGACTGGCGCCTGCCCTGACCTTCGACGCCGGGCCGTCAGATCACCGCCGCCCGCACGCACAGGACGTCCGGCAGGTGCTCGGCGAGCAGGCGCCAGCTGTCGCCGTCGTCCTCGCTCCCGTACACCTCCCCGTTGCGGTTGCCGAAGTAGACGCCCGCCGGGTCCGCGTCGTCCGTGCACAGCGCGTCGCGCAGCACCGTGCCGTAGTGGGCGCCCTCCGGCAGCCCGGCGGTGAGCGGCTCCCAGTTCGCCCCGGCGTCCCGGGTCCGGTAGACGCGGCAGCGGCGGTCGGCCGGTACGCGGTCGGAGTCCGCCGTGATGGGGAAGACGTAGGCCGTGCCGGGCCGGTGCGGATGGGCGGCGACGGCGAAGCCGAAGTCGGAGGGGAGCCCGGCGCCGATGTCGGACCAGCTGCCGCCGCCGTCGTCGCTGCGGAAGACGCCCCAGTGGTTCTGGAGGTACAGCCGGTCCTTGTCGCCCGCGTCCTGGGCGATCTTGTGGACGCACTGCCCGAACTCGGGGTTCGGATCGGGCAGGAAGACCGCCGAGACGCCGTGGTTGGAGGGCTCCCACGCGGCCCCGCCGTCCCGGGAGCGGAAGACCCCGGCGGTGGAGACCGCGACCATGAGCGCGTCGGGGTCGCGCGGGTCGGTGACGACCGTGTGGACGGCCTCGCCGCCCCCGCCGGGCACCCACCGGGAGCGCGTCGGGTGCTCCCAGAGCGGCCGGACGAGCTCGAAGGACTCGCCGCCGTCGGCCGAGCGGAAGAGGGCCGCCGGTTCCGTCCCGGCGAAGACGACGCCGGGGGAGTGCGCGGGCGCCGGGTGCAGCTGCCAGACGCGCTCCAGGGAGGCCCCGGTGTCCTCGGGGAACTTCACCGCCGGGCGCGGCGGCTCGGTCCAGCTCCTCCCCAGGTCGTCGGAGTGGAAGACGGACGGCCCGAAGTGCCCGTTGTCCCCGCCGGCGAGCAGCCTGGGCGTCGGCCCCCGGGTGTCGATGGCGACCGAGTAGACCGCCTGCGCGGGCAGGGCCGGATCGTCGAACTCCCAGCGGCCGCCGCGCCTGCGGCCGAGGAAGAGCCCCTTGCGGGTGCCTACGGTGAGGAGTACGTCGGGCATGGTCTGCCACCTCCAGGACGCCGTTGTCGCGGATATGGGCCAGTCTGCACCCGGCCACTGACAACGGCCCCCGGACACTCCCGTGGCGCCCGCCTCGGGGGCGGGCCGTGCCTCAGATCGCCCAGGCGTACTGCGACGGGGCGTGGGTCTCCGCGCCGAGCTCGCGGGCCGCGCGGCGGGCGAAGGAGGCGTCGCGGAGCATCTCGCGGCCGATGAGGACCGCGTCCGCCTCGCCGCCCGCGACGATCCTCTCCGCCTGGTCGCTCTCGGTGATCAGGCCGACGGCCGCGACGGGCAGTCCGGTCTCGGCGCGGACGCGGGCCGCGAACGGCACCTGGAAGCCGGGAGCCGCCGGGATCTCGGCGGGTCCGCCGTTGCCGCCGGTGGAGACGTCGAGGAGGTCGACGCCGTGCTCGCGCAGCAGGGCGGCGAAGCGCACGGTGTCGTCGCCGGTCCATCCCGCGTCCCCCAGCCAGTCGGTGGCGGAGATACGGAAGAAGAGGGGGAGGTGCTCGGGCCAGACGGCCCGCACCGCGTCGACGACCTCCAGGGCGAGGCGGGTGCGGTTCTCGAAGGAGCCGCCGTACTCGTCGGTGCGGTGGTTGCTGTGCGGGGAGAGGAACTCGCCGATGAGGTAGCCGTGGGCGCCGTGCACCTCGGCGACCTCGAAGCCGGCGTCGAGGGCGCGGCGGGCCGCGTCCGCGAACTGGCCGGTGATCTCCCGGATGCGCTCCACGGTCAGTTCGGTCGGTACGGGGTAGCCCTCGTCGAACTCGACCGGGCTGGGCGCGACGGGCGTCCAGCAGGCCTCGCCCGTGTAGGGGCCGCGGCCCTCCCAGGGGCGGTTGGTGGAGGCCTTGCGCCCGGCGTGTGCCAGCTGGATGCCGGGGACGGTGCCGTGGGACTTGAGGAAGCCGGCGATGCGCGCCAGCGCCTCCTGCTGGGTGTCGTTCCACAGGCCCAGGTCCGCGGGGCTGATGCGGCCTTCGGGGGCGACGGCGGTGGCCTCCACGAGGATGAGTCCGGTGCCGCCGGTGGCCCGCGAGCCGTAGTGGGCGAAGTGCCAGTCGGTCGCGACGCCCGCGTTGGGGCCGGTGATCTCGGCCGAGTACTGGCACATGGGCGCCATCCAGAGCCGGTTGGGCACGGTCAGCGAACGCAGGGTGTAGGGCTCGAAGAGGGCGACGCTCATGACGGAACTCCGTTTCGGGACCTCGAAGAAGGACACTCGTACGATACTCATCGTAGTACGGGATCTGTCAAACTACGAAGGTTCTCGTACAAGCCTATCTACGACGGGTCTCGTACGATGAAGGCCAACCGGAAGAAGTGGAGCCGCCGTCATGACGACCGCCACCAGCCCGCGCGCCCTCGACCACCCCGCGCGGGACGAGATCACGCTCGAAGGGGTGCTCCACGCGCTCTCGGACGCCGTGCGCCTGAGCATCGTGCGGGAGTTGGCGCGCGAGGGGGAGGCCCTGAGCTGCTCGCACTTCGACCTGCCGGTGACGAAGTCGACGACGACGCACCACTTCCGCGTCCTGCGCGAGGCGGGGGTCATTCACCAGGGCTACCGGGGTACGGCCAAGCTCAACGGCCTGCGCGAGGACGATCTGAACGCGCTCTTCCCCGGCCTCCTGGACGCCGTCCTCGCGGCGGTCGACGCCCAGGAGGGCCGTCGGTCGGCTACAGCGACCGCATCCGGTTGATCTCGGCGGTCTGCTGGGCGATCACGTCGTTCGCCATCTCCTCGACGAGGATGTTGTTGCCCTCGCCCAGCACCTCCACCGCCATCGTCACGGCGCCCTCGTGGTGCGCCGTCATGAGCTTGAGGAAGAGCGCGTCGAAGGCCTTGCCCTTCGCGTTCCGCAGCTCCGTCAGCTGAGCCTCGGTCGCCATGCCCGGCATCGCGTGATGGTCGTGCGCGCCCTGGTCGCGCGGCCCGCCGTTGTTCTCGATCCAGGCCTCCATCGCGGAGATCTCCGGCTGCTGCGCCGCCGCGATCCGCTCGGCCACCTTCCGTACCGGCGTCGATCCCGCGCGCTCCGGGGCCAGTTCGGTCATCGTGAGGGCCTGGCGGTGGTGGACGATCATCATCTGCACATAACGGAAGTCCGCGCCGTTCGGCTTCTCGTCGGGGAGTTGGCGCGCCGCCTCCTCGGGCGATATCCGGCGGGCCGGCTCCCCGGGCTTCCCGGGCGCCAGGATGGAACCGCCGGCGTCCGACGTGGCCTGCGCCTTCGTCTCGTCGGGCGCCGACTCGCAGGCGCCCAGGGCGAGTACGGCGAAGGCGGCGAGGGCCACGGCGGCGACGGCTCGCTGACGGCGGATCAACAACGCGACCTCCAGGTGTTCTTGCGGGACGGATGTTCGTTCCTAGCACTTTTCCCGGGTGGAACGATCAACTTCCTTCATTACATCTGTGTTGCCATCTGTTGAGATGCGCACGCCAAGGACCATACTGCCGGGGTCCAACATCCGTTCAAGATGAACGGAAACCAGGGAGGACGGTGTGACTTCGTTGCGTACCCCTACGCCGCAGACCGCCGAGGCGCGGCACCCGCGCGGGCGGCTCAGACGCCTGGGCGTGGCATCCGCCGCGGCCGGCCTGCTCGCCACCCTGCTCGCGGCCGTGCCCTCGGCCGCCACCCCCGACCCGGGCGCCGCCCGGGTCCAGGGCGCCGTCACGGCGGAGCAGGCGGCAGAGGCGCGTGCCGCGATCCAGAGCGGTGAGATACCCGGTGTGGACGAGATCGTCCACACGTCGAACATTGAGCACCTCGCGAACGTCCCGAAGGACGCCCTCAAGAGCCTCAACACGGACCTCGCGTTCCAGGGCAAGTACGCCTTCGCGGGCAACTACGACGGCTTCCGGATCTTCGACATCAGCAACCCGAAGGACCCGAAGACCGTCGCCCAGGTCCTCTGCCCCGGCGGCCAGAACGACATCTCGGTCTCCGGCGACCTCCTCTTCCTCTCCACCGACGCGTCCCGCAGCGACAACTCGTGCAACAGCACGTCGCAGCCCGCCACGGTGAAGGAATCCTGGGAGGGCATGAAGATCTTCGACATCAGCGACATCACCAACCCGAAGTACGTCGCCGCCGTCGAGACCGCCTGCGGTTCCCACACCCACACGCTCGTGCCCAAGGGCAAGAACGTGTACGTGTACGTCGCCTCGTACTCGCCCAACGCGGCCTTCCCCGACTGCCAGCCCCCGCACGACGGCATCTCGGTCATCAAGGTCCCCCGCAACGCCCCCGAGAAGGCCGCGGTCGTCAACTTCCCCGTCCTCTTCCCGGGCGAGGGCCCGGACGGCGGCGGCAACCCCGGCGGTCCCACCAACCCGGGCGTCTCCAAGACCACCGGTTGCCACGACATCACCGTGCTGCCGAACAAGAAGCTGGCCGCCGGTGCCTGCATGGGTGACGGCATCCTCTTCGACATCGCCGACCCCGAGCACCCGAGCGTCATCGACCGGGTTCAGGACAACGTCAACTTCGCGTTCTGGCACTCCGCGACCTTCAACCAGAAGGCCAACAAGGTCGTCTTCACCGACGAGCTCGGCGGTGGCGGCGGCGCCACCTGCAACGCCGTCGTCGGCCCGAACCGCGGCGCCAACGGCATCTACGACATCGTCGGCAAGCGCGACCAGCGCAAGCTCGTCTTCCGCAGCTACTACAAGATCCCGCGCCACCAGGCCGACACCGAGAACTGCGTCGCCCACAACGGCTCGCTGATCCCGGTCAAGGGCAAGGACCTCATGGTCCAGGCCTGGTACCAGGGCGGCATCTCCGTCTGGGACTTCACCGACTCCTCCGCCCCGAAGGAGATCGGCTACTTCGAGCGCGGCCCGCTCTCCGCCACCGCCAGCATCACCGGCGGCTCCTGGTCCGCGTACTACTACAACGGCCTGATCTACTCGAACGACATCGCCAAGGGCTTCGACGTGCTGAAGCTCTCCGACCCGCGCACCGACCCGGCGAGGAAGATCCGCCTGGACGAGCTCAACGTCCAGACCCAGCCGGACTACTTCGACCTGGACGACTGACCGGACCGCACCACCGGCACCACCGACGCGCCGTCGGGCGGACCTCCGTCCGGCGGCGCGCCCATCTCCCAGTCCAGCCCGTACCGCTGGAACAGCTCCCACCGCAGCCGCGCCATCGGCATCGGCGCCCCCGGCAGCAGCACCGCCACCACCGCGCCCATCAGCAGGGCGCGCAGCAGCGGATAGTCCGTGTCCACGTCCTCGGAGCCGTACCGGACGACCGTGTCCCGCAGCAGGAACGCGAGGCGCTGCTGCTCCTGGCACTGCACGAAGCCGTCGGCCTGGAGGATTCCCGCCATGTGGGTCCGCATCAGCGTCGGCCGCTCCACCGCCAGGCCCAGTACCGCGTCGATCGCCCGGGCCATCCGCTCGCGCCCGTCCTCGGTGCGCGGCTCGCGCTCCAGCGCCTCGTCGAGCGTCAGGTGCATCAGCCGGTGCACCGCCGCCTGGAGCAGCTGGCGCTTCCCGGGGAAGTAGTACGAGATCAGACCGCGCGCCGAACCGGCCCGCTCCGCGATGTCGCCGAGCGTGGTGGCCTCGTATCCGCGCGCCGAGACGAGCTCCACCGTCGCCACCAGGATCCGCTCGCGCGACCGGCGCCGAAGCTCTTCATTGACCGATGGGCTACGCGGGGACATCCTGGACTCCTGCGTTGACTGGCTCGCGGCCAATATACTCAGCGCATCCCGTCGGCGCGCCCTCGTGGCAGGCCGGCGGGGCAGCCGTCTGTTCTGGGCGACACGGGGGATCGTCCAGAACAGACGGCTTCGTCGTGCTCATGCCGCTTTCACCCCGTCCTCACCGTCTCGCTCCCATTGTCCTCCCGGGGGCCGCCGGACCCCGGGAAGCGCCGGTACGAGAGGACGGCCACGGCCACCAGGGTCCAGCCGAGCAGCCAGCCGCCCAGCACGTCCGAGGGCCAGTGCACGCCCAGGTAGAGCCGCGTCCAGCCCACCCCGAGGACCGACACGAGCGCGGCCCCCGCGAGGACGCCCCAGCCGCGCCACTCGTCCCGCCAGCGCAGCGCGAGCACCCACAGCAGCAGCCCGCAGGTGACCATGGCCGTCATCGCGTGCCCGGAGGGGAAGGCCGCGAACCGTGCCGAGTCCACCGGGTCCGGCCACTGCGGCCGCTCCCTCCCCACCAGGAACTTGATTCCCTGCTGGAGACCCGCGGCGGCGAAGCACGTGACGGCCACCCAGACCGCGAGGCGCCGCTCGCGCCGCGTCCACAGGAACACCACGGCGACGGCGGCCAGGGCCCGCATCGTCCACGGGTCCCAGACCCAGTCGCTGAGGATCCGGTTGAGGTGCGTGACGCCGGGGTGGGCGAGGGCGTCACGGTGCAGTGCCTCGGCGACCGACCGGTCGAAGGAGAGCAGGGGTGGCCAGCCCGCGGCCACCAGGACGAGCAGGACGGCGAAGAGGACCCCGGAGACCACGGCGGACGGACGCATGGGCCGATCCTGCCCGACGAACCCTCCCGGACGGCTCTCCGGGACCGGTCCGCGCGCGCCGCCCGTCCGGAGCACCCTGTCCGCCTCCTCGTGGGTCTCTACCCCAGGGTCGTCAGCGCCGGGGCCAGGGCGACGAGGAGCGGGACGACGGGGACGAGGGCCGCGGTGGCCGTGAGCCGGAGCCTGCGTCCGGCCGTGAGCCGGGGCGTCGCCGTGAGCAGCCGGTGGACCCGCTGCGGCAGGCCCGCGTCCGTCCCCGCCCCCGGCCCTGTCCCCGCACCCGGACCGAAGACGCCCCGGTCCTCGTTCAGCTCGACGAGCGCCAGCGCGATCGTCAGCCGGCCGAACCGGCGCGAGGCCACGTCGTCGGCGGCCAGTTCCACGAGCCGGTGCATCTCGTCACGGAAGGCCGTGAAGACGGGGATGCCCGGGAACCCGCCCGCGAGCGCGGCCGAGCAGTGCAGCAGCCAGTGGTGCCGGGCGCGGGCGTGCCCCTGCTCGTGCGCGAGGACCGCGTCGAGCTGCCGGCCCTTCAGGCGGCGCAGCGCCGCCGTGGTGATGACCAGCCGGGGCGGCGTCCCCGGCTGCCACCAGGCGTCCGCCCGCTCGCCCTCCAGGACGACGAGCCGGTCGCCGTCCGGCCGCTCGCCGGGCAACCGGGGCGCGCGGACGAGGAGATCGCGGTGCCGCCGCACGCGCCGGGCGCGCGCCTGCCCGATCTCCCTCCCGAGCATCGCCCCGGACCACAGGCCGCCGCAGGCGAGGACGACCGCGAGGACGGCCGACCACGGTCCGCTCGTGCCGAGTTCGTACGCCTCCACCACCGCGTGCGGCGCCGGGGCGAAGAGCTGCCCGCGCACGGCCTGCCAGGCCGTGGACGCGCTGAACGTCATCGACAGGGCGAAGCTCAGGAGCACGGCCGCCACCACGCACTGCCACACCCACAGCGCCACCACGGGTTCTCGCTCGGCCCATTCGGCCCGCGTGAGCAGCCGGGGGGCCGCGAGGGAGGCCAGGACGCCGAGCAGGAGCAGCGCGAGGGAGACCCACATGGGCGTCACCCTATGAGCGCGGTACGGCCCCGGGTATGGGCGCGGACCTCAAGTGACGTACGCCACGGTTCCGTTGGTCACGGTTCCGGCCGTTTCGGCTCCGACCGCTTCCGTTCCGGCCGTTTCAGAGCGTGACGAGCATCGCGACCATCGCCAGCGCCATCGAGAGCCGGCAGACGAGCGTCAGCTCCGGCCGGGTCGCCCAGGAGACCCCCGCCCCCGCACCCGCTCCCGCCCCGGCGCCCGCCCCCGCCGGCACGGGTCTCGCCACCGGGACGAGCCGCGCGCCCGCGTGGAGCACGTACACCACGTAGTAGAGGAGCAGAGCCCCCGTCAGGACGGGGATGCCGCCGGCCATCCCCGCCGCCGACCCCATCGCGTGCCCCCCGTGCGCCCCCCGTGCCCCCATGAGGGCCGGGGCCGCCATCGCGACCGCCATGTAGAGCATCGCGAGCGAGTCGACGAGGTGGTGGAGGTGGTGCAGCCTCCGACGGCCGCGCCGGGTCGCCCCGGCCAGGCCGAGGAGCGCCGTCGCGCCGAACACCGCCGCGTACACGACCCAGGTCCAGTCCGGCGGGGTGAGGACCGCCGCGGGCAGGGCCATGGCCGCCATGCCGAAACCCATCGCCGCCTCGCCGCCGGCCGTCCGCCGCTCCTCCCCGTCGGACGCCCGCACCCGCAGCAGGCAGTACGCGCCCGCCGCCGCGCCGAGCGCGACCAGCAGCCACCCGGTCAGGGCCGCTCCGTGCACGGCTCATCACCCCCCTCCTGAAGGAGGAATGCCCGCCGCCGGGAACCCGCACGCGGGCGCACGGGCGCGCACGGATGTACGAGGGGGAGTGAGAGGTGCGCGCGTTAGGCTCGGGACGATCGCGCACCGCGATCGTCAGCGCCCGAGGGGAGCCCGTACGCATGGACACCGCCACGTCCCAGGAGGCCGGCCGGATCGAGTACCGCGAGGCGGTCCTCGACGACGTCCCGGTCCTGGTCCCGCTCGTCGAGTCGGCCTACCGGGGCGACGCGAGCCGGGGCGGCTGGACGACGGAGGCGGACATCCTCCAGGGCCAGCGCACCGACGCCGAGGGCGTCGCCGCCGTCATCACCACCCCGGGCAGCCGCCTCCTCGTCGTCGAGCGGGACGGCGAGGTCGTCGCCTGCTGCCAGCTGGAGCACCGCGGCGAGGCCGCCTACTTCGGCATGTTCGCCGTCCGCCCCGAACTCCAGGGTGCCGGTCTCGGCAAGCGGATCATCGCCGAGGCCGAGCGCCGGGTGCGCGAGCTCTGGGACGTCCGCGAGATGCACATGACGGTGATCTCGGTGCGCGAGGAGCTCATCGCCTGGTACGAGCGGCGCGGGTACCGGCGTACGGGGCGGACGACCCCCTTCCCGTACGGCGACGAGCGCTTCGGACTGCCCCAGCGCGACGACCTGGAGTTCGAGCTCCTCGTCAAGCCGCTGGACTGAGTGTTCGGGCCATCCATCCGGCGGATGAGGGCTTTCGGCCCTGGGAGGCAGGAAAAATTTCGGTGACCATGGGGTCGCACAGGATAATTTCTTCTGCCTCCTCTTGCGGGGAAGAGCCATGTCTCGATACGGTTCTTTAACGCAAGGTTCTCCTGTGGAGGAAGAGGCATGACGGAAATTCTTGTGCAGGACGTGACCGGTGGGGGGATATCCACCGAGGCCCGGGTCATCGAGCACGCGGCCTGGACCGAGCTCAAGAATGCCGTGGAGGAGATCCGCCCCTGGCAGAGCGCGGACGGCTCCATCGACTTCGAGGCCGAGGGCGCGCCCGCCCGCGCGCTCGTCGAGCTGACCGTGGACCGCCTGATCGCGTCCGTGGAGCAGCTCTCCCCGCTCGTCCCGCACGACGGCGCCTACCACCGCGCCCTCGTCGCGGACCTGCGCAAGTGGGTCGAGAGCGGCTTCACCGTGCCGGACTTCCTGGACTCCCTCATGGAGTTCCACCCCGCCGCCGGCCGTGCCGACGGGCTCCAGCACCTCGTGCTCTTCCCGATGTACACGCAGAACGGCAACCTCGACCGCAACTTCGAGGCCGTCGTGCTCCGCATGGTCTGGCCCGAGTGGCTCTCCGAGCTGGAGGCCGCCCGCTTCGACAACCCCGGCTTCTGCGGCATCACCTTCGAGGACTTCACCGCCGGGTACGACACCAACTCGGCCGTCCTCTTCCCGGAGACCGTCGCCGTGCGCGAGGTTCCCGAGCGCTTCACCTGGGGCGGCATCTTCTGCGACCGCGAGGCCGCGCGCTTCCGCAAGGTCACCGAGGCCGCCGTCGAGACCCTGGGCGTCAAGCTGCCCGAGGACATCGCCGCCATGGTCGACGACCAGAGCCGCTGCGAGCAGGCCTTCGTGCTCTGGGACCTGGTCCACGACCGCGCCCACAGCCGCGGCGACCTGCCGTTCGACCCCTTCATGATCAAGCAGCGCCAGCCGTTCTGGATGTACGGCCTGGAGGAGCTCCGCTGCGACCTCACCGCCTTCAAGCAGGCCGTGATCCTGGAGTCCGAGGGCAACGCCCACGGCCGTGACGTGCAGTACGCGGTCCTCTTCGACCGCATGTTCCGCTTCCCGCTCACCGGCGACCGGACCCGGAACTACGACAGCCTGGGCGGCCAGCTGCTCTTCGCGTACCTCCACAAGCACGACGTGGTGCGCTGGACGGACAACGTCCTCACGATCGACTGGCAGCGGGCCCCCGAGGTCACCAACCAGCTGTGCGCCGAGATCGAGACGCTCTACCGCGACGGCATCGACCGCCCGAAGCTGGTCCACTGGATCAAGGCGTACGAGTTCGTCACCACCTACCTCGCCCCGCACCCGGCCTCCAAGTGGGCCAAGGGCTCCGACGCCCTCGACCTCACGCTGCCGCCGCGCAAGCTGGTCGACGACGTGCTTCCGGACGAGTTTCCGCTCAGCATGTTCTTTGAGGCCCTCGCCAAGAAGCTGAAGGGCGTGATCGCCGACACCAAGGGGATCACCGCCGCCGACGTCCCGAGCATCGCGCGGGTCGCCGCGTGAGCGACCTCATCGACCCGACGGAGGAGGCGCCCGTGAACGCCAGCAACGGGAACGGTGGACCGCTCGACGGCGCCGTCATCGCGGTGGCCGGCGCGGCCGGCCCCGCGGGCCGTGCCACCCTGATGCGCCTCGCCGAGGCCGGCGCGACCGTGGTCGGCTCCGACGCCGACCCGGTGCGCCTCGCCGAGGCCGTCGACGCCGCCCGGTACGCCCACGGCGGCGCCACCGTCGTCGGCGACACCGTCGACCTGCTCGACCTGGACGCCACCCGCGACTGGGCCGCCAAGATCGAGAAGGACTTCGGCCGTGTCGACGGCCTGGTCCACCTGGTCGGCGGCTGGCGCGGCAGCAAGTCCTTCACCACGACCGACCTCGCGGACTGGGACTTCCTGGAGAAGCTCCTCATCCGCACCGTCCAGCACACCTCGCTCGCCTTCCACGACGGCCTCCTGGCCGCCGGCGGTCGCGGCCGGTACGCGCTGGTCAGCCAGGTCGGCGCGCACAAGCCGCTGGCCAACAACGCCGCGTACAACGCCGGCAAGGCGGCGGCCGAGGCCTGGACGCTCGCCATGGCCGACTCGTTCCGCAAGCTGGGGGGCGAGGACGGCCCGCAGGCCGGGGCTGCCATCCTGGTGATCAAGGCACTGGTGCACGACGCCATGCGCGCGGAGCGCCCCGATGCGAAGTTCGCGGGCTTCACCGACGTGAAGGACCTGGCCGACGAGATCGCCGGTCTGTGGGACAAGCCCGCCCAGGAAGTGAACGGACAGCGCCTGTGGCTGACTCCCAAGCCGTGACCGAGACCACCGCCACGCCGACCGACGCGCGTCGGCGTCACGACCCGTCGGTCCGGGGCTTCGCCAGCGACAACTACGCCGGCGTGCACCCCGAGATCCTCGCGGCCATCGTCCTCGCCAACGAGGGCCACCAGGTCGCGTACGGCGAGGACCAGTACACCGAGCACCTCCAGGAGGTCATGCGGAGCCACTTCGGCCCCACCGCCGAGGCCTTCCCGGTCTTCAACGGCACCGGTGCCAACGTGACCGCGCTCCAGGCGCTCACCGACCGCTGGGGCGCCGTCATCTGCGCCGAGTCCGCGCACATCAACGTGGACGAGGGCGGAGCGCCCGAGCGGATGGGCGGCCTCAAGCTGCTCACCGTGCCCACGCCGGACGGCAAGCTCACCCCCGAGCTCATCGACCGGCAGGCCTGGGGCTGGGAGGACGAGCACCGTGCGATGCCGCAGGTCGTCTCGATCACCCAGAACACCGAGCTCGGCACCCTCTACTCGGTGGAGGAGATCCGCGCGATCGTCGAGCACGCCCACGCCAAGGGCATGAAGGTGCACCTGGACGGGGCCCGCATCGCCAACGCCGCCGCCTCGCTCGGGGTGCCGCTGCGCGCGTTCACCACCGACGTGGGCGTCGACGTCCTCTCGTACGGCGGGACGAAGAACGGTCTGCTCTTCGGCGAGGCCGTCGTCGTCCTCAACCCGGACGCGGTCAGCCACATGAAGCACCTGCGCAAGCTGTCCATGCAGCTCGCGTCGAAGATGCGCTTCCTGTCGGTCCAGTTCGAGGCGCTCCTCGCCGGAGACCTGTGGCTGCGGAACGCGAGCCACGGCAACGCGATGGCCCAGCGCCTCGCGACCGGCGTGCGCGACCTCGACGGGGTGGAGATCCTCTACCCGGTCCAGGCCAACGCGGTCTTCGCGAAGCTGCCGCAGGAGGTGAGCCGTCGCCTGCAGGAGCGTTTCCGCTTCTACTTCTGGGATGAGGCCGCCGGCGTCGTGCGCTGGATGTGCTCCTTCGACACGACGGAGGACGACATCGACGCGTTCCTCCAGGCGCTGAAGGAGGAGCTCGCCCGCTAGTCGGGACGAGCTCAGCGCCGAGAACTGCATAAAGATACGGCCGGACGGAAAGTCATTGACTTCCGTCCGGCCGTTTCCGTAGGGTCGTCCCGCATGGAACTCATCCAGCAAGACGCCGACATCGCTGCTTACTTGGCCGCGAGCGAGGCCGTCGACCACGAGCACCCGCACGTCAGGGCCGTGGCGGACCGGCTTGCCGACACCTACCCGGATGAATACTCATACGCCGAGGCGGCCTTCGCGTACGTACGGGACGAGATCCCGCACTCCATGGACACCGGGGACCGGCGCGTGACCTGGCGGGCCTCCGACGTCCTGGAGCACCGCACCGGGATCTGCTACGCCAAGTCGATCGCGTACACCGCGCTCCTGCGCGCCCGGGGCATCCCCGCCGCCCTCTGCTACCAGCGGCTCACCGAGGACGACGGCTCGGACCCGGTCGTCCACGGCCTCGTCGCCGTCCTGCTGCCCGGCGAGACCGCCTGGGCCCGGCAGGACGTACGGGGGAACAAGCCGGGCATCGACGCCCGGTTCTCGCTGCGGGAGGAGCGCCTCGCCTGGACCGTACGGCCCGAGCTCGGCGAGCTGGACTACCCGGAGCTGTACGCCGCACCGCACGGGGCCGTCCTGGGCGCCCTCAAGGCGGCCCCGGACGGCCCGGTGCTGTGGCGGACGCTTCCCGACCGGCTCTGACGGTCAGCCGGCTTCCTTGACCTGCGCCGCCGTCGGAGCCGTACCGCCGAGGTGGGCGGGCACCCACCACGTGTCGTCGGCGTCCTTCGGGCGGACCGGGTAGGCGCGCTGCGCGGCCTCCAGGAGCTCCTGGACGCGCTCGCGCAGCCGCCGGGTGATCGCGCCCGCGTACTGGTCGGCGGGGGCCTCCAAGGGCTCGCCGACGCGGATCGTCACCGGGATGTGGCTGCGCTTGAAGTTCTTGGGGTGGCCCTTCGTCCAGAGGCGCTGGGTGCCCCAGAGCGCCATCGGGATCAGCGGGACGCCCGCCTCCTGCGCCAGGCGCGCCGCGCCCGTCTTGAAGCCCTTGAGCGTGAAGGACTGGGAGATCGTCGCCTCGGGGAAGACGCCGACGATCTCGCCGGCCCGCAGGGATTCGAGCGCGTGCTTGTAGGCGTGCTCGCCGGCCGAGCGGTCGACGGGGATGTGCTTCATGCCGCGCATGAGCGGCCCCGAGACCTTGTGCTTGAAGACGGAGTCCTTCGCCATGAAGCGGACCAGGCGCTTCTGGGGCAGGGCCGCGAGGCCGGTGAAGATGAAGTCCAGGTAGCTGATGTGGTTGCTCACGAGCACCGCGCCGCCGGTGCGCGGGATGTGCTCCGAACCCTGCGTGTCGATCTTCAGGTCGAGCGCCTTGAACAGGGTGAGCGCGGCACCGACGACCGGTCGATAGACGAGTTCTGCCATCGGAGAGGAACCTCTTCTTCGTGTGCCCGGAGTGGGTGCTCCCGGCGAAGTTACGCGGCCGTAGGTTTTCGGCTTTGGGCAGATCGTGCCCCATGAGGGCCCCCGAGACCAGTCCAGACGCCGCCGCACGGGGAGATTCTCGTCACTCGCGGTGTCCGGAAAGGGACGGGAAAGGGAATCGAACGCGGGCGTGGGACGCTGCACCTGAGGAACGTGCGAGCGAACGCGGGCGAAGGGGAGTGGCATGAGTGAGGTCCTGGGGCCGGAGGTACTCGGCGCCGAGCTGGGGGAGCGGGCCACCCTCGTCCAGTTCTCGACCGCCTTCTGTCAGCCCTGCCGGGCCACCCGCCGCACCCTCGCCGAGGTCGCCGCCATGGTGCCGGGCGTGGGACACGTCGAGATCGACGCCGAGGAACGGCTCGATCTCGTACGGGAACTGGACATCGTCCGGACGCCGACCGTCCTCGTGCTCGACCGGGCGGGCCGCGTCGTCCGCCGTGCCGCGGGGCAGCCGCGCAGGGCGGACGTCATCGCGGCGCTGGGGCGGGCGGTCTGACGTGGAGACAGGACGCACACCCACCCCACCGGCGTACCGGGGACCCCTCACGTACCGCTGTGACGCAGTGACGCTCCTCCCATATCGCGGTACGCACTTGACTGCGTCCCACACATATCGTCACCCTGACGGAGTGCCCCCTGAACTCCTTCTCTACGGCCGGGTCCACGTCGACCTGGCCCGCAACGCGAGCGCGCGCTGTCCCGGTGTCTGAGCACCGCAGGACCACCTCCATGCCGCCCTCGCAGAAGGACAACTCCATGACGGTTTCCCCCGATCTCCGGGTCACCCCCGGCCTCCAGGCCGGACCCGATCTCCTCCGCTCCGTCTTCCGCCGGCACGCCGCCGGAGTCGCCGTGATCACCGCGTACGGCGACGGTCCCGTCGGTTTCACCGCGACCTCGCTCAACTCCGTGGCCGCCGAGCCCCCGCTGATCTCGTTCGGCGTCGGCACCGGCTCCTCCAGCTGGCCGGTGGTGGCCGAGGCCGAGTACATCGGGGTCCACATACTCGGCGAACACCAGGAGGAGCTGGCCGCCACCTTCGCGCGCAGCGGGGCCGACCGGTTCGGCGAGGGGACCGGCTGGAGCGTGGGGCCCGAGGGCGTGCCCGTGCTCGACGGTGTCCTGGCCTGGCTGGTCTGCCGGGTGATCGCCCGTGTGCCCGCCGGTGACCACCGGATCGTGATCGCGGAGGCCGTCGCCGGCGACCCCGACGGGGCGGGCCGGCCGTTGCTCTACCACCACGGGCGCTTCAACGCGCTGCGCGACTGAGAGTTCCCGTGCGCGCCGCTCTCCGCGCGTTGGCAAGGTCACATGGCTGAGCGCTTGCTTACTGGTCACGAACTGGGTGTACTGGCGAGTAATATTTCGGTCGGGGCGTCCGGCGCCCCGACCGGAAACCCGCCCTTCAGGCGCCTATGCTGCGAGCAACAAGGCAGCCCAGTTATGACGATGCAGTAGGAGAGCCGGCGTGAGCTTGAGGATCGTTGTCTGTGTGAAGTACGTGCCCGACGCGACCGGAGACCGGAAGTTCGCGGATGACCTCACGGTCGACCGCGACGACGTCGACGGCCTGCTGTCGGAGCTCGACGAGTACGCGGTCGAGCAGGCCCTGCAGATCGCCGAGGAGGCGGACGAGGCCGAGGTCACCGTGCTCACGGTCGGCCCCGAGGACGCCAAGGACGCGCTGCGCAAGGCGCTCTCCATGGGCGCCGACAAGGCCGTTCACGTCGAGGACGACGACCTGCACGGCACCGACGTCATGGGCACCTCGCTCGTGCTCGCCAAGGCGATCGAGAAGGTCGGCTACGACGTCGTCATCGCCGGCATGGCCTCCACCGACGGCACCATGGGCGTCCTGCCCGCGATCCTCGCCGAGCGCCTGGGCGTCCCGCAGGTCACCCTGCTCTCCGAGGTCTCCGTCGAGGACGGCGTCGTCAAGGGCCGTCGTGACGGCGACAGCGCCTCCGAGCAGCTGGAGGCCGCGCTTCCGGCCGTCGTCTCCGTGACGGACCAGTCGGGCGAGGCCCGCTACCCGTCCTTCAAGGGCATCATGGCCGCCAAGAAGAAGCCGGTCGAGTCCCTCGACCTGGACGACCTCGGCATCGACGCCGACGAGGTCGGCCTCGAGGGCGCCTGGACCGCGGTCGACACGGCCGCCGAGCGTCCGGCCCGCACCGCCGGCACGATCGTCAAGGACGAGGGCGAGGGCGGCAAGCAGCTCGCCGAGTTCCTCGCGAGCCAGAAGTTCATCTAAGGCTCCCGCGAGCCGCTCAGACCGCCCCTATCGTTCGCAGGAGATTGACGTCCCATGGCTGAGATTCTCGTCTACGTCGACCACGTCGACGGTGCCGTCCGCAAGCCCACCCTGGAGCTGCTGACCCTCGCCCGCCGCCTCGGCGAGCCCGTCGCCGTCGCCCTCGGCAACGGCGCCGCCGACACCGCCGCCGCGCTCGCCGAGCACGGTGCCGTGAAGGTCCTCACCGCCGACGCCCCCGAGTTCGCCGAGTACCTCGTCGTCCCGAAGGTGGAGGCCCTCCAGGCCGCGTACGAGGCCGTTTCCCCGGCCGCCGTGCTGCTCCCCTCGTCGGGTGAGAACAAGGAGATCGCGGCCCGCCTCGCGGTCCGCATCGGCTCCGGCATCATCACCGACGCCGTGGACCTGGAGGCCGGTGCCGAGGGCCCCGTCGCCACGCAGTCCGCGTTCGCCGCCTCGTACACCACCAAGTCCCGTGTCTCCAAGGGCACCCCGGTCATCACGGTCAAGCCGAACTCGGCCCCCGTCGAGGCCGCCCCGGCCGCCGGCGCCGTCGAGGCGCTCGCCGTCTCCTTCTCCGAGAAGGCGCTCGGCACCAAGGTGACCTCCCGCACCCCGCGCGAGTCCACCGGCCGTCCGGAGCTGACCGAGGCCGCGATCGTCGTCTCCGGCGGCCGTGGCGTCAACGGCGCCGAGAACTTCGCGATCATCGAGGCGCTCGCCGACTCGCTCGGTGCCGCCGTCGGCGCCTCCCGCGCCGCCGTCGACGCCGGCTGGTACCCGCACTCCAACCAGGTCGGCCAGACCGGCAAGTCGGTCTCGCCGCAGCTGTACATCGCCTCCGGCATCTCCGGCGCGATCCAGCACCGCGCGGGCATGCAGACCTCGAAGACCATCGTCGCGATCAACAAGGACGCCGAGGCTCCGATCTTCGACCTCGTCGACTACGGCGTGGTGGGCGACCTCTTCGACGTCGTCCCGCAGCTGACCGCCGAGGTTCAGGCCCGCAAGGGCTGACCTGCGGGTCCGTACGGTCCGGGGGCCGCGTGGCGATTCGTCGCCGCGCGGCCCCCGGCCGTTTTTGGGACGCTCCCAGGTAGACATTGACTCAGGTCAAGGGTGCCTACTAACTTCGCTATACGGATTGTTGATTCCGTGAAGCGGAAAACAGGAGGGTGTTCGGATGGGTCAGCAGGAGAAGGTGTCGACGAGCCTCGCGGGTGCCGTCAGCGAGGGCATCAGCGCCTCCCTCGCGGAGGTGGACGCCGAGCTCGACCGCCGCTACCCGGGCGACCCCGGCACCCGTCAGCCCGTCCACACGGTCTACGTCCCCGGCAACGTCTTCGACGCCGGAACCATCCGCTCCTGGGGCGACCAGGCCCTCGCCGCCCTCGACGAGCACGCCCCCGACGCCGCCTCCTTCGCCGCCGTCCTCGGCCTCTCCGACGACCTCGCCGAGGACGTCTACGGCCGCGTCCGCGCCAAGCTGGAGCGCGAGCCCATCGAGGACCTCCGGGTCGACTTCGAGGACGGCTACGCGGGCGAGGGCGGGGACGCCGAAGACATGGACGCCGCCCGGGCCGCGCGCCTGATCACGCAGGCGTACGCCGACGGCACCGCCGCCCCCTACATGGGCATCCGGATGAAGTGCATGGAGGCCGCCGTACGCGACCGGGGCATCCGCACCACCGACGTCTTCCTCACCGGCCTCCTGGAGAACGGCGGTCTCCCCGACGGCCTCGTCCTCACCCTCCCCAAGGTGACCTACCCCGAGCAGGTCACCGCCTTCGTCCGCCTCCTGGAGGCCTTCGAGAAGGCCCACGGCCTCGACGCCGGCCGCCTCGGCTTCGAGATCCAGATCGAGACCAGCCAGTCCATCCTCGCCACCGACGGCACCGCCGCCGTCGCCCGCATGATCGGCGCCGCCGAGGGCCGCGCCACCGGACTGCACTACGGCACCTTCGACTACAGCGCCTGCCTCGGCGTCTCCGCCGCCTACCAGGCAAGCGACCACCCCGCCGCCGACCACGCCAAGGCGATCATGCAGGTCGCTGCCGCCGGCACCGGCGTCCGCGTCTCCGACGGCTCCACCAACGTCCTCCCGGTCGGCTCCACCGAGCACGTCCACGAGGCCTGGCGGCTGCACTACGGCCTCACCCGCCGCGCCCTCTCCCGCGCCTACTACCAGGGCTGGGACATGCACCCCGGTCACATCCCCACGCGCTACGCCGCCGTCTTCGCCTTCTACCGCGAGGGCTTCGAGGCCGCCGCCAAGCGCCTCTCCGCGTACGCCAACCACGCCGGCGGCGACGTCATGGACGAGCCCGCCACCGCCAAGGCCCTCTCCTCCTACCTGCTGCGCGGCATCGACTGCGGAGCCCTCGACACGGCGGAGGTCGACGCCCTCACCGGCATGACCCGCGCCGCCCTCGACCGCTTCGCCGCCCCGCGCCGGGGAGACCTCACGGCCTCCGAGCGGTAAGGGCTGAGTTTTCGGCCAACTGCCCCGTACTCTTGTCGAGTTCACATGATCGTTCGGCGGTCGTGTCCGAGTTCGAGTTCAACAGGGGAACGGGGCAGCGGTGTCTTCGGGGGAGAACGGTCGGATCGCCGACCGGTACAGAATCGTGCGCCAACTCGGGCGCGGAGGCATGGGAGTCGTCTGGAGGGCCGTCGACGAGGTCCTCGGCCGCGAGGTGGCCGTCAAGGAACTCCGTACGTACTCGGACGCGGGCGTGCCCGAACTCGCCGACCTGCGCCTGCGGATGACCCGGGAGGCGCGCGCCGCCGCCCGCGTCCGCCACCCCGGAGTCGTCGCCGTCCACGACGTCACCGAGCACGAGGGCCGGCCGGTCATCGTCATGGAACTCGTCGACGGACCCTCCCTCGACGACGTCCTCGCCGAACGCGGCACCATCGACCCGGTCGAGGCGGCCCGCATCGGCGCCCACGTCCTGGAGGCGCTCGCCGCGGCGCACGAGGTCGGCGTCCTCCACCGGGACGTGAAGCCGGGGAACATCCTGCTCGACCGGTCCGGCCGGATCGTCCTCACCGACTTCGGCATCGCGACCATGGAGGACCCCGGCGACGGCTCCGCGACGCACCTCACGCGCAGCGGCGAGATCATCGGCTCCCTCGACTTCCTCGCGCCCGAGCGGGCCCGCGGCCAGGACCCGGGACCCGCGTCCGACGTGTGGGCGGTCGGCGCGACGCTGTACGCGGCCGTCGAGGGAGCCTCTCCCTTCCGCCGTACGTCGACCTGGTCGACGCTCGCCGCCATCGTCACCGAACCGCTGCCGGAGCCCCGGCGGGCGGGGCCGCTGACGCCGATCCTGCTGCGGCTCCTGGACAAGGACCCGGCGACACGGCCGGGGGCGCGGGAGGCGGCGGGGCTGCTGGGGGCCGTGGGGGCGGCGGGGGCGGCGGGGACTGCGCCGGTGCCGCCGGTGGCGCCGGAGGGGTTCGGGCCGCCGGTGGCGCCCGCTGGGCCGGTTGCGCCTGAGGCTGTCGTGATGCCTGAGCCCGTCGTGTCGGTGGCGCCGACCGGGCCCGCCGTCGAGCCGGTCGTCGAGGTCACGCCCCTGGATTCCGCGCCGTTCGCGCTCTCCGGGGCCCCCGCGCCCTCCGGGGTCCCCGGGAGCCTCGGGGCGCCCGCCGCGCCCGCCGCGCCGGGCCGTCGCGCCGCCCGTGCCGCCGGACGGCGGCGGAACGCGCTGATCGCCGCCTCCGTGGCCGCCGTCCTCCTGGCCGGTGGCGGCCTCACGTACGTCCTCGTGGACCGCGACCCCGGGCAGCGGCAGACCGCGGGCGGCAGCCCGGCGGACGGCGGCTCCGGCGGTGGCACGGGCGGGGAGGACGGGCGGGTCATGGACCCGGGCAGCCCCGGCGCCCCCTCGTCCGGCACGGCGAGCGGGTCCGCGAAGCCCTCCGCCTCGACGTCCGACGGAGCGTCTCCGTCCGTGGGGGCGTCCGCCGGTCCTGGCGGCGGAGGCACGGCCACCGGCGGCGCCGGAGGCGACGGTACGGACCCCGGCACGGGCGCGGACGGCGGCTCCGGCGGGGGTGCGGCGGCGGCGACCGGGGGAGGCGCGGGATCGGCCACGGTGTCGGGCGCGGGCTCCTCCGGCACGGACACCGGCACCGGCACCGGGTCCGGCTCCGGCACGGGCAGCGGAGGAACGGGGACGAGCTCCTCCTCCACCTCCGGCGCGGGCTCCACCTCCGGCTCCGGCGGCGGTACGGCCTCCGGCGGGACGACCGGCGCCACGGCCCCCGCCTCCGGCGGCACGACGACCACCGCCCCCGCCGACGGCGGCTCGGGCGGCAGCACCGCCGCGCCGACCACCGAGGCCCCGGCGCCCTCCTCCGGCTGCGAGTCCTCCGGCTCCTCCTCGACCTGCCAGGTCGTGCGGAGCGCGACGACGAGCCGCCACGACGGCGGCGAGATGGGGACGATCGGCGCGGGCCCGCACACCTTCTACTGCCAGGTGGACCTGGACCACACCGAGTCGTACGGCGGGGTCAGCAGCCGCTGGTTCGCCAGGACCGACGACGACAGCGGCAACACGAACGTCTACTTCAGCGTCCTGCACCTGTCGGGCGGCGCGTCCGGAGGCCCGGTGGCAGGCCTGCGCGTCTGCTGAGCCGCGAGACACCCCTACGTGAGGGACGGCGCGATCTCGCCCGAGCCGCGGGCGAGCAGCGTCGTCCCGAGCACGACCTGTTCCGGTGCCCCGCCCGCCCCTTCGAGGCGGCGGAACAGCCGCTCCGCCGCGGTCCGGCCGAGCGCGGCGGCGTCCTGGGCGACGACGGTGATGCCGAGCAGGTCGGCGAGCTCGATGTCGTCGAAGCCGACGAGGGCGACCGGGCCGACCGGCGAGGGGTGCGCGGCGAGGGTGCGGACGGCGGTGACGGTGACGCGGTTGTTGCCCGCGAAGAGGGCCGTCACCGGCTCGGGGCCGGTCACCAGCTCCCGTACCGCACGGCTCACGCGCTCCGGGTGCGTCGACCCGAGCGAGACCCAGGCCTCGTGGACCGGGAGACCCGCGTCCTCCATCGCCGCGCGGTAGCCGCGCAGGCGCTCGGCGCCGGTGTGGATGCCCGGGCGGTCGCCGACGAAGCCGATCCGGCGGTGGCCGTGGGCGACGAGGTGCGCCACGCCCTCGCGGGCGCCGCCGAAGCAGTCGGAGAGGACGGCGTCGGCGTCGATCCGTCCGGCGGGGCGGTCGACGAAGACGGTGGCGACGCCCGCCCGGATCTCGGGCTCCAGGTAGCGGTGGTCGTCCCCGGCGGGGATGACGATGAGGCCGTCGACCCGGCGCGCGCAGAGCGCGAGCGCCAGCTCCTGCTCGCGGTCCGGGTCCTCGGCGCTCGATCCGTTGATGAGGAGAGTGCCGTGGGCGCGGGCGACCTCCTCGACGGCGCGGCTGAGCGGGCCGTAGAACGGGTCGGCGAGGTCCTCCAGGACCAGGCCGACGGTGGCGGTCCTGCCCTTGCGCAGGACGCGGGCGCTGTCGTTGCGGCGGAATCCGAGGGCCTCGATGGCCTCCAGGACGCGGCGGCCGGTCTCGGGGGTGACCCCCGGCTCGCCGTTCACCACCCGGGACACCGTCTTCAGGCCGACGCCCGCGCGGGCGGCGACGTCCTTCATCGTGGGCCGGTTGCCGTAGCGGTGCGGTTCGAGGCGGCGGGCGATGTCGGCCACGGTGCGGGGTTCCTCCGTCGGGAGCGGATCGGTGAATGGCCCGAGCATAAGCGGTGGACAACGTTGTCAGATCGGGGAGGGCGAGGGAGACTGTGCGGAACCCGCCCGCTCGCTCCGGCCACCGTCTGGAGGCTCCGTGCCCCTGCCCACGCCCCTGCCCGCCCCGCCGTGTCCCGACCTGTGCCCCGACCCCGCCGCGCCTCCGGCCGTGGGGCTGGTCGTCGCGCTCGACATCGGCGGTACGAAGATCGCCGGGGCGCTCGTCGACGGCGAGGGCCGGCCGCACGCGCGGGCGCGACGGGACACGCCCGCGCGGGAGTCAGGCGAGACGGTGATGCGGGCCGTGGAGGAGGTGCTCGGCGAGCTCGCCGCCTCGCCGCTGTGGGAGGCGGCGGGGGCCGTCGGCATCGGCAGCGCGGGGCCGGTCGACGCCGCGCGGGGGACCGTGAGTCCGGTGAACGTGCCGGGGTGGCGGGACTTCCCGCTCGTCGAACGGGTCCGCCGGGTGGTCGGCGGGCGACCGGTGACACTCGTCGGCGACGGCGTCGCCATGACCGCCGCCGAACACTGGCTCGGCGCGGCCCGGGGCCACGACAACGCGCTGTGCCTGGTGGTCTCCACGGGCGTCGGCGGCGGACTCGTCCTCGGCGGCCGGCTCCACACCGGCCCCACGGGCAACGCCGGCCACCTCGGGCACATCTCGGTGGACCTGGACGGCGACCCCTGCGCCTGCGGCAGCCGAGGCTGCGTCGAACGCCTCGCCGCGGGACCGCACCTCGCCCGCCGCGCCCTGGACAACGGCTGGCGCCCGGGCCCCGACGGCGACGACTCGGCGGCGGGCGTGGCCGCCGCCGCACGGGCGGGCGACCCGATCGCGCTCGCCTCCTTCGCCCGCGCGGCGCGGGCGCTCGCGGCGGGCATCGCCGCCACGGCGACCCTCGTGGAGATCGACATCGCGGTGGTCGGCGGCGGGGTGGCGGGTGCGGGCGAGATCCTCTTCGCCCCGCTGCGCCGGAGCCTCGCGGAGTACGCGACGCTCTCCTTCGTACGGGACCTCCGCGTCGTCCCGGCCGCCACGGGCACGGACGCGGGGCTCCTGGGCGCGGCGGCGGCCGCGTTCTCGGGGGCGTGACGGCGGGGCGCGCCGGGGCGGCCCGGCCCCCGGCCCCGCCGCCGTACGAGGTCATCGGTACGGCTTGAGCCGTACGGACTGGGCGACGAACAGGAGAAACACGAGGTCAGCGGCCCCGCTCCGGTCCCGCTCCGGGTGCGCGCCCCCGCGCTCCGGGGCGCGCCCCGCCTCGGCGTGCGGCCGGGGTTTCCGTGGCAGGGTGTTGCGGGCAAGCCACTGGGGGCTACCGAAGAGGGGGGAATCGTGATCGTCTGGATCAACGGTGCGTTCGGGGCGGGGAAGTCGAGTACCGCGCGTGAACTGGTCGATCTGATCCCGTACAGCACCCTGCTCGACCCCGAGGTGATCGGCCGCTCCCTGACCCGGCTGCTGCCGGCGAAGCGGCTCGGCGAGGTCGAGGACCACCAGGACCTGCCGATGTGGCGGCGGATGGTCGTCGACACGGCCGCCGCGCTGCTCGCCGAGGTCGGCGGCGTGCTCGTGGTGCCGATGACCCTGCTCCGGCAGGAGTACCGGGACGAGATCTTCGGCGGGCTCGCGGCCCGCCGCATCGAGGTGCGCCACATTCTGCTCGACCCCGAGGAAACGATCCTGCGTCAGCGGATCGACGCCCGGAGCGAGTACGGCGATCCCGGGACCGACGCCCGGGTACGCGAGTGGTGCCACGGCCGCATACCGCCGTACCGCGCCGCCCACGCCTGGCTCGCCCGGGACGCGTACGTCGTCGACAACTCGACGCTCACCCCGGCCGAGGCCGCCCGGACCGTCGCCGACGCGGTCCGGAAGGACCTGGCCGCACCCTGCGGGATCGTCCAGACCGCCGAACCGACCGGCGAGACCCTGGCCGCCGGGGTGCTCCTCTTCGACGACGAGGACCGCTTCCTGCTCGTCGACCCGACGTACAAGCCGGGCTGGGAGTTCCCGGGCGGAGTCGTCGAGCCGGGCGAGCCCCCGGCACGGGCGGGCATGCGCGAGGTCGCCGAGGAGATCGGGCTCGAACTCGACGCCGTACCCCGGCTGCTCCTCGTCGACTGGGAACGACCGAAGCCGCCCGGCTACGGCGGCCTCCGCCTGCTCTTCGACGGCGGCAGACTCGCCCCCGCCGACACCGACCGCCTCCGCCTCCCCGGAGCCGAACTCCGCGCCTGGCGCTTCGTCACGGAGGAAGAGGCCGCCGAACTCCTCCCGCCGGTCCGCTACCACCGCCTCCGCTGGGCCCTCCGCGCCCGCGAACGCGGCACGGTGCTCAACCTGGAGGCGGGGGTCCCGGTGGGCTGACCAGGGGCGGCGACACCCGCACGGGGAACGCCTACCGGATCCCGGCGCCTTCCACGTTGGCGACCATCCGGCGCAGGACCTTGAGCGCGGCCACGTACTCGGCGTCCGTGACGCCCTCGTGGACCTCGGCGCGCACCTCGGTGACGAGTCGGCGGAGGCGGACGCGGGCGGCCTCGCCCGCGTCCGTGAGGTGCAGCCGGTCCCCGTCGTCCGCGTGGATCCAGCCCCGGTGCAGGAGCTGGTCGACGACGCGGGGAATGTCGTGCGGCCCGTCCGCCAGGGGCGTCAGCCCGCTCACGACCTCGGCGCGCGGGGGTGCTGCGGGCGCGCCGTGCACGCGGTTGAGCACCCAGTACTGCGGCTGGGTGACGTCGATACGGGCCATGGCGTCCCGCAGGTGCCGGGTGACGGCCGTGTGGGCGAGGCCGGTCCAGTAACCGACGGGCTGGGAGGCCAGGGCGCCGTCGGCGGCCGTCGGGTCGGCCGGGGCCTGGCCGGTGCGTTCGGCGCTCACGGTCGGTCCGGCCCCTGCCCGGCCACCGCGGCCGTCAGCTGGGCCGCCGTGTCCGTGGTCACCGGGGCGCCGTGGCCGCAGCACAGGACCGACGGCTCCAGCTTCGCCAGGCGGCGCATCGACTCCGTCGCCTGGGCGCGGTCCACGTGGAAGACGCCGAAGGTGACGCCCTGGACCGTCGCGACCGTGTCGCCGGTGAACAGGACGCCGTGGCGCGGGAGATGGACCGCGAGCGAGCCGGGCGTGTGGCCCGGGGTGTGGAGGGCCACCGCGCCGTCGCCGAAGCCGAGTTCCTCGCCGTCCTCGACCTCGCGGTCCACGCGGGTCGGCGGCGCCTCGGGGGTGGTGAGCCCGTGGGCGTACAACGGGCGTTCCCAGTCGAGGAGATCCGGCTCGGGGACCGGGGCCTCGCCCCGGATCACCGGGGCGTCGAGCCGGTGCGCGAGGATCTCCGCGCCGTGCCGGTCCGCCAGCTCCTGGGCGGCGCCCACGTGGTCGCGGTGGCAGTGGGTCAGGACGATCCGGCGCAGTCGGGCCGGGTCGAGACCGGCCGACCGGATCACCGCCGTCGTCTCGTCGGCCCTACCGGCCCACCCGGCGTCGACGAGGGTCAACTCCTCCTCGTCGCGCCACAGATAGGCCTGGCCTATGGAGTAGTCGAGGAGGTGCAGACGCGGGCTGATCGGGATGAGTTCCATGCGGCGAACCTACGGTCCGCGCGGGTCCGCCGCCTGGTTCTACGCGCTGGGCGAGCTTCGCCCAGCGCTGAACATCAGGGAAACCGGGTCGTCAGGCCTGCTTCGAGCGGGCGTAGTTGACCAGGAAGTGCGCCTCGGCGACCGAGAGCCGCTCCAGCTCCTCCGGGGACACCGACTCGTTCGGCGCGTGGATCTGCGCCTCCGGCTCGCTCAGGCCGATGAGGAGGATCTCCGCCTCCGGGTAGAGCGAGGCCAGCGTGTTGCACAGCGGGATCGAGCCGCCCATGCCCGCCGTCTGCATCTCCTGGCCGGGGTACGCGATCCGCATCGCCTCGGCCATCGACGCGTACGCCGGGCTCGACGTGTCCGCCTGGAACGGCTGGCCCTGGCCGACCTGCTCGAAGGAGACCCGCGCGTTCCACGGCGTGTGCTTCTCGATGTGGGCGTACAGCAGCTTCGTCGCCTCGGCCGCGTCCTGGCCGGGCGGCACCCGCAGGCTGATCTGCGCGCGCGCCGACGCCGGGATCGACGGGGTCGCGCCGGCGACCGGGTGACAGTCGATGCCGATGACGGTCACGGCGGGGCGCGCCCAGATGCGGTCGGCGACCGTGCCGTTGCCCGGCAGGTCGACGCCCGCGAGGACCTTCGCGTCCTGGCGGAAGTCCTCCTCCGGGTACTGGAGACCCTCCCACGCCGTGTCGGCCGGGAGGCCGTCGATGACCGTGGAACCGTCGGGGCCGCGCAGCGAGTCGAGGACCCGGATCAGCGCGGCCAGCGCGTCCGGCGCGGCGCCGCCGAACTGACCGGAGTGCAGGTTGCCCTCAAGGGTGTCGATCTGCACGCGGATCATCGTCATGCCGCGCAGGGTCGCGGTCACGGTCGGCAGGCCCACGCGGAAGTTGCCCGCGTCACCGATGACGATCGTGTCGGCGACGAGCACCTCCGGGTGCTGCTCCGCGTACCGCTCCAGACCGCCCGTGCCCTGCTCCTCCGAACCCTCGACGATCATCTTGACCGTCACCGGGACGCCGCCGTTGGCCTTGAGGGCGCGCAGCGCGAGCAGGTGCAGGATGAAACCGCCCTTGCAGTCGGCCGCGCCGCGCCCGTACCAGCGGCCGTCGCGCTCGGTCAGCTCGAACGGCGGAGTGAGCCACGCGGACTCGTCCAGCTTCGGCTGCACGTCGTAGTGCGCGTACAGGAGCACGGTCGGCGCACCGGCCGGGCCGGGCAGGATGCCGTACACGGCCTGCGAACCGTCGGGCGTGTCGAGCAGCGCCACGTCCTGGAAGTCCTCCGCGCGCAGCGCGTCCGCGACCCAGTTCGCCGCGGCCTCGCACTCGCTGCGTGGTGCCACGGCCTCGTCCGCCACCGACTCGAAGGCCACGAGCTCCGTCAGCTCGGCCTTGGCCCGGGGCATCAGGGACCGGACGGTTTCGGCGATCGGATGGGCGGTCATGGGCACGCTCCTGGTGGGTGCGACGTTACGACGTATGGACGACGTTCGTCGTATGTCGTGGTACGGCGAACGCACCGTTGATCCTACGGCGCGGGGCCCCGGCTACCGCGCCGTAGGATGCGTCGAGAGCAGACTTCACCGGTCGGATCAGGAGCAGGAACCACATCGTGAGCAGCGAGCACACAGAGAACGCCGGTCCCGAGAACGCAGCCGGTGCCGACCCCGAGCAGGCCGAGGCGGTGGCGGTGGGAGCCGCGGCCGTCGAGGGCTCCGAGGACGCCGACGTCTGGGACGTGGTCGTCGTCGGCGCCGGTCCGGCCGGCGCGTCCGCCGCGTACGCGGCCGCGGTCGCGGGCCGCCGGGTCCTCCTCCTGGAGAAGTCCGAGCTGCCCCGGTACAAGACCTGCGGCGGCGGCATCATCGGCCCCTCCCGGGACTCCCTCCCGCCGGGCTTCGAACTCCCGCTCCAGGACCGGGTGCACGCCGTCACCTTCTCGCTCGACGGCCGCTTCGCCCGCACCCGCCGCTCGCGCCGCATGCTCTTCGGCCTCATCAACCGGCCGGAGTTCGACGCCCAGCTCGTCGAGCACGCCCAGAAGGCCGGCGCCCAGCTGCGTACCGGCGCCACCGTGGCCCGGGTGGAGCAGCACGGCCCGTCCGTGCCGGACCGGCGTACGGTCGCGGTCGTCCTCGCCGACGGCGAGACCGTCCTCGCGCGCGCGGTCGTCGGCGCCGACGGCAGCGCCAGCCGGATAGGGGCGCATGTCGGGGTGAAGCTCGGTCAGGTCGACCTGGGCCTCGAAGCGGAGATCCCGGTGCCGCCGTCCGTCGCCGAGGACTGGAAGGGCCGCGTCCTCATCGACTGGGGCCCGATGCCCGGAAGTTACGGCTGGGTCTTCCCCAAGGGCGGCACGCTGACCGTCGGCGTCATCTCGGCGCGCGGCGAGGGCGCCGCCACCAAGCGGTACATGGAGGACTTCGTCGCCCGCCTCGGCCTCTCCGGCTTCGAGCCGTCGATCTCCTCGGGCCACCTGACCCGCTGCCGCGCCGACGACTCGCCGCTCTCGCGCGGCCGGGTCCTCGTCTGCGGTGACGCGGCCGGACTCCTGGAGCCGTGGACCCGCGAGGGCATCTCGTACGCGCTCCGCTCGGGCCGGCTCGCGGGGGAGTGGGCGGTCAGGGTCGCCGAGGCGAACGACGCGGTCGACGCGCGGCGCCAGGCGCTCAACTACGCCTTCGCCATCAAGGCGGGGCTCGGCGTGGAGATGGCCGTGGGGCGGCGCATGCTCGCGCTGTTCGAGCGCCGACCCGGGCTGCTGCACGCCACCCTCACGGGCTTCCGGCCCGCGTGGAACGCGTTCGCCGACATCACCCGCGGCGCGGCCACCCTCGGCGGCATGGTCCGCTCGAACGGCATGGCCCGGCGGGCCCTGGAGATCCTCGACAAGCGGATGGACACCACGTCGGGCGTCGGCCCGGCGGGCCGGGGCGTCAGCGCGCGGGAGCGCGGGACGGACCGGACGACGGGCGAGACGACGGACCAGACCGCGGACGGGACGGCGGGCGAGGCCGCGGGCGAGGCGTCCGGGAAGGCGTCCGGCGGCTCGCTGTCGGAGACCTCGGAGCTGTCCTGACGGACCTGATCGACCGGCCTCGTCCACGAGGCGTACGGGCTCCGCTTCCTCGGCCGCGTCACGCGGGCGTGGTGGCGGGGCCCGTCGTCGTGACGCGGAAGACGGGGTGCTTGGGCGCGATGGCGCGGAGCTCCTCGTCGGAGGAGTCGGGGCCGACGCCGTCGAAGAAGACGCCGACCTCGGCCTTCCAGCGCTTGAGGTAGGCGCGGAGCAGGGCGGGCTTCTCGTCGTCGGCCACCTCGACGGCGGTGAACTCCACGGCGCGCTTGCCGAGGAGCAGCTGACCGCCGCCGGCGGCCCGCATGTTGTGCGTCCACTGGACGTGGCCGCGCGGGGCGACCAGGTACTCGGCGCCGTTCACCGTCAGGGGGTTGACGGGGGTGCGGCGCCACTCGCCGCTCTTGCGGCCGCGGACCGCGAGGACGCGGGAGCCCCGGAGGCTGATGCCCCGGCGGGTGAACCAGGCGACGGCGCGGTTGAACACGTTGACCGTGAACCAGCCGGGCTTGATGACGTGGGTGGCGGGCTGGGCGGACATGAGGGCTCCTTCGACTTCGACGTATCAGACGACGCATCAACCGAGAGCAGTGCTCTCGTTTCCGTGCTCCCAGTCTGCACGGAGCAGTGCTCCCATGCAAGAGCACTGCTCTCGAATTGGATCGATGCTCCGTTAATGGCACACTGCTCTCCATGACCGCCGCCGTCAGCGGAGCCCGCGCCCGCGCCCGTATCGAGATCACCGCAGCCATCAAGGACGAGGCCCGCACGCAGCTCGCCGCCGAAGGCGCCGCCAAGCTGTCGCTGCGCGCCGTCGCCCGCGAGCTCGGCATGGTCTCCTCGGCCCTCTACCGGTACTTCCCCAGCCGCGACGACCTCCTGACCGCCCTCATCGTCGACGCCTACGACGCCGTCGGCGCCGCCGCCGAGAAGGCCGCCGCCGACACCCTCGCCGAGCGCCCCCTCGCCCGCTGGACCGCCGTCTGCCGCGCCGTCCGCGCCTGGGCCGTCGCCCACCCGCACGAGTACGCCCTCATCTACGGTTCCCCCGTCCCCGGCTACACCGCGCCGCAGGACACCATCGCCCCCGCCGCCCGCGTCGGTCTCGTCCTCGTCGAGCTCGTCCGCCAGGCCCACTCCGGCGAGGGCGTCGCCCTTCCGCCGCTCCCCGAGGACCTGCGCCCCGAGGCCTCCCGCATGGCCGGCGACCTCGCCCCCGACCTCCCGCCGGCCCTCGCCGTCGCCCTCGTCGCCGCCTGGTCGCAGCTCTTCGGGCTCGTCTCCTTCGAGGTCTTCGGCCAGTTCCACAACGTCGTCGAGGACCGCGACACCTTCTTCGCCCACGCCGCCCGCCGCCTCGGCCAGGACGTCGGCCTCCTCCCGCGCGCCTGACTTCCGTGGCGGGGTTCCGAGGGTCCCGGCAGCGCGGCGCTACTCCCCGCGGAGTACGCCGGGCCACCCCGCACGGCTGACGCCCGGTCGCCCCGCGCGCGGTTAGCGTGGGCCGCATGGACGACGAGCGCACCACCCGGCGGCGGGAGGACGGAGGCCCCGGCGGGCGGCGGCCCTGGGGTTCGTGGGAGGAGAGGTGGAGCGAGCGGCGGCTGCCCTGGCGCTCCACGCTCGTCGTCGCCGTCCTCGTCGTCGCGGGCGTCGGCATCGCCGGACGCCGGCAGCCCGACCGCGAGACGCTCGACGCCCTCGGCCGCGCCCTGCTCCTGCTCGGCGCCGCCCCCCTGCTGTTCCGGCACCGCAGGCCGGTCCTCGTCGTGTTCGCCGTCGTCGCGGCCACCCTCGCCTACCTCGCCGCCGGATACCCGTACGGCCCGGTCTTCCTCCTGGTCGCCGTCGCCGCCTTCGCCGGCGTCGTCCACGGCCACCGCAAGGCCGTCTGGTGCGCCTTCGGCGTGCTCTGGGCCGGACACCTGCTGCTCGCCCACTGGCTCTACCGCTGGTTGCCCCCGGCGGGCGACGGCCCCGCGCCCTGGGGCCAGGAGCTGCCCGCCGCCGCCTTCGCCGTCGCCGTACTCGCCACGTCCGAGTTCGCCCGGGTCCGGCGCGAGCAGCGGGCGCAGCTGCGCGCCGAGCGGGCCGCCGCCGAGCGGCGCCGCGCCGACGAAGAGCGGCTGCGGATCGCGCGGGAGCTCCACGACGTCCTCGCCCACTCGATCTCCGTGATCAACGTGCAGGCCGGTGTCGGCCTCGCCCTCCTCGACACCGACCCCGAGCAGGCCAGGACCGCGCTGGCGACCATCAAGGCGGCGAGCAAGGAGGCGCTCGGCGAGGTGCGGCAGGTCCTCGACACCCTCCGCGCCCCCGGCGCCGCGCCCCGCGCCCCGGCCCCGGGGCTCGACCGCCTCCCCGAACTCGTCGAACAGGCCGCCGCCACGGGCCTGGACGTGTCCGTCACCGTCAGCGGCCCGCGTACGGCCCTGCCGCCCGGCGCCGACCTCGCGGCCTTCCGGATCGTGCAGGAGGCCCTGACCAACGTGGTGCGCCACTCCGGCTCCCGGACCGCCCGCGTCGAGATCGCGCGCGGCCCCGACCGGCTGGACCTGCGCGTCGACGACGACGGCCCCGCCACCGGCACCGAGGCGGGGGGCAGCGGCAACGGCCTCGCCGGGATGCGGGAGCGCGCCGCCGCGCTCGGCGGCACGATCGACGCGGGCACCCGCCCGGACGGCGGCTTCCGCGTCCACGCCGTCCTTCCGCTCGGCCCCGACGAAGCCCCCGAAGCCCCCCAGCCTCCCGAAGCCCCCGAAGCCCCCGAAGCTCCCGAAACCCAGGAGACCCCGTGATCCGCGTCCTGCTCGCCGACGACCAGGCCCTCGTTCGCGCGGGATTCCGGGCCCTGCTCGATGCCCAGCCCGACATCGAGGTCGCGGGGGAGGCCGCCGACGGGGAGGAGGCCGTGGAGCGGGTACGGGCGCTGCGGCCCGATGTCGTCCTCATGGACATCCGGATGCCGAGGGCCGACGGCCTCGACGCCACCCGCCGCATCACGGACGACCCGGCCCTGGCGGGGGTACGGGTCGTCATGCTGACCACCTTCGAGCTCGACGAGTACGTCTTCGAGGCGATCCGCGCCGGTGCCTCCGGCTTCCTCGTCAAGGACACCGAACCGGAGGAGCTGCTGCGGGCGGTGCGGGCCGTCGTCCACGGGGACGCGCTGCTCTCCCCGGGGGTGACCCGGCGCCTGATCGAGGAGTTCGCGGCCCGCTCCAAGGCCCCGGCGGCGACGGCTGCCCTCGCCGCGCTCACCGACCGCGAACGGGAGGTGATGGCCCTCGTCGGCATCGGCCTGTCGAACGAGGAGATCGCCCGCAGACTCGTCGTCAGCCCGCTCACCGCCAAGACGCACGTCAGCCGCGCGATGGTGAAGCTCGGCGCCCGGGACCGGGCCCAACTCGTGGTGATGGCCTATGAGTCGGGCCTCGTACGGCCCGGATGGCTGGGCTGACGCCGACCCTGCGGGTCAGATCCGCGAGGTTTCGCGCCACAGCCCGGCGAGGGCCTCGTCGCCCGTGACCGCCACCCCTTCCAGCGGAAGCCGGTTCCACAGCGTCAGGTACAACCGCTCGGCGGTGCCGGCGAATTCGGCGTCCGACGGCCCCTCCGCGCCGCGCTCGGTCAGCGGCGGGCGCTCCGCCGAGAGCCGTACGGTCCACACGTCACCGGTGTCCGTCGTCCGTACGCGCAGGGTGCGGGGCTCGGGCGTACGGACCCGGCTGCGGTCCCTGGCGTGGAAGCCGGTCAGCAGCTCGTCGATCCCGTCGGCGGCGAACTCCGCGTCGACCGCGGCGAACGCGGACCCGAGCGCCGACTCGGCGTCCGCGCGGTGCACCGCCGTCTCGTGGGCCTGCCGCCGCGCCCAGAAGGCGAGCGGCGAGGGCGCGGGCAGGAAGGCCCAGCACTCCAGGGTCTCCGGTGCCGCGCGCAGCGCGGCGACCAGGTCGGCGTGGGCCTCGCGGTAGTACGCGACCAACTCGTCGCCGTCGAGGTCCGTTTCGGGGCCCATGGGTCGAGGCGCGGCATGCCCCTCGACCACGAAGGACGCGGCCCAGCGGTGCACGGCGGCCGTGTGCCGGAGGAGGTCGCGGACCCGCCACCCCGGACAGGTCGGCACCTCCGCGTCGGCACTGGCCCCGGCGGCGGCGTCGGCCAAGGCCCGGCCGGCCGCCTCCAGAGCGTCGACGTGTTCCGTGATCTTCATCGTTTCCCCCAGTCTCCGCGTCCTCGGGCGGGACGCCGGTGCGGACTCGGACGGATTCTGGCAGGTCCGCGCCACCTCGGCCGGGGATTACGCGGCCGGGGGATTACGCGGCCGGGGTCCGACGCCTTGCCCCTTCCCGTACGACGGAGGTCCCGGCCGTCCCGGCCCCCGGGTCCGTCTCCGCGCCCGCGTTCCGCGCCCCGTACCCCATGGCGGCGGCCCCCGCGGCGAGGACGGCGACGGTGGTGAGCGCCACCGGCAGCGAGATCCAGTCGGCGAGGAAGCCGATCGTCGGCGGGCCGAGAAGCATGCCCCCGTAGCCGAGGGTGGAGGCGGTCGCCACGCCGCCGGGGCCCGCGATCGCGCCCGCGCGGGCGACGGCGACGGGGAAGATGTTGGCAAGCCCCAGGCCCGTCACGGCGAAGCCGAGGAGCGCCGCCCAGACGGTCGGGGCGAGCGCGCCGAGGAGCATGCCGGCCGCCGCCGTGGCGCCGCCCGCGACGAGTGTGCGGGTCTGGCCGAGCCGCTCCAGGAGCAGGGTGCCGGAGAGGCGTCCGGCGGTCATGGTGAGGGCGAAGACGGAGTACCCGGCGGCGGCGACGCCCGGGTGGGCGTCCAGGTCCTGGGCGAGGTGGAGGGCGCCCCAGTCGGCGAGGGCCCCTTCGCCGTACGCCGTGCAGAGCGCGATGACGCCGAAGACGACGACGGTACGGCGGGCCGCCCGCGAGGGCTTCCCGGCCCGGTCGGCCCCGGGGTCACGGGGGAGCGACTCGGGAGGGGCGGGTGCGGCGTGCCGCAGCAGGACGGGGCCGGCGGCGGCCGTCAGGGCGAGCCCGACGACCGTGAGGCCGAGCAGGTGGACGGTGGGGGAGAGGCTCCCGGCGAGGAGCCCGCCGAGGCCCGCGCCGAGCATCCCGCCGAGGCTGAACGCCGCGTGGAAGCTCGGCATCACCGGGCGGCGCAGGGCGGTCACCAGCTCGACGGCCGCGCTGTTCATGGCGACGTTGATGCCGCCGTACGCGGCGCCGAAGACCAGCAGGACCAGGCCGAGCGCCAACGGCGAGCGGGTCAGGGCGGGGAGCGCGACGGAGAGGGAGAGCAGGACGGCGGTGACGACGGTCACGGCACGGCTGCCGAAGCGGCGGCAGAGCCGCCCGGTGAGCGTCATCGTCACGACGGCGCCCGCCGAGACGCCGAGGAGGGCGAGGCCGAGGTCGCCGGCGGTGGCGCCGGTCTGCTGCTTGACGGCGGGGATGCGGACCACCCAGCCGGCGAAGAGGAAGCCGTCGAGGGCGAAGAAGACGGTCAGGGCGACGCGGAGGCGGGTCAGGGAGTCGACGGCGGTGTCTCCGCCGTAGCCCCCGGATGCGGCCGTCCGTACTTTGTTTAGTAGCGGCACAAACGCAGGATAGGGGGCACTGGGCCCCGGATTCAAGCGGCCGGGAAGTAGGCAGGGGCGCGGCCCGGGTACGGCCTGGACGCGCCCCCGTCGCCGGTGGCGGTACGACGGCGGTACGGAGGTGCCGCACGGCCCCCGGCGGGCGGCCGACGCGCGGTCCCGGAGGCGTCGCGGGAGCGCGGGTGGACGGGGTTCGGGTCCGGTGCCCGGCCTGATCATGGGAGACTCGCCCCCATGAACGGCAAGGCGACGACGACCCGGACACGGCTGGACAGGGGGCGCAACGCGCTCGGTCCCGCGCTGGAGCTGGTGCACACCGGCAGGGCTCCGACGCGGGCCGTCCTCACCGCCGAACTCGGGGTCACCCGCGCCACCGCCGGTGCGGTCGCCGCCGAGCTCGAAGCCCTCGGCCTCATCCGCGTCGACTCCAACCCCGGCGCCGCCGCCGGCTCCCAGGGCCGCCCCTCGCACCGGCTGGCCGTCGACGAGAAGGGCCCCGTCGTCCTCGCCGCCCAGGTCCACGCGGACGGCTTCCGCGCCGCGCTCGTCGGCCTCGGCGGGACGATCGTCGCCACCGCCCCCGGCCACGTCACCGTCTCCGCCGACCCCGCGCAGGTCCTCGGCGCCGTCGTCGACGCGGGCGCCGCCCTGCTCCGGGAGAGCGGCCGCCGCTGCGTGGGCGCCGGGCTCGCCGCGCCCTCCGCCGTCGCCGAACCCGAGGGCACCGCCCTCAACCCGCTCCACCTCGCCTGGCCCGCCGGAGCGCCGGTGCGCGAGATCTTCGCCGAGCGGGTCCGGGCCGCGGGCATCGAGGGCCCCTCCTTCACCGGCAACGACGTCAACCTCGCCGCCCTCGCCGAGCACCGCCACGGCGCCGGGCGAGGGGCCCGCGACCTGCTCTGCGTGGCCACCGGGCACCGGGGTGTCGGCGGCGCGCTCGTCCTCGACGGGCGCCTCCACACGGGGAGTTCGGGCCTCGCCCTGGAGGTCGGCCACCTCACGGTCAACCCGGAGGGGCGGCCCTGCCACTGCGGCAGCCGCGGCTGCCTCGACGTCGAGACCGACCCGCTCGCCTTCCTGCTGGCCGCGGGCCGCGAACCAGGCCCCGAGGTCTCGCTCCTCCAGCAGGCCCGCGACCTCCTGCGCACGCACCCGGACGACCCGGGGGTACGGGTGGCCGTCGGCGAACTGATCGACCGCCTCGGCCTCGGACTCGCCGGCCTCGTGAACATCCTCAACCCGGACCGGATCATCCTGGGCGGTCTCCACCGCGAGCTCCTCGACGCCGACCCCGAACGCCTCCGCGCGGTCGTCGCCGACCGCAGCCTGTGGGGTCGCAGCGGAGGCGTACCGATTCTGCCGTGCACCCTGGACCACAACAGCCTCGTGGGCGCGGCGGAACTCGCCTGGCAGCCGGTCCTCGACGACCCCCTGACCGCGCTCGGCCGCGAGTCCGCCTGAGCGCCTTCGGCCGCTCGCCGGGCTGAGCGCCTTCGGCCGAGAGCCCGCCCGAGAGGCCGCGAGCCCGGCCGTACGGCGCCGGGCCGCCCCGCCGGGGCGGAAAATGGCTGGGGCGGACGCGGTCCGGCACGTACGCTTCGCCCTCATGATCACCAAGGATTCCGTCGACTCCTCCTCGCTCCCCCCGCGCCTCGGCAGCCTCACCTTCCACGGCCCCCTCTCCGAGGCCCGCGCCGCCCGCATGATCGGGCGTCTCGCCGCCGCGCGGCCCGCCGACGTGCTCGACATCGGGTGCGGCTGGGGCGAGTTGCTCCTGCGCGTACTGGAGAACGCCCCGGACGCCAAGGGCGTCGGGATCGACATCAACACCGAGGACCTGGCCCGCGGCCGGGCCCTCGCGGACGGGCGCGGGCTCGCCGACCGTGTCCTCTTCGTCGAGGAGTCCGCGCTCGGCACCGGCCGCGGACCCGTCGACGCGGTCCTCTGCCTCGGGTCGAGCCAGGCGCTCTGCGATCCCGAGCTGCCGTACGACCCCGCCGCCGTCCTGCGCGAGCTGCGGCGGCTGGTCCGCCCGGGCGGCCGGGTCGTGCTCGGCGAGGGCTTCTGGGAGCGGACCCCGACGGACGAGGAGCTGGCCGGGATGTGGCCCGGCGCCACGGCGGCCGACCACCTCTCGCTCGGCGCGCTCGTGGAGCTCGCGATCGAGGCGGGGTTCCGGCCCGCGTGGATCGAGACGGCGGGCGTCGACGAGTGGGAGGAGTTCGAGTCGGGCTACCGGTACGACACCGAGCTCTGGCTCGCCGCGAACCCCGGTCACCCGCTCGCAGCCGAGACCCGCGAGCGCGTCGACCGGCAGCGTTCCAGCTGGCTGAACGGTTACCGCGGGGTCCTCGGCATCGCCTACCTCACCCTGGTCGCGGTCGCCTGATCCCTGCCGGGGCCCCCTCCTCGTACTCCCGCCGTCGTACGCGCGAAGCCGCTGCCCGTACGACGACCCGCACCCCCTCCTCGCGCGAGTCTGGAACCACGGACATCACCGCATCGCATCGCATCGAGGAGCTGAACCGTCATGAACACCCTCGCCTCCGCGGGCCCCGGCCCGTGGGTCCTCTTCGTGCCGCTCGTCTGGGCCGCCGTCGTCTTCGGGCTCGTCACCCTGTTCCGCCGCGCCCGGCGGTACGGACGCGGCGGGCGGCCCTTCCGCGACGAGGGGCCGGACGAGCGCTCGCCGATCGCCCTGCTCGGCCACCGGTTCGCCGCCGGGGAGATCGACGAGGACGAGTACTGGCGGCGACTGACCGTCCTGGAGGAGCAGTTCGGGCGCGACGACGTGAACAGGGGCAAGAAGTAGCGGATCTGGCGGTACGTCAGGAGGGGCGCCCGGCGAGAACCGGGCGTCCGGCCACCGGTGCCGGCAGGTCGTACTCCGTGAACAGGCTCTCGGCCCCGGGGACGTGCGCCACGTGGGCGCGCTCCTCGGCCGGGGCGTCCGGCGGCGGCGCGGACAGCGTGAACCACACGACCTTGCCGGCGTCACCGCACGACCGCACGCCCCAGCTCTCGCTGACGGCGCCGACGATGGCGAGGCCGCGGCCCGACGTGGCGAGCGCCTCGAACGCGTCGAGATCCGCGACGAGATCCGTGTCGAGATCCCTGTCGTCGAAGAGGGAGAGGGTGCCGGCCTGAGGTATTCGGGGGTCGTGGTCCCTGACGGACACGGTCAGCCGGTCGAGCAGCAGCTCGATCTCGACCGCGCACCGGATGTCCGGCCGCGCGTGCCGGTGGACGTTGGTCAGCAGCTCGGTGAGCCCGAGCGCGGCAGGGTCGACCAAGGCGTCGAGCTGCCAGTGGCGCAGATGCGCGGAGACGATTCTGCGGACCTGACCGATCCGCGTCGGCAGGGCGTGGAGCTCCACCGCGTAGTACCTGCTGGGCTCGCTGATCACGGCTGCGACTCCCCGAAGTAGTCCGGAAGAAGACGAAGATGTGGATCTCACCACCAGCGTGAACCAGCCGTGACCGAGCCGCAACTCGCGGCGACGCGGCCCAGGTCAGCGGCGTTCGTCCGCCGCCCGCTTCAGCGCGGCGCGGAACCCCTTCCCGCCCGTCAGCCGGTACCGCGTGCCGTTCACCGTCGCCACCGCCTCGTCCGCCTTCGCGAACCACGGCCGCCCCGCCCGCACGTCGGTCACCGGGGCGCTGTCGATCTCGCTGCCGTAGCTCGTGAGCAGGGCGAGCCTGCCGTCCTCGATCCGCACCTCGCCCGCGCGCGTCAGCGAGCGCGGCCAGCGCGCGATCCGTACGCCCCGCGCGCTGAACTCGGGTTCCGCCATGCCGGTCCACCCCTCTCGCCGGTCCCATCCGGTTGCCGGTCTCCAGTGTGCCGGGCGGCCCGCGCGCGCACCAGTGACCCCGCTCGACGGCCTCCCACAAGCAACTCCTATGGAACATCAAAGAGAACGTTTGCCCAGGTGGGAGGGGTATCGTCGACAGAAGGCGGCGGTGTGAGTACCGGTGCCAGGCAACGAGGAGTGGGACGGATGAGCACCACCGAGAACCGTGTGATCGCGGCACCGTCGACCGTCGACGTCGACCGCAGCGACCCGGCGTACCGGAGCTGGCTGAAGGAGGCCGTCCGCAAGGTCCAGGCCGACTCCAACCGGTCCGCCGACACGCACCTGCTGCGCTTCCCGCTCCCCGAGAAGTGGGGCATCGACCTCTACCTCAAGGACGAGTCCACCCACCCCACCGGCAGCCTCAAGCACCGCCTCGCCCGCTCCCTCTTCCTCTACGGGCTCTGCAACGGCTGGATCCGGCCCGGGAAGCCCGTCATCGAGGCGTCCAGCGGTTCGACCGCCGTCTCGGAGGCGTACTTCGCGAAGCTCATCGGCGTCCCGTTCATCGCCGTGATGCCCCGCACGACCAGCTCCGAGAAGTGCCGGCTCATCGAGTTCCACGGCGGCGAGTGCCACTTCGTCGACGACTCGCGGACCATGTACGAGGAGGCGGCGGCGCTCGCCGCGCGCACCGGCGGCCACTACATGGACCAGTTCACGTACGCCGAGCGGGCCACCGACTGGCGCGGCAACAACAACATCGCCGAGTCGATGTACCAGCAGCTGCGCCTGGAGCGGTACCCGGAGCCGGCCTGGATCGTGGCCACGGCGGGAACCGGCGGCACCTCGGCCACGATCGCCCGCTACGTGCACTACATGCAGCACGACACCCGGATCTGCGTCGCCGACCCGGAGAACTCCTGTTTCTTCGACGGCTGGACCCACGACGACCCCGAGGCGACGGCCGACTGCGGCTCCCGCATCGAGGGCATCGGCCGCCCGCGCATGGAGCCGAGCTTCGTGCCCGGCGCGATCGACCGCATGATGAAGGTCCCCGACGCGGCGAGCGTCGCCGCCGTCCGGGCCCTGGAGGTCGCCATAGGGCGCAAGGCGGGCGGCTCCACCGGCACCGGCCTCTGGAGCGCCTTCAAGATCATCGCCGAGATGGTCGAGCAGGAACGCACCGGCAGCGTCGTCACCCTGATCTGCGACTCCGGCGACCGGTACCTCGACAAGTACTACTCCGACGAGTGGCTCGCGGCCCAGGGCCTCGACATCGCCCCGTACAGCGTGGCTATCGAGCGGTTCCTGGAGACGGGGGTCTGGCCGGAGTGAGGCGCCGGTCCAGGCGTCGCGCCGCGTCCCGGAACGAGAGTCCGAGACCGGGACCGGCGAGGCGCAGGGCGACCCGGAACGGTGCCGAGCCGTCCACGGCCATGACCCAGCGCAGGCGCGTGCCCTTCCCGGCGGGGGAGAGGGACCACTCCTCCGCCATGGCCGTCACGGCGGGCGCGTTGGTCGCGTCCACCCGGTACGCGTAGCGGAGGTCGGGTTCCGAGGCGAGGATCGTCTCCTCGAAGCGGATCCCGCCCCGCAGCCGGATCGTACGGCCCGACCCGTCGCCGCTCGGGACGGCGGAGGAGACCGCGGTGAACCAGGCCGGCATGCTGCCCACTTCGACGGCCACCGCCCGGTAGACGGCCGACGGCGGCGCGGCGAGCGTCGTCGTGAACGCCAGGCGGACGGGCGCGGATGCGGTGAAGTCGAGCTCCACCGGCCTCAGTCGGCGTGCCATGGACCGAACCTCCCCTGGGACGGCAGTGGACCAGAACCTTAGCTGACGTCACGTCATGAACACAGCGCCCCCCCCGGCGCTCGGCGCCCCCCGGGGGGGGGCCTCAGCGCCCCCGCAGCAGCCCGTCCATCGCCCGCCCGAACAGCAGCCGCCCCGCCCGCGCGAGCAGCGGATCGAAGAGGCCCGGCAGACCGCGTACGGAGAGGTCCTCCGTCCACACCACCCGCGAGCCGCCGCCGGGCGCCTCCGTGACCTCCACCAGGGCCCAGCCCCGGACGATCCGGCCCGACTTCACCAGCCGGCACGCGCCCGGCCGACCGGCCTCGGCCTCAGGCGGCTCCCAGCGCACGACCTCCATCGGGTCGTCGAAGGCGATCGGCCCGACCCCGGTCCGCGCGGTGAACCGCGTCCCCGGCCCGTTCGGTCCCGGCGTGAGGACGGTCGTCCGCGTCAGCGGGACCTGGCGCCCGTGCGCCCGCCAGTCCGTCAGCCGAGCCCACGCCTCCTCCGGCGTCATCGGCACGGTCCGCTCGACCCGGAACAGGGTCACTCCGCCGGCTCCTCGCCCGCCACCAGCAGCTCCGCCACGTGCTCCGCGACCTCGGCCCTGATGCCCTCGTCCATGCCCCGGTCCGTCACCCAGGTGTCCACCTCGTCGAGGCCGGCGAAGGAACTCAGGCCGACCGTCCCCCACTTGGTGTGGTCGGCGGCCACCACGACCCGGCGCGCCGAGCGCATCAGGCAGTGGTTGGTCTCCGCCTCCGCCAGGTTCGGCGTCGACAGGCCCGCCTCGGCCGAGATGCCGTGCACCCCGAGGAAGAGCACGTCGAAGTGGAGCGAGCGGATCGCCCGGTCCGCGACCGGACCGACCAGCGCGTCCGAGGGCGTGCGCATGCCGCCGGTGAGGACGACCGTCGCCGCTCCGCGCCGCACCTCGCCCCCGCCGCCGGTCAGTTGGGCCTCGTGGAAGACGTCGGCTACCCGCACCGAGTTCGTCACGACCGTCAGGTCCGGCACGTCGAGCAGGTGCCGGGCGAGCGCGTACGTCGTCGTCCCGCCCGACAGGGCGACGGCCGAACCGGGCGGGACGAGCGCCGCCGCCGCGCGCGCGATCTCGTCCTTCGCGCTCGGTTCGAGCGCCGACTTGGCCTCGAAGCCGGGCTCGTGCGTGCTCGCCTCGACCACGGGCACGGCCCCGCCGTGCACCTTCTCCAGGACGCCCTGCCGGGCGAGCGCGTCCAGGTCGCGACGGATCGTCATGTCCGAGACGTTCAGCCGCCGGGTCAGCTCGTTGACCCGCACGCCGCCGCGCCGCCGGACCTCGTCGAGGATCAGGGCGCGCCGCTGTTCCGCGAGGAGGTTCTGGTTGTCAGTCACCGCCGGGGCCGGTCCTTCCGCAGGGGACAAGGGGAGAAGTCGGACCGGAATCGGCGAGGGCGGTGCGCGTGCGGCCACCCGTCCGCGATCCTGGTCCCGACGTCGCATCCTCCCATCCAGAGAGGAAGTCCCCTAAGTGTCCCCTGCCACACCCGCCCCGCAGCCCGGGGGCGCGGCGCTCGAACTCCTCGTCCACGGAGTCGGCGGAGCCACCCCCCAGTCCATGCTGGACGCCCCGAGCACCGTCCGCGTCACCGGCGACGCCACCGCCGCCGTGCACCGCCGGGCCGAGGACCTCGACGCCGAGGACCACCCCGAGCGGTACGCGGCGGGCCCGGTCCCGGAGGCGTACTGCTGGTCCCACCTCACCTCCGGCGACGGCGCCCGCGCGCTCTGGCTGCTGCTCCTGCCCTTCATGGTCGCCAACCTCGCCCACTGGATGCGCCCGCCCGCCCCCGGCCGGCCGGTCCTCGTCCGGCTGTACGGGGTCCTCGTCCGGCTCGTAGCCCTCACCCTGACCGTGCTGCTCACCGCCGCCGCCTGCGAGGTCGCGCTCGACCTGACCGCCTGGCAGTGCGCCGGGACGGCCGCCTGCGCCGAGGGCTCGCCCTGGCTCGGCTTCCTCGCGGCCGACCGGGGCGGCTGGTGGTCGGCGCCGGGCCGCCGCCTCGCGCTCGCCGCCCTGGTGCCGACGGCGCTGGTCGGACTGCTCTGGTACCTGTCGACCCGGACCTGGAGCGCGTACGAGGCCCAGCGCCCGCCCACGGGAGACGAGGCCACCGGCGCGCCCGCCGGAAAGACGCCGGCCCCCGCCCCCGCCGACCCCCGCCCCGCCCTCGGGCGCCCCGGCTTCTGGTACGGGCGCCGGCTCGTCGCCCGTCTCCGGGCCGCGCACACCGCCGCCGGGTTCCTCACCGTCGCCGCCGCCCTCGCCGCCGTCACCGCCCGTCACGACACCGGCCTCCTCGCCGCCCTCGGCCTCGGCCTGCGGACCGTCGTCGTCGGCCTCGCGTTCGTCGTCCTGTGGGTCGTCTGCCGCCGGGGCCGCAGCGAGCGCCGGGTGGACCTGCGGGTCGGGCGCGTGGTCTCCGTGCTGCCCGCCGCCTCGCTCGCCCTGCTCGCCGCCACCGCCCTGCACACGGCGTGGCCCCGTCCCGGCTGGGCCTCCGACGGGACCCTCCCCGGCGACGCGGCCTTCGGCACGCTCACCCTCGCCCAGGGCGGCCTGGTCCTCGCCCTCGGCGTGGTGGCCCTGTTCCTCGGACGGGCCGACGCCGACCCCCGTACCGCCCTGCGCGGACTCGGCGGGCCCGCCGTCGCCATGCTCGCCTGCGCCCTCGCCGGGGTCATGTCCGGCGGCGTCGCCCAGTGGGTCGCCGACTGGCTGGACGCCGACGCCGCCGAAAGCCTCCGGACGGGGGCCGGGATCGCCCCGCCGGTCCTCCTCAGCTGGCAGGCCTCCGTCATCCCCGTCCTGCTCCTCCTCCTGCTCGTCCCCGCCGTCCTCCTCGTCGTGCGGACCGTGCTCACCGCCCGGCGGCTCGGTCCCGTCGTCGAGGCGGAGTACGGCGCCACGGGCGCGCCCGACCCCGTCCGCACCGGGCAGATCGCGGCCGGCCGGGCCCGCGCCGGGCTCACCGACTCCGCGCCCGTCCTCGTCGGCGTCGTCTCGGGCGCCACCCTGCTCCTCGGTGCCGCGTCCGTGGCCGGAGCCTGGACCAGCGGAAACGTTCCTGGGCGTGCCTTCGACGGCGCCCACCCCGCCGTCGCCTCCGCGGCCGCCACCGCCCAGGAGCTCGGCTCCTGGCTCATCGGCGTCGGCTTCCTGCTCTTCGTCACCTGGGGCCGCCGCGCCTACAAGGACGCCTCCGCCCGCCGCACCATCGGCATCCTCTGGGATGTCGGCACCTTCTGGCCGCGCGCCGCCCACCCCTTCGCCCCGCCCTGTTACGCCGAACGGGCCGTCCCCGACCTCACCTGGCGCATGAGCTCCTGGACCGGCAGCACCGGCGGACGGCTCGTCATCTCGGGCCACTCCCAGGGCAGCGTCCTCGCCGCCGCGGCCGTCTGGCAGCTGCCGGCCGCCACCCGGGGCCGGGTCGCGCTGCTCACCTACGGGTCCCCCCTGGAGCGGCTCTACGGCCGCTGGTTCCCCGCCTACTTCGGCCCCGACGCGCTGCGCGCCCTGCACCGCACGGTCCACTGCTGGTCCAACCTGCACCGCGCGACCGACCCCATCGGCGGGCCCGTCCGCGTCCCCGCCGAGGACGACCGGCCGGACGTCGACGGAGCCGTGCTGCTCGACCCGGTCGCGTACGGCCGCACCCGCGAACACCCGCTGCCCGAACCGCTCCTGGGCCACTCCGACTACCAGGCCGACCCCGAGTTCGCCCGGCGCCGGGCCGCCCTCCTCGACAGCCTCCCGCCCGCCGTGCCGCGCCCGCGCGATCCGAACGACGGGGAACGTCAGGGGAGTTCGGGGAGGTCCTCCGGGTAGAGCAGGGTCAGGTCGTCCGTGCTCGGCTCGGCGAGCGCGGCGGCCCGGCCCGCGTGCCGCTCCACCATCGACTCGAACGTCTGGCGCGCCGTACGGCCGTTGCCGAAGGCCGGGCCCTTCGGCAGCTTCTCGAAGTACGTGTGCAGGGCCTCGTCCAGACCCGGGGCGAGCCGGTACTCGTGCTCGTCGGCCTGCTGGCCGACGATCCGCGTCAACTCGTCCGGCAGGTAGTCGGCGAAGCTGATGGTCCGTGAGAAACGGGACGCCACACCGGGGTTGACGGTGAGGAAGCGCTCCATCTCCGCCGTGTACCCCGCGACGATCACCACGACCGCGTCCCGGTGGTCCTCCATCAGCTTCACCAGCGTGTCGATCGCCTCACGGCCGAAGTCGCGCCCCGAGTCCTCCGGCGACAGCGCGTACGCCTCGTCGACGAACAGGACCCCGCCGCGCGCCCGGTCGAAGGCCTCCTGCGTCCGGATCGCGGTCGAGCCGATGTGCTCGCCGACCAGGTCCACCCGGGACACCTCGACCAAATGCCCGCGCTCCAGAACGCCCAGGGCGGCGAGGATCTCCCCGTACAGCCGGGCGACGGTCGTCTTGCCGGTGCCGGGGTTCCCGGTGAAGACGAGGTGGCGGCGGACCGGGGCCGCCTTGAGCCCCGCCTCCTGACGGCGCCGGCCCACCTCGATCATGTTCGTCAGCGTCCGCACCTCGTGCTTGACGCTCTCCAGGCCCACCAGCGCGTCCAGTTCGCCCAGCACCTCCTGGGAGGACCGCTCCCCGGCGGCGGGCTCCCCGGCCACCGGCGCGACGACGGCGGCGACGGCAGGGCCGGTACGGGGCGGGGGAACCGTCCCGAGCAGCCCCGGCGCGGCCTGCGTGGCCGTCAGGACCGTGCCGCCCTCCGGCACGGACGAGCGGACCGCGCTCTCGTCGCTGGTGCACCCCTCCGCGACCGCGCCCTCCTCAGGGAACTCGTACCCGCCGCGCGCGCACCGCTCCGTCCGGCACCTCCGCAGCTGCGTCCGGCAGCCGTCCGTCACATGGAAGCCGTACCCGCCGCTCCCCGAGACCCGGCAGCCGTGGAAGGAGCCGCGGCCCTCGGCGGAGACGTAGAAACCGGCCTCGGCGGGCGAGGTGACCGTGCACCGCTCGATCGTCGGGTCGGCGCCCTTGGTGACGATGACCCCGGTCTGCACCGCGTCGATCGTGCACCCGGCGAGCGTGCCGCCGCTGCCGTGGTCCCGGAACCAGGCGCCCGTGGACGCCTCCCGGATGCGGCAGTCGTCGAGCTGGGCCGTCGCCCCGTCGCTGACCGACACCGCCGTGTTCCGCACCTGCGAGAGGTCGCTGTCGACCACGTCGACCCGCGAACCCCGGTCGAGGACGAAGAGCGCGTCCGGCACGTCGTGCACCCGGCAGGAGTCGAGCACGGCGGTCGCCCCGTCGCTCACCCACACCGCCGGGTAGTCGCCCGTACTGTCGTGGATCTCGCACTGGTTGGCGTCCACCCGCGTCCCCGGGTCCCACACCGACAGGCCGTTGCGGCCGAAGCGGCGGACCGTCGACCGGGTCAGCGTGAGGACCGAGCGCGAACGCAGGTCGACCGCGTTCTCCGGGACGTCGTGGATGTCGCAGTCCGAGAGCGTCAGCACCGCGTCCGTGTCGAGCGTGATCCCGTCCGCCGAGGTGCGGTGCACCGAGGAGTCGGTGAGGTGCGCGGTCCCGCGGGCCGCGATCTGGAGGCCGGCGCCCTTGATCTCGTACACCTCGCAGCCGACGCCCTCCAGGCCGCTGCCCTCCCCGGAGACGGCGATCCCGGCGCCGGAGGCGTGGTGCACCCGGCAGCGCTCCAGGCGCGGGTGCGCCCCGCCCCGGACCGAGACGCCCGCCTGCCCGGCGGAGACCACCTCGCACTCCTCGAAGACCCCGCCCGCGCCGTCGACGACGGCGATGCCGACCCCGGCCGGGTTGTCGACCGTGCAGCGGCGGACCGTCGGCCGGGCCGTGCCGCGCACCTCGATCCCGGCGGCCGAGCGGGTCATGATCCGCAGGTCGAGGAGTTCGGGGGTGCCGTCCTCGACGAGCAGCGCGGGCGCGGCGACGTCCTGCCCCTCGATGTGCAGGTCCTGGATCGTGACCGAGGCCCGTACGGTCAGGGGCACGCCGTCCGGCGGCGCGATCCGCACCGAGCCGAGCCCGCCCTCGGGTCCGCGCAGGGTGACCGCGCGCCGCAGGACGAGGTTCTCCCGGTAGGTTCCGGGCGCGACGGTCAGGACGTCTCCGTCACTCGCGGCCTCCAGGGCGGCGGCGAGCGTGGCGTACTCGCCCGTGCGGCGCCGCCACCGCGATGTGCCGGTGTGCGTCACCTGGACCGTGCCCTGTGCCATGGGTGTGCCCTGCCCCCGCCTCGCGCCTCGCCGTTGAACCGATGCCCCACCGTAGCGCGCGCGGGGCCCGCGGGTTGACGGGTCGTGGGGGCTGACCCGTACGGGTGGGGGCGCGGGGCGGACCGGGGCGCGCCGGGGGGAGGAGCTCCCGTGCGGGCGAGGCGCTCCGGGCGGTTCAGCTGCCGGTGTCCGCGCGGCCCCAGTCGGGGCCGACCGACGCCCACGCGCGGTCCAGGCGCGCGTACCGCCGCAGGACCAGGCGGCGCACGGCGAGGCGGCGGATCGTGTCGACGAGGAGGCCGGCGAGGACGGCGACCATCACGCCGACGATGGCCGCGTGCGCCTTGGCCGTGCCCGACCGCATCGGCGCCGCCGCCGGGCGCCCCTCCCGGTCGGTCCAGAGGGTGAAGGTGTCGCCGGGGCGCGGCTCCTCGCGCACGGCGGCCACCGTGCCCGTACGGCTCGTGCCGTCCGGGGCGGTCCAGCGGGCCACGACGGACGCGCGCAGCCGCTCCTCGCCGAGTGCCCCCGCCGTGGAGCCGCCGCGCGTGGGCCTCTCGTCGAGGCGCAGCACCTGGGCCGTGGCCGGCTGCCGCTGTTCCTGCTGGGCGCGGACGGCGCGCTGGAGGGAGGCGTGCGCGGTGGAACCGGCCGCCCACCCGGCCAGCGGCACCACGACGCAGAGCAGGGCCGCCGCGGCGAGGCCGACCCAGGCCTCTATGAGATCGGTGGTGCGGCGCAGGGGATTGCGCCGCCAACGCCAGACTCCGGTCGCTGCGCGCACGGCAAGACCCCCTCGTTGTTCGCCACTGCTCCAACGAGTGTGCACCGGGCGACCGTTCCCCGCGCGTCGAGCGAGTCGGCGTGGCGGCGGCGGATGTCGGCGGGGAACGGGCTGGGGGGCGGAGGTGTCAGCCGAGGATCGTCACCTGGTCGCCGACGCGGACCGTGCCGCGGTGCTCGGGGACGAGGAGCTGGCCGAAGATGGTCCGCTGGTCGATATTGCGGTGCCGGGCGAGGGTGCGCAGGGGCTCCTTGCCCCGGGCGGCGGTGTCCTGGTCGGTCGTGGTGACGACGCAGCGGCCGCAGTCGCGCGCGACGCGGAAGGTGACCTCGCCGACGGCGAGCCGGGTCCAGCCGTCCTCGGCCCAGGCCTCGGTGCCGTCGACCACCAGGTTGGGGCGGAAGCGGGACATCGGCAGAGGGCCCTCGTGGGCGTGGTCGCCCTGGGCGATGAGCACGTTGAGGGCGTCCAGGGAGGCGGTGGTGGCGACGAGCACCGGATAGCCGTCCGCGAAGGTCACGGTCTCGCCGGGCAGGGCGTACTTCGGGGCGACCGGCCGACGCAGCTCGGGGGCGTCCATGTGGACGAGCCGGGCGTCGATCCCCAGGTAGGCGGAGACCCAGGCGGCGGCCTCGGGGCCGGCCGGGACGGCCTCGACGAGGTCCTCGAAGACCTCCGTGGTGATGGTCCCGAGGGAGGCGTCGGGCACCCCGACCTCCAGAGTGGGGTGCCCGGGCGCGGACAGCACGACACCGCCGTCCGCCGTCGGCTCCGCCGAGGCCAGCGCGAGCCTCGGGTGCTTGCGCTGGGTCACGATCTTGCCCGCGCTGTCGACGACGGTCCATCGACGGTCGTGGGCGAGCCCCCAGGGCTGCACCTCGGCCTCCGTGCGCGACAGCGCGCGCATGGCCTTCACGGGGTGGATGTGGACGGAGCGGAGTACAGGTATGGACATGGGGGTCATCCTGCCAGCCGCTCCGGCTCGCCGACGGCCGTTCGACGTGTGCCGTTCACCGCTCGGGCCGGCGCTCGGGTCGGCGCTCGGGTCGCCGTGCGGGTCAGTAACCCCCGCCCTGGTAGGGGCGGTTGTACGGGTCGTCGTACGGGGAGGGCGCCGGGACCTGAGCCGGTACGGGCCGCGGGGCGGCCGGGCGCATCGCCTCGTATCCGGCGGCGGCCGGGCGGGGCTGCTGCGGGTACGGCGAGCCCTGGTAGCCGCGCGGGGCCACCGGCTGCGGCGGGATGTACGGGCCGGGGGCCTGCTGGAGCGGCGCCTGGGCCATCTGCGGGGCGGGCTGCGGGTAGCCGTAGCCGCCGCCCCCGTAGGCCGGGGCGTGCTGCTGGACGGGCGCGGCCGGGAGGGCCGGCAGTGCCGCGGGGAGCGCCGGCAGGTAGGAGCCGCTTCCGGGGTTGGGGAAGCCGCTCCCGGGGGTGGGGAAACCGCTGCCGGTGTCGTAGGCGGCGGGCACTCGGATCGGGGCGATCTGAGGCGTACCCCGTTCCGCGACCAAGGAGTCGTAGATGGGGGTGTCCGGGAAGGACGGCGCGGTGTGGAAACCGCCTCCATAGGTGCCACGGGGGGAGGTCATGGCACATAAGTTAAGCCCACGATGTGCCGGTTGGGGAGTCCCCATCTTCGGCCGATCCGATTTACGCGGGTTTTGCCGCCCTGACCTGCCGAAACATTGATAAAGACCGTGTTAACAACGGGGGATTTCCCGTGCGCGGAAGGTGAAGTGAACGTGCCGTCCGCCCGCTCGCGCGCGGTGCGGACGGCATTCGCTCCCGCGCGTTCGAAACGCAGGATTATCGACGGAGTACCGTCAGTAACAATCGCCCTCGGAAAAGGCCTTTTGATCGATCACTTTGATCGATCGGATCGGTCAGAGGGCCGGACGGACCCGCCAGGGGCGTACCGCCTCGATCGCGGTGGCCACCCGGAAGACGCTGGTGTCGTCGTAGGTGCGACCGACGACCTGGACGCCCGTCGGGACGCCGTTCGACGCGAAGCCCGAGGGCACGCTCATGACGGGGCAGCGGCTGGCGATGTTGAAGACCGTGGTCATCGCGGCCTCCAGGTAGTTCTCCAGCTCGACGCCGTTGACCACGACCTTGGTCGACACGTAGTCGTCGTCCGCCCGCAGCGCGGGGATCGCGGTGGTGGGGCAGAGCAGGACGTCGTACCGGTCGAGGAGCAGGCCGAGGGTGGACTGTATACCGGCCTCGATCTCCAGGCCGTGCATGATGCTGCCCGGCTCGCGGACGGCGGCGGCGGTCTTCTCCGCGAAGTCGAGGGCGTACGCGTTGAGCAGGTCGCCGTGCTCGGCGGCCACCGAGGTCACGTACGGGCCGAAGATCGAGCCGAAGTGGATGTTCGCCGCCTCCATGACGTCGGCCCGGCGGATCGGCACCTCCACCTCCTCGACGATCGCCCCCGCCGCCCGCAGGGCGCCGGCGACGGCCCGCGTGTTCGCCTCCACCTCGGGGTCGACCACCCAGTCCCCGAGCGTCACCGACAGCGCCACCCGCATGCCCTCGACGCCCTCGAACCGCTCCGGCAGCGTGAACTTGGGGCGCAGCGAGACCGCGTCGAGCGGGTGCGGGCCCGCGATCACGTTCTGGAGGAGCGCGACGTCGGCGACGGACCGCGCCATCGGGCCGTCGTGGCAGTACGTGTCGAGGTTGAACGGCGCCATCGCCGGAACCCGGCCGTACGGCGGCTTGTAGCCGACCGTGCCGGTGAAGGAGGCCGGGATGCGGATCGATCCGCCGATGTCCGAGCCCGTCGCCAGCGTCGTCTCGCCGGCCGCGAGCGCCGCGCCCGCGCCGCCGGAGGAGCCGCCCGGGCTGAACTCCAGGTTCCACGGGTTGCGCGTCACGCCCCACAGCCGTGACTGGGTGAAGGCCGCGCAGCTGAACTCCGGGGTCGTCGTCCGCGCGTGCACGATGCCGCCCGCGGCCTGGATCCGGTCGACCACCGGGTGCGTCTCGTCGGCGATCTCGTCGCGGAAGGCCAGCGAACCGTCCGTGGCGCGGCGGCCCGCGATCGGCTGCTCCTCCTTCGTCGCGACCGCCAGCCCCTCCAGGGCGCGGGGCGCCTCGCCCTTGCCCGCGTAGCGCGCCTCGGCGACGCGCGCGGCGGCGAGCGCCTCCTCGAAGGTCCGCTCGGCGAGGGAGTTCACCCGGGGCTCGACCGCCTCGGCGCGCTCGATGACGGCGGTCATCAGCTCGACGGGGGAGTGCGAACGGTCGCGGAATCGGGCGAGGGCCTCGGAGGCCGGTATGTAGGCGAGGTCGCCGGGGTCGGTCATGGCAGGTGCCTTCCTGGAGCGGGGTGCGAGTCGCGGGCGGGCGGCCGCCACGCTGGCAGCATCGAACCGCCGCCTCCGTCGAGGGTCAACGGCGTTGACGTAAGGCCGAGGTCACCGCCCCGGCCGGTCGGCGACTACTCCGCGTTCCGCGACACCTCGGGAGCCGCGTACGTCCGCCCCTTCCACGCCGCCCCCCTGCCCCGGTGGTGCTGGACGGCGGAGTCCACCGTCATCAGGAGGTAGAGGAACGCGGTGAACGGCAGCAGCGGCGCGAGCAGGAAGGGCTGCCGGTAGTAGCGGAGCATCGGCAGGTACGTCCCCGTCATCACCGCCCAGGCCGCCGCCCCCGCCCACACCGCCGGGGCGTCACCCGTGACCGCGCCGACGGCCACGGCCGCCGGCGGCAGCAGATAGACCAGCGTCAGACCCGCGACCGTCCCAGCGAGGAGCAGCGGGTTGTGCCGCAGCTGCGCGTACGCGCTCCGCGACACCATCCGCCACAGCTCCCCGAGCCCCGGGTACGGGCGGACGCTGTCCACGTGGTCCGCGAGCCCCAGCCAGATCCGTCCGCCCGCCCGGCGCACCGCCCGCGCGAGCGACACGTCGTCGATCACCGCCTGCCGGATGACCTCCGGCACCCCCGCAGCCACCGCCGTCTCCGTCCGCAGCAGCACGCAGCCACCCGCCGCCGCCGTCGCCCGGGGCCGCGGCCCGTTGATCCAGCGGAAGGGATAGAGCTGCGCGAAGAAGTAGACGAACGCCGGCACGACCAGCCGCTCCCACGGGCTCGCGGCCCGCAGCCGGGCCATCTGCGAGACCAGGTCCAGGCCGTGCCCCCGCGCCGCCGTCACGAGGAGCCGCAGACTGTCCGGCGCGTGGGCGATGTCCGCGTCCGTCAGGAGCAGGAACTCCGGCTCGCGCGCGCGTGCCAGCGCGATCCCGTGCCGCAGCGCCCACAGCTTTCCCGTCCAGCCCGGCTCCGGCTCGCCCGGCGACACGACGGTGAGCGGCAGGCCCCCGCCGCGCCCCGGGACCCCGGCCGCCAGTTCCGCGGCGACCCGGCCCGTACCGTCCGTGCTCCCGTCGTCCACGAGCACGACCTCCGCCTCGCCCGGATAGTCCTGCGCGAGCAGCGACGGCAGGCTGAGCGGAAGCACCTCGGCCTCGTCCCGCGCCGGTACGACGATCACCACGCGCGGCCACCCTCCCGCCGGTCCGCCCGCCGGTTCGCCCGCCGGTCCGTCCGCCGGTTCGGAGGGCGCGGGGGGCAGGCGCTGGTCCGTGCGCCAGAAGAAGCCCTGGCCGAACAGCAGCCAGACCCAGACGGCCAGGGAGACGGACGCGCACCAGGCGAGGGTGGTCATTCGTCGCAGTCTGCCCCAGTTCGCCGGGGTGAAGGAGCCCATCGGCTAGGGTGACCGGGTGAAGATCGCGCTCATGGACTCCGGAATCGGCCTGCTCCCGGCGGCTGCCGCGACGCGCCGGCTGCGGCCGGACGCGGATCTGCTCATCTCCAACGACCCGGACGGCATGCCCTGGGGACCCCGTACCCCCGAGGACCTGACCGCCCGCGCCCTCGCGGTCGCCCTCGCCGCCGCCGAGCACCGGCCGGACGCCCTCGTCGTCGCCTGCAACACCGCCAGCGTGCACGCCCTGCCGGCCCTCCGGGCCGCCCTCGAACCCGAGATCCCGGTCATCGGCACCGTCCCCGCCGTCAAGCCCGCCGCCGCGGGCGGCGGCAAGATCGCCATCTGGGCCACCCCGGCCACCACCGGCAGCGCCTACCAGCGCGGACTCATCCGCGACTTCGCCGACGGCGCCGAGGTCACCGAGGTCCCGTGCCCGGGGCTCGCCGACGCCGTCGAGCACGCCGACCCGGAGGCCGTCGACCGGGCCGTCGCCGCCGCGGCCGCCCTCACCCCCTCCGACGTCCGCGCGGTCGTCCTCGGCTGCACCCACTACGAGCTCGTCGAGGACCGCATCCTCGCCGCCCTCGAAGCGCGCGGCCGCGCCGCCGGACTCCCGAAGCTCGTCTTCCACGGCTCCGCCGAGGCCGTCGCCGCGCAGGCGCTGCGCCGCATCGGCGCCGAGCCGGCGCCCGACGCCGAGCCCACCGGCCGCCTCTCCGTCCTCCTCAGCGGACGTCCCGGCACGCTCCCCGCCGCCGCCCTCACCTACGCCGAGGCGCGCCTCCTGGGAGCCACCGCCACCGCTCACTGACCGTGCGCGCGCGATCGCTCTCCGGCGCGCTGACCCGGAGGAACCTGGGTACCGTTCTCGGTATGAGGGAGCACTCCCGGGACCACGCGCGCCACGGCAGGCACAGGCCGGCCGTGTGGACCGGGCGCGCCACGAACCGCTTCCAGTGGCTCGCCGCCCTCGCGGGCGCCGCCTTCATGGCCCTCGGCATCACGCTGGCCGTCGGTTCGGCCTGGACCTCCGGCATCGCGGCCCTCGTCATGGCGGTCGTCGGCTGCCTCGCGGCCGGACTGCTCGTCCTCTTCGGCACGGTCGCCTTCGTCCATGTGGCGGTCACGGTCGACGAACGCGCCATGGAGGTCCGCTGCGGGCACATGGGGCTGCCGCGCCGGCGCATTCCCCTCGCCCGGGTCGCCGCGGTCGCCTACGTGCCGAGCGTCACGCCCCGGCACTGGGGCGGCTGGGGCTACCGCTGGCGCCCCGAGCACGGAACCGGCGTGATCGTCCGGGGCGGCGAGGGCCTCGTCCTGCGTCTCGACGACGGCCGTACGTTCACGGTGACCGTGGACGACGCCGCGTCGGCGGTACGGGTCATCGAGGAGCTCCTGCGCGAGCGGCCGCCGGGACCGCCGACCGCACCGCCGCCCGCGCCCACCGGCCCCGCGGCCTCCGGGCCCGCCGCCCCGCCCGCGCCCACGGGCGCCTGAGCACCGGCGCGTACGGGACGACGCCGACGACATGGCCGGTTCCGATCGGTTCTCGCCGGAGCCGTACGGGCACGGGGACCGCGAGCGGAAGGCTCCCGGTCCCGCCTCCAGGCCCACAGGGGCGCACCGTAGACTCCGCAAGGTGAGCGCCACCATCACCCCAGTCGACGAGCCCGGCCCCGAGGGCGCGCCCGCGCCGGAAGCCGTGAGCGAAAAGGTTTCCCCGCTGCGGCGGTTCGTCCGGCCCGGAGCGGCACTGCTGTCCGGAATCCTGCTCTTCCTGAGCTTCCCGCCGCGCCCCCTGTGGTGGCTCGCGCTGCCCGCCTTCGCGCTGCTCGGCTGGGTCCTCGGGGGCCGCCGGCTCCGCGCCGGCTTCGGGCTCGGCTACCTGGCGGGACTCGGCTTCATGCTCCCGCTCCTCGTCTGGACCGGCGAGGAGGTCGGGCCGGGGCCCTGGCTCGCCCTCGCCGCCGTCGAGGCGCTCTTCGTCGCCGCAGCGGGACTCGGCATCGCCGCCGTCTCCCGGCTGCCCGCGTGGCCGTTCTTCGCGGCCGGCGTGTGGATCCTCGGCGAGGCGGCACGCGCGCGCGTGCCCTTCGGGGGCTTCCCCTGGGGCAAGATCGCCTTCGGCCAGGCCGACGGCTTCTTCCTGCCGCTCGCCGCCGTCGGCGGCACCCCGGTGCTCGGCTTCGCCGTCGCCCTCTGCGGCTTCGGCCTGTACGAGGCGTACCGGCAGTTCCGTGCCTACCGCGCCACCGGCACCGTCCCGCGCGGCCCGCTCGCCGCCGCCGCGCTCGCCGTGCTCGTCCCGGTCACCGGCGCCTTCGCCGCCCTCCCGCTCGTCGACGACTCCGCCGAGGACGGCACCGCCACCGTCGCCGCCGTCCAGGGCAACGTGCCCCGCCTCGGCCTCGACTTCAACGCCCAGCGCCGCGCCGTCCTCGACAACCACGCGGCCCGCACCCGCGAGCTCGCGGCGGCCGTCAAGGAGGGCCGCGAGCCGCAGCCCGACTTCGTCCTGTGGCCGGAGAACTCCTCCGACATCGACCCGTACGCCAACCCCGACGCCGCCGAGGTCATCAACGAGGCCGTCGCGGCGATCGACGCGCCCACCGTCATCGGCGCCGTCATCTCCCCGCCGACCGGCAAGCTCCGCAACACGCTCATCCAGTGGGAGCCGGGGAAGGGCCCGGTCGCCACGTACGACAAGCGGCACGTCCAGCCCTTCGGCGAGTACATCCCGATGCGGTCCTTCGTGCGGCTCTTCAACAGCAACGTCGACCGGGTCAGCCGCGACTTCGGGCCCGGCACGAAGGTCGGCGTCTTCGACCTCGCGGGCACCAAGGTCGGCCTCGCCACCTGCTACGAGGCCGCCTTCGACTGGGCCGTGCGCGACACCGTCACCGACGGGGCGCAGCTCATCACCGTGCCCAGCAACAACGCCACCTTCGGGCGCAGCGAGATGACCTACCAGCAGCTCGCCATGTCGCGGGTGCGGGCGGTCGAGCACAGCCGGTCCGTGGTCGTACCCGTCACGAGCGGCGTCAGCGCCGTCATCCGGCCCGACGGCGAGATCGTCGCGCAGACGAAGATGTTCACCCCGGACGTCCTCGTCGAGAAGGTGCCGCTGCGCTCCTCGCTGACCCCGGCGACCCGCATGGGCACCCTGCCCGAGGCGCTGCTCGCGGCCCTCGCCGTCGCCGGTCTCGGCTGGGCGGGAGCGCGAGCGGTACGCGCCCGGCGCACGCCGACGGACTGAGCACGAGGCCGCGACACCTCACCCACCGACGAGCCCATGGCCCCGACCCGGAGATGATCAAGACATCCCCTAGGGTCGGGGCCATGGCAACTCCTGACTTCATTCGTGAACTGCGCCGGACGGCCGGTCACCAGCTGCTCTTCCTCCCGGGCGTCAGCGCGGTCGTCTTCGACGACCGTGGCCGGGTCCTGCTCGGCAAGCGGTCCGACAACGGGATGTGGGCGGTCATCGGGGGCATCGTCGAGCCGGGGGAGCAGCCCGCCGACTGCGCGGTGCGGGAGGTCTTCGAGGAGACGGCCGTCCGGTGCGTGCCCGAGCGGATCCTCCTCGTCGAGACCCTGGCCAAGCCCATCACGTACCCCAACGGCGACACCTGCCAGTACATGGACGTGGCCTTCCGCTGCCGTGCGGTCGGCGGCGAGGCGGTGGTGAACGACGACGAGTCGACGGAGGTCGGCTGGTTCGACGTGGACGACCTGCCGGAGATGAAGCGGTTCTCGTACCGACGGATCGAGAAGGCACTGGTCGACGAACCCACATGGTTCCGGACCACAGGTACCGAGTGAACTATGGGCTCGCCGCACATGTGTGGGGGAGTGGGCCGTTCATAGGGTGCGGAGCATGAGCGCCCCCACCCCCGCCATCGCCCTGGACCTCACCGGCCGCACCGCGCTCGTCACCGGCGCGGCCGGCGGCATCGGACGCGCCTGCGCCCTGCGGCTCGCCGCCGCCGGGGCGCGGGTGAGAGCCGTCGACCGGGCGGCCGAGGGGCTCGCCGCCCTGGCCGAGGAGGCCGCCGCGCTCCCCGGACTCCCCGGGAGCGTCGAACCGGAGACCCTCGACCTCACCGACCTGGACTCGGCCGAGGCCGTCGCCGCGGGCACCGACATCCTCGTGAACAACGCGGGGCTCCAGCTCGTCCGCCCCCTGGAGGAGTTCCCGCCGGACGTCTTCCACACCGTCCTCACCGTGATGCTGGAGGCGCCCTTCCGGCTCATCAGGGGCGCCCTGCCCCACATGTACGGCCAGGGCTGGGGCCGGATCGTCAACATCTCCTCCGTCCACGGCCTGCGCGCCTCCCCCTTCAAGTCCGCCTACGTGGCCGCCAAGCACGGCCTCGAAGGCCTCTCGAAGACCGCCGCCCTCGAAGGCGCCCCCCACGGTGTCACCTCGAACTGTGTGTGCCCCGGCTATGTGCGGACGCCCCTGGTGGAGCGCCAGATCGCCGACCAGGCCGCCGTCCACGGTCTCCCCGAGGAGCGGGTCCTCGCCGAGGTCCTCCTCAAGGACTCGGCGCTCAAGCGGCTCATCGAGCCCGAGGAGGTCGCCGAGGCCGTCCTCTACCTGTGCACCCCGCAGGCCGCCTTCGTCACCGGAGGCTCGCTCACCATGGACGGCGGCTGGACGGCCCACTGACCGGCGTCACCTCCCGGCGGGGGCGAAGGTTGTCCACAGGGCGGCGTGAGGGGGCTGGTGCGATGCCGTCCCCGCCAGGTATCCCTAGGTCCATGTCCCACGAACACGTCTCCTACCTGGAACTCCTCGCCCGGGGAGCCGCCACGGAGGCCTACGACCGGCCCGTGCTCCTGGCCCGTGCCTCCGGCGCGGGCCCCGAGGAGCTCGCCGCGCTCGAAGAGGCCAGGGCGCTCGCCCTGCGCGTCCGCGCCGACCTCGAAGGGCGCCGCCGCCGCGAGGCCGAGCTGTCCGCGCTCTTCGAGACCGCCCACGACCTCGCGGGCCTCCGCGACCTCGACGCCGTGCTCCGCGCCATCGTCCAGCGCGCCCGCTCGCTCCTCGGCACCGAGGTCGCCTACCTCAGCCTCAACGACCCCGACGCCGGGGACACGTACATGCGGGTCACCGAGGGCTCCGTCTCCGCCCGCTTCCAGCAGGTGCGGCTCGGCATGGGCGAAGGACTCGGCGGCCTCGTCGCCCAGACCGCCCGGCCTTACGTCACCGCCGACTACTTCGGCGACGCGCGCTTCCAGCACACCCGCACCATCGACACGGCCGTACGGGACGAGGGCCTCGTCGCCATCCTCGGCGTGCCCCTGAGCATCGGCAGCCAGGTCATCGGCGTCCTCTTCGCCGCCGACCGCAGGTCCAGGGTCTTCGAACGCGAGCAGGTCTCCCTGCTCTGCTCCTTCGCCGCGCACGCCGCCGTCGCCCTCGACACGGCCCACCTGCTCGCCGAGACCCGCGCGGCCCTCGCGGGTCTGGAGCGGGCCAACGGCATCATCCGCGAGCACAGCGCCGTCATCGAGCGGGCCTCCGAGGTCCACGACCGGCTCTCCGAGCTCGTCCTGCACGGCGGCGGTGTCCACGACGTGGCCGAGGCCGTCTCCGAGGTCATCGGCGGCACCGTCGAGTTCACCGAGGCGGACGCCGGATCCGCGCGCCGCGCCGAGGGCCACGCCGTCCGCGAGGGCGACGACTGGGTGGCCGCCGTCTCCGTCGGCGGCGAGACGCTCGGCGCGCTCGTGCTGCGCGGCCGCCCCGAGCTCGACCCCGTCGACCAGCGGACGCTGGAACGGGCCGCGCTGGTCACCTCCCTGCTGCTGCTCGCCCGCCGTTCCGCGGGCGAGGCCGAGCAGCGGGTCCGCGGCGAACTCCTCGACGACCTGCTCGACGCCCCGGACCGCGACCGCCGCCTCCTGCGCGAGCGGGCAGCCCGGCTCCGCGCCGACAGCGACGCGCCCCACGTGGTGCTCGCCGCCCGCGTCGACCGGCCGGACGGCGTGTCCGAGGCCGAGGCCGGCCGCAGGGAGACGGCCGACCGCCGTCGCCTCGGCTCCGCCGCCTCGCACCTCGCCGCCACCCGCCGCGGACTCGCCTCCGTACGCGACGGGGGCACGGTCCTGCTGCTGCCGCTCGGCCCCGGCGAGACCGCCGCCGAACTCGCCCGCCAGACCGCCCGCCACCTCGGCGGCACCCTCCGCGAACCGGTCACCGTCGGCGCCTCCGCGCCCGTGCGGGAGCCCCTCGACCACGTGGACCGGGTCTCCCTCGCGTACGCGGAGGCCCGCCGCTGCCTGGAGACCCTGCGCCTGCTCCACCGCTCCGGCGAGGGCGCCGCCGCCGAGGACCTCGGCTTCCTCGGCCTGCTGCTCGCCGACAGCCGCGACATCGGCGGCTTCGTCGACCGGACGATCGGCCAGGTCGTGGCGTACGACCACCGCAGAGGCACCGACCTGGTCCGCACCCTGGACGCCTACTTCGCCAGCGGCATGAGCCCGGCCCGGACGAAGGACGACCTCCACGTCCACGTCAACACGGTGGCCCAACGCCTCGAACGCGTCGGCCGCCTGCTCGGCGCCGACTGGCAGTCCCCCGCCCGCGCCCTGGAGATCCAGCTCGCCCTGCGGCTGCACGCGCTGTCCGGTCAGCCCTCCGATGCGTAGCGGCTGGCCGGGCGCGCCAGGCCCAGGTGGCCGCGGAGCGTGGTGGACGCGTACTCCGTGCGGAACACCCCGCGCCGCTGCAGCTCCGGGACCAGACCCCGGGTGATCGCCGTGAGGTCGTGCGGGAGGGTGGCCGGGCGGAGGCGGAAGCCGTCGAGGCCGGTGGAGCGCCAGTCGAGGAGCAGGTCGGCCAGTTCGGCGGGGGTGCCCGCGAAGATCTCCGCGTCGGAGGCGAGTTCGGCCCCGGCCGCCTCGTCCAGGCGGGACCTGCGCCGCGCCGCAGCGCCGGGTTCCTCGTCGAGGAAGACGAGGAGATCGGCCAGGACCTTCAGCGGGCGTTCCGCCACGTCCCGGCCGGTGCGCTCCACCGCTGCGGCGACCTCGGCGAGGATCCCCGCCGTGCCCGCCCGGTCGTGCGGCGTGACGGCGACGACGTCCGAGGCGCGTGCCGCGAACTCGTACGGCGTGGTCGCGTGCGCGAGGCTCACCACCGGCGGCCGGCCCTGCGGGGAGCGCGGGGTGATCGACGGGCCCTTCACGCTGAACGTGCCGCCCTGGAAGTCGACGTGGTGGACCTTGGCGCGGTCGAGGAAGCGGCCCGTCGCCGCGTCCCGTATCTCCGCGTCGTCCTCCCAGCTGTCCCAGAGCCGCCGTGCCACCTCCACCACCTCGGCGCCCTCCGCGAAGAGGGGGCGCAGGGGCCGGGAGATGCTCTCCGAGTCGGTGACGTCCTCCTCGGTGAGCAGGGGTGTGGCGCGGCGGCCGAAGTGGTCGGCGTCGGCGGCGCGGGACGCGATCTGCGGGCGCCAGCCGGCCCGGCCCCGGCTCGCGTGGTCGAGGGTCGCGATGCCGATGGCCACGTGGAACGGTTCGGTGTGGGTGACGTTGGTGGTGGGGACCAGGCCGATGTGGCGGGTGAGCGGGGCGAGGTAGGAGGCGAGCAGTACCGCGTCGACGCTGCCCCTGACCTGGTCCGTGCGGTCGTCGGGACGGTGGAAGGCGGCGGACTGGAGGCCGAGGGCGTCCTCGAAGGTGACGAAGTCGATCAGGCCGCGTTCGGCCTCGGCGACCAGGTCGGCCCAGTAGGCGGCGTCGAGCAGCTCACCGGGCCGGGCGTCCGCCTCGCGCCAGGCCGCCGGGTGCCAGCCCGCGCCGTCGAGGGCGACGGCCAGGTGCAGCGGGGCGGCGGGGGCGTCCGCGGCATCGCCGGTGTCGGCGGCGTTGTCAGGGGTGCCGGTCATGCGGAGGTCTCCTCGTGGTCGTGCCGGTCGCGCGGGGACTGTCCGGGGCCGCCCCAGCCGGCCGGCCGGGGCGCGTCGGACAGGCCCAGGTGATCCCGGAGCGTGGTGCCGGTGTACTCCTCGCGGTGGACGCCCTTCTCCTGGAGGATCGGCACGACCCGGTCCACGAAGTCGTCCAGACCGCCCGGGGTGAGGTGCGGCACGAGGACGAAGCCGTCGGCGCCCCCGGTCTGCACGTAGTCGTCGAGGGCGTCGGCGACCGTCTGGGGGCTGCCCACGAAGGTCGGACGCCCGTTGACCTCGATGACCAGCTCCCGGATGGAGAGGTTCCGCTCCTCCGCGAGCTTGCGCCACCGCCGGGCCGTCTCCGCCCGGCCGGCACGGAAGACGGAGTGCCCCTTCAGGAAGTGGGCCTCGTCCTCCGGCTCGATGTCGGGCAGCGGCCCGTCCGGGTCGTATCCGGACAGGTCACGGCCCCAGACCGCCTCCAGGTGGGCGATCGCGGTCTGCGGGCTGACCAGCTCGCGGCTGATCTCCTCCGCGTACGCGGCGGCCTCCTCGTCGGTGTCCGCGACGACCGCGTTGGCGGTGGGGAGGATCAGCAGGTCGTCGGGGCTCCGGCCGTACGCGGCCAGGCGCCGCTTCACGTCCCGGTAGAACTCCCGGGCCACGTCGATCCGGTTGTGCTTGCTGAAGATGACCTCGGCGTCGGAGGCGGCGAACTCCCGTCCGGCGTCGGACTCGCCGGCCTGGATGACGACCGGATGACCCTGCGGTCCCGACGGGGTGGTGAACCGGCCGGAGATGTCGAAGTGCTGTCCCTGGTGGGCGAATCGGCCCGCCCCGGGAGCGAGGAACTCTCCCGTGGCACGGTCGGCCTTCACGTCCCCGTCCGACCAGCTGTCCCACAACGTCCGTGCCGCGGTGAGGAATTCGGCGGCCCGGGTGTAACGGTCGGCCTCGGGGAGGAAGCCGCCCCGGCGGAAGTTCTCGCCGGTGAAGGCGTCGTAGCTGGTGACCACGTTCCAGGCGGCCCGGCCGCCGCTGAGCCGGTCCAGGGTGGCGAGGCGGCGCGCCACCTCGTACGGCTCGTTGAAGGTGGCGTTGACCGTGCCGGCGAGACCCAGGTGGGTGGTGACGGCGGCCAGGGCGCTCAGGACCGTCAGGTTCTCCGGACGCCCCGCGATGTCCAGGTCGTAGACCTGCCCCTTGTGCTCGCGCAGCCGCAGGCCTTCGGCGAGGAAGAAGAAGTCGAACTTGCCCCGCTCGATGGTCTGCGCGAGCCGGATGAAGGAGTCGATGGATATCTGGCTCTCGGAGCGAGGGTCCTGCCAGACGGTCACGTTGTGGATGGCGGGCAGCTGCGCTGCGAGATGCACCTGTTTTTTGGCGGTGGGGGTGGCGGTGGCGGGCACGGTGCCGGCTCCTCCTGCGAAGTGGGTGGTGACGCTCCGAGCGTGCCTGTGCGGTGCGGCGTCCGCACAGGCCGATCGGGCCTGTTTCACGAGGTGTTCACGGTGCGGTGACAGCCGCGGGATCCTCGGGGGTCCCGGGAGCCGGAGCGGCGGCCGGGGTCGTGGCGGGGGTCGGGGACACGTACCGCACCCGGTTCTCGAAGGCGACTCCGTGGCTCTTCACGTCGATGCCGATGACGTCGCCGTCGGCGATCCGGAACCCGTCGTGGAAGCTGGCCTCGTCCGCGCCCAGGAGGACGTAGTTGACCAGCCCGGGACGGCGGACCGCGGGGAACGTGAACAGGTGGTCCGCCATGTCCCGGATCCGGTAGTAGAGGGCGTCGTCGCCGCAGTCGAACGGGCCCTCCCAGGCCGTCGCGCCGTCCCGGACGATGGTGACCCGGCCGGTCACCGTGCGCGGCGGCGGACCGAGGAAGAGCCACGGGGTGAGGGCCGTGTCGCACAGCTTGCAGTACGGGTTGTAGCCCGGGTCCTGGCGGTGCAGGCCGATGTCGCACAGGTCGTTGCCGAAGGTGTAGCCGGCGTAGTGGGGTGTGCCGTCGGCGTCGTTGACGTAGACGAGGGCGACCTCCGGCTCCTCGATGAGGGCGACCGGGCTCGCGGGCACGACCAGGTCCTCGCCGGGCAGCCGCACCCAGTCGCCGAACCCCTTGAAGAACCACTTGGGCGGGGTGAACTCGCCGTCCTCCGGGGCGGTCTCGCCGCCCCACTTCTTCTTGTGCGTGCCCATGAAGCCGCTCAGCAGGGCCTTGCCCGAGGCCTGCGGCAGGAGGGGCGGAAGGAACCGCAGCTCCGGGTCGTCCGCGGTGACCTCGACGGTCGCCGCGCCCTCGGTGAGAGCGGCCCGCAGCGCCTCCTCCGAGCCGTCGGTGGCGATGAAGGCGGCGGCGACGCCGCCGTCCTCCACCCGGTACAGGGTGTGCCGCACGCCCTCCTCGGGGCGGCCGAACCCGACGTGGCGTTCGCCGCGGTAGAGCGCCTCGAAGAGGACCGGGAGGTGTGGGTGGGACATGGCGATGACTCCTCAGGTGTGTGTGGGTGTGCGGGCGGGTCGGGGAGGCGAGGGAGAGGGGGAGGGATCAGGAGCGCGCGGCGGCCGCGGCGGCGACCGTGGGCGCCGAGACGCCCGTCAGGTCGGACAGCACCTCGCCGACCCGGTCGACCGACTCCCGTATCCACGGCAGGGCGAGCGGGTCCGCCGCCTCCAGCGCCGCCGTGCGCCGCTCGACGGTGTCCCCGTAGAAGTGACTGGTCGCCGCGCGGATGCGCAGGGCTCGCCCGGTCTCCCCGAACGCGCTCGCGGGGAGGACCCCGACCCCGTACCGCTCGGAGAGCAGAGCGGAAAGACCGTCGCCGTCGTGCACGCCGTGCGCGTCGGCCAGCCGCTCCCGCAGGGGCTCGAAGTCCGGGTAGAGGTAGCAGGTCGCCGCGACGGGAGCCAGCTCCGCGCCGACAGCGGTGAAGCGGGCGGCGACCGCGCGCACCACCGCCTCGTGCAGGCGCCGGCTCGCCGCGATCCGCTCGACGACCTCCGGCGGCTCCCCGAACGCGTAGGCGGCGGCCGTCTGCACCGGCGCGGGCGGGCTGGACCAGATCTGGCTGGCGACCGCGACGAGCCGGGTGCGCAGCGCGCGCCCGAGCTCGCCGTCGGGGAGCCGGGCCACGCCCGTGCGCCAGCCGCCGAGCGCGAGGTTCTTGGTGAGCCCGGTGGTGGCGACGGTCCGCTCGGGGGCGTACACCGCCGGGGAGACGGCAGGCTCGGAGCCGTCGTAGACCAGGTCGCGGTAGATCTCGTCGGAGACGACGACCAGGTCCAGTTCGCGGGCGGCCTCGGCCAGCCGCCGCACGGTGTCGGCCGAGGCGACCGTGCCGGTCGGGTTGTCCGGCACGGTCACGACCACGGCGCCGACGTGCCGGCCGGCGGCCCGCGCGTCGGCGACCGCCTCGCGCAGCCGGTCCGGGTCCGGCACCCCGCCCTGCCCCGGCAGGATCGGTACGGGCAGGGGCCGCGCTCCGACGAGGCGGGCCTGGGCCGCGTAGCTCACCCAGCTCGGCACCGGCACGACCACGTCCCCGCCGACGGCGAGGAGCAGGGCGAACAGCAGCGACTTGCTGCCGGGGCCCGCCACCACGAGCTCCGGGTCGACGGGCAGGCCGCGCCGCGCCCAGTACCCGGCGACGGCCGTCCGCAGGGCAAGGCTCCCGGCGACGGAGCCGTACGCGTTCTCGTCGGCCGCCGCCGCGAGCCGGTCCCGGAGCGCGGGGAGGACGGGCAGCCCGATCTCCCCGCTGGCCATGGACAGGACGCGCTCCCCGGCCAGGCGCCGCCGGGCGAGCGCCTCGTCGGCGGCGAGCGTCGCCGACATGGCGACGGGGGTGGGTTCGGGCATGACGGCGGCTCCAGAGCTCGATGCGAGGGTGGCGAGGGAAGGGTGGTGAGAGAGGCGGTGGCGCGGGAGGTGGTGGCGAGGCGGGTGGCGGCGAGGGGAGTACGGGTCAGGCGGAGGCGCTCGTGGCGTACCGGCCCCGCAGCTCCGCCTTGCGGACCTTGCCCGTGAGGGTCTTGGGGAGGGCGGGGACGAGCTCCACCCGGTCCGGCAGGAAGCGGGTGTCGTGGCCCGCCTCCGTGACCCGGTCCCGGACCTCGTCGAGCGTCGGACCGTGGCCGCCCCGCGGCACGACGACGGCGACGATCACCTCGTCGTCCCCGCCCGCGCCCGAAGGCCCGAGGCCCACCAGCGCGGCCTCGACCGCCTTCGGGTGGCTGCCGATCACGGCCTCCAGCTCGGTGACCGGAGCCACCTGCCCGTCCCGCAGGACCGCGTCCCTGGCCCGGCCGATGATGCGGATGCCGCCCCGGCCGTCGTCCCGGGCGAGGTCGCCGGTGTCGAACCAGCCGTCCTCGTCGAGCTCCGCCGCGAACGCCTCGGGGCGCCGGTGGTACCCGAGGGCGAGCGACGCCCCACGCACCTTGAGCCGGCCCACGGCGTCCGTGGCTCCGGGTGTCTCCCCGGGGGTCCCGTACGCGTCCGACGTCTCGATCCGGGTCTCCATGGCGTCGATCGGGCTGCCGTTGCTCCGTGCCGCCCAGCCCTCGGGGTCCTCGGGCCGGGTGGTGGTCACGGGGCCGTTCTCCGACATGCCCCACAGGGAGTGGGCGCGGGCGCCGAGCGTCGCCCGGACCTCGTCGGCCAGCTCCCGCAGCACCGGCGCCGAGCCGATCACCACATGGCGCAGGGTGCGGACGTCCCGCCGCTCGGCCCGCTGGGAGGCGGCCACGTCGGCGAGGGTGGCCGGCGGCCCGTACAGCAGCGTCGCCCCGTACCGCTCGACGAGGTCGAGCAGCGCCTCGTTGCGGCGGACGTCCTGGAAGGCGACGGTGCCGCCCAGCATGACCCCGGCCAGGACCCCCTGGGCGAACCCCGAGTAGTGGACCAGGGGCGTGGAGACCGCGGCCACCCAGTCGTCGCCCGCCCCGAACGCGTCGACATAGCCGCGGACGGCGGAGTGGACGGTGTTCTGGCTGTGCAGGACGCCCTTGGACAGTCCGGTCGTACCGGAGGTGAAGAGCACCACGAACGGATCGTCCGGGCCGAGCGCCAGGCCGTCCAGCCGTGCCGTGGCGCCGTCCCGCTCCTCCCGTTCCTCGGCCACGAAGTGCTCGTGGAAGGGGAGCGCGCCCTCGGGCAGCGGCCCGTCGACCACCACCACATGCTCAAGGGAGGGGAGTTCGCCCTTGAGACGGGTGGCGATCTCCGCCAGGGGGGTGCCCGACCACTCGGGGAGCGTGATGATCACCCGCGCCTCGGTGAGGCCGAGCCGGTGGCGCAGCTCCTCCTCCGTGCAGATCGGCGAGATCGGGATGATGACCGCGCCGGTGCGGATCGAGGCGAAGATCAGTGCCACCATCTCCCACCGGTTGGGGAGCTGGACGGCGACGAAGTCGCCCGGACGGACGCCGAGTTCGAGCAGGGACAGGGCGAACCGGTCGGTGAGCCGGTTCAGTTCGGCGTAGTCGAGGGTGTCGGTACGGGACTCCGCGACGCGCCGGCCCGCGATGGCCAGCCGGCGCGGACGCGTACGGGCCTGCCGGTGCAGGTCGTCGAGGAAGGTCTCGTCCCGCCACCAGCCCCGGCGGCGGTACTCGGCGGCCCGCTCCTCGGAGACGGCCGCCGCGCCGGAGCCCGTACCGATCGCCGGCCGCTTCTCCGCCGCCGTGGCCATCAGCGCTCCTTCCGGCGGGCCGCGAGCAGCTCGGGCAGCGGGTTGCCCGCCCGGGAGGCCGCGATCTCCAGCAGGTCGCGGGTGTTGCGCCGGACCCGGTCGCCGACCCAGTCGAAGACCCAGGTCTTGCGGGCCTCGGCCGGCAGGTCGAACGGGACGACCCGGGTGACCGCGAGGGCGGCCGAGGCGGCGCCGCCGATGTTGGCGATGACGCCCGGGACCAGCCGGGCCCCCGACGCGGCCACCTTCTCCTTCGCCGCCGCGCTGGAGGCGAGGTTGGCGCCCTCCACCACGAGACCCGCCCGCAGACGGTGGGCGTTCTCGGCGGACAGCGCGTACTTCTGCGCCGCGAGGATCAGAATGTCCGCGTCGACGTCCAGCCACGCGTCCGGCTCGCCGGAGAGCTTCACGTCCCCCGGCAGCCGGGTGCGGTCGATGGCCCCGAACTGGTCGGTGATCGCCACCAGATCGGCCACCGGCAGCCGGTCCGCGGTGATCGTGCCCTGGACGTCGGCGACGCCCACGACGACGTGCCCGCGGTCCTCGAGGAACCGGGCCACCGCCCGGCCCACCGCGCCGAACCCCTGCACCACGACACGGGCGGGGCCGCTGTGGCCGCTCGCCTCCAGGGCGGTGATCGCGGCGACCCCGACTCCGTGACCGGTGGCGTCGATCAGCGGCTCGTAGTACGTGCGCCAGTCGATCGGCATGTCGGGGGCGCCGAGCCGGAAGCGGGGGTCGTACCCCGCCTCCTCGAAGAAGACGGCCCGGTCGGCAGGGGTGACTCCCATGTCGATGCCGAGGTGGATGCCGCCGTGCAGGAGCGGCTTCACCGTGCGGCCGAAGGTGCGGAAGGTCTCCTCGCGGTCGCTTCCGTCGGCGACGATCCCGGCCTTGGCACCGCCGATGCGGAGCCCCGCCAGGGTGAACTTCTCGGTCATGTCCCGGGCCAGGCCCGCGACCTCTTCCTCGGTCACCCCGGCGGTCATCCGGGTGCCGCCCATCGCCAGGCCGTCGACGAGCGTGTCGACGACCACCCATCCCTTGATGGCGCCGCCGCTGCCGTGGAGGCGGACGGCGAGGGCGGGGTCCTGCGGTTCTTCCGGTGCGCTCATGGAGATATCCCTGTTCTGTCAGGCGTGTGGAGGACGTGTGGAGCGGCGGGTCACTGGTAGAGCTGGGCGAATCCGCGCAGGATCTCCAGGCCGTCCTTGCGGAACTCCAGGTGGGCCTGGGAGCCCTGGATGCGGCCGTCGTCCGAGCGCAGGAACTCCACGGGCGCGTGCTCGGAGCGCCCGATCGAGCGGTAGCCCGCCGGAGCCTCCTGGAGGTACAGCGTGTGCCGGTGGAAGACGGTGACCGTCGGCTTCACGTACGCGAAGAGCGGTTCCTCCGTGTCGACCTGCGCCTCGTGGCCGCCGACGCGCTGCGGCCCCTCCGCGAGGCGCCCGCCGGCCGCGACGGCGAGGATCTGCATCCCGCCGCAGATGCCGAAGACCGGCACGTCCGCGGTGGTGACCAGGTCGATCAGCGGCTTGTAGAACTCGCTGTCGTACGCGCGCACCTTGGTGCCGCTCAGGACGATCGCCTGGTAGCGACCGTCCACCCGGGCGGGCACGGACGAGGCGTCGACGGTCTCGGTGTCCGATCCCAACTCCTCGAACCGTGAACGGAGTTGCGGGAGGGAAAGAGTGCCGTTGTTCACGACGAGCACTCGGGGCCGCGTCATGCGTTCGCTCCTGTCGTGGGGGCCCGGGTCCCGGTGACGACCGTGCCGGTGGTGCCGTCGAGGAGCTCCGTCACCGCGGCGCTGCCGATGACGACCCGCTCGACGCCCTGCTCCAGGGCCTCGCCGGCGGCCCGCAGCTTCTTGCGCATGCCGCCCTTGGCGCCCTTGTCGCGGAAGGCGGCGGCGTCCTCGGCGCTGATCCGGCGCACCGGCTCCTCGTCGATCAGCAGGTGGGCCACGTCGGTGACGAGGACCAGGTCACGGGCGCCGGTGGCGCCGGCGATCGCGGCGGCGGCCCGGTCGGCGTCGGTGTTGACCTCCCGGCCCGCCGCGTCCCGGGCGAGCGGGGTGACGAGCCAGGCGTGGCCCGGCAGGAGGTTCCCGATGCGCGCCGCGTTCACCCCGGTGATCGGGCCGACGAGGTTCTCCAGCTCGACGAGCTGCTTCTCCCGCCACCACCACCGCTCGCCCTCGCCCGCGCTGACCAGCCCGTCGCTGCCGAGCAGCCGGCCTGCGGTGATGCCCCGGCTCTCCAGCCGGCCGATGACGTCCTCGGCGAGCGTGGCGCTGACGGTCTTGATGTCGGCGATGACCTCGGGTGTGGTCCACCGGCTCTGGTTGCCGTACCGGTCGCGGAGGATCGCCGACGGCTCGCTGTAGCGGGCGTCGAGCTTCTTCAGGGGCTTGGACCAGCCGTGGACGAGGATGAGGGGGCGGTCCCTGCCGTGGCGGGCGAGATCGTCCCACCAGCCGCCGTCGAGGTCGTCGAGGCAGCTGCCGCCGAGCTTCACCACGGTGGGAACGACGGGGGCGGAAGGCCGGGTTCGGGTGCTCACGCCGGCATCACCGGCTGCTGCGTCAGTCCCGTCTCCTCCGGCAGGCCGAACCGCAGGTTCGTCACCTGCACGGCCTGGCCCGCGGCCCCCTTGACGAGGTTGTCGAGCGCGGCGAGCACGACGATCCGGCCGCCTTCCTCGTCGAGCAGGACGGTGACGTCCGCGTAGTTGGAGCCGAGGACGACCTGGGGGTCGGGAACCGGGATCAGCGTCTCGTCGTGCCGCCGCACCCGGACGAACGGGCGCCCCTTGTAGAAGCGGAGGTAGGCCCGGTTCAGCTCGCGCTGGGACACCTTCTCGTCGGTGAACACGTACGAACTGGTCAGCAGGCCACGGACGTTGGGGACGCCGTACGCCGACATGGACAGGTTCCCGATCGTGCCGGACCCGCTCCGCTTCAGGAAGTCGCCGACCTCGGCGGCGTGCCGGTGCCCGGTCGGGGAGTACGGGGCGATGGCCCCGGCCCGGAAGGGGTGCAGGTCGGAGGTGCGCAGCTTGATGCCGCCGCCGCTGGACCCGCTCTTCCCGTCCACCACGACCGTCTTCAGGTCGAGCCCGAGTCCGAGGGTGAGCGGGGCCAGGCCCAGGGTGATCGCGGTGGCGTAGCAGCCGGGGAGCGAGATCAGCGCGGCGTCCTTGAGCCGGTCGCCGATGAGCTCGGGCACGCCGTAGACGAAGCGGTCCGCGAGGTCGGTGCGCCGGCTGACCTTCGGGTACCAGCGGTCGTGGAGCTCCGGGGTGCGGATCCGGAAGGCGCCGCTGAGGTCGACGATGGCCGGGACGCGGTCCGCGAGGAGCGAGGAGAGCTCGGCGGAGACCGGCGCCGGGGTGGCCAGGAACAGGACGTCGACCTCGTCCGCGACCTCCTCGGTGACGGGTCGCACGGTCAGGCCGTGGTCGAGGCGGAGGCCGGGGTGGAGCTCGGAGGGCCGCCGTCCGATGTGGGAGGAGCCGCCCAGGAAGGTCAGTTCCAGGTCGGGGTGCTGGGTGATGAGGCGGATGAGTTCGCCGCCGGCGAGCCCGGAGGCGCCGACGACTCCTGCACGGATCACGCGAGGAGCTCCTGTAGATAACGGCCGATGGCCGAAGGGATGTCCGCTCCGGTGGCGGAGGCCACGGCCCGGAAGGCGGGGGCGTGGTTGACCTCGTTGACGACGTAGCCGTCGGGGGTGGCGAAGAGGTCGACCCCGTAGATCCCGGGGCCGAGGGCGTCCACCACTCCGTCGACGATCTTGACGATGTCGGGGTCGTGGGCGATCGCGCGGTTCTTGTTGCCGAGGGCCGCGTTGTTGCGCCAGTCGCTGCCGCCGCTCTGGAACTCGGCGGCGCCGATCAGCTCACGCCCGACGACGAAGCACCGCACCGAGCTGCCGCCGAGGTACGGCTCGACCAGGCTGGCCTGCTCGAAGGCGTGGGCCAGGTCCTCGACGTAGTCGTACACGGAGTGGGCGGTGTCGGCGTCACGGATGAGGGTGACCCGCTTGCCCATCCCGCCGAAGACGGGCTTGAGGACGAGGGGCAGCGGCAGATCGCCGAGCGCCTTGTCGAAGTCCTTGCGGGAGAGCGCGAGCCGGTGGTCCGGCACCGGCACGCCCGCCGTCCGGAGCAGGGCGCGCAGCGCGGCCTTGTTCTCGCAGGCGTGGACGGCGCGGGCGGTGTTCAGGGTGGGGACGCCGGCGGCTTCGGCGAGCGTGGCGATGAGCCCGCCGCGGGTGTAGCTGCGGCTGCGGATCAGGAGGGTGTCGTACCCCCTGATCGCCGGGGCGTCCGGGTGGCCGAGGGAGAGGGATTCGTCGTTGACCCAGTCGATACGGAGACCGAAGGCCGGGGCCGCCTCGATGAGCAGGCGTTCCTCCCAGGCGACACGGTCCGCGACGACCGCGACGGGACGGGGGGCGCCCATGTCACTGGCCCCAGTCGCGCAGCTGGACCTCGACCATCTCCAGCGTCAGACGGCCGTCCACGACCGCCTCGACACGGAGGGTCAGGATGCACTCGGGGCAGGAGAGCGTCTCGCCCTGGGTGACCGGGGGCACGGTCAGGTCGGTCTCGCACTCGGGGCATACGCCGGTCAGGGTGGCGGTGGGCATGAGGAACTCCTGTGAGAAATAAGGTGGGTTGTGCGGGTACGCGGACACGCGGGTACGCGGGACACGCGGGACACGCGGGACACGCGGGACACGCGGGACGCGCAGGTCGCGCGGGTCGCGCAGGTGTTGCGGGTGACGCGGGTTACGCGGCGTACGCGGCTTATGCGGGAACGAGCCGGAAGTCGGCGGCCGCGGCACGGATCGTGCTCCGGTCGAGGAGCGGCCTGCCGTCCCGCTCCTGCCGCTCGGCCAGCCAGGCGGTGAAGGCGTCGACGTCGACCTCGAGGCCCGAGTCCTTCAGGGCCCAGCGGACCAGGGCGGTGGTGAGACGGCTGCGCACCCGCAACTCGCGCGTGTTCCCGACGAGTTCGGCCGGAAGCGTCTCGTAGGCCTCCGGGTTGCTCAGCTGGCCCGGCAGCTCGTAGGCGAAGGCGTGCGGGGTGGTCGGCCCGGACTGGAAGGCTTCCCCGAGGCCGGTGCCCCTGAGGGCGAGCCGGGACAGCTCGGTGAGGTGGGTGAGGTCGAAGCGCGTGTCGCCGTGGATCACGCGGAGCGAGGTGAGCAGTTCGGCCAGCGGGGCGTTGCCGCCGCGCTCGCCGATGCCGCCGACGGTCGCGGAGATCCACTGGGCGCCCGCCCGCACGGCGGCCAGGGAGTTGGCGACGGCCATGCCCAGCATGTTGTGCGAGTGGATCTCGATCTCGGAGCCGTCGATCGCCGTCAGATCGGCGATCACCTTCTCCATCTGCCAGGGTGAGAGGTACGCGACCGTCTCCGCGAGCCGGAACCGGTCGGCCCCCGCGGCGAACCCCGCCTCCACGTAGGGAACGAGCCGCTCCCTGGGCGTACGGGCGCCGTCCTCGCCGCTGAACGTGACGTGGAAGCCGCGCTCCTTGGCCTGCTGGATCGCCGAACGGGCCAGCACCTGAAGGAACTTCGGACTGGCCGAGTCCAGCTTCAGCCGCGCGTGCTCCTCGGAGGTGGGGATGGAGTACATGATGTGCCGCACGCCGAGGCGCTCGGCCTCGTCCAGTGCGGTGGCGACCTGATGCCGGTCGCGCACGACGAGGAGCGTCATGCTCCGCTCGGGGGTGATCGCCTCGTGGGTGGCGAGGACGAGGTCGGCGTCCTTGGAGTCCGGGCCGGACACCATGCCCACCTCGACGAGTTCGACGCCCGTGCGCACCAGCAGGCCGGCGATGGCTGCGGCGTCCTCGGGACCGAACTCGACCCCCGCCATGTGTGCCGAGTCCCGCAGTGTCGCGTCGGATATCCGGGGCGGACTCTCCGGATCCGGTGCTTCCGCTGTCATTTCCTTTTCCTCTCGTCCGGGAAAGGCCGGCGATCGCGGATCCGTTCGTCAGGACCCCGCGTTCGTTGATCCATATCCTTCGGCGCCTGGCCGGAAAGGGCAACGCCTGCCGTGTGAGGGCTGTATTGCGCAGTGTCGGGGAATGTCAGGAAGGACAGGCGGCGCAAAGGTGATGTGCGGGCGTGCCAAAGAGCGGGCGCGGAGCCCCCGTCGGGGCGGCTCGCGCCCTACTGTGCGGGCATGGATCTCTTCTCGCTGCCCCGGCTGGGGGTCGTCGTTCCGCCGGAAAACCCCACGGCGGAACCGGAGTTCAACCATCTGCTCGGTGACGGGATGAACGTGTACACCTCCCGTTTCCCGGTGACCCCGGGAGCCGGGCTCCGGACGATGCTGGAGACGTACAACGACGTGCTGCCGGAGCTGCTCGGCAGCTTCGGAGCGCTGCGCCTGGACGCCACCGTCGTGGCGTGCAGCGCCTCGCACTACCTGCTGGAGCCGGCGGGCGACCGGGCCTTCTGCGAGGCCTTGTCCGAGCGGGTCGGCTCGCCCGTCCAGTCCTCCACACAGGCGATCCTCGCGGCCTGCGAGGCGCTCGGAGTGACCCGCCTGACCCTCGTCTCCCCGTACGAGCCGTGGCTCACCGACACCTCCCGCGCCTTCTGGGAGCAGGCCGGGCTCACGGTCGACGGGGTGGTGCTCGTCCCGGCGGAGCCGGCCACGAGCGTGGACGGGGACGCGCGCTACGACCCGTACGCGGTGACGACCGAGGCGATACTCCGCGCGATACGGGAACGGGAGCTGCCCTCGGACACGGCCCTGCTCTTCACGGGTACGGGCATGGGCACGCTCGCCGCCCTCGCCGAGCTGGCCCGGACGGACCCGCACCGCACGCTGCTGACCTCGAACCTGGCCTCGGCCTGGTGGGCGCGACGGGCGGTGGGGGAGACGAGCGAGGCGCACCACCCGCTGCTGCGCCGCCTCGAAAGGGCGGCGGTCTGACGGAGAGCGCCCCGGGACACCGTGCCCCGGGGCGCTCCCCGTCACCGCGGTCCGCTCAGTGCCGCGGTCCGCTCAGCCGGTGGACGTCTCCGGCATCCGCCGGACGTACCCCATCCGGTAGCCGACGCCCCGGACCGTCACGATCCAGCCGACGGCTCCGAGTTTCGCCCGGAGGCTGCTCACGTGCGTGTCGATCGTGCGGCTGTTGTGCCCCCATTCGTTTCCCCAGACCCGGGCCATCAGCTCTTTTCGCGTGACCACCGTTTCGGGGGTCGCGGCCAGGGTGTACAGCAGGTCGAATTCCTTCCCCGTGACATCGACGAGCCGGTCGTGCAGGCGCACTTCCCGCACCTCCGGATCGATATGCAGATGACGCAGGGAAATGGTCGCCGGAAGGTTTCTCCGGGGCTGGGCGCGACGCAGCACCGCTTCGATTCTGGCCCCGACCTCCCGGAATCCCCAGGTCTTCACCACACAGTCGTCCGCGCCCGCGTGGAGTACCAGGACCCGCTCCAGTTCGGCGTCGGCCTCGGCGACCGCGATCAGCGCGGTGGTCCCGCCGTCGTGCAGGGACCGGCACAGCTCCAGTCCGTCGATGTCGGGCAGATCCAGCGAGAAGAGCACCAGATCCGCGTCGCCGTACTCCCGCAGGGCCCGCTCCCCGGTGGAGACACTGCGGGCGTGGAATCCCTGCCGCCGCAGATGCCCCACCCTGGCCGTCGCCGCGGCGGCGTCCGGCTCCACCACGAGTACCCGTCTCACGCGCCCTCCTTTCTCGTCGGTCACGTCAGGCGTGGGGAAGGAGCTGGTGGACGTAGGCCGCCGAGGCCATGGTCATGTGGTGGTGCCAGCCGGGGAAGGAACGGCCCTCGAAGTCGAGGACGCCGAACCGCTCACGGAGCACCGACACGGCGGAGAGCGCCGCGGTGTGGCTGCGCGCCAGCCGCAGGACCTCGTCCACCCGGTGCTCGGTGAGCGTGGTCAGCCAGTACCGGGGTGGTCTCCGGCCGTCGGGGTCGGGCCGTTCCAGGAGGCGGTACGGGCGTACGCCCCCGCCCTCGCCCGGCGCCGGCCGGGGCACGGTCACCGTGCCCGCGTACGTGTGCACGGGCACCGCCCGGACCCGGCCCTCGGGGGGCTTCCGCAGCATGATGGAGGTCTGCCGGGCGTGCCGCGTCTCCATGAGCGCGCTCACGGTGGTCACGACGGACGTCGGCGGCCCGCCCGGGAGCACGGGACGGTCCGGGGAGACCTCGCACACCACGTCGGCCCGCTCCCGGGCGAGACCCGCGAGGACCCCGGCCGCCTGGTCGCAGCGGGTCAGGTCCAACACCCAGGGCACACGGGGGAGTCGGGGCTGAGCCGCCACCGCGGCGGCGAACCCGCTGACGTGGTCGGCGGCGGTGCGCCCGGCCTCGGACCCCGGGATCCGCGCCCGGCGTCTGCGCTCCCGGTCCGATTCCCACGGGCCGTCGAGCACGAGGCTCCAGCCCACCGGGTAGCACTGGGTGCCCGAGGCGAGGAAGAAGACCAGCGCGCGCTGGGAGTTGACGGTGCGTCCGGTGTCGGCGTCCACCCTTCGGCGCACGCCCACCGAGTGCTCGCCCCGCTTCGGGATGACGAGTTCGGCGACGGTCCAGGCCCGCGGTGTCGTCCGCGCGGCCACCCGGCCGGCCAGCCTGCGGCGTACCGGATTCCAGTCCCAGGGGCTGGCGTTGATGAACTGGTGGAAGCCGTGTGCCGCGGCCGCCGGTAAGGAATCGGCCAGTGCCATCCGCCGAGGCGTCTTCTTGCCGTCTCCATGGATCAGTGCCCACAGATACGCCTGGGCCCAGCGGCGCTGCTCTGGCCTCGGGAAGGCCCGGAAGATCTCGTCGGAGAACGCCTGGATGCCCGCGGCATCGCCCGGCGCCGGCGCGCGTACTTCACTTGACGGCATGGAACGCCACGCCCCCTCGATACTCGGCATCGCTCGTGCCCGAGCCGATGCATGGCACATCAGTACGAGGCGAAAGTATCGTTCGGGGCGGCTTTTTCCGCGATCGGCCGCCCATTTCGCGAATTCACCGTCCGACCTGCGGAAACGCGATCCAGCCAGGTATGCGCGGGCGGTGCGTGCAGGTAGCAGAACCGGCTCCACCCGTGGTGGAGCCGGTTCGGCGGGGCTGACTGGTGAAGTGTCAACAAATCATGAACATAGCCACGACACGGTGCTGACCCGGCCTCAGGAGACCGGAGTCGAGGACTCCTCGGCGACGGTGTCGGCGTCGGTGTCGGCCTCGACGTCGGCCTCGGCGGCCACCGGCCGTCGGGCGGGGAAGCCCGCCTGACGGGCCTGGAGCACGACCGCGATCACCGGCAGCAGGAGCAGCAGGACCGTCCACGGGAAGGACTCGCTGCCGACCACGTCGAGGAGGATGCCGCCGACGATGCCGCCGCCCGCCATCGCGACGTTCCAGAGCGTCACGAGCATCGCCTGGGCCGCGTCCGCGGAGTCACCGCCCGCGTCGCCCACGGCGGTCTGGAGCAGGGTCGGCACGCCACCCCAGCCGAGTCCCCACAGCACCGCGGCGACGTAGACGAGGGCGGTGGAGCCGGAGAACACGCCAAGCAGCAGCGCGGCGGCGGCGACGAGCAGGGCGCCGCCGATGGTGAGTCCGCGCAGACGGCGGTTGATCTGCGCGCCGACGACCCAGATGCTCGCCAGCGAGGCGGCGCCGAAGACGAGCAGGATCAGCCCGGTGGAGGAGCCGAGGCCGAGGTCCTCCAGGTAGGTGGCGATGTACGCGTACAGGATCGTGTGTGCGAGGACGAAGACCAGCGTGACGAAGAGGACCGGGGTGACCCCGGGGACGCGCAGGGCCTGCAGCATCCTGGGCCGCTCGCCGCGCTCCTGCCCGGGGTAGTCCGGCACGGCGGCGAAGATCCACACCAGGAGCACGACCGTGAGGGCCGTCATCGACAGGAAGGCCACCCGCCAGCCGAGCCAGTCCCCGAGGAACGTGCCGGCGGGGACGCCGAGGGAGAGCGCCACGGGGATGCCGGCCATGGCGATGGCCATCGCCTTGCCCTGGAGGTGGACGGGGGCCATGCGGCGGGAGTACCCGGCGAGCAGGGCCCAGGCGACACCGGCCGCGACACCGGCGACGAACCGGGCCGCCATGGTCAGCTCGTACACCGACGACACGGCCGTCACGGTGTTGGCGAGGGCGAACCCGGCCACGGCCGTGAGCAGCAGCTTCTTGCGCCGCCAGCCCGCGGTGGCCGCGGTGAGCGGGATCGCGGTCAGGGCGGTGCCGATCGCGTACACGGTGACCGTCTGGCCGGTCGCGGACTCGCTGACCCCCAGGTCCTGGCTCATCGCGGGCAGCAGACCGGCGGGAAGGGTCTCGGTGAGGCTGGTGATGAAGACGGCTGTGGCCAGGGCCAGCAGCGCGAACAGCGGAAGCTTCCGCTGCTCGTCGCCCCCGGTCTTCGCCTGCGGGTCCGCGGCGGCGGACGGCGCCGTGTCGGGTGCGGTGCTCATGGGGTGTGCTCCAGGGTCACGAAAAGGGGATGCGGAGTCTGAGAAAGGGCAGAGGGCGGCCGGAGCCGGAGCCGGAGCCGGAGCCGGAGTCGAGGCCGGGGCCGGGGCCGGAGGGCGGGTGCAGGCCGGTTCACGGGCGGCCGAGGCCGCCGTCGACGGGGAGCCTGGCCCCCGTCGTGAACGTCGCCTCCGTGGCGAGGAACAGCGCGGCGCGGGCCACCTCCTCGGCGGCACCGAGCCGTCCCAGCGGCGGCAGGGGTACGGCGCCGGAGCCCGGCGCCTCGATACAGCCCGGGGCCACCGCGTTGACCCGGACACCCCGGGAGGCGAGCTCGGCGGCGAACGCCGGCACGGCCTCGGAGGGTCGGGTGGGGGCCGTCAGCACGATCGCTCCGCCGTCCTTCAGGTACGGCAGCAGGGGGCGCGCGGCGGGGACGGTGTCGGCGAAGAGGAGGTCGACGCCGCCGAAGCCGGGCGCGTCCCCTCCGGCGAGCGCCGCCGCCAGGTCCGCCGGCGCGAGAACGACGGCGGTGGAGCCGAGTTCGGCGACCGCGTGCGCGCGCTCCTCGCCGTCGCGGGCGGTCAGCAGGACCGTCGCCCCGCCCTCCACGAGGCGCTTGGCGATGGCCAGACCGATGCCGGTGACCTCACCGGCGACCAGGGCCCTTCTGCCCGCGTACCTGGTCATCGGCCCCAGTCCCTTCCCACGTGCCCGCTGCTCCCCGGTGGAGTGCTGCCACCGGCAGGAACGACTCTGCGCCCGAGCGCTTCGGGAAACCTTCGGGAATCCTTCGGGGCGGCCGAGGGCCGCGGCGCCGGTCCGACGGGCATGTACGGTGGCGGTCATGCGGTACGGGGTGCTGGGGTCACTGGTGGTGTGGGACGGCGAGGGACGGGAAGTCGCAGTCCCCGAAGCCAAGGTCAGGGCCCTGCTCGCCGACCTGCTCGCGCACGACGGGGAACCCGTCTCCGCCGACCGGCTCATCCACGACCTGTGGGGCGACGCCCCTCCCGCCAGCCCCTCGGGCGCCCTCCAGGCCAAGGTCTCCCAGCTGCGCCGGGTCGTCGGCCGCGACCGGGTGGTCCGCCAGCCCCCCGGCTACCGGCTCCGGCTCGACGGCGACGAGCCCGACGAGGTCGACGCCGTACGGTTCCGCGCCCTGGTGACCGAGGCCCGTCCCATCAGGGACCCGCGCGCGCGGGCCGCGCTGCTCACCGAGGCCCTGGAGCTGTGGCGCGGACCGGCGTACGCCGACTTCGCCGACGGCCCCTTCGTCCGGGGAGCCGCCCAACGCCTCGCGGAGCAGCGCCTCTCGGTGCTGGAGGAACAGGCGGAGGCCCGCCTCGAAGCGGGGGACCACGCGCTCCTCGCCGGGGAGTTGGCCGACCTCGTGACGGCCCACCCGCTGCGGGAGCGCCTGCGCGCCGTCCAGATACGGGTCCTGTACGCGGCCGGGCGCCAGAGCGAGGCCCTCGCCTCGTACGAGGACCTGCGCATCCGGCTGGTGGAGGAGCTGGGCGTCGACCCGAGCCCCGAACTGGCCTCGCTGCACCGGGCGGTGCTGCGCCAGGAACCCGAACTGAGCGCGGGGGCCTACGCGTACGGGTCGGCGCCGAACCGCACCACCGACCCGGCGGACCTCACGCCGGCCACGGCGCCCGCGCGGGACCGGGACGAGGCGCCCGCGGTGCCCGTGCCGGACGCGCCTCCCGCCCCGCAGGCCCCCTCCCCCTCCAACCTCCCCGTGCCCCTCACCTCGCTCGTCGGCCGACGCGAAGCACTCGCCGATCTCTCCCGGCTGCTCTCCGGCACCCGGCTGGTGACGCTCACCGGCCCCGGAGGCGTCGGCAAGACGCGGCTGGCCGTGGCGGCGGCCACCGCCGAGCGGAACGCCGGTCAGGACGGGGGTCGGAACGCCGGCCGGGACGGCGGTCGAGACGGTGAACCGGCCGACGGGGTCTGGCTCGTGGAGTTCTCCGGCATCCGCGCCGCCACCGCCGCCGACCTGGCCCAGGTCGTCGCCGCCACGCTCGGCGTCCGCGACGACACCCCGCACTCGCTGCCGGTCACCGGCACCGGAACCCCCTCCCTGCCGCACCGCCTCGCCGCGGCCCTGCGCGACCGCCGCATCCTGCTCGTCCTGGACAACTGCGAGCACGTCGTCGACGCCGCCGCCGAGCTCGCCGAGCTGCTCCTGCGCACCGCCCCCGGCCTGCGGATCCTCGCCACCGGGCAGGAGCCGCTCGGCCTGGCGGGCGAGGTGATGTTCCTCGTCGAGCCGCTGCCGCCCGCCGACGCGGTCCGGATGTTCATGGAGCGCGCCTCCGCCGCCACCCCCGGCTTCCCGCGCGACCCGGACGCGCCGGACGACCCCGACCGGCGGGCCGTCGCCGAGATCTGCCGTCGTCTCGACGGCATCCCGCTCGCGCTGGAGCTCGCCGCCACCCGGGTACGGGCCATCGGTGTACGGGAGTTGGCGGAACGGCTCAACGACCGGTTCCGGGTGCTGACCTTCGGGCAGCGCGGCGCCCCGCCCCGGCAGCAGACGCTGCGGGCGGTGATCGACTGGAGCTGGGAGCTTCTCAGCGCGCCCGAACGGATCGTCCTGCGCCGCCTCGCCGCCCACAGCGACGGCTGCGACCTGGCCGCCGCCGAGGCCGTCTGCGCGGGGGACGGCGTCGGCCGTGACGAGGTGCTCGACCTCGTCACCCGGCTGGTCCACCGGTCCCTGGTGGTCATGGTGGACGGGCCCACGGGACCCCGCTACCGGCTCCTGGAGTCCGTCGCCGCGTACGCGACCGAGCGGCTCCACGAGATGGAGGACCTCGCCGCCGTACGGGACCGGCATTTGCGCCACTACCTGGACCTGGCCGAACGCGCCGAGCCGCACCTGCGCGGCGCCGGGCAGCGGCCGTGGCTGACCCGGCTCGACGCGGAGGCCGGCAACCTGCGCGCGGCGCTCGACGAGGCGGTGCGCCGGGCGGGCGCGGGCGACCCGGGCCAGGCGGTCCGGCTGGCCACGGCCCTGGCGTGGTGGTGGCTGCTGCGCGGCCGCCTCACGGAGGCCCGCCGCAGCCTCGGCGCGGTGCTGGCCGCGACCGGCGGGACCACCGCCGGCGCCGCCGCCCAGGCCGGTCCCGCTGAACTGGCCCTGCTGCACGCCGCCTTCGCCCTGCTCACCGGCGATCACACGGCAGCCGCCACGACGGCCGAGGACCCCGGTCACGCGGCCGCCACCCCCGCCGCCGACACCCTTGCCGACGAGGTCGCCGACACCATCGCCGATCCCGTCCGCCGGGCCCGCGCGCTCTGGCTCTGCGCATACGGCCTGTTCAGCGCGGGAGACGCGGCCGGGAGCGCCGAGCTGAACACCCGCGCCCTCGCGCTCTCCACCACCGCGGAGGACGCGTGGGGCACCGCCGCCGCGCTCGGGCTGCGCGCCACCCTCGCGCTGGTCCGCGGCGACCTCGCCGGACTCGGCCGCGACGGGCGGCGCAGCGCCCGGAACTTCCGTGAACTCGGAGACAGGTGGGGGGAGTTGCAGACGGTCTCGCCGCTTGCCGCGCTCGCCGAGATCAAGGGCGAGTACGGGGAGGCGGAGCGCCTCCAGCACGAAGGGCTGCTGCTGGCCCGGGAATGGGGCCTGGAGGCGGAGGTGTCCGCGCGGCTATCGGGCCTCGGACGGCTCGCGCTGCTCGCCCGCGACTGGGACCGCGCCCGCGACCTGCACGAACAGGCGCATCGGATCGCCGCCGAACAGGGCTACCGGTACGGCGAGATCCACTCCCAGATGGGCCTCGCCCTCGGCGCCCGCCGCTCGGGCGACCTCGACGCGGCCGAGGCGCACCTGCTGCGCATCCGCGACGGCCACGCCGACGTCTCCTCCCAGGCGGGCGACCACCTGCTCCTGGCCGAACTCGGCTTCGTCGCCGAGCTGCGCGGCGACGCGCGCGCCGCCGCCTCCCACCACCTGGCCGGCCTGGACGTCGCCCTCGCCCTCGCCGAGCCCCGCGCCCTGGCCCTCTCCCTGGAGGGCCTCGCCGGCGCCGCCGCCCTCCCCGGCGACGGCCCCGCCGCCACCCGCGCGGCCCTCCTCCTGGGCGCGGCCGCCGCCGCCCGGCGCCGGGCCGGGGCCCCGCTCCCGCCCGCCGAACGCGCCGACGTCGACCGGGTGACCGCCGCCGCGCGGGGCGCGCTGGGAGCGGACGCGTTCACGGAGGCGTACGAGCGAGGCGCCCGGCTGGACCCGGAGGACGCGGTCCGCCAGGCCCGCACGGGATCCGCCCCCGGCCGCTAGGGCCTGCCTGACCATTCCCGCCGGGTCCGGCCCGCCCGGCACGCACGCTCGCCGCACGGCCGAAACGCCCCCGTAGCTCCTTCCCCAAGCTCTCGGCTTCGCTCGAGCAGGGGAGGCCCCATCGACGGCGCCCCGGCCGCACGCCGATCGCACGCACCGAACGACCCGGCCTGATCCGACGCCAATTGTCAGACAGGCCCTACCATCGGGACCGAACGGCCCTGGCGGCTCCTGGCGGACGTGAGGTGATCCACGGTGGTGCACGACCGGTACGGCCACACCCTCCACGAAGGCACGGCGGAAGGGGCCGCGCACCTGGACCGGGCCGTCGAGGCCCTGCTCTTCTTCCGGCCCGAGGTCTCCCCGGCCGTCGAGGACCTCCTGCTCGCCGACCCCGCCTCGCCCGTCGGGCAGGCCTTCGCCGCCTACCTGGGCGTCCTCGGCACCGAACCCGCCGACGCCGCCGCCGCGCGGCGCCGGTTCGACACGTACGCCTCCGGCCTCGACCGTACGGCGCTCCCGCCGCGCGAGCGGCTGCACACGGCCGCCGCCGAGGCGCTGCTCGCGGGCGACCTCGGGCGGGCGTCCGGGGTGCTGGAGGAGCTCACCCTCGCGTACCCGCGCGACGCCCTCGCGCTCTTCGTCGGCCACCAGCTCGACTTCCTCACCGGCGACGCCGTGCGCCTGCGCGACCGGATCGGCGGCGCGCTCTCCGCCTGGGACGCGGACGACCCTCACCGGGGCCCGCTGCTCGGCATGTACGCCTTCGGCCTGGAGGAGTCGGGGCAGTACGACCGCGCGGAGGACGTGGGTCAGGAGGCGGTCGCCCGTCACCCCCGCGACGTGTGGGCCATCCACGCGGTCGTGCACACCCACGAGATGCGGGGCCGGTTCGGCGAGGGCGTCGCCTATCTCGACGCGCGCACCGGCGACTGGACCGACGGCAACTTCCTCACGGTGCACAACTGGTGGCACTACGCCCTCTTCGCGCTCGAAACCGGTGACACCGACACCGCCCTGCGGGTCTACGACACCTCCCTGCACACCGGCGAGTCCCCCGACCTCGCCATGCAACTCCTCGACGCCTCGGCCCTGTTGTGGCGGTTCCACCTGGCCGGTGCCGAGCAGACCGCACGGTGGGAGGCGCTCGCCGACGCCTGGGCCCTGCGGGACGACCCGGCCTTCTACGCCTTCAACGACGTACACGCCGTCATGGCCTACGTCGGCGCCGGCCGGCCCGCCGCCGCCGAGCGGCTGATCGGCGAGCGCGAGCGATGGCTCCAACGGCACGACAACCCCGGCGAGTTCGTCGTCTCCAACCGTGCCATGACCGCCGACATCGGCCTCCCCGTCTGCCGCGCCCTGCTCGCCCACGCCCGCGGCGACCACGCCGCCGTCGTCGACCTCCTCGCGCCGATCCGCCGCCGTCTCCACGAGTACGGCGGCAGCCACGCCCAGCGCGACGCCGTCCAGAAGACCCTGCTCGAATCGGCGCTCGCCGCCGGACGGTACGACCTCGCCCGCGCCCTCCTCAGCGAGCGGAGCGGACTGCGGCCCGACAGCCCCTACAACCGGCTGACCCAGGCCCGGCTCGCCGCCGCACAGGGCGCCGGCCCGACGGACAGTCCCGTCGGGCCGGCACCGGTGAGAGGCTGACCTCAGGAGCGGTCTCAGCAGCGGTCGACCCAGTCGTGCGAGGACACGTTGTCGTTCACGCGCTCGCCCCGGCCCGCGCCGACGCTGAAGAAGCGCACGTCGTCGGTCTCCAGGTCGGGGAAGGAGTCGCCCCGGTGGAGGCAGACCCAGGAGCCCGTCATGTTGAGCCCGTAGAACAGCCGGACGTCCTCACCACGACCCGGGAAGCCGTTGTTCCACACGTCCGAGACCTTGTTGCGGCAGCCGGCCCAGTTGGCGTTCTCCGCGTTCCAGCGGCAGTGGAACCCGCCGGCGTGCGGGTGCTCCCAGGCGTAGAGGAAGCCGTCGGGCGCGGGGACGGACGAGGGCACGGAGGCAGAGGCGGAGGCGGTTGTGGGCGCGGTCGCGGAGGCCTCGGCCCCCGGGGCCGTCATCAGGGCCATGGCCCCGACGGTGAGCGCGGTGACGAGGGCACGCTTGATACGCATGGTGGATCTCCTTCTCGGGTGGGTCGACCGCCGGGTGAGGTGCACGCGGCGGGGTCTGGGGGCCCCGTCAGGGCCGGGTCAGGCGCCGGGCGCCAGGACGCGGCGCGCGCGGGGCAGCGCCGCCGCCCTGAGCCGCTCGTACGTCTCGACGTCCGCGCGGTACTCGCGGGCCAGGAGCCTGCCGTGGTGGTCGTCGAGCTCCCGCGCCGTCCGGGCGAGCCCCGACTCCCCTGCGCACCGCACCTCCGCGAGCGCGAGGGCGAGCTCGCGGTCCCTGGTGAGCGGGCGTACGGGGGAGAGCGCGGCGTCACGGGCCTCGGCCGGGGTGGCGTACGGGTGCCCGGCGCGCCGCAGGCACAGGCGCCAGGCGGCAAGCCGCGCGCCGTAGGCGGCGTCGGCCGTGACGCGGCCGCGCCGGAGCTGCTCCAGCGCCTCGACGCGGGTCGACGTACGGAACCAGGCGACGGCGTCCCCGTACAGCAGCCGCCGGGACTCGGCGACGCAGCCGCGGTCGCTGCGCCGGACCGTTCCGCCGCCCGGGAGCCGTACCGTCAGGCCCTCCGGGGAGGGGCCGTTGGCGGCGACGAGGGCCGCCGCCTTGCGGGCGGCCGGCAGGGCGGCGAAGTAGGCGCGGTTCGGGTCGGTCCGGGCGAGTTCCCGTTGCCGCCGCCGCAACTCGGAGCCGTAACCGTGCTTCCCGGCCCAAGCCGCGTCGTCGAGCACGTACGCGAAGGTCCTCGCCTCGGGCACCTCGTCGAGCGGGAAGACGCGGTACGTGAAGCCCTGCCGGGCCATGCAGTCGCGGAGCAGCCGCTGTTCGGCGTCGTGCAGGAGGCGGTCCTCCGCCGTGGCCGCTCCGGCGGCACGGGGCAGGGACGGGGGTGGTCGCTCCTCCGCCGCCGGTCCGTCCGGGCCGGTCAGGAGAGCCAGGGCCGTGAGGGCGGAGAGCGCGGTGAGGGCGGTCGCGGTGAGGGTGCGGACATGGGGGTGCCTGGGCACGGGGGCTCCTCGCGGAGAGTGGGGTGGGGGAGGGAAGGGGCGCGCCGTCGGCGGTGCCGCGGCGGCGGCCCTGGCCCGACAAACCGAAGCATGCGGGGGTCGGGAACACGGCCGCAAGCGTGTCCCGGGCAGTCCCGCCAAGTCGGGATCCCACCTCTCCTGACCTGCGGGGACGTACCCATCCCGGGACGCCGCGCCGCCGTCGTCGTTCTCCTGGTGTGAACAGACCGAAGAAGAACGGAATCCCCCGGCGGACCGCCGCCGCGGCACTCGTCCTGGGCGCCGCGTCCTGCCTCGCGGCGCTGCCCGTCGGCCCCGCGCCCGCGCGGCCCGCCCCCGTTGCCCCCGCCGCCCTTGTACGGTCCGCGCCCCTCGCCCCCGTCCTCGACCAGGACTTCGCCGACCCGGACGTCGTCCGGGCGGCCGACGGCGTCTTCCACGCCTACGCCACCAACGCCCACGGCCGGAACATCCAGCACGCCACCTCGACCGACCTGGTCCACTGGACCGCCGACCCGGCCGACGTACTGCCCACCGTCGGCGCCTGGGTCACGCTCGACCCGCCCGGGCACGTCTGGGCACCCGAGGTCTTCGACAACGGCGACGGGTTCACCCTCCTCTACACGGCCCGCGACCGCGTCGGCGGACGGCAGTGCGTCGGAGCGGCCCTCGCCGCCACGCCCGGCGGCCCGTTCCGCCCGGCCGGAGACCGGCCACTCGTCTGCCCGACCGAGGAAGGCGGCGCCATCGACGCGTCCACGTACACCGAGAACGGCACGCGCCACCTGCTCTGGAAGAGCGACGGCAACTGCTGCGAGCTGGACACCTGGCTCCACCTCCAGCCGCTCGCCCAGGACGGCACCCGCGTCACCGGCGAGGCGGTGCGGCTCGTGAAGCAGGACCGGGCCTGGGAGAACGGACTCGTCGAGGCGCCCACGCTCGTGAAGCGCCACGGCCGGTACGTCCTCCTGTACTCGGCCGGCGACTACCGTGGTGACGGGTACGCGACGGGCTGGGCCACCGCCGACACCCTCACCGGCCCGTACGTGAAGGGGGACGCGCCCCTCATGACCACGGAGTCCTGGTCGGGCGCCGTGGGCGGACCCGGCGGGCAGGACGTCGTCACCGGACCCGACGGCCGGGACCGGATCCTCTTCCACGGGTACGTCGGCGCCGACCGTTCACGCCGGGTGCTGTACGCGGCCGCGCTGACGTTCGAGGACGGCCGCCCGTACGTCTCCGGCAACAAGGTCACGTACGAGGCCGAGCTCGCCCGCCTCCACCGGGCGACCGTCCGGCAGGCCAGGGACGCCTGGGGCGACCGGGCCGTCGGCCACATCGACGAGCCCGACAGCTTCGTGGAGTTCCGCGTCTTCGCGAGCGACGCCGGGCGGCACACCCTGAGCGTCCGTTACGGCAACGGCTCCCTGGACGTCGCCGGGGCTCCCGCGTCCGCGACCCACTCCCTCACGGTGAACGGAACGTCCGCGGGCGCCGTCGACTACCCGTACACCGGCTGGGACGAGTGGCGCTCGCGCGAGGTCCCGCTGGACGTGGACCTCGGCAAGGGGTGGAACACCGTCCGTCTCACCAAGGGGGAGCGGTACGCGGAGCTGGACGCCGTGCAGGTGAGGTCGGCCGGCGAGGGCCTGTCCTGACCTAACCCCACTGCTGGCGCGCCGACCGGTCGCACGGGAGCGCGCGCAGGCCCTCCGTGCCGTCGTCGAGGCAGAGCCCGGAGGTCGCGCTCCGGACCTCCACCGCCGTGTCGTCCCGGGCGGTCACGGTCCACCGCTGGCTCGGCGCCGGTCCGCAGTCCCGGGCCGACGGCCCCCGGGGTGTGTGCTCAAGGCACCGGCCCGTCGCGTGGTTCCGCAGTTCCACACCGCCGTCCTCCGTGGTGTGCACCGTCCAGCGCTGGTAGGACATGCCGTTGCACGCGTACGAACGGGTGCCCTGGTCGAGACTGTCGTCGAGGCAGGCGCCCGTCGCGCGGCTCACGAAGATGCGATGGACGTCGGAGGCGGCGGAGCCCGCCCGTCCGGCGGCCGGTGGCGCCTCGTCGCCGCCGGCCGACGAAGGCGGCGACTCCGGCTGGACCACGAGCACCGTGCCCGTGATCCCGAGCGCCAGACCGAGGGCGACCCCGGCAAGTCCCCCGGCCCCGCGCGCCTTTCGAACGGGTACGGGCACGGGCTCCGGCGCCGGTGTCTCCTCCGGCGCGGGCGTCGCCGCCTTCCGCTGACCGCCGTCCGCCGCCAGCCACAGATGCCGGTACGCCGACGGGTCGCCGTCCAGCGCCTCGCACAGGTCGCGCACGGTCTCCCACGGCGGCACCGTCGTCCCCCGGAAGTACCGGGAGAGCGAGGAGTCGCTGATGAGGACCTTCTCCTCCAGGGCCTTCAGCGTGCACCCGGAGCGTCGTTGGAGGTCGCGCAGCGCCCTGCCGAGCGCGCGGGCCGGTCGGTCGTCGTCAGGCCGGTCGGCAGCCATGGAGGCGCCCTTCTGTCCTGGAGCGTGAGGCGTGGGGCGTTTCAGCAGCTCAGAACGGTAGGGCGCGGCGGATCAGGCTGGCAAACGGGTTCACCCTTCCGAGGGGGTGTCAGAGCCCCAGGACCCGGATCGCGTTCTCCTTCAGGATCAGCGGACGGACCTCCGGCTTGATGTCGAGGGTGTCGAAGTCGCGCAGCCAGCGGTCGGGGGTGACCACCGGGAAGTCCGAGCCGAACAGCACCTTGTGCCGGAGGAAGGAGCCGGCGGCACGGACGAGCTGCGGCGGGAAGTACTTCGGCGACCAGCCCGACAGGTCGATGTACACGTTCGCCTTGTGCGTGGCGATCGAGATCGCCTCGTCCTGCCACGGCACCGACGGGTGCGCCAGGACGATCGTCAGACCGGGGAAGTCGGCGGCGACGTCGTCGAGGAGCATCGGGTCGGAGTACCGCAGCTTGATCCCGCGCCCGCCGGGCAGGCCCGCGCCGATGCCCGTCTGTCCCGTGTGGAACAGGGCGGGGACGCCGAGCTCCTGGAGCGCCTCGTAGAGCGGGTAGTGCTCGGGGGCGTTCGGGGCGAAGGCCTGGAGGCTCGGGTGGAACTTGAAGCCGCGCACGCCGTGGTCGAGGACGAGCGAGCGGGCCCGCTCGACGGCGTCCGGGCGGTGCGGGTCGACCGAGCCGAACGGGACGAGCACGTCGGGGTGTTCGGCGGCCGCCCGGGCGATCTCCTCGCTGGACAGGGCCGGGTGGCCGAGGCCCGTCGTGGCGTCCACCGTGAAGATCACGGCCGCCATGTTCCGCTCGCGGTAGTGCTCGGCGAGCCGCTCGACGGTCGGGGTGCGGTCCTGGCCGGACTTGAAGTACGCGGCCGAGGCGTCCATCAGCTCGGCGTCGAGGGCGAGATGACCGTGGGCGTCCTGCTCCACGTGGACGTGGAAGTCGATCGCCGTCAGGCCGGCGACGTTGAGTGCGTTCATCGGGGGCTCACAGGTGCTCGGTCCGGTTCTTGGCTTCGATGAGATGGTTCAGGAGGGCGTCCCGCTCGGCGGTCAGCGACTCCACGGCGGTCCCGGCCAGCTCCTCCGCGACCCCCTCGGTGATCCGCCGCGCGAGCTCCGGCGTCAGGCTCGGCGTGCCCAGGTCGGCCCACCAGTCCTCCATCGGCGGGCCGAGGTGCTCCAGGACGTGCGCGATGCCGCCCGCGCCGCCCGAGAGGTGCTGGTTGAGGAACGGGCCGAGCAGCGCCCAGCGCAGGCCGGGGCCGTGGGCGATGGCGGTGTCGATGTCGGAGACCGTCGCCGCGCCCTGGTCCACCAGGGAGTACGCCTCCCGCCACAGGGCCGCCTGGAGCCGGTTGGCGACGTGGCCGGGGAGCTCCCGGCGGAGCCGGATCGGCCGGCGGCCGAGGCTCCGGTAGAAGGCCAGGGCCGTCTCGACGGCCGTCTCGCTCGTCCGTTCGCCCGGCACGACCTCGACCAGCGGGATGAGGTGCGGCGGGTTGAAGGGGTGGCCGACGAGGACCCGCTCGGGGTGGGCCGCGCAGGCCTGCTGGATCCGGGAGGGGAGCAGCCCGGAGGAGCTGCTCGCCAGGACCGTCCCGGCCGGGGCGGCCGCGTCGAGCGCGGCGAAGACCCCGTCCTTGAGTTCGGGCCGCTCGGGCCCGTTCTCCTGGACGAACTCGGCGTCCGCTACGGCCTCTTCGAGGTCGGCCGTGAACGTCAGCAGGTCCTGGTCGGCGGTGACGGCCGCCCGCAGCCGGTCCTCCGCGCCCGGCGCGGGGTCGGTGGCGACGACCTCGTGCCCGTACCGGAGGAAGAGCGTCGTCCAGGAGGCGCCGATGACTCCGGTGCCGACGACGGCGACCCTCATGACGCGCTCCCGCCGGTGACCGCGGCCGCGCGCTCGGCGGCGTACGCGACGAAGGCGTCGAGCGAGCGCGGGTCGGCGAGGACGTCCTTGCTCGCGACGGACTCGGGGGTCGCGCCGAGGAGGATCCGCTTCACCGGGACCTCCAGCTTCTTGCCCGTGCGGTTGCGCGGGATCAGCGGCACCCGCGCGACGACGTCGGGGACGTGGCGCGGCGAGAGGGCGGTGCGGAGCGCCACGGCGATCTTCTTGCGGAGCACGTCGTCGAGGTCGACCGGTCCCGAGACGAAGAGGAGCAGTTCGCCGTTGCCGCCCTCCGGGTCCTCGATGTGGACGACGAGGCTGTCCTCGATCTCCGGCAGGTCCTCGACGACCGCGTAGAACTCCGCCGTGCCGAGCCGGACACCGCCCCGGTTGAGGGTGGCGTCGGAGCGGCCCGCGACGACGCAGTGGCCCTCCTCGGCGAACCGCACCCAGTCGCCGTGCCGCCACACGCCCGGGAACTCCTCGAAGTACGCGGCGCGGTAGCGCGAACCGTCGGTGTCACCCCAGAAGCCGACCGGCATCGACGGCATAGGCTCGGTGATCACCAGCTCGCCCAGTTCGCCGACGACCCGCTCGCCCCGGCTGTCGAAGGCGTACGCGGCGACGCCGAGGCACGGGCCGGAGATCTCGCCCGCGCGGACGGTCTGGAGCGGGCTGCCCTGGAGGATGCCGGTGCACACGTCCGTACCGCCGCAGCCGACGTTCAGGAGCACCCGGTCGCCGAACTGCTCGGCCACCCAGCGGAAGCCCTCGGCGGCCAGCGGGCTGCCGGCGGCGCCGAGCTGCCGCAGGCGCGAGAGGTCGAACTCCTCGGCGGGGCGGACGCCGGCCTTCCGGCAGGCCATCAGGTAGCCGGGGCTGACGCCCATGAGAGTCGCGCCCGTCTCCTCCGCGATGCGCCACTGCGCCCGCAGGTCGGGGTGGACGGGGTTGCCGTCGATCATGACGACCGAGGCGCGGACGAGGAGCGCCGAGACCAGCGTGTTCCAGAGCATCCACGCGGTCGTGCTGAACCACAGCATCCGGTCGCCCGGCTTGAGGTCCCAGCTCAGCGCGTTGTTCTTGAGGTGTTCGAGCAGGATCCCGCCGTGGCGGTGGACGATCGCCTTCGGGATGCCGGTGGTGCCGGAGGAGAAGAGCACGAACAGCGGGTGGTCGAACGGCACCGGCGCGAACACGGCCTCGCCGGGCTCGGCGAGCAGCTCGCCCCAGGGCAGGGTGTCGGGAAGCCCGTTCGCGCCGTACGGCACGTGCACGACGTGCTGGAGGGTCGGCAGCTGGGCGACGATCTCCGCCACCTCGGCACGGCGGTCGACGTCCTTCTCGCCGAAGCGGTACCCGGCGACGGTCAGCAGCACCTTCGGTTCGAGCTGGGCGAAGCGGTCGACGACGCTGCGCGGGCCGAACTCCGGCGCGCAGGCCGCCCAGACCGCGCCGATGCTCGCGGTGGCGAGGAAGGCGACGAGCGTCTCGGGGATGTTCGGGAGGTACGCGACGACCCGGTCGCCCTCGCGGACGCCGAGGCGGAGCAGACCGGCGCGGGCCCGGCCGACCTGCTCGCGCAGCTCGCCGAAGGTCAGCTCGACCGGCTCGCGGGTCTGCGAGTGGGCGACGACCGCGACGGCGGAGTCGTCGTGCTCCGTGCCGTCGGCGCCGACCCGGCGCAGGACGTGCTCGGCGTAGTTGAGGGTCGCGCCGGGGAACCACTCGGTGTCCGGCATCGACTTCCGGCCGAGGACGGCCGTCGGCTCGGTGTGCGGGCGGACGTCGAAGAACTCCCAGACCGCCGACCAGAAGCCTTCGAGGTCCGTGACGGACCACTGCCACAGGCCGTCGTAGTCGGTGAACGTCAGCCCGCGCTCGGCGGCGAGCCAGCCGATGAAGCGGCCGATCTCGGACGCGTCGAGGACGTCGGCGCCGGGGACGCCGAGGATCTCGCCGTCCGGGGCGTCGCCGGGGGTCGCTCTGCTGCTCTCGCTCATCGGGTGACCTTTCCGGCGCGGCCGTCGAGGAACGCCCGCATCCTCTCCTGGGCGTCGGCGCTGCCGGCGGCGACGGAGGACATCAGGGATTCCAGCAGCATGCCGCCGGCCGGGGAGGCCTCGGCGATCCGGGGGAGCGCCTGGAGGACGGCGAAGTTGGTGAGCGGCGCGTTCGTGGCGATCCGCTCGGCCAGCTCCACGGCCTTGGCGCGGGCGCCGCCCTCCGCGGTGAGGTAGTGGGAGAGGCCGAAGGCCTGCCCCTCGTCGGCGCTCAGGACACGGCCGGTGAGCATCATGTCCGCCATGCGGTGCGCGCCGATGAGCCGGGGGATACGGACCGAGCCGCCGCCTCCGACGAACAGGCCGCGCTGGCCCTCGGGGAGCGCGTAGAACGTGGAGGGCTCGGCCACGCGGAGGTGCGCGGTGGCGGCCAGCTCCAGACCGCCGCCGATCACGGCGCCCTTCAGCGCGGCGACCACGGGCACGCCGCCGCCCTCGATGGTGTCGAAGACCCGGTGCCACATGAGCGAGTGCTCCAGGGCCTCGCCGGTGGACCGCTCGGTCAGCTCGCCGAGGTCGAGTCCGGCCGAGAAGTGGTCTCCCTCGGCGTCCAGGACGACCGCGCGGACGTCGGCGCCCGGCTTGCGGAAGAACTCCTCGATGCGCAGCACCGTGGCGTCGTCGAGGGCGTTGCGCTTGGCCGGGCGGCAGAGCGTCAGGATCGCCACTCCGTCGCGGCGGTCGATCGAAAGCGTGCTCAAGAAGGACTCCTCGATTATCAGGAATCCTGAGTATCGACAGGGAAGCCTCCTCCGGACAAGGGGGTTGGGCTAGAATTTTCGACAGGATTCCTGATGATGGCTTGAGGAGAGGGAGGGACAGTGACGGAGGCCACGGTGCCGTCGCTGCTGTACTCGGTGAAACAGGTCGAACTGGCCACCCGGGCACGGCTCGACGACCTGCTCAAGCCCTCGGGCGTCACCGCCCTCCAGTACACGGCACTCACGGTGCTCGAACGCCGGGACAACATGTCCTCGGCGGAGCTCGCCCGCAACTCCTTCGTCACGCCCCAGTCGATGTCCGACCTCGTCGGCGCGCTGGAGCGGCGCGGCCTCGTCGTGAAGTCCCCCGACCCGCTGAGCAAGCGGCGCCAGGTCATCAGCCTCACCGACGCGGGCCGCGCGCTGCTCGACCTCCACGCCCCGGCCGTCCAGGCGCTGGAGGACGAGATGCTCACGGGCTTCACCGCCCGTGAACGGTCGGCCTTCCGTGACTACCTGAACCGCTCGCGCGCGGCACTCGGCTGAGAGCGCGCGCGTGCGGCCCGGCGGTCAGGGCTCCCGGCTCAGCTGATCCGCTCCAGGACGAAGAGCGGGATCTCCCGGTCCGTCTTCCGCTGGTAGTCGGCGTAGTCGGGGAACGCCTCGACGGCCCGCTCCCACCAGGCCTGCCGCTCCTCGCCGGTGGCGACGCGGGCCTTCATGTCCCACTTCTCGGTCCGGTCGCGCAGCTCGACCAGCGGAGAGGCGACGATGTTGTGGTACCAGACGGGGTGAGCGGTCGCGCCGCCGTTGGACGCCACGATCGCGTACGCGCCCTCGTGCTCCACCCGCATCAGGGGCGTCTTGCGGAGCTTGCCGCTCCGGGCGCCGACGGTCGTCACGAGCACGACGGGCAGGTCCCGCATCGTCGTGCCCTCCGTGCCGCCGGACGACTCGTACAGCTCGACCTGCTCGCGCACCCACGTGTTCGGGCTGGGCTCGTACTCACCTTCGAGAGGCATGGCGGTCCTTTCGTGTGCGGCGGTCGGCACCGGATGCCGGTACCGCGCTCCTCCCGACGCTAGCCGATCACGTGCGGCGGCGCGGGTGAGCGGGTGTGCCGTGCGGAGGTGTCACACGGCGGGGCCGGGTGCTTCGTGGTCGGATGACGGTTCATCGGAACAGGGGACCGGAGCACGGGAACGGAGCCGGATGCGGGACATGCGCCAGTGGATCGCCGCGGTCGAGGCCGAGTGGGAGGCCGAGCTCACCCGCGAGCGCCTGGAGGAGGCGACGGCGGCGCTGGCGCGGGGACGGACCGGAACCGACGGGACCGTACGGGACCAGGGGCCCGGCCGCGTGGCGTGGGAGACGGCACGGGCACGGTCGAGGGAGAGCGCGGGCGGCCCGCTGGAGGGGGTGACGGTGGACTTGGATGTGAGCCTGGGCCTGGGTCTGGACACCCGCAATGCCGCCGCCCTGCTCGGTCACGCCCTCTCCGAGCCCCTGTTCGCCCTCGTCGACCTCCCGCCGTACGCCACCTCCGCCGTGGACGGCTGGGCGGTCGCGGGGGAGGGCCCGTGGCGGCTCGACGCCGACGGTCCGCCGCCGGAACGCCTCGGCCCCGGCGCCGCCGCGGCCGTCGCCGCGGGCGCCCGCCTCCCCGACGGGACGACGGCCGTACTGCGCCGCGAGGACGGCGGCGCGGGACCGCCGCCGGGCGGGCTGCTCCGGGCCGCCTCCGGGAACCTCGGCGCCGGTGGCCACGTACGGCCGCGGGGTCAGGAGTGCCGCGCCGGTGAGTGCCTGATTCCGGCGGGTACGGCGCTGACCCCGGCGACCCTGGGCCTCGCGACGACGGCAGGCCACACCACCGCGACCGTCCACCGCCGCCCCTTCGTGGAGCTGCTCGTCTTCGAGAGGGCCCGGCCGGGGCCCGAGCCGCACCGCGCGGCCCTTGACGCGGCCCTCGGCTCGGCCCTGGTCCCGTGGTTGCGCGGCGCGGGCGCCGAGGTGGCGGTGCGCCGGTGCGGCGCGGACACCCCCGAGGGGGCGCCGCGGGACGCCGTCGGCGACTCCACCGGCGACGTCGTCGTCACGGCCGGAGCGTCTGCGCGCCGCGGTCGCGGGGCTCGGCGGCCGGGTCCTGGTCGACTCCGTCGCCGTACGGCCCGGGGGATCCGCGCTGCTCGCCGAGCTGCCGCCGACGGCGGACGGCCGGCGCCGTCTGCTCGTGGGCCTCCCCGGCGGGCCGCTCGCGGCCGTTGCGGGCGCGGTCACCCTCGCCGTACCGCTGCTGCGCCGCCTCGGCGGGCACGTGCGGGCGGAGCCGTACCGGGTGCGGGCCGCCGTGACCCTGACGGGGCACGACCGGGACACGCGGCTGCTCCCGGTCCGCCGGGTGGCGGGCGGGGTGGCGCCGCTCCCGTTCGACGGGCCGGGGATGCTGCGCGGCCTCGCGTTCGCCGAGGGCCTGGCGGTGGTCCCGCCCGGTGGGACCCCGGCGGGCGGGGAGACGGAACTCGTGCCGGTGCCGGGAGGGTAGGAGGGGACCGCGCGTCGCGGATCACCCCCCACCCGGCCCCTTCGGCCGGGCGGGCCGTGAGCCCCGCCGATACGCTGACGCCGTCCGATGTGTCCGCCGCGTGCGGATTCGTCCGTCCGACGGGAGTCCCATGGCCGACGACCCTCAGCCCGTCCTCTCCCCGCCCGTCCGGCCGCCCACCCGCGCCGCCCTCTTCCTCGTCCTCACCGTCGCGCCCGGTGCTGAGGCCGACGTCAGGGACGGCCTGCAGGGGCTGTCGGGGCTGACCCGTTCGGTGGCGTTCCGGGCCCCCGACTCCGCCCTCACCTGCGTCGCCGGTATCGGCGCCGAGGCCTGGGGGCGGCTCGTCGGCGAGCCCCGCCCCCGGGAGCTGCGCCCGTTCACCCCCCTGCACGGCCCCCGGCACCACGCGCCCGCCACCCCCGGCGACGTCCTTCTCCATCTGCGTGCCCGGCGGATGGACCTGTGCTTCGAGCTGGCCAGGCTGGTGCTCGACCAGTGGGGCCCCTCGGTGTCGGTCGTCGACGAGGTGCACGGTTTCACGTACTTCGACGAACGCGACCTGCTCGGGTTCGTCGACGGCAGTGAGAACCCGACCGGCGCCGCCGCCGTCGACGCGGTGCACATCGGTGACGAGGACCCGGGTTTCCGGGGCGGGAGCTACGTCGTCGTGCAGAAGTACCTGCACGACATGGCCGCGTGGGCGGAGCTGAGCGTCGAGGAGCAGGAACGCGTCATCGGCCGGACCAAGGCGGAGAACGTGGAGCTGCCCGACGGCGTGAAGCCGGCCGACTCGCACGTCGCGCTCAACACGATCGTCGACGAGGACGGCACCGAGCGGCGGATCGTGCGCGAGAACATGCCGTTCGGGCAGCTGGGCGGCGGGGCCGGTGGCGGCGGGGAGTTCGGCACGTACTTCATCGGCTACGCCCGCACGCCCGCCGTCACCGAGCGGATGCTCCGCAACATGTTCCTCGGCGACCCGCCCGGCACCACCGACCGCATCCTCGACTTCTCCCGCGCCGTCACCGGCGGCCTGTTCTTCGTCCCGAGCGCCGACCTGCTCGACGACCTCCCGGGCGCCCCGCCCGCGTTCGCGCGGGAAGCGGCCGCCCCGCCGTCGCTGGGCATCGGCAGCCTGAAAGGTGTACCCGCCTCATGACGTCCCCCACGCCCGCTCCCGCCGTGACGGACAACCTCCACCGCGAACTCGCCCCGATCACGCCCGCCGCCTGGGCGGAGATCGAGGAGGAGGTCCGCCGCACCTTCCGCCGTCTCGTCGCGGGCCGGCGCGTCGTCGACGTGCCCGACCCGGCCGGTCCCGGACTCTCCGCCGTCGGTCTCGGCCACCTGGGCCTCATCGACCCGCCCGCGCCCGGCGTCTCCGCGCGGCTCCGTGAGACCCGGCCGATCGTCGAACTGCGCGTCCCGTTCACCGTCTCCCGCGCCGCCGTCGACGACGTCGAGCGCGGCGCCAAGGACTCCGACTGGCAGCCGGTCAAGGACGCGGCGCGCACGATGGCGTACGTCGAGGACCGCGCGATCTTCGACGGGTACGCGGCCGCCGGGGTCGACGGCCTCCGCGCCCGTTCCTCGCACCCCGTCCTGCGGCTGCCGGCCGAGCCGCGCGACTACCCCGACGCGGTCAGCCGCGCCCTGACGGAGCTGCGGCTCGTCGGCGTCGAAGGACCGTACGCGCTGCTGCTCGGCGCGGACGAGTACCGGGCGGTCAGCGAGACCTCCGACCACGGCTACCCGATCGCCGCCCACCTGGCCCGGATGCTCGACGGCCCGCCCCTCTGGGCGCCCGCGCTCAGCGGCGGGTTCGTCCTCTCGACCCGGGGCGGCGACTTCGAACTCCGGCTCGGGCAGGACCTGGCGATCGGGTACGCGGGGCACGACGCGGACACCGTGGACCTCTTCCTCCACGAGACGCTGACCTTCCTCGCGTACACCGACGAGGCCGTGGTCGTCCTGGAGGGCTGAGCCGTGCCCGCCCGGCCGTTCGGCGGGGTGCTCCGGCTGACCGGGGCGACGCTGTGCGGGGCGGCGGTCGGCTGGGCCGTCGGGGCATTCGTCGACGCGCCCATGGGCATCCTCGCGGGCATCGCGGCGATGCACTCCGTCTTCGTCGCCACCGGACTGTGGGTGCTGTGGCCGATGGACGCCGTCGCCACCCACCGCAACGTCCGGCGCGAGGAGTTCCGCCCCGTCGCCGAGGAACTCGTGGTCGTCGGGGCCGCCCTCGGCGGTCTCGTCGGCATCGTCGTGATGCTCCTCGTCGGCAAGTCCACGATGGGCGAGGCCGCCGCCGCGCTGGCCCTCTGCGGCGTCTCCATGGGCTGGGCGGCGCTCCACCTCATGTACGCCACCCGGTACGCGTACCACTACTACGCCCTGAAACCGGGCGGCGGCATCGACTTCAACACGGAGGAACCGCCGCGCTACAGCGACTTCCTCTACTTCAGCTTCAACCTCGGGATGACCTACCAGGTCAGCGACACGAACGTCTCGAAGCCCGAGATCCGCTCGATCGTCCTGCGCCACTGCCTGCTGTCGTACGTCTTCGGCACCGGCATCCTCGCCACCACGATCAACCTGGTGACCGGGGTCGTCACGGGGTGAGGCCGACAGGCCGCGCCTCAAGGCCGGAAACATCCGTTCACGCGATCTTTCTTGATCACTTCCGGGCAATCGCGAACCACGCGCTCCGGCGGCGGATCCGTCTGCCGATACTGATGCCGCTCCGGGACTTGTTACCGGGGAGTTCCACGAACAGAGGCGTACCCACGTGACGTTAGAGGACGGTACGAACATGGCAGCAGAAGGTCTGTACCCGCAGCTGGACGAGGCGGTGCTCACGCAGTTCGTCACCGCGCTGGAGGGCGGTACCTCGACGCTCTCCGCCGAGCTGGCCGAGGAGACGAACCAGGCGCGCGGTCTGATCCAGTTCTCCAGGGTCCGGGTGCCGGTCGGGGGAGCCGAGCTGGACGCCGCGCTGTGGACGCCGAAGGGCGCGGGACCGTTCCCCGTCGTGGTCATGCCCGCGCCGTGGGCGAACCTGGGCTGGATTGCGTACGCGATGCAGGCGACCAAGCTCGCGCTCAAGGACTACGTCGTGCTGGCCTACACGCCCCGCGGGTTCGGGAAGTCCACCGGCGAGGTCGAGGTCGTCGGTTCCGCCGACGTCCAGGACGGCAGCTCCGCCCTCGACTTCGTGCTGGCGAACCTGCCCGGCGCCGACCCGAGCCGGGTCGGCTTCGTCGGCGACTCGTACGGCTCCGGCATCAGCCAGCTGGTCGCCGCGCACGACCCCCGGGTGCGGGTCGTCGGCGCCCTGAGTACCTGGGGCAGCCTGTTCGAGGCGTTCCGCGAGAACGACACCACCCACGTGGCCTCGGTCGCCGCGCTGCGGGGCGCCGCAGCCAAGGCCCGGCTCAGCGAGCGGACCGTGTGGGCCTTCGACCAGATGGAGAAGAACGAGACCATCTCCGACGAGCTCCGGGAGTGGGCGAACGAGCGCTCCCCGCTCACGTACGCCGAGAGGCTCAGCGAGCGGCACGTGCCGGTCTTCTTCTCGCACGCCTGGCACGAGACGCTCTTCCCCGTCAACCAGACGCTGGAGCTGTTCAACACCCTCACCGGCCCCAAGCGCCTCGACCTGGCGATCGGCGACCATTCCTCCCCGGAGATGGGCGGCCTGATCGGCCTGCCCAACCGGATCTGGGCCGACGCCCACCGCTGGCTCGACCACCACCTCAAGGGCGCGCAGAACGGCATCACCGACGCCGAGGTCGTCAGCGAGATCATGTGGAGCAAGCCCCAGGCGCCCCTGGAGTCCCACCCGAGCTGGGACGCGGCGGTGGGCCTCGCCACACGCCTGCACCTGACCGGGCCCGCCGTCGGCGCCACCGACGGCGGCCTCGCGGAGAAGCCCCAGAGCGGCTGGACCAGCGTCGTGTCCACCGGCACGGACACCCCGGCCACCGTCGCCGACGCGATCATCAAGACCGGCTACGCCGAGATGCTCGGCAAGCCCAAGGTCTACGCGACGGGCGACATCAGCCGCACGCATGCCGCCGTGTGGGCGGGCGAGCCCCTGACCGAGACGGCCAAGGTCCGTGGAATCCCTCGGCTGCGGCTGACGTTCCAGCCGAGCGCCGCGAAGGCCACGTTCGTCGCGTACCTCTTCGACGCGGCCGCCGACGGCAACGCCTCGATCGTCACCCACGCGCCCTTCACCGTCCGGGGCGCCGCCCCGGGTGAGCCGGTCGTCGCGGACATCGCCCTCCAGGCCGCCGGTTACGACGTGCCCGCCGGACACCGCCTGATCCTCGTCGTCGACACCCAGGACCCGTTCTACGGCGACGCCAACGAGGCCGGCGGGAAGCTCACCTTCTCCTCGCCCGAGGGTGCCCCGTCCTACCTGGACCTGCCCCTCGCCTGACAGGACCCCGGTAACCCGGCAGGCCCGCCCGCTACGTACGCCACCAGGGCTCGCGTACGTAGCGGGTCTCCTCGCTCACGCAGCCGAGCCCGTTCGAGATCTGGTCGGCGTGCAGGTCCCAGCCGACGACGCCGTCGCCCTTGCGGCTCAGCTCGATCAGGCGGGCGTCGCGGGTCTCCGTGCCGTACGTGACCCGGCAGTCGACGATCGTCGTCCACGACTGGCCGTCGAGGGCCGAGGCCGCGGTCAGGAAGGGCAGGACCAGGACGGTCAGGGTCAGGGCGACCCACTGCTCGGCCGCCGCCGCGCGGCGGAGCCAGGCGGGGGGTGCGTAGCCGGGGTCGTGGCCGTGGCCGTGGCCGGAGTCGTGAGGGGCGTCGTGGCCGGCGTCGTGGTGGGTGCGGCGGCGGCCCGTGCGGTACTCGACGACCACGCCCTGGCGGAGCGCGTACGCCGCCAGGCCGGTGGCCAGGCCCCACCACGGGCCGAAGAAGCAGGCGTCGATCACGGCGATCGCGAGCGGGTTGGCGACCGTGAGGGCCGCCCGGCGGAACGCCCTGGCGGCACCGCCGCCCGTCGGTACCGCGCCGCGCGCGGCGAACACGGCGAAGACGACCCGGGAGACGACGACGCCGAGCACGGAGCCGAGGAGGGGGTCCGTGATCACCATGCCGAGGACGACCTCCGGCCAGTTGCCGGGCTCCATGCCGACCAGGACGTCCCGGACGGCGTCGCCGCCGCCGACGGTGTACGCGACCTTCGCGACCGGCAGCGCCAGCGCGAGCGCGAAGAGGACCGTGTGGCCGGGACCGCCCTTCCGGTCCGTCTCGCGGAAGGTCTTCCCGGCTATGGGGCTTCGCCCCCGGCGCCGAGCGCGACCACGACCGCCGTCGTCCGCCCCTCGGGCGTGACGTACGTGACCGTGTCCCCGGCCCGGTGGCCGAGGAGCGCCGCCCCGAGCGGGCTGTCGGAGGTGACCATGGTCGCGTCCAGGACCTCGGCGACGGCGTCGATCTGGACGACCGTCTCCGTCCCGTCCTCGAACCGTACGGTCACGGTCGACCCGACACCGATCGCGTCGGTGCTCGGCGGCCCGGCCGCGCCTCCCTCGCGCAGCCGCTCGTCGATCACCTCGATGCGGGCGTCGAGGCGTTCGAGTTCGGTCGCGCGCTGGAGTTCGTCGGCCTGGTCGGCGCTGTCGCCCCGCTCGCCGTCACCGCCGCCCCGCAGCGTGGCGGCGACGGCCTCGCGTTCGGTGCGCAGCGCGGCGCGCTCGCGGACGAACGCCTCGCGGGCGACGGCGCTGAGGGGTTCGGGTCCACCGGTCATCTCTGATCCCGTCCAGGTAGAGGCAGGTGCGGAAGTCCTGATATGTCGGAACTTAGCAGGCGCTGTGCGGCCACCGTGGCAGCCTGATGAACCGACACCCCCCGGACGGCGGGCGGTTTCTGACGGTTCGGCGGGAGTTCGATTGCGGCACCCTTGCAGCGTCATGGCAGATGCATGACAAGCCTCCGTTTTCCTTGAGCTACGCCCGTAGAGCGAACAGGCTTCTGGGCACCGCCGGTTCGCCCATCCGGGGCCCGGCGCCCGACAGGAGGCATCCGCTCATGGCACTCCCGCAGCACCCCACGGCTCGCCTGGCCCTGACCGTCTCCGCCGCGACCGCCGTCGCCCTGCTCGGCACCTTCGCCGCCGTCCCCGCGCAGGCCGCCCCGGCCGCCCCCGCCGAGGGCGTCGTCCTCGCCGCCGGTTCGCCCGACGCGGTGCCCGGCAGCTACATCGTCACCCTCAAGCAGGGCGCGGGCTTCAAGGCCGCCTCCGCCAAGGGGCGCCAGCTCATAGCCGGTTACGGCGGCGCCGTCCACAAGACCTTCGGCTCCGCCCTCAACGGCTACACGGCCACCCTCGGCGCCACCGAGGCCCGTCGCCTCGCCGCCGACCCCGCCGTCGCCTCCGTCGAGCAGAACCAGGTCTTCCGCGCCGACGCCACCCAGACCAACGCGCCCTGGGGCCTCGACCGCATCGACCAGGCCGATCTGCCGCTCTCCGGCACGTACACCTACCCGGACAGCGCCGGCGCCGGTGTCACCGCGTACGTCATCGACACCGGTGTCCGCATCAGCCACGCCCAGTTCGGCGGCCGCGCCGTCAACGGCTACGACGCCGTCGAGGGCGACTCGGTCGCCCAGGACGGCAACGGTCACGGCACCCACGTCGCCACCACCATCGCGGGCTCCACCTACGGCGTCGCCAAGGCCGCGAGGATCGTCGCCGTCCGCGTCCTCGACAACAACGGCTCCGGCACCACCGCCGGCGTCATCGCCGGCATCGACTGGGTGACCTCGAACCACCAGGCGGGCGCCCCGGCCGTCGCCAACCTCTCCCTCGGCGGCGGTGCCTCCACCGCCCTCGACAACGCGGTGAAGAACTCCATCGCGGACGGTGTCACCTACGCCGTCGCGGCGGGCAACTCCGGCACCAACGCCTCCTCCACGTCCCCCGCCCGCGTCGCCGCCGCCATCACGGTCGGCGCCACGAGCAACACGGACGCGAAGGCGAGCTGGTCCAACTACGGCTCGGTCCTCGACCTCTTCGCCCCCGGCGTCTCGATCACCGCCGGCTGGAACACCAGCGACACCGCCACCAACACCATCTCCGGTACGTCGATGGCGACCCCGCACGTCGCGGGCGCCGCCGCCGTCTACCTCGCGGGACACACCTCCGCCACCCCGGCCCAGGTCGCCACCGCCCTCGTGAACGGCGCCACCGTCAACAAGGTCACCAGCCCGGGCAGCGGCTCCCCGAACCGCCTCCTGCGCCTCGTGCCGTAACGGCGACGTCGGGACGGGAACACACAGGCGCGCCGCACCCCCCTCACCAGGGGAGTGCGGCGCGCCGTCGTGCCGCGGGGACCCGGATCAGACCGCCGGGGCCGGGAAGGTCGGGTACTCCACGCCGGAGACGTGCTGGACGACCCGGATGACCTGGCACGAGTAGCCGAACTCGTTGTCGTACCACAGGTACAGGATCGCGTTGTCGCCGTCGACCTTGGTCGCGCCGGCGTCGACGATGGACGCGTGGCGCGAGCCGACGAAGTCCATCGAGACGGCGTCGGGGGCCGTGGTGAAGTCGATCTGGCGCTTCAGCGGCGAGTGCAGCGAGACGTCACGGAGGTACTCGAGGACCTCGTCGCGGGTGGTCTCGCGGCCCAGGCGCAGGCTCAGGATGGCGATCGAGACGTCCGGGACGGGGACGCGGATCGAGGAGCCGGTGATCGGGGCCTTGAGGTCCGGCAGCGCCTTCGCGACGGCCGAGGCGGCACCGGTCTCGGTGATGACCATGTTGAGCGGCGCGGAACGGCCGCGACGGTCGGCCTTGTGGTAGTTGTCCAGGAGGTTCTGGTCGTTCGTGAACGAGTGGACCGTCTCCACGTGGCCGCGCAGCACGCCGTACTCGTCGTCCATCGCCTTGAGCGGCGGGACGATCGCGTTCGTGGTGCAGGAGGCGCAGGACAGGATCTGCTCGTCCGGCTTGACCGTCTCGTGGTTGACGCCGTGCACGATGTTCGGCACGTCACCCTTGCCGGGCGCGGTCAGGACGACCTTGTCGATGCCGGGGCGCAGGTGCTTCGAGAGGCCCTCGCGGTCCCGCCACTTGCCGGTGTTGTCGATCAGGATGGCGTTGTCGATGCCGTACGCCGTGTAGTCGACCTCGGAGGGGTCGTTGGCGTAGATGACCTTGATCGTGTTGCCGTTGGCGACGATGGTGCTGTTCGCCTCGTCGACCGTGATCGTGCCCTGGAACTGGCCGTGGATCGAGTCGCGGCGCAGCAGCGAGGCGCGCTTGACCAGGTCCTGCTCGCCACCGCCGCGGACGACGATCGCGCGCAGGCGCAGACCGTTGCCGGAGCCGGCTTTCTCGATGAGGAGGCGGGCGACGAGGCGGCCGATGCGGCCGAAGCCGTAGAGGACGACGTCGCGTCCGTCACGGCGCTCGATCTTGTTCTCACCGGTGGCGCCGGCGACGGCCTCGGCGGTGAACTCGGCCACGGACAGGCCGCGCGTGTCGGTCTTGTAGTCCGCGGCGAGCACGCCGATGTCGATCTGGCAGGGGCCCAGGTCGAGGGTCGTGAGCGTCTGGAGGAACGGAAGCGTCTCGGTGACCGAGAGCTCCTCGCCGTCGATCTGCCGGGCGAAGCGGTGGGTCTTCAGGATGCTGACCACCGACTTGTTCACCAGGGAGCGGCTGTGGACCAGGACGGTGACGTCCTGCTCCCGGTGCAGCTTCCCGATGATCGGGATCATCGACTCCGCGATCTCCTCGCGGTTCTTCCAGCTGGTGAACGAGTCGTCATTGACAGTCACGTGTTTATCTTTCGAGCTAGGCGGCGCTCATATGGTAACCCGGGCCTTCCTCGACCCATCAAGGGGCTCCCTGGTCGAACGAGCGGTGCCGCTCCCACGTGCCCGCGAGGCGGGATTCCAGGGCCGCCCGCCGCTCGGGCCACTCCTCCGCGAGGACCGAGAACACGGCCGTGTCCCGCAGCCGTCCCTCCTCTCCCGGGGCCGTCGACACGGACCCGTTGCGCAGCACCCCCTCGAAGGTCGCGCCCACCCGCGCGATCGCCGCGCGCGAGCGCGCGTTGCGCGCGTCCGTCTTCAGGTCGACGCGGGCCGCGCCCCACTCCTCGAAGGCGTGCCGGAAGAGCAGGTACTTCGCCTCGGCGTTCACGCCCGTGCCCTGCGCCGAGGCCGCGAGCCACGTCCAGCCGATCTCCACCGCGTGCAGGCGCTCCCCGTCGGGCCACAGGCGCGGGTCCCAGAAGGACGTCGTACCGAGTACCCGGCCGCTGTCCGCGGCCACCTGCGCGTACGGCGCGAGCCTGCCGGCGGCGGCGTGGCCGAGCTGCGTGTCGACGTACGCGGCGACCTCGTCGCGCCGGGGCACCCAGGTGTAGCCGTACGAGTCCCGGTCCTCGTCGGCGGCCTCGGCGAGCCCGGGAACGTGGTGCCGGGCCAGCGGCTCCAGGCGCACGCACGCGCCTTCCAGGACCGGTCCCTCAAGACGGAAAGTCATCGTTCTGCGCTCCGGGTACGGGGATGTCGGCTCGGGCTCGTACGGCGGGAGGCCGACGGGGCGTGAGCAGGCTCGCAGAGTCCGGCCGTCCCGGCACGTGGATATCGCGGCCGAGAGGCCGTCAGCGGAAGGCGAGACCGCGGAAGCGGTCGCGCACGCGGGACAGCGGTCCGGGGTCGCGCGTGAAGTACAGGCGGTTGGTGAGCAGCACGGCCCACCGGCCCCGGCTCGGCGACACCCACAGGCCCGTGCCCGTGAAGCCGAAGTGCGCCCAGACGTCGTCCGTCGGCTCCGTGCCCGGCGCGGGGTGCCAGAAGAGGCCGCGCGGCGGGTCGAGCGCGCCCGTGCGGACCCGCAGCGAGGCGGCCGTCCAGTCGGGCGAGAAGGTCCCGGGCAGCGGGGCGAGGAGGTGGCGCAGGAAGAGGCCGATGTCGGCGGCGGTGGTGAAGACGCCCGCGATCCCGCAGGCTCCGCCGAGGAGCCGGGCCGAGAAGTCGTGGACGGTGCCCTGGAGGGGCGCGCCGGTCTCCTCGTCGTACTCGGTGGGGGCGCAGCGCTCCCGGAGCGCGGCGGGCAGCGGCCCGTAGCGGGTGTCGGCCATGCCGAGCGGGGTCCAGACCCGGTCCCGGGCGAGGCGGGGGAGCGCCCGGCGGGTGAGGTGCTCGGCGAGGTAGCCGAGGACGAGGGCCGCCCGGTCGGTGTACGCGACGGCCTCGCCGGGGCGGTGCCGGAGCGGTTCGGCGAGGACCCCGTCCCGTACGTCCTGCGGGTCGGAGCCGTACAGGTGCCGCAGATTGGCGCGGAGCGGCAGGCCCGCGGTGTGGGTGAGGAGGTCGAGCGCCGTCACCCCGGCGAGGGGGCGGCCGGCGGCCTCGTGCCAGTACGAGCCGAGCGGCGCGGCCGGGTCCAGCTTCCCCGCGTCGACGAGCGTGCCGACCACGCTCCACACCGCGAGGATCTTGGTGAGGCTGGCCACGTCGAAGAGGGTGTCCCGGCGCATGGGCGCTCCCGGCACCGCCGGGTGGAGCGGGCCCACGGCACCCTCGGAGAGGGTCGTACGGGCGTCGCCCACGGCCCACACGGCGCCGGGGTACACCCCCGCGCGCACACCGTCGTCGAGGAGCCGCGCGAAAGGGTCGTGGGTCATGGCGTGCCTCCGGCGGGTCGGGCCGACCCGCCGCCACCACGCCGCCGGGGCGGGGCCCGTCGTCCTCCGACGGGCCCCGCCCCGATGTCATGCCCGCGCGGTAAGGGAAGACACCCTTCCGTCAGCTCACGCCTCGGGAGTCGTCTTGCACGTGACCTCGTCACGCGGGGTGTAATGCGTCTTGAACGGCTCGCGCTTCACCTCGGCACCGTCCTTCTTGAACACCCGGTCCACCGTGATGTCGAAGCCCTCCAGCGGCGGCTGCGGGACGCACGCCTTGTCGGTGCTCACGGCCTTCTTCGGCTGCGTCAGGTTGGTGCGCGGCCCGGCGACCGCCTCGACGCTGTCGTACTTCTTCGTCCCGAGGAAGCTCACGGTGACGGAGGAGTCCGTCGCGTTCGCCTTGATGTAGATCGGCTTGCCCGTGTCGTTGCGCCACTTCAGGTCCAGGCTGCCCCAGGCCACGGTGGCCTCCCGGCCTGCCGGGTACCGCTCGATGTAGAAGGAGTGCGCCCCGTACTCGACGGGGTCGACACCGGCGAAGAACATCGCGTTGAAGACGGTGGTCGCCATGGCCGAGACGCCGCCGCCCGGCGCCGAGCGGTACTGGCCGTCGAGGATCATCGTGCCGTCCACGAAGCCGTTCTCGGCGGTCCGCTCGCCGACCGTCTTGTTGAAGGACCACACCTCGCCCGGCTGCACGACCGAGCCGTTGATCAGCTCGGCGGCGCGGCCGATGTTCGTGGTGCGGTAGGGGGCCGTGGGGAAGTTCACGGTGAACGTCGACATCTGGTCGGTGATGCCGAGCCGGGCGAGCGAGGCGGAGGTCAGCTCGGGCTGGGTGACCGAGGTGGCCACCGCGGCCGTACGGGCCGACGCGCCGGTCTTGGTGAGCAGCGGGCGCACGGCCTCGCCGAGGGCCTTCGCCGTGACCTCCTGTCCGGCCCTGCCCTCCTTCTCGACGACGACCTTGCCGTCCCGCACGCCGAGGGTGGCCTCCACCGGCGCGCCGGAGACCGAGGCGAGGGGCCGGGCCACGTCGGGGTCCTGGAGCAGCGCGTCGGCGTCGAGGGAGGCGGACAGCTTGCCGTCCTGGGCCTTCACCGTGAGGTGGTCGCCGAGCGTGGCCGGGGATATCCGCAGCCGCTCGGCACCGGCGGTCAGCGTGACCGGACCGGAGACGGCCGGCTTCGCGTAGGTGTCCATGAAGCGCGTCACCTCGGCGTTGCCGAGCTTCGGCTCGGTCACGGTGACGGGGAGGGCGACGGCGGAGGCGCCGGACGCGGCCGGGTAGGCGGCGCGCAGGGCCTCGGCGGCCCGCGCGGTGTCCAGCTTCTGGCCGGTCACGGCCTTGGTGGCGACGGCCTCGCCGTCGCGGAAGGTGACGGAGCCCTCGCGGGCCTTGCGGTCGTTCTTCCGCGCGATCTCGCCGACCACGGCCTTCGCCTTGGCCTCGTCGTAGGCGAAGACGGGCTCGATCTCGCGCTGCCCGGAGGAGAAGAGGCGGCCGATGACGGTGACGGGGTCCCTGGACGGGTCGGCCGCCCGTTCGGCGGTCTTCGCCGCGTCCACGGTGAGGCCCGCGGCGGCGGGGGAGACGGTCGTGGCGCGATCGCCGACGGTGACGGAGAGGGGGGCGGTCCACGCGGCCGGGGCCTGGGCCGAGAGCTTCGCCGCCGCCTCGGAGCGGCTCATGCCGCCCACGTCGACGCCGCCGACGGTGGTACCGGCGGATATGTCGTCACCGGTGGTGGCCAGGCCCGCCACGTACAGCCCGCCCGCGGCGACGGCCACCACACCCGTCGCGATCGCCGCCGTCCGGAGGCGCGGACGGCGCCCCTCGCGGGGCGTCGGGGCGGGGGTCGTCATGGAGCGGGGCACACGTTCTCCCGGGGCACAGGGGACAGGGGGATCCTCTCGACGGTACGCCGAAAGAGTGTCAAATGCACATAAAGCTGGTGTGACCTGCGTCGATGTGCCAGGGAGCGGAATCGGTACGAAGCGTTCCGCGCCGCCGCCTAACCTGGAGGCATGCCGCCCGTCACCCCCGGCCCGCACACCGGTCCCCAGTCCGTCGAGCGGGCGCTCGCCGTCCTCGACGCCGTCGCCGACGCCGACCGGCCCGTCGCGGCGAAGACGCTGGCCAGGAACCTCGGCTGCGCACTGTCGACCGTCTACCACCTCGCCGGCCCGCTGCTCGCGCGCGGCTACCTCGTCCGCACCGCCGAGGGGTACGCCCCCGGGCCCCGCGTCCCCGCCCTGCACCGCTCCCACCAGCGCCACCACGGCCTCGGCGCCGCCACCGGCGACCTCCTCGGCCGGCTCCGCCGGGCCACGGGAGCGGAGGCGTACCACACGGCCTACCGCGACGGCCTGATCACCGTCGTCGACACCACCGCGCCGGTGACCGACGCCACCCACCCCTTCACCCCGGGGCCCGAGGACCGCGCCCACGCGACCGCCCACGGCAAGGCCCTCCTGGCCGCGCTCCCGCGCCCGCTGCGCCGCCGCTACCTCGCCGAGCACGGCATGGCCCGCTTCACCGAGCGGACCATCACCAGCGCCGAGCGCTTCGAGGCCGAGGTCGGCCGGGTGCGCGAGCAGGGCTTCGCCGTCTCGGTGGGCGAGGCGGACCTCGCGTACACCTGCCTCGCCGTCGCCCTGCCCGAGCGCGGCGACGGCATCGTCCACGCGCTCTCCGTCTCCCTGCCCACCGCCGACTTCGCGGGGCGCCAGGGGGAGCTGCGGGCGGCGCTCGCCCGCGCCGTGCCCGAGTTTCCGGCCCTGCCGGAATCCTGACCGGCCCGCCTTGGCCGGCCGGGCGGACCGCCGCAGAGTGGACGCATGATCTTCATCGCCGTCCGTTTCACCGCCCGCCCCGAGCTCGCCGACCGCTGGCTCGACCTCGTCGCCGACTTCACCCGCGCCACCCGCGCGGAGCCCGGCAACCTCTTCTTCGACTGGTCCCGCAGCGTCGACGACCCGAACGTCTTCGTCCTCCTGGAGGCCTTCGCCGACGCCGAGGCGGGGGCCGTCCACGTCGCCTCCGACCACTTCGCCGCCGGTCTCGCCGCCATGGCCGGGGCCATCGCCACCACCCCGGAGATCATCAACGTCGAGGTCCCGCAGCAGGGCTGGGGCGCCATGGCGGAGCTCGCGCCGACCGGCGCCTGAGCCCCCGGTCGCCGCGCCCCCGCCTGATAGGTTCACCGCACGCGGAGGCGGGGGCGGCGGCCCGAGAGGGGAGCAGCGGCACATGGCGGCGAGCGGACGGCAGACCGGCAGGCCCACCCTTGAGGAGGTGGCGGCCAGGGCCGGAGTCGGCCGCGGCACCGTCTCCCGGGTGATCAACGGCTCCCCGAAGGTGAGCGAACAGGCCAAGGCCGCCGTCGAACGGGCCGTCGCCGAACTCGGCTACGTACCGAACCGCGCCGCCCGCGCCCTCGCCGGCAGCCGTACCGACGCCATCGCCCTCGTCATCCCCGAGACCGAGGCCCGCCTCTTCGCGGAGCCGTACTTCCTCGCCATCATCCGCGGGGTCAGCACCGAGCTCGCCGACGCCGACAAGCAGCTCCTGCTCACCCTGATCCGCAGCGACCGGGAACGGCAGCGCTTCGAGCAGTACCTCGCCGCCCAGCGCGTGGACGGCGTCCTCCTGGTCTCCGTCCACGACGAGGACCCGCTGCCCGACCAGGTCCGCGCCCTCGGTCTGCCGGCCGTCCTCAACGGCCGCCGCCGCGAGGACGAGTGCGTCGCCTTCGTCGACTCCGACAACACGGGCGCGGGCCGGGCCGCCGTCGCCCACCTCGCCGCCCGGGGCCGCCGCCGGATCGCGACCGTCACCGGCCCCCTCGACATGTACGTGGCCCGCTGCCGCCTCGACGGCTACCGCGAGGGCCTGGACGAAGCCGGACTCCCGGCCGACGAGACCCTCGTCGCGACCGGCGACTTCACCGAGGACGGCGGCCGGCGCGCCATGCGCGAGCTCCTGGAGCGCGTTCCCGACCTGGACGCCGTCTTCGCCGCCTCCGACGTGATGGCGGCCGGGGCGCGCGCGGTCCTGCGCGAGGCGGGGCGCCGGGTCCCCGAGGACGTCGCGCTCGTCGGCGTCGACGACTCGGCCGTCGCCCGGCACATGGACCCGCCGCTGACCAGCGTCCGCCAGCCCATCGAGGAGATGGGCAGGACCATGGCCCGGCTGCTGCTCGACGAGATCGCCTCCCCGAGCGAGGCCGACGAGCAGCCCCGGCGGATGCTCCCCACCGAACTGGTCGTGCGCGCGTCCTCCTGACCCCGGCCCGCAGGGGTCGCGCGTCGTTCGCTCCGCCGCCATCCCGCCGTGTCATGATCGCGGCGACCTTCCGGCAGGGGCCGGAGGCGTACGAGGGGGTGGACCGTGTCCTGGTATCTCGCCGTCCCGACCGCGCTGCTCGCGCTGCTCTTCGCCGCGGGCGGCGTCGCGGCGCTCCGCACCGGCTGGGTCCTGCCCTGGCAGCGGCGGCACGTGCACCGCGTCAAGCTCTTCGGCTGGGCGCAGCTGGTGATCGCCGCCGCGTTCGCGACGAAGGTGGCGACGGCCCTGTTCGAGTCCCCGGGGGCCGACGCCGGTGTCGGCAGCGCGAGCCTGGTCGTCCTGCTCGCGGGCTTCGGCCTGATGGTCGTGGCCCAGCGCCCCGCGGAAGCGAAGTCCTAGACGCCCTCTTGCCGCCGGGGACGGCTTCCTTCTAAGAATGCTCATGACAATCGAAGGATCTTCGGTTGCGTGGCCCTCAGAGGGGAAGCTCCGCATGAAGAAGCGTTTCGCCGGTGCCCTGCTCGGTCTCGTCATGGCAGGCGCGGCAGCGGCCCCCGCAGCCGCCGGGAACCAGGCCCCCCAGGCGCCCCGGACCCCCCAGGCCGCCGCGGTCACCGTCGACTTCGCCGGGACGGTCGCGCTCAGCAACTGTTCCGGCTCCCTCGTCCGCGTGCCCGCCTCCCAGCCGAACGACCTCGCGCTGGTCCTCTCCAACGGCCACTGCCTGGAGTCCGGCTTCCCGGCCGCGGGCCAGGTCGTCAAGGACCAGAAGTCCACCCGCTCCTTCACTCTGCTGAACTCGGCCGGCGGCAAGGCCGCGACCCTGCGCGCGAGCAAGATCGCGTACGCGACCATGACCGACACGGACATGTCGGTGTACCAGGTCACCAAGACCTACGCGCAGATCCAGAGCCAGTACGGGATCAGCGCCCTCACCCTCGACGACGCCCACCCGGTCGCGGGCCAGTCCATCAAGGTGGTCTCCGGGTACTGGAAGCGGATCTACACCTGCTCCGTCGACGGCTTCGCGTACCGCCTCAAGGAAGGCGAGTGGACCTGGAAGGACTCGGTCCGCTACACCCCGGAGTGCAACACGATCGGCGGAACCTCCGGCTCGCCCGTGATCGACACGGTCACCGGCCGGGTCGTCGCCGTCAACAACACGGGCAACGAGGACGGCCAGAGCTGCACGGTCAACAACCCGTGCGAGGTCGACCAGAACGGCGCCGTCACGGTCCGCCGGGGCATCAACTACGCGCAGCAGACCTACACGCTCGTCCCGTGCGTCGGCCCCGGCAACGTGATCGACCTGAACCGCGCCGGCTGCGCCCTGCCCAAGCCCTGACCCCGCACCCCGCCGGCCCGCCGGACCACCGGCGTCCGGCGGGGCCGCCGTACACCCCTTCGGCGTGTCGTTCGGGTGCATCCAGCGGGCGAGGCGGCCGCGCATCGGTTCGAATCGGGGCATGGCTTCCTACGACAGGCCCCGCACCGGCGGCACCCCGAGGCCGCTGAAGGCCGGCGACACCTGGTGGTACGCCGCCGTGGCCGGCGAGGCCGCCGGCTCGTTCAGCACCCGGGTCCGCACACGGACCCGCCGTGCCTGCCTCGCGGCCGTCCTCCTGCTCACGGTCGTCTACGCGGGCCTCGTGCTCACCGCGACCGGCCGCCGCTGGGGCGACGCCGCCCTCACCGGACGACGCGCCGACAGCGCCGCCGCCACCGTGCTCCGCGAGCACCCCTCGCTCGCCGGCCTCACCACGCTCTCGCTGGTCGCCGGCTGTCTCCTGCTCCTCGCCGTCGGACTCCTGCGCAAGCGGTACGCGCTCACGGTCGCCGTCGGCGGCGCCCTCGTCACCTCGCTCGCGGTCACCGGACTCCTCCAGCGGTACGCGCCCCGCCCCCACCTCGTGGACTCCGCGGGAGCCCTCCTCCCGAGCGGCTTCCCCAGCGCCCAGACGACCCTCGCCGTCGGCACCGCGCTCGGCCTCGCCCTCCTCGTCCCGTACCGCCACCGGGGCCTCGTGCTGCTCCTCGGCGTCCTCTGGGCCTCCACCGTCGGCGGCTACACCGTGGCGGCGGGCGAACACCGCCCCGGCGACGTCATCGCCGCCGTCCTCGTCGTCCTCGCCGTGTACTGCGGGCTGCTCACCGTCCTCGCCCGCCGCGGCAAGGTCCGCCCCGCCCCGGGCGGCCCCCTCGCGCTCGGCCTCCTCGTCGCCGTCCCGCTCGCCGCCCTCGCCGCCGCCGGGCTCGCCGCGGGCGTCTGGCTCCTCGGCGACTCGCTCTCGCTGCCCGCCGCCGCGCCGTACGACCCGCAGGAGCTCCGGATCGCCCACCGCTGCGGACAGGCCCTCGCCACCGGCGTCACCGCCGCCGCGGGACTGCTCCTGCTGCTCCTGCTCCGCCGCGTCGACGTGGACGGGGCCCCGAACCCGTACCGCCTCGGAGGGCCCTTCGTGGAGGCCTCGGGGGTGCCGGACGACGACTCCTCCGTGGGCCCCTTTACTCCGGACCGCGATCACGAGATATCTTGATGTCGAGCAATCTCGAAGACGCAGAAGACGTGGAGCGGAGCACCCGGTGACTGACTCGACCATCATCTACACCCACACTGACGAGGCGCCCGCCCTGGCGACGTACTCGCTCCTGCCCGTGATCCAGGCGTACGCCTCGCAGGCCGGAATCACGGTCGAGACGCGGGACATCTCCCTCGCGGGCCGCATCATCGCCGTCTTCCCCGAGTTCCTGGAAGAGGGCCAGCGCATCGCCGACGCCCTCACCGAGCTCGGTGAACTGGCCAAGACGCCCGGCGCCAACATCATCAAGCTGCCGAACGTCTCGGCGTCCATCCCGCAGCTGAAGGCCGCGATCGCCGAGCTCCAGGCGCAGGGCTACGCCCTCCCGGACTACCCGGACGACCCGCAGACGGACCAGGACAAGGACGTCCGCGCCCGGTACGACAAGATCAAGGGCTCGGCCGTCAACCCGGTCCTGCGCGAGGGCAACTCCGACCGCCGCGCGCCGGGTTCGGTCAAGAACTACGCCAAGAACCACCCGCACCGCATGGGCGCCTGGACCCCCGAGTCCAAGACCAACGTCGCCACGATGAGCGAGAACGACTTCGCCTCCACGGAGAAGTCCGCCGTCATCGCCGCCGACGACACCCTGCGCTTCGAGTTCACCGCCGCCGACGGCACCGTCAGCGAGCTCCGCGCCCCGCTGAAGGTCATCGCCGGCGAGGTCGTCGACACCGCCGTCATGCGCGCCGCCGCCCTGCGCACCTTCCTGAGCGAGCAGGTCGCCCGCGCGAAGGCCGAGGACGTCCTCTTCTCCGTGCACCTCAAGGCCACGATGATGAAGGTCTCCGACCCGATCGTCTTCGGCCACGTCGTCCGCGCCTTCTTCCCGAACACCTTCGCGAAGTACGGCGAGGCCCTCACCGCCGCCGGCCTCTCCCCGAACGACGGCCTCGGCACCGTCCTCGCCGGCCTCGACGCCCTCCCGAACGGCGCCGAGATCAAGGCCTCCTTCGACGCCGAGCTCGCCGAGGGCCCCGCCCTCGCGATGGTCGACTCCGACAAGGGCATCACCAACCTGCACGTGCCGTCCGACGTCATCGTCGACGCCTCGATGCCGGCCATGATCCGCACCTCCGGCCACATGTGGGGCCCGGACGGCCAGGAGGCCGACACCCTCGCCGTCCTCCCGGACCACAGCTACTCCGGCGTGTACCAGGCCGTCATCGAGGACTGCCGCGCCCACGGCGCCTTCGACCCGGCCACCATGGGCTCCGTCCCGAACGTCGGCCTCATGGCGCAGAAGGCGGAGGAGTACGGCTCCCACGACAAGACCTTCGAGATCGCCGAGGCCGGCACCGTCCGCCTCGTCGACGCCGCGGGCAACGTCGTCCTGGAGCAGGAGGTCGCCGAGGGCGACATCTTCCGCGCCTGCCAGACCAAGGACCTGCCCATCCAGGACTGGGTCAAGCTGGCCGTCACCCGCGCCCGCGCCACCGGCGCCCCGGCCGTCTTCTGGCTCGACGAGAACCGCGCCCACGACGCGCAGCTCATCGCCAAGGTGAAGCAGTACCTGCCGGAGCACGACACCGAGGGCCTGGAGATCAAGATCCTGTCCCCGGTCGAGGCCACCGCGTTCTCCCTGGAGCGCATCCGCCGCGGCGAGGACACCATCTCCGTCACCGGCAACGTCCTCCGCGACTACCTGACCGACCTCTTCCCGATCCTGGAGCTGGGCACCAGCGCCAAGATGCTGTCGGTCGTCCCGCTGATGGCGGGCGGCGGCCTCTTCGAGACCGGCGCCGGCGGCTCCGCCCCGAAGCACGTCCAGCAGCTCGTCAAGGAGAACTACCTCCGCTGGGACAGCCTCGGCGAGTTCTTCGCCCTGGCCGCCTCCTTCGAGCACCTCGCGACCACCACGGGCAACTCCCGCGCCCAGGTCCTCGCCGACACCCTCGACCGCGCCACCGGCACCTTCCTCAACGAGGACAAGTCGCCGACCCGTCGCCTCGGTGGCATCGACAACCGCGGCAGCCACTTCTACCTCGGCCTGTACTGGGCCCAGGAGCTGGCCGCCCAGACCGAGGACGCCGCGCTCGCCAAGGCCTTCGCGCCGCTCGCCGAGACCCTCTCGGCGAACGAGCAGAAGATCGTCGACGAGCTGAACGCCGTCCAGGGCTCCCCGGCCGAGATCGGCGGCTACTACCAGCCCGACCCGGCCAAGGCCGCGGCCGTGATGCGCCCGTCCGCCACGCTGAACGAGGCCATCGCGTCCCTCGCCTGAGTGTGAGGTGACACCAGCCGCCCCGTCCGGGATTCCCCGGGCGGGGCGGTTCTGTCATTCTGTCGCCCGTCGGTGGCGCATCCGCCGATCGGGTGTGAACCTGGATGGATGAGCTGGGCATCTTGGACGACCCCCGGTGTCTACGCCGGGCGAGGCGGAGTGCTGACCGAGGAGGCCGGCGTCGTCACGGGCGATCTGACCGTGCACACGACCTGGACCGCCGACCGGGAGGCGAAGGTAGCCGTGCAGTACAGCGGCGCTTCCGACTGGTTCACCATGTCGGGCAGTCCCGTTCCGTGCGCGACGGAGGAGGAGAGCCGGGAGCTCCACGAGGCGGTCGTGGAGGCCGTACGGGCCGGAGGCGGCGCCACGGTCCCGAGACTGCCCGGGGCGGTGGGCTAGGGGCGGGGACGTCCCCTAGAGGACCGTCAGCGCTTGGCGCCGAAGTTCTGGACCCACCAGGGACCATTGGAGGTGAGGGTCACCCCGACGCCGATGTCCTTGAACGCGCAGTCGAGGATGTTCTCCCGGTGGCTCGGGCTGTCCATCCAGTCCGACATGGCGTCGGCCGGGGTCCTCGGCCCGCGGTGGATGTTCTCGCCCCAGCGCGACCACGTGTACCCGGCCCCCGTGATCCGGTCGCCGGCGTCCCGGCCCTCCGGGCTGTCGTGCTGGTAGTAGTCCCGCCTGGCCATGTCGTCGGCGTGCCCCTGGGCCGCGTTCCGGAGATGTGTCTCGGTGTGGAGCGGGCCGCAACCGGCCTTGTCGCGCTCCTCGTTCGCGAGGGCGACGACGTCACGGACGAAGTCGGCGGCGGTGTCGGCTGCGGTGGTACGGGAGGCGGCGGTACCGGCGGCGGTCCGGGCGGCCGCCTCGGCCCTTCCGGCCCCCGCCCCCGCCGCGTACACGCCCGCCGCCACCGTCAGGAGGACGCACAAGGCCCCGGCGGAGGCGACCGCGACCCGGAATCCGGGCCGCCGGCGTGCGCCGAGGCGTCTGCGGTGCCGCCCCCTCCTCCGTACGGACACGGACACGGGAGCGGGACCGGGCTCCGGTTCTTCGGGGTGACGGGGGTGGTCGTGCTGGTGTCGCATGGAGCTCCGCTCTCTCGCCGAGGTCGCCGGACGGTCCGGCGACCTCGTGAGGGCCACCGGGGCGACGGGCCTAACCCTTTCCGGCCCCGGCCGCCCCGACACTCCTCGTCAATCCGACACGTCAACCCACCGACGAGAATTTCAGCCCTGCGGGATGACCGCCACCGGGCAGGGCGCGAGGTGGAGCGCCGCGTGCGCCACCGACCCGATCCGGGGGCCGTGGGCGCCGCGCTTGGCCCGCCGGCCCACCACCAGGAGCTGCGCCGCGCCCGAGGCCGAGAGCAGCACCTGCCCCGCGCTGCCCAGCTCCACGTGCTCGGTCACCGGGACCTCCGGGTACCGCTCACGCCAGGGCGCGAGCGCCTCGCCGAGCGCCTTCTCCTCGTACGGGACGAGCCCGCCGGCCTCGTCGGCGAGCCGCATCGACGCCGGGCTGTACGCGTACAGCGGCGGCAGGCTCCAGGCGCGGACGGCCCGCACGGACGCCCCGCGCGCGGCGGCCGTCGCGAAGGCGAAACCGAGCGCGGCGGCGCTGTCCTCCGGGCTGCCGAGCTGGCCGACCAGGATCTCGCCGGCCGGCGGCTCGGCGGGTTCGCCGTCGCGGGACCTGACGGCCACGACCGGCCGGGTGGCGGACGCGATGATCTGCTGACCGTACGAGCCGAGCAGGAAGCCGGCCACGGCGCCGTACCCGCGCGAGCCGATGACGAGCATCTCGGCCCGCTCCTCGGTGGAGAGCAGGGCCGCGACCGGGGTGTCGGGGAGCAGTTCGGCGGTGAGGGCGAGCTCCGGGTGGCGCGCGGCGAGCGTCTCCTCCGCCTCGCGCAGCACCTCACGGGCGGCCCGCTGCTGGTCGGTGGGGTCCTGGACGAGCGGGATGTCGAGGGGTTCCCAGCGCCACGCGTGGGCGAGTCGCAGCGGGAGCCCCCGGTGGAGCGCCTCGCGAGCGGCCCAGTCGGCCGCCGCCAGGCTCTCCGGGGAACCGTCCACTCCTGCGACGATCTCACGACTCATCGGGCTTGCCTCCGTCGGTGACGTGCGGGCCCGTCGTGCGCACGGACCCTCCTGGGTCCAGCTTGGGCCCAACGGCGGTCCGGCGAGAGGGGCGGACGTCCCGACATGCCGGACCGTCGGTCCCTTCCGTCGTGCTGTCGGCGCGTCAGACCGGCAGCGTGAGGCGGGCGTGGGTGCCGTTGAGGTAGTGGTCGCCGATGTCGCGGAGCCGGTGCGAGGGCCGGGTGTGGGCCGTGAGCGCGCGGGCGTTGCGCCAGAAGCGGTCGAAGCCGGGTCCCCCGCCCCGTACGTCGGCGCCCTCGGCCCCGTCGACGAGTTCGAGGACGCGGGTGGTGATCCGTACGGCCGCCCGTCCGGTGAGGGTCTCGGCCGCCGCGACGAGGACGGCGATGTCGGCCCGTTCCTCGGGCGTCAGCGCCGGTCCGGTCTCCAGGCCGCGCGCCAGGGCATCGGTCGCCCGCTCCACGACGGCGGAGGCGGCGTGCGCGGTCGTGGCCAGCTCGCCGTAGGCGAGGAGCAGATACGGGTCGTCCCCGGTCGCCACCTGCTCCGGGCCGACGGCGGAGCCGGGTCCGATCGCGGCGGAGCCCGGGGGCGGGCCGGCGTGTCCGGCCCGGTTGACGTCCCGGGCCTCGGCGAGCGCCCCTTCGGCGATGCCGAGCCCGACCTGCACGAGCAGCAGACGCAGGGCGAGCGGGGCGAGGGCGGCGAACGGCGTGACGGCGTGCTCGTCGTGGGGGAGTACGCCGATGACGTGCGCGGCCGGGACCGGCACCCGGTCGAACGTGACGTGGCCCGCGCCGGAGAGCCGCTGCCCGACCCGGTCCGTGCCGGGCTCGGTGAACACACCGGGGTGCGCCGGGTCGACCAGGACGACGAGCCAGTCCCCGGACCCGCCCTGCCGGGCTCCGACGACGAGGCGGTCGGCCACGGTGACGCCGGAGGCGAACGCGCGGCGGCCGTCGAGGAGCCAGCCGTCGGCGGCGGGGGTGAGCGTGAGCCCGGAGCCGAGGACGGCTCCGGCCGCGGGCTCGGACTCGGCGCGGGGCGGCTCGATGTCACCGGCGAGGAGCCACTGCTCGTCTGCCGTACACGTACCGAGGGGCAGGAACGTGCCGTCCTCCGGCGCGCCGGTGAAGAAGCGGCTGCTCCAGGAGAGGACGTAGTGGTGGGCGAGGAGTTCGCCGACGGAGCTGTCGGCGGCGGAGATCTCCCGGACGACGGCGGACGCGGCCCGCCAGTCGGCACCGCGCCGGTCGGCACCCGGGGCGGTCAGGAGCGCGGGGAGTCCGGCCTCCTGGAGCCGGGCGACCTCGTCGAAGGGCGCCTTGCCCGCGCGGTCCCTGACGGGGGCGTCGGCGGCGAGGTCGTCGGCGAGTTCGCGGGTGACGCGGTGCCAGATCGCGTCGTCGGCGGGGTGTATCGCGGATCTTCTGGGCGCATTCCTTGGTGTGCTCACGTCACCTCACCTGACTCCTCGTATCCCCACTGGAATGCTAGGGATACTGGCAGAGGTGGGGTCGGACTCCCAAGGGGCGTCCGAGGGTTGGACGGGGGTGTCTTGATCGATGAGACGCGTGGTTGACGGGCGGGGCGGGGCGGGGCGGGGCGGTGCCGGTCAGGCGGCGGCCGGGCTTCGGCCATGGGTTGGTTCCCGGGCCGGCCGGAGACCCGTCAGGGGTTGGTCCACGCCTCCGGGTCGGCCGCGAGTGCCGTGATCGCCTCCGGGAGCTGCGCGGAGGCGACCTCCGCGAGCGACACCCCGAGCACCTCGCGGACGCTCGCCCGGAGCGCGATCCAGAGGGGGAGCAGCGACTCGGCGGGGCCCGTGTACGCCAGGTCCGGCGGACGCTCGCCGCGCACCGAGACCAGCGGACCCTCCACGCAGCGGATGACCTCCGCGAGCGAGATCGCGTCGGCGGGCCTGGCCAGCCAGTACCCGCCGTTGCCGCCCCGCTGGCTCAGGACGAGCCCGCCCTTGCGCATGTCGCCGAGGATGCCTTCGAGGAACTTGTGCGAGATGCCCTGGACTTCGGCGATGGCCTCGGCCTTCAGCGGCCCCTTGTCCTCGGCGGCGGCGAGCTGGAGGGCGGCCCGCACCGCGTAGTCGGCCCTGGCTGAAATGCGCATGCGCCGCATTATTCCGCAAGGGGTGTGCCGAATCCTCCCGAGGCGTACCGCACCCTTGACGCGGCGGGTGACCGGTCGGAGACTCGGAGGCAGGGAAACCGAGCGAACGGATAGGGAACGATGGGACGCACCGGCCGGCGGGACAGCTCGCACGCCGCCCCCTTCCCGCGCTCGCTGCCCCTCACCTCCCGCCGCCACATCGATCTGCTGCGGGTCTGCAGCGCGGCGTAGACGCCGCCGTCCCGGCCGGGGTCCCCGTCGGACCCCCGCCGCCCCTGTGAAGCGCCCGCCGGTCTCTGTGGCGGCGCGCAGCCGTGCGCCGATCGCCGCGGCCCCTTCCTCCGCCTCCCGCCTCCCGTCTCGCGTCCCCCTTCCTCCTCGCCTCCTCTCTCCGTGACATCGAGCAGCCCCCAGGGAGCAGCATGTCCGTCGTCCCGTCCTCACTCCTGCCCGCCTCCGCCGTCCCCGTCTTCCGCGGCCGCATCGGCCGCGACGTCCACAGCGGCCACTACGCCGTCCCGCACCGCTACCGCCTCCACCTGGCCCCCTCGGGCCCCGGGTGTCTGAGCATCGCCCTCGCCCACGGACTCCTCGGCCTCGACGACACGCTGCCGCTGAGCGTCCTGCCGGAGACCCCCGACAGCCCCGACGGCGGCTACACCGCACTCCGCCCCCTGTACGACGCCAGCGCCCACCTCTACCGGGGGCCCGCCGCCGCCCCCGTCCTCAGCGACGGGTGGACGGGGCGGATCGTCACCACCCACGCCCCCGACATCCTGCGCGACCTCGCCCTGCGCTTCCGGGGCGAAGGCGGCCTCGACCTGCTGCCCGAGGAGCACCGGGAGGAGATCGACGCCATCGCCGAGCTGTGCGAACGGAGCGTCAACCAGGCCGCGCAACGGGCCGGAGAGCTCGGTCTGGACGACACGGACGCCCACCGCGACCCGCTGGCCGTCCTCTTCGCGGCCCTCGGCACGCTGGAGCGGCGCCTCGCCGACGGCCCGTACGTGCTCGGCGACGCGCCGACCCTCGCGGACGTGCACGTCTGGGTCACCCTGATCCAGCTCGACACGGTCCACCGCTGGCACCTGGACGCCGCCGCGATGGACCGTGTCGCCGGACACCCGGCCCTCTGGGCGTACGCGCAACGCCTCGCCGCCCGGCCCGAGTTCGCCCGGCACCTCGACATCGACGCCGTACTCCGCAGGCACCGGGCCCACTGCCGGGGCCGCGAGGCGGCGGGGGCGGGGATCCGGATCGTGGACTGGGCGAGGGAGTCGACGACGGCCTGAGGTGACGGCCTGAGGTGACGGCCTGAGGCGACGGCCTGAGGCGACGGCCTGAGGCGGGGGCCCTGGGGTGCCTGCCCCCTCCGCCCCGCCTCAGCCGATCCGGTGCCCCGCCAGCGGGGCCGTCTCGTCGCCCGCGCCCGTGCGGACGCCCCGGAGGAACGCCTCCAGGGCGTCGACGGAGCTCGCCTCCGGCTCCCACTCCAGCTCCCGCCGGGCGCGCTCGGTGGCGAGCAGGGGCATCCGCCGCAGGGCGTCGAAGAGGCCGGGGGAGGCCGGGGCGAGGCGGAGGTGCCAGGCCGCGGAGAGGGCGCCGCGCACCGCTCCGGCCGGGACCTTGACCGGGCGGGCCTTGAACAGGCGGCCGAGGAGTTCCGCGTCGACGACCGGTTCGGCGGCGAGGTTGAAGGCGCCCCTGACGTCCCGGAGCAGCGCGCGCCGGTACGCGTCGGCCGCGTCGTCCGTGTGCAGGACCTGGAACCGCAGCCCCTCGAACTCGGGGAGCAGCGGGAGGAGTTCGGGCCGTGCAAGCTGGCCGGGGAAGAACCGTCCCGCGAAGATCCGGCGCTGCCCGCTCGCCGACTCCTCCTTGAAGAGGAAGGCCGGGCGCATCCGGACCACCCGGGTCTGCGGGTGGTCGCGTTCGAAGGTGTCGAGGACCCGTTCCAGGTAGGCCTTCTCGCGGGTGTACGCGGCGCCGGGCCAGCCGTGCGTCGGCCACGCCTCGGAGACGGGGGCACCGCCGACGGGTCCGGGGGAGTACGCCCCGACCGACGAGGCGCACACGAGCGTCGGCACCCTCGCCGCGGCCACCGCGTCGAAGACGCGCACCGAGCCCAGGACGTTGGTCCGCCAGGTCGCCACCGGGTCGTGGGTCGGCCCGAAGGCCCAGGCCAGGTGGACGACGGCGTCCGCGTCCGCCACGTACCGCGCGAGGCGCGGCGCGTCGCCCTCCTCCGAGAGGTCGACCTCGGCCCACTCGACGCCCGGCAGGTCGAGGCCGGGCCTGCGGCGGGCGAGACCGAGCACGGAGCCGACGCGCGGCTCGCGGGCCAGGGCCCGGACCAGACTCGTACCGACGTTGCCGGTGGCTCCGGTCACGACCACCCGCTGTCCCGCGTTCCCGTTCATGTCCTCGACCCTCCGCCACGGAGCCCGGCGGCGCACCCCGGAACACCCCTGGTCACCCAGCGTGGCCGCGCGGGTCGCGGCGGTGGCCGGGCGCCGGGAGGATGGGACGGCCCGGAACGGGAACGGGCACGGACGGGGACGGCCGGAAGGGGGCTTACAGGAGGACGCCATGCTGCTGCCCGACACGAACACGGTGGACCGCCTGCTGCGGCACTACCGCACCCAGGAGAAATCCGTCCTCGCCAGCCCGCGGGACCTCTCGGTCCGCCGCCGCTTCGAGGACACGACGTACACGCTGTGCGTCCTGATGGGCGAGCGCACGGCCCACGAGGCGGTGCGCGCGGCGGAGCGGTACGTCTCGCAAGGACGCGCCCCCGCGTGAAGCGGCCGGGTGTCCGATCACGAATAGAGAAGCACGGCCGCCGTGCCCCCGATAGCGTGACAGGCGGGACAACCGCACGGACGTACGACGCGAGGGAGACACGACCAGCATGGCCACGAGGAAGAGCGCCCAGCCGGCCGAGCGGCGAGCGGCCGAGCCGCACGGAGCCGACAGCCACGACGTGATCCGCGTCCACGGCGCCCGCGAGAACAACCTCAAGGACGTCAGCATCGAGATCCCGAAGCGGCGGCTGACCGTCTTCACCGGCGTCTCCGGCTCGGGCAAGAGCTCCCTGGTCTTCACCACCATCGCGGCCGAGTCGCAGCGCCTCATCAACGAGACGTACAGCAGCTTCGTCCAGGGCTTCATGCCCACCCTCGCGCGCCCCGAGGTCGACGTCCTCGAAGGCCTCACGACCGTGATCACCGTCGACCAGCAGCGCATGGGCTCCGACCCGCGCTCCACCGTCGGCACCGCCACCGACGCCAACGCGATGCTGCGCATCCTCTTCAGCCGCCTCGGCAAGCCGCACATCGGCCCGCCCAGCGCGTACTCCTTCAACACGGCCACGGTCCGGGCGAGCGGCGGCATCACCGTCGAACGCGGCGACGCCAAGACGAAGACGGTCAAGGCGACGTACAACCGCACCGGCGGCATGTGCACGCACTGCGAGGGCCGCGGCAAGGTCTCCGACATCGACCTCACGCAGCTGTACGACGACACGAAGTCGATCGCCGAGGGCGCGTTCACGATCCCCGGCTGGAAGTCCGACAACGTCTGGACCGTCGGCGTCTACGCCCAGTCCGGCTTCCTCGACCCCGACAAGCCGATCCGCCGGTTCACCAAGCAGGAGATGCGGGACTTCCTCTACCGCGAACCGACCAAGGTCAAGGTCAACGGCGTCAACCTCACCTACGAGGGCCTGATCCCGAAGATCCAGAAGTCCTTCCTGTCCAAGGACAAGGAGGCCATGCAGCCGCACATCCGCGCGTTCGTCGAGCGGGCCGTCACCTTCACCACCTGCCCCGAGTGCGACGGCACCCGGCTCAGCGAGGGCGCCCGCTCCTCGAAGATCAAGCGGATCTCCATCGCCGACGCCTGCCAAATGGAGATCAGGGACCTCGCCGAGTGGGTCCGGGGCCTCAAGGAGCCCTCCGTGGCGCCCCTGCTCGCCTCGCTCCAGCGGACCCTGGACTCGTTCGTCGAGATCGGCCTCGGCTACCTCTCCCTCGACCGCCCCGCCGGCACCCTCTCCGGCGGCGAGGCGCAGCGCGTCAAGATGATCCGCCACCTCGGCTCCGCGCTCACCGACGTCACGTACGTCTTCGACGAGCCGACCATCGGCCTGCACCCGCACGACATCCAGCGCATGAACGACCTGCTCCTGCGCCTGCGCGACAAGGGCAACACGGTCCTCGTCGTCGAGCACAAGCCCGAGACCATCGCCATCGCCGACCACGTCGTCGACCTCGGCCCCGGCGCCGGTACGGGCGGCGGAACCGTCTGCTTCGAGGGCACCGTCGAGGGACTGCGGGCCGCCGACACCAGCACCGGCCGCCACCTCGACGACCGGTCGACCCTCAAGGACGGCGTCCGGACGCCCACCGGCACCCTGCCGATCCGCGGCGCCACCGCGAACAACCTCAAGAACGTCGACGTCGACATCCCGCTCGGCGCCCTCGTCGTCGTCACCGGCGTCGCCGGCTCCGGCAAGAGCTCCCTCATCCACGGCTCCCTCGTCCGGAACGCCCTCCCCGACGGGGAGGAGGTCATCTCCGTCGACCAGGCCCCGATCAAGGGCTCGCGACGCAGCAACCCGGCCACGTACACCGGGCTGCTCGACCCGATCCGCAAGGCCTTCGCCAAGGCCAACGGCGTCAAGCCGGCCCTCTTCAGCGCCAACTCCGAGGGCGCCTGCCCCACCTGCAACGGCGCGGGCGTCATCTACACCGACCTGGCCATGATGGCGGGCGTCTCCACCCTCTGCGAGGACTGCGAGGGCAAGCGGTTCCAGGCCGAGGTCCTCGAATACCACCTCGGCGGCAAGGACATCAGCGAGGTCCTCGCGATGTCCGTGACCGAGGCCGAGGAGTTCTTCGCCGAGGGCGAGGCGCGCACCCCCGCCGCCCACAAGATCCTGGAGCGGCTCGCCGACGTCGGCCTCGGCTACCTGACCCTCGGACAGCCGCTCACCACCCTCTCCGGCGGCGAGCGCCAGCGGCTGAAGCTGGCCACCCACATGGCCGACAAGGGCGGGGTGTACGTGCTCGACGAGCCCACCACCGGCCTGCACCTCGCCGACGTCGAACAGCTCCTCGGCCTCCTCGACCGGCTCGTCGACGCGGGCAAGTCGGTCATCGTCATCGAGCACCACCAGGCGGTCATGGCCCACGCGGACTGGATCATCGACCTCGGCCCCGGCGCAGGTCACGACGGCGGCAAGGTCGTCTTCGAGGGCACGCCCGAGAAGCTGGTCGCCGACCGCTCGACCCTCACGGGCGAGCACCTGGCCGCGTACGTCGGAGCCTGACCCCTCAGGGGGTCACAGCGGGAACCGGTCCCGGGGCGCGTCAATGCACGTGTCCCGGGAGGTGGGTCCGCCGAAGCGGAGCCGGTCGTAGCCGGTGAAGGCGGGCTCCAGCGCGTCGAGCTCGTCCACGCGCGCGTGGAGGCCGAGAAGCCACGCGCGCGTGGGCGTGTCGGGAGCGGAGGCGACCGCGCCGGATATCTCGGCCGTCAGCTCCTCCTTCCGGCGGATCGTCGCGGGAGTGACGGTGTGCAGACACACGTACTGTCCGCTCCGGTACGCCTCCCACTCGGCCGCGCCCTCGGCGGGGTCCTCCCAGTGCGCGACGAACCACTCCCGCAGGGCCCCGGCACCAACGGCCCCACCCGCCCCACCCGCCTCACCGGCCCCACGGGCCGCGTCGGCCAGCCGGAACAGGTCACGGGGCACCATCTCGGCACCGTCCGAGCGGAGGTACCCGGGCAGCGGGAGGAGCCCGTCGAGCATGAGGCGCCGGACGGCGTCGGGATCGCGGCCGAGCTCCGCGCACAGGGCGTCCAGGGTGACGAACTGGGCGGAGACGTACGCGTCGTCGTCGGCGGACATCGGATGGTCGCCGTTGACCGCGCGGAAGCGGGCGGCGACGAGCGGGGCAAGGGTCGGTTCCGGTCGGGTTTCCGGCATCACGTCACTCCTCGGGAAGGCGGTCTTCCGGAACGGTAGGAGCCCCACCGTGCGGCGGTCGCCGAACCGTGCCCGACAGCGGCCCGTTCCTCACCCCTGGTGGGCCGACCTCCGGCGCCGTGCCCACAGGGCGAGCGCCGCCGCGCAGGCCGAGCCGACCAGCGCGAGGGGGAGACCGTACGAGAGTCCCGACGGGGACTCGTCGGCGGTGGCCGTGGCCGCCGTGCCCGGGGCGTCGGCCAGGTCGGCCTCGGAGCCGGAGCCGGAGGCGGGCCCGGCGGCCTCGAACGCCTCCGCCCGGGCGGTCCCGGAGCCCGCCTCCGACTCTGAGGTCTCCCCGGCCTCCGCCGCCTCGGCGGCCACCGCCTGGGCTCCGCCCCTCGACTTCGTCGCGCGCGCCGCCGCCGTACCGCCCGCCTGTGGGCTCGTCACGACGGCCTTCGCCCGCCCCTTCCCCGGCAGCAGCGACCCCACCGGCTGGACGCGCCCCGCCGCCTCGAAGCCCCAGTCGAGCAGCGCGCGCGTCTCCTCGTACACGGCGAGACCGCCCCCGGCCTGCGGGTTCATCACCGAGACGACCAGCGTCCTGTCGCCCCGGCGGGCGGCGGAGATCAGAGTGTTCCCGGCGTTGGTCGTGTAGCCGTTCTTGATCCCGAGGAGCCCCGGGTAGCGGGCCACGCCGTCCGCGCCGGTGAGCAGGCGGTTGGTGTTGGCGATGCCGTACGACCAGGAGCCCGCGGGGAAGTCCGCGTACGCCGTCGAGCAGTACCGCGTGAAGGCCGGGTCCTGGAGCCCGGCCCGCCCGAAGACGGCCAGGTCGAACGCGGAGGAGACCTGACCGGGCTCGTCGTACCCGTCGGGGGAGACGACGTGCGTGTCCCGCGCCCCGAGGGACCGGGCCTTCTCCTGCATCTTCTGGGACATCGCGTCCCAGCCGCCGTTCATGGCGGCGAGGACGTGCACGGCGTCGTTGCCCGAGCTGAGGAAGACCCCGTTCCACAGGTCGGAGACCTGGTACGTGTACCCCTCCTTGACCCCCACCAGACTGCTCCCCTCGCCGATGCCGGTCAGCTCGGCGTCGGCGACGGTGTGCCGCTCGGAAGGATCGTTGCCGGGGAGCGCGGTGAGGGCGAAGAGGGCCTTGAGCGTGCTCGCGGGCGGCAGCTTCCGGTGCGCGTCGTGCGCGGCGAGCACCTCGCCGGACGAGGCGTCGGCGACCACCCACGACAGCGCCGACACCGACGGCAGGGCGGGCGCGCCCGGCAGCCGCTGCACCTGCGTCCCCTCCCGGTCGAGCCGGGCGGGATCGACGAAATGGCGGGCGGGGGGAGTCGGCTCGCCGACGGACGCGGCCGCGGCGGCCGGAGCGGGCAGCGCGAACAGCAACGCCGCGGTCCCGGCGGCGGCATGACGGACAGCTGACGTGACGATCATTCGGCCACCGTAGGGAGACGGGTGGAAGCACGCAGAGCGGAGTGCGCCGACCGGCGTAGAGGTTCCGGCGTACGGCGGTGCGTGGTGCGTCCGCCCGGGGGAGGGCGCGGGCTGCGTGCCCTCCCTCACGGACTGTCAGCGGGACAGGGCATGCTGATGACGTGCCCTCACACCCGAACCCTGCCAACGGTTTTCCGACGGAGCCGGTCGAGCCGGTCGAGCCGGTCGAACCGACGGAGCCGGTCGAGCCGGTCGAGCCGGTCGAGCCGACGGAGCCGTCCGAGCCGGACGAGCCGACAGAGCGGACCGAGCGGACCGGGCGGACAACGCTGCCCGAGCCGCCGACCGGGCGGACGGAGCTGCCCGGGCCGCTCGACGGCCCGCCCGTCGCCGAACGGCGGCCGGGTACACCGGACGTGCCGCCAGCCGCGATGACCGCCGCGGCAGGCCCCGCCCCCGCCCCCGTCCCGGCCCCGGACGGGGAGGGGGACGGGAACCGGGGCGGGAGCGGCCGAGCGGACTCCGCCCCGGGCCGGAACGACGACTCGACCGGCGGCGCGGCTGCCGGTGGGGACGGACGTCCACGTGCCGGTGCGGCGTCGGGCGACCCCGGTGCCTGGGCTCCTGCCGGGGACGACGGGCGCGTGTCCGACGCCACCGACCGCCCGGGTGCCGGTGCCGGTGCCCGTGCGGGTTCGGAGGGCGACGCGACCAGCAGCTCGGTCACACGTGTGGCGGGCGGCACCGCCGTGCCGGCGTCCGGCGTGACCACGGCCGGTCGCGCCGGGACCGGCACGGGTTCCGGCACAGGCCGCCCCGGCGGTTCGGCCGCCGCCGACGTGGCCGGGCCCGCGTCCGGTGCGTCCGGCGGACCGGTCGGCCGCGGCGGCTCCGAGGCGGGGACCGACGCGGGCGCCGGCCCCACTGCCGATCCGGGGCCCGGGGGCGTCCCCGACCCCGAGCCCGTACCCGCGCCGGGAGCCGCGCCCGTGCCGGGAGCCGTACCCGTGCCGGGAGCCGCGCCCGTGCCGGGAGCCGCGCCCGCGCCCGGAACCGCGCCCGTGCCCGCACCCGCTCCCGGACCCACGCCCGTACCTGCCCCCACGCCCGCGCCCACCCCCGTCCCCGCCCCCGGGCGGGCTCCCGGGCGGGCTCCCGAGCCCTCCGGGATACCGGGTGTCGCGGGTGTCCGCGCGAGCCTCGGGCTTTCCGGGGGTCTGCTGCCCCCGCCCGGGCGGGGCTTCGCCACGCCGTCGTTCCGCGGGGAGCGGCAGACGCGTACGGCCCCGCCCACCGGGCACATGATCGTCTGCGGGGACGACGCCCTCGCCCACCGCCTCGCGGGGGAGCTGCAGACGGTGTACGGGGAGCGGGTCACCCTGCTCGTGCCCGCGCGGCCGGATGCCGAGCCGACGCACGCCGGGCGCACGGGGCGGGCCCTCGCACTGTTCGGGCGGGTCGTCACCGCGGCCGTGTCGCGGACGGCCGGGGCCGCCGCCGCGACGGGGGCCCCGGACGGGAGCGAGCCCGTGGGGAGCCTGCGGGTCGTCGAGTCCGGGGAGGCCGACGACCGGGCCCTCACGGAGGCCGGAGTCGAGCGTGCCGCCGCGCTCGCCCTCGTCCACGAGGACGACGAGACCAACATCCGGGCCGCCCTCGCCGCCCGCCGCCTCAACCCCAGGCTGCGCCTGGTCATCCGCCTGTACAACCGCAGACTGGGCCAGCATCTCGCCACCCTCCTCGACCAGGCCGCGGCCGTCGCCGAACCGGGGCTCGACCCCGAGACGACGGACGCCGTCACCACCGTCCTCTCCGACGTGGACACCGCCGCTCCGGGGCTCGCCGCCGCGGCCGTCACCAACTCCAGCAAGGTCGTCCAGGCGGGCGGCCTGCTGCTGCACGCCGTCGAGCGGCTCCCCTCCGCCTCGGGCGAGGCGCCCGCTCCCGGGCTCTGCACGCTCGCGCTGCTGTCGGCGACCGCGGGCGACCCGGCGGGCTGGGAGGGCTCCGAGCGCAGCGGCGACGCCGGACCGCGCCTCCTGCCCGACGACCGTACGGTGGCGGCGGCGGCCGGCAGGGCGACGGTGACGCTCGAAGCGGTACGCCCGGTGGGCGCCGCCCTGGCGCCGCGGCGCTTCGGCGGCTCGGGCCTCCCGGTCGGCTCGCTCTTCTCGCGCCGACTGCGCTGGTCGCTCGCGGGCGCGGTCGCCGCCGTCGTGGGCCTGGCCCTCGCCCTGGCGTTCATGACCGGGGACCACCCCCTGCACGCCGCCTACCTCACGCTTCTCGACATCTTCGCCATCGGCGACCCGGCGGTCGAGGACCCGGTGAGCCGTCAGCTCCTCCAGATCCTCTCCGGGTTCGTCGGGCTGCTGCTGCTCCCGGTGATCGTCGCCGCCCTCCTCGAAGGTCTGGGCACCTTCCGTTCGGCGACGACCCTGCGCCGTCCCTCCCGCGCGCTCTCCGGCCATGTCGTGCTCCTCGGCCTGGGCAAGGTCGGGACCCGGGTCCTCACGCGGCTGCGCCGGATGGGCATCGCGGTGGTGTGCGTCGAGTCGGACCCGGAGGCGCGCGGCATCGCGGTCGCGCGACGGCTGCGGGTGCCGACGGTCATCGGCGACTTCACCGAGGAGGGCGTCCTTGAGGCCGCCCGCATCCACCGCGCCGACGCGCTCCTCGCCCTGACCAGCGTCGACATCACCAACCTGGAGGCGGCGCTCTCCGCCCGCTCCGTCGCCCCCGGCCTGCGGGTCGTGCTCCGGCTGTACGACGACGACTTCTCCACCGCCGTCTACCGCACCCTGCGCGCCGCGCACCCCGAGGCCCGCACCCGCAGCCGCAGCGTCTCCCACCTCTCCGCGCCGGCCTTCGCGGGCGCCATGATGGGCCGCCAGATCCTCGGAGCCGTACCGGTCGAGCGCCGGGTCCTGCTCTTCGCGGCGGTCGACGTCGCCGCGCATCCGCTCCTGGAGGGCCGTACGGTGGCGGAGGCGTTCCGGCCGGGGGCCTGGCGGGTCGTCGCCCTGGACCGGAGGGGCGGCGGGCCGGACGGCGCGTACGGCTACCCGTACGACCCGAGGACGGGCACGGGACTCGGTACGGGTTCCGGTACGGGATCTCGTACGGCCACGGCCACGGCCACAGCCACGGGCGCGGGCCCCCGCACCGGCCCCCGTACCCGCCGCCCCCGCTTCCGCTCGCCGGACGCCTCAGGAGACCGCGACTGGCGGCTCGCCCCCGACCGCGTCCTCCACGCCGGCGAGCAGGTGATCGTGGCCGCCACCCGCCGCGGCCTGGCGGAGCTCCTCGGCCGCGGGCCCGACGCGGAGCAGCGCCCGGACGAGCCACGTGCCCGTACCCGAACTCCTTAGGCAGCGAACGGGGTTGACCGTAGGATCTGACCGCTCGCGTGCCACATCGGCCCGCCTCCGCAGTCAGGAGTGCCTTCGTTGAACACCCCGCACAGCGCCGTCCCCGGCCGGCCGGCCCACCGCATGGACCCGGCCGGCGGCTGCCCGCACGCCGACAACGCCCGGCTGCTCGCCGAGGGCGCGGTGACGCCGGTTGTCCTGCCCGGCGAGATCGAGGGCATGGCGGTGCTCGGCCACGACGCCCTGCGTGACTTCCTCTCCCACCCCGACGTCGCCAAGGGCCCACAGCACTTCACCGCCCTGACGGAGGGCCGGATACCCGACGGCTGGCCGCTGCGGACGTTCGCGACGGTGCCGGGCATGACGACGGCGGACGGCGCCGACCACCGCCGGCTGCGGGCCCTGGTCAGCAGCGCCTTCACGGCACGCCGGGTCGAGGAGCTGCACCCGCGCGTGGAGGCCGTGACGGCGGGGCTCCTCGACGGGCTCGCGGAGGCGGCCGAGGCCGGGGGAGGCGTCGCGGACCTGCGGCGCCACTACGCGCTGCCGCTGCCGCTCGGGGTGATCTGCGAACTGCTCGGCGTCGACCCCGCCCACCAGGACCGGCTGCACCACCTCTCCAGCCTGGTCGTCGCCACGGACACGGAGCCCGCGCAGGCCGTGGCGGCCAACCGGGAACTGGTCGAACTCCTGGCGGCCATCGCGGGCGCCAAGGCCCGGGAACCGGGCGACGACCTCACCAGCGCGCTCATCGCGGCGCGCGACGAGGGCGGCGACCGGCTGAGCCAGCCGGAGCTCATCGGCACGCTGCTCCTGATGATCATCGCCGGGCACGAGACGACGCTCAACCTGGTCACCAACGCCGTACGGGCGCTGTGCGGCCACCGCGAACAGCTCGGGCTGGTGCTCGACGGCCGGGCCACGTGGGCGGACGTCGTGGAGGAGACGCTGCGCTGGGACAGCCCGGTCAGCTACTTCCCGTTCCGCTACCCGACCCGGGACCTCACGGTGGACGGCACGCTCATTCCGAAGGGCACGCCGGTCCTCGCCGGATACTCGGCGGCGGGCCGGGACACGAAGGCGCACGGGCCGGACGCGGACCGCTTCGACCTCACCCGCGCCACGGCTGCCAAGCACCTCTCGCTCGGCCACGGCCCCCACTACTGCCTGGGCGCCCCACTGGCCCGCATGGAGGCGGCCATCGCCCTGGAGTCCCTCTTCACCCGCTACCCGGACCTGGACCTGGCGATCCCGGAGACGGAGCTGACCCGCCACTCCGGCTTCGTCGGCAACAGCGTGCGAAAACTCCCGGTCCGCCTGACGCCGTAACGGCGTCACCCCGTGCCCCCGTGACCGGGCCTGACGGCCCGGTCCGGCTACCCGGTCCGCCCCCACACCTCCGCCGGGGAGGCCCTCAGCGAGGAGACGAGCCGCAGCAGCCGGTCCTCGTTCCCCGAGAACCCGGCGGCCCGGAGAGCCGCGTCGGCCTCGGCCATCGGGCAGGTGAGCATCACCCCGGCGTACGGGACGAGCTCCGGATCGGTCAATACGGCCTGGGTGGACTCGAGCAGCCGCAGGTACGCCTGCGCCGCCGCGCGCTCGCTCGCGGTCATCGTGATCATGTCGGGCTCCCTCTCGACAGTTCGGCACCCTCCACCTAAGCGCATGGGTCTGACAACGAGTCCGGAGGCGGGGTGCGAGCGGAGCCTGACACCCGGTCCGCGAGGCCCGGGGCCCCGCTCACCCGCCCCCGGAGAGGTGTTCCGTCAGCCGTTCCAGGAAGACCTGCTGGCCCGTCACGAGGAGGGGGGCCGCCGCTTCCGGGGTGGTCCAGGCGACGCGGTCGATCTCCGGGAACTCCTGGTGCTCGCCGGAGTGCGGCGGCCACTCCATGGTGAACGTGCCCGGGATCACCTCCGCCGGGTCCAGGTCGCCCTCCACCGCCCAGGCCACCACCGTCTTGCCGCTGCGCTGGCGGGTCTCGCCGAGGGGGATCCACGGTCCGGCCGGTGCCGGGTGGCCCAGTTCCTCCAGGAACTCGCGGCGCGCGGCCGCCTCGGGGGGCTCGTCCGGTGTGTACTCCCCTTTGGGGATCGACCAGGCCCCGTTCTCCTGCGACGCCCAGAAGGGGCCGCCCATGTGACCGATCAGTACCTCGACGCCCCCGCCCGCCGTGCGGCGGAAGACCAGGAGACCCGCGCTGCGTTTGCCTGTCATGCCGCCCAGTGTGGCAGCGGCCCTCATCCCTCCGCGCGTACCACCACCGGGCCGCCCGCCGGGTCCGCCCCGCGTGTCCACTCGGGGCCGAGCCGTGCAGAGCGCCACGGGACGAGGCTTCCGTGCAGTCGGTCGCGCCGCAGTACGGCGCCGCTCTGGGTGACCGTCAGGACGGGGCGGGTGAGCTGGTGCTCCGGGCGTACGAGGAGGGGCGCGGGCGTCGGGCCCAGGAGGCCGGGGGTCACCCAGCGCAGGGGGCCCGCCACCTCCACGGTCACCGAGGCGGCCCGCGCGGCCCGCCCGGCCGTCGCGTCCAGGACGGCGTCCGCCGCCGCGCGTCCCTCCGCCTCGGCCACCTGTGCCGGTTCCACCCCGTGCAGCAGGTTGCCGACGGCGAGGACGCCGGGCACGGTCGTGCGGAAGTCCGCGTCCGTCAGCGGCCCGCGTGTGCCCGGTGCCAGGGCGAGGCCCCCGGCGCGGGCCAGCTCGTGGTCCGGGATCCAGTCGCCGGTGAAGACGACCGTGTCCCCGCGCAGGACGTGGTTCCGGCCGTCGGCTGTCCGCACGGCTACCCCCGTCAGTCGGCCGCGTCCGAGGAGTTCGGTCACCGTGGTGCGCGTGAGGACCGGTGTCGCGCCGAATCCGGGCGCCACGCGAGGGAGTTCCGTGACGACCGCGGCCACCTCCACTCCTGCTCCGCGCAGGACGGCCACCGCCCGTCGGGCGACCGGTTCGCCGCCGACCACCACGGCCCGGCGGCCGACGCGCTGCCCGAACAGGGCCACGGCCTGCTGGAGTTCGCCCGTCGTCATCACCCCGGCCGGTCGGCTTCCCGGCACGAGCCGTGCGCTGCGCGGCCGTTCGCGCGCGCCGGTCGCGAGGATCACGGCCCGTGCCGTGATCCGTTCGAGGCCGGTCGGCGCCGTGACGTCGAGGGTCAGCGGCCCGGCCCATCCTGTGGCCGAGACGCCGGTACGGACGACCGCGCCGGCCCGCACCGCCGCCCGTACCGCGCGGCGCGCGTACGCCGGTCCGTCCAGCGGGCGGCCCCGCCGGTCCGTGCCGAAGCCCGGGTGGGCGCAGTGCCGGGGCACGCCTCCGGCCGTGAGCTCCCGCTCCAGGACCTCGATCCGGCCCGCGCCCGCCGCGGCGAGCCGCCGCGCCGCCGCGAGCCCGGCGGGCCCCGCGCCCACCACCAGGACGTCGACCGTGCGGTTCACCGGGCCCCCTTCCCGTACCGCTCGCTCAGGGCCCGCAGCTCCGCGCCGCAGAAGTGGCCCTGGCAGCGGCCGCCTCGCGCCCGGGTCCGGCGCCGGAGTCCCTCCGGGCCGGCCGGGGGGATCGTGGAGGCGTACGCGGCGCGGACCTCGCCCCGGGTCACCCGCTCGCAGTGGCAGACGATGGCGCCGAACTCAGGGTTCGTGGCCATGAGTTCGGCGTCACGGTACGGGCGGGGGAAGGCCTCGCCGAGGTTCGGCACGCGCAGCGGGGCGAGCGGGCGCTCGGGCCCGAGGCCGAGCCCGCAGTCGGCGAGGAGGCCGAGGACGTGCTCGGCGATGGCCAGGGACGCGGAGAGCCCGGTGGAGCGGATACCGCCCACCGTCACGTACCCGAGCCCGGGATGCGCCGCCACCCGGTAGTCCTCCTGGCCGGTGGCGGCCCGCAGTCCCGCGTAGACTGCCGTGACCTCTTCGTCGAGCAGCGCGGGGAGTATCCGGCCGCCCTGTTCGCGCAGCCCGGCGAGCCCCTCCGCCGTCGTGCCGGTGGCGGTCTTGTCGTCGAGGTCCTCGGCGGTGGGGCCGAGCATGACGTTCCCGTACACGGTGGGTGAGACGAGCACTCCTTTGCCGAGCGGTCCCGGCACGGGGAGGAGGATGTGCCGGACCAGGTCGCGGGCGAACTTGTCGAAGACGAGGAGCTGGCCGCGGCGCGGGGTGACCGTGAAGTCCCGCCGGTCCATGAGGGCGTCGAAGGCGTCCGCGTACAACCCGCAGGCGTTGACGAGGAGTCGGGTGCGGAGCTCCCCGCGCCCGGTGGTGAGACGGTGCCCCGTCGCGTCCGTACGGACTTGTTCCACCCGGCAGTTGAGGTGCAGGTCGACGCCCGAGCGGACCGCCTGGGTCGCGTACGCGAGGGTCGTCGACCACGGGCAGATCACCGACTCGCCGGGCACCGCGAGGGCCCCCAGCGCGCCCGGCGCCACGTGGGGTTCGCGCGCCCGCAGCTCGTCGGCGGTCAGGACGCGGGTCAGGCGGTGGCCGTTGCGCTCCGCCTTCGCCGCGAGCCGGGGCAGCGCCGCCAGCTGTTCCGCGTCCCAGGCGACGAGCAGTGCGCCGAGCGGCTCGACGGGGATGCCCACCTCGCGGGCGTACGCGCCCAGCAGGCGGTGCCCGTCCCGGACGAGACGCGCTTCCAGCGTGCCGGGCGTGGCGTCGAAACCGGTGTGCAGAATGGCCGTGTTGGCCTTCGACGTGCCGTCGCCGACATCGTTCGCGGCCTCCACGAGCGCCACCCGCAGCGGGTGGCGGGCGAGGGCGCGGGCGATCGCGCTGCCGACGACTCCCGCGCCGACGACCACGACGTCGTACGCGGCCTCCCGGCCGCCGGGCAGCGGCCCGCTCCGCGTGACGCTCACTGGGCGGCCCCGCCCCGCGCGAGCAGCGCCGACACCTCCGTACGGAAGAGGTCCAGGCGCGAGGCCGCCTCGTCGCGTGAGATCCGCGGCTCGTACACGGCCGAGGGCTTCCACTCCGGTACGGCCTCCCGGAGCGCGAGCCCCGGGTACCGGCCGAGCCGGGCCACCGCGCCGACGCCGAGCGCCGTCGCGTCCGGCAGCGAGGAGACCTCCACGGGGAGCTGGAGCAGGTCGGCCTGGGTCTGCATGAGCAGCGCGGACCGGGTCAGGCCCCCGTCGGCGCGCAGCGAGGTCAGGGGCGCGCCCCGGTCCGCGGCGGCCGCGGCGGCGAGCTCCACGACCTGCGCGGCGATGCCCTCGCACAGGGCCCGCACCAGATGGCCCGGCGTGGTGTCCAGGCCGAGCCCGGTCAGGGAGCCCCGCACGTCACCGCGCCACCAGGGTGCGGCCAGGCCCGCGAGCGCGGGTACGAAGGTGACGCCGCCCGTGTCCGGCACGCCGCCGCCGACCGGGTCGAGCTCTTCGGCGCCCGCGATCACCCCCAGCTCCGTGAGCCAGCGGACCGCCGAGGCGACCGTGTACACCTGGCCGTCCAGGCAGTGGGCGACCCGGCCGTCGAGCCGCCAGGCGACACAGCTGACCAGGCCCGAGGTCCCGCGCCGGGGCTCGGGTCCGGTCTGCGCGAGCAGGAACGCGCCGGTGCCGTACGTGCACTTGGCGGCGGACGGGTCGCTCGCGCTCTGCGCGAGAAGGGCGGCCTGCTGGTCGACGAGGAGCCCCGTCACCGGCAGGGGCGGGCCGAAGGCCGTCGTGGTGCCCACCGGGGTGTCGCAGTCCACGACCCGGGGGAGCCGCTCGCCGCCGAGCCCGTAGAGGTCGAGGGCCGTGTCCGACCAGGCGGCCGTGTCCAGGTCGAGGAGCCCGGTCCGGCCCGCCGTCGCCGCGTCGGTGACGAACGCGCCCGTCAGGCGGTGCACGAGCCACGCGTCGCTCGTGGTGACCACTCCGGCGCCGGTCGCGTGACGGCGGATCCAGGCCATCTTGGGGGCGGCGAAATAGGGGTCGACCGGAAGGCCGGTCAGGTGACGCAACCGTTCCGCGTGGTCGTCGAGTTCCGCGCAGACGTCGGCGGCCCGGCGGTCCTGCCAGACGAGCGCGTCGGTGAGCGGATCGCCGGTGACGGGGTCCCAGGCGAGCACCGTCTCGCCCTGGTTGGCGAGCCCCACGGCCTCGACCTCCGTGCCGGCCTCGGCGAGGGCCGCGCGCCCGGCGACGACCACGGAGTCGTACAGCTCACGGGGGTCGACCTCGACCAGACCGCCCGGCAGGTAGCGGGGCCGGACCGGGGCCGTACCGCTGCCGATCACCCCGCGCTCGGGACACAGGACGAGGGCCTTGGTGCCCGAGGTGCCCTGGTCGACGGCGAGGATCGGGCCGCCGGTCATCGTGGTGCTCCCGTCGCCGGATCGGAGGATGATCGTCCGATCGTCGAAAAGGGTCAGGGTGCCCGCGGCGCCCTCCCGCGTCAAGGGGCGGGGGAGAAGACCGTCAGGTCCGTCGGTCACACCTGATGGAAAGTCAAAATCAGCTGCTGTCCAAATAGTTACTGTCGCAAAAGAGAGTGGAGTGGGCGCCTCCAGCGCCCTCTATAGTGATCGCCGATCAACGGCAGGGATGCCCGTCGGGGCGCCGGCCGCCCCTCCGTTCCCCCCGCAGGCATCCACCCGAGGTCCCATGTCGCCCACACCACGCCCCGCCCCCTGATGGCGCCGCACGGCTTCCGGCCCGTCTACCACCCCGCCGGCCACGACCACGCGTTACGCGGAGCCGTCCAGGACCTCCGCACCGGCCGCTGGGTGGCCATGGCGCAACTCCTCGACGAGACGACGGGCTGGGACGGCTGGACCCGGCGCACCCAGGTCCTCGCGACCGTCGCGGCGGGCACCGACGTCGTCCACATCTGGCGGACCGAACAGCCCGGCAGCGTCGCCGCCGCCGTGATGCACTGCCGCGTCGCCGTCGAACGGGCCCTCCGCGCGCACCGGGCCGGACACGCCCGCACCCGCGAGCTGTGGCAGGAGGCCTGGACGGCCTGCCGCGACACCGCCGAGCTCGTCCCCGCCGACCCCGTGCCCTGGGTGGGCCTGCTCGCCCTCGCCGCCCTCGAAGCGGGCCGGTCCGTCCCCGAGCACCGGCTGTCACCGCCCGCGCCCATGCTGGCACCCGGGCCCTGGGGCCTCCTCGCCGAGGCCGAGAAGCGCGACCCGCACAACCGCGAAGCGCACCACCGCATGCTCCAGTTCGTCTACGCACGCAGTCCGGGGCCCCTTTCCGAGGCCTTCAACTACGCCCAGTGGGCCGCCACTTCCGCGCCCGTCGGCTCCGCCCTGCACGCGCTGCCGCTGTACGTGCGCGTCGAGCGGTACCGGCGCGAGCGCGGCCACGAGAAGGCGCTGGACCTCCACTGGGTCGCCGAGGACGCCGTACGCGACGCCGAACGGGCCCTCGACGCCTGGTACCTCTTCTGCGCCACCGAGGAGGCCTCCCTCCTCGACCTGAACCATCTCGCCCACGCGCTGTACGGCGCCCTCCGCTTCACCGACGCGGCCCGGGTCTTCGAGGCGCTCGGCCCGTACTACACGACGATCCCGTGGGCGTACCGGACCGAACGCCCCGACGACCGGGCGGCGGCCGAAGAGCTCTTCCTCCGCGCCCGCAGCCGCTGTCTGAGCGGCTGACCCTCACGTCACCCCCCCCGGCGTCCCACCCGGCTCCACCCCGCTCCCCACCTGTCCCGTCCCCCGGAGGTAACCCCCATGGCGACCAGCGCGCCCCCGAACGAGTCGATACGCCGCCCGTCGTCCGCCCCCGACGAGGAGGAGCGGCTGAGAGAACTCGGCTACCAGCCGGTCCTGGCCCGCCGCATGGGCGGCTTCGGCAACTTCGCGATCAGTTTCTCCGTCATCTCGATCCTCTCCGGCTGCATGACGCTCTACGGCTTCGGCCTCGGAACCGGCGGCCCCGCCGTCATGCTCTGGGGCTGGGCGGGCGTCGGCCTCTTCGTCCTCTGCGTCGGCCTCGCGCTCGCCGAGGTCACCAGCGCCTACCCCACCTCCGGCGCGCTCTACTACATGGCCGACCGGCTGGGCGGACGCCGCTGGGGCTGGTACACCGGCTGGCTGAACCTGCTCGGCCTGCTCGGAGCCATCGCCGGCATCGACTACGGCGCGGCCCTCTTCACCGGCGCCTTCCTCAACCTCCAGTGGGGCTTCGTCCCCACCCCCGGGTCCACCTTCCTGATCTTCCTGGCGATCCTCCTGCTGCACGCCGTCCTCAACCTCTTCGGCGTCCGCCTCGTCAGCGTCCTCAACTCGATCAGCGTCTGGTGGCACCTCGGCGGCGTCGCCGTCATCGTCGGCGTGCTCGCCGTCGTCCCCGACCGCCACCAGTCCGCGAGCTTCGTCTTCACCGAGTTCGTCAACGACACCGGCTGGGCCAACCCGCTGTACGTCGCCGCGATCGGCCTGCTCCTCGCCCAGTACACCTTCTCCGGCTACGACGCCTCGGCCCACCTCTCCGAGGAGACCTCGAACGCCTCCGTCGCCGCCGCCAAGGGCATCGTCCGCTCCATCTGGGTCTCCTGGATCGCCGGCTTCGCCCTCCTCGCCGGTCTGACCTTCGCCATCCAGGACTACGCCGCCACGCAGAACAGCGCCACCGGCGTGCCGCCCGCCCAGATCTTCCTCGACGCCCTCGGCACCGGCGGCGCCAGCGCGCTGCTGCTCGTCGTCATCGCCGCCCAGATCTTCTGCGGCAACGCCGAGGTCGCCGCCGCCAGCCGCATGGTCTTCGCCTTCAGCCGCGACAACGCCCTTCCGGGGTCCGCGATCTGGCGCAAGGTCAGCCCGCGCACCCAGACGCCGGTCGCGGCGGTCTGGTTCTCCGTCGGCGTGGCGGCCGTCCTCGCCCTCCCGTCCCTCTACTCCGCCACGGCGTACGGCGCGGTCACCGCGATCAACGTCATCGGCATCACCCCCGCCTACGCCATCCCGATCTACCTCCGCCTCCGCGCCGGGGACCGCTTCGTCCCCGGACCGTGGAGCCTCGGCCGCTGGAGCAAGCCGATCGGCTGGACCGCCGTGGTCTGGGTCGCGCTCGTGACCGTCCTCTTCTGCCTCCCGCAGAAGTCCCCGGTCACGGTCGACACGATGAACTACGCCGTCATCGCCCTCGCCGTGGTCCTCGTCCTGGCCAGCGTCTGGTGGTACGTGGCCCGCCGCTCGTACGGCACCCCGACCCCGTACGGCACGGCCCGCGAGGAGGCGGAGATCGCGGAGGGGATCGTCTAGGGGCCTCTCGCCTCCCAGCGGGTGTCAGGCGCTGAACTCGTAGGTCCAGGGCGCCGACTGGGCCGAGAAGTCGATGTCCGTGATCTCCAGGGCGCGCCCGTGCTGGTCGCTCACCACCCGGTGGACGAGCAGCCGGGCCGCGCCGGCCGCCATCGTCGCGGCGGCCTGGCCGGGCGGGACGCCGACCGACTCGCGGTGGGTGACGCGCAGCCCCGCCTGGTGCATCCAGTGGTAGAGCAGCCGCAGGTCCGGCTGGTGGTGGCTGTCCTTGACGCGCCGGTAGCGGGCGAGTTGGGGGATCTCGGCGAGCGCCGGCCGGGAGAACCAGGACACCGCCCGTTGGAGCGCCGCTCCTTGGGGCCCGAGCACGAGGTGCCGGTGGACGAGCGTCGGCTCGCCGGGCGCGAGCATCAGGCGCGAGGTGAGCGGGGTCGGCGGCGGTTCCCAGGTGAGGGAGGCCCGGATGAGCGACTCGCTCACCCGGGGGCCGCCGGGGAACGTGGGACGCCGGGCGGCGCGCACGGGCGCCGCGGCCCCGACGGGCACGACGGGCGCGTCGGGCCAACTCCCGTGCTCCGGTTCGACGTCGGCGGCCGCGGCGAAGGTGCCGCGGCGGTCGGTGACCACGAGCCGCTCGTCGCGCAGCAGTTGGAGCGCGCTGCGGACCGTCTGGCGGTTGACGTGGTACCTCTGGGACAGGGACCGCTCCGAAGGGAGCCGGCTTCCGGGGGAGATGCGCCGATGGGCGAGATCCTCGCGCAGGACGGCGGCGACCCGGAGGTAGAGCGGCACGTCCGCCCCTTCGGCATCGGGCTCGGCCATGATCAACCCTCTCTCAAGCACAGCGTGACCGCGGGGGTCGTATCGGTGATCGTGTTCATTCCTATCATTGGTCTAAACCATTTCGCTAGGTGAGCCCGTCAGAGTGGCCGAAACGAGCGCAGCGCCTTGTAATGGGGACCAGGCGGCGATGCCGAGCCGCTGCGGCGGAAGGGACGCGTGAGGCCGAATGACGACTCCGTCGGAGCGGGCGGCGCGTGGGCGGGCGGCGCGGAAGCGCGTACCCCGTTCTTCCCACGGCCGCTGGATCCCCTCCTCCCAGCGCCCCGACGCGCTGAGCGTCCTGGAGCGCCAGGCAGTCGACCGCCTGCCCGACCTCGTGCCGCTGCGGTACGGCCGGATGGCGGTCTCGCCCTTCGCCTTCCTGCGCGGAGCGGCCGCCGTCATGGCCGCCGACCTCGGCGCCCAGCGCCACACCGGTCTCAACGTCCAGCTCTGCGGCGACGCCCATCTGCTCAACTTCGGGGTGTACGCCTCACCCGAACGGGCGCTTCTGTTCGACGTGAACGACTTCGACGAGACGCTCCCCGGCCCCTTCGAGTGGGACGTCAAGCGGCTCGCCGCCAGCGTCGCCGTCGCCGCCCTCCAGAACGGCAGCACGAAGGCCAAGGCCCACCGTGCCGCTCGCGTCGCCGCGGAGTCGTACCGCACGACCATGCACCGGCTCGCCGGACTCGGCGAGCTCGCGGTCTGGTACGAGCGGATAGCCGCCGACGACCTGCTGCCCGTGGTCCGCAAGGACGACCGCGCCCGCTTCGCCAACCGCCTCGCCCGGGCCCGCCGCCGCACCAGCCTCCAGGCCCTCTCCAAGCTCACCGAGACCGACGCGAAGGGCGTGCGGCACATCGCCGAGGACCCGCCGCTCCTGGAACGGGTCGCCGACCTCGACCGGGTGACCCTCGGCAAGATCTTCAGCGACTACCGCAGCTCGCTCTCCGACGAACGGCGCCTGCTCCTCGACCGCTACCGCTTCGTGGACGCCGCCCGGAAGGTCGTCGGCGTCGGCAGCGTCGGCACCCGCTGCTTCGTCCTCCTCCTCGAAGGCCGCGACGAGGGCGACCCGCTGATCCTCCAGATCAAGGAGGCCGGCCGCTCCGTCCTGGAGCCGTACCTGCCGTCGACCACGTACGACCACCAGGGCCGCCGGGTCGTCGCGGGCCAGCGGCTCACCCAGGCGGCCAGCGACATCTTCCTCGGCTGGATGACCGGACCCGAGCAGCGGCACTTCTACTGGCGCCAGTTGCGCGACATGAAGGGCTCGGCCGAGGTCGAGACCATGTCCCCGGCCACCCTCAGGGACTACGCCCGGCTCTGCGGCCGCGCCCTGGCCCGCGCCCACGCCCGCTCCGGCGACCGGATCGCCATCGCCGGCTACCTCGGCAGCTCGGACGTCTTCGACCGCGCCACGGCCGACTTCTCCCTCGCCTACGCCGGCCAGAACGCCGACGACTACGCGGCCCTCGGCGCCGCCATCGCCGCCGGCATGGTGACGGCGGCCCCCGGCGCCTGACACGGCGGGCCGCCCTGGAACCCGTACGGCGCCTTCCGTACGGGTTCCAGGGCGGCCGCCCTCACCCGTTCGGCCTCAGGGCCTGTCTGACAATTGGCGTCAGACAGGCCCTACCGGGCGTCCCGGCGCAGCGGCGGAGCGGCCGGTGACTCCGGCACCGGGCCGAAGAGGACCGACCGTGCCACCGAGGGCGCGAAGAGCGCCGTCATCGGGGCGGTGAGGTGGAGCACCGCGCGGAAGACCTCGCCGACGGCCGGGTCGCCCGCGGCCCGGGCCTGGAGGCGTGCCATGTACCACCCGACGGCCTTGTCCGCCGGTGTGACCTTCGTCGCGTCCCCGACGACACCCGGCATCTTCTTGTCGGAGCCCGCCGAGATGTCCCATGCCTGCCGGGACGCTTCGAGCAGCGCCCGCTGCACCCGCCCCGTGCTCGGGGTCCGCTTCGGGTCGGCGAGCGCCTTGCGCAGGGCGACCGCGGTGAGAGCGGCGACGGTCATGCCCTGACCGTAGATCGGGTTGAAGGCGCAGAGCGCGTCACCGGTGGCGAGGAATCCGGCCGGGCGGCGGCCCGGAAGGTCGTACCGGCGCCGGATGTTGGCGGTGTTCCGGAAACCGTAGACGGGGGAGACGGCCTCGGCGGTCGCCAGCCACTCGCTGACGACCGGATGCGGCATCCGCTTCGCGTACTCCTCGAACCCCGCCTCGTCCGTGGGCGGCTGGTCGTCACGCAGCCCCGACAGGGTGACCAGGTGCTGCCCGTCGCCGACGGGCAGCACCACGGCCCCGTACACCTGGGCGGGGTTGGGCACGATGAAGTACCCCACGGTGTCGCTGTCCAGGGCGCGGTCCGGCGCCCGGTAGACCCGGCTGCTGTAGGCGAGTCCGGTGTCGAGGGTCTCCTCGCGCGGGGCCTCGGCGCCGATCGCGGCCAGCCAGTCGGGGGCCTTGGTGGAGCGGCCGGAGGCGTCCACGACGAGATCGGCCTCGATGACGCGGGTCTCCTTCCCGCCACCCGTGCCCCGCTCCCGGAGCCGTACGCCCCGGACGCGCGAGGAGTCGCCGACGAGGCCCACCGTCTCGTGGCCCTCGGTCAGTTCGACGCGCGGATCGGCGAACACCCGCTTGCGGACCAGCCATTCGAGCTGCGGCCGCGCCCCCGAGTAGAAGTGCAGGGTCGGGGAACCGCGGTGGAACCAGCGGCCGTTCTGCCACTGGACCATGTCCTCGGGAACACCGACCTTGGGCGCGCCGAGGCCCCCCAGCTCGTCGGTGAAGCCCGGGAGCAGCTCGTCGAGCGCCTCCTGGCCGCCCTGGAGCAGTGCGTGGATGTGCCGCCCCTGCGGCACGCCCGGCCGGGCCTCGGGGCCCTCCGGGAAGCGGTCGCGCTCGACGACCGTGACCTTCTCCGCGTGGTCCGCGAGGACCCGCGCCGCCAGGAGTCCGGCGAGACTTCCCCCGATGACCACCGCGTGACGCGCCTTGCGGTGACCCAAGTCGTCGGCCATACCAGCCCCTTCGTGTCGTGGATGCACAACTGCCCAGTATCCACGGTCGTGAGGGGTGCCACAGGGGGCGCGTTCGGGGTGCGAACGGCGCGCGGGGCGTGTCAGTCGAGCTCCGCGAGCGCGGAGGTCAGCCACTCCACCCAGAACCGCTCCAGGTCCACCCCGCCCCGCAGCACGAGATGGCGCAGCCGGTCCGGCTCCGTGCTCCGCCGCTCCGCGGGGAAGTCCCGCTCCTCGATCGCGAGGTACTCGTCCAGCTGCGCCCGGTGCAGCGCGAGATGCCGCTCCAGCTCCGCCCGCAGCCCCGTCGAGCCCACCATCGCCGCCGCCCGCATCCTCAGCAGCAGGGCGGACCGCAGCGGCTTCGGGTTCTCGGACCTCGCGACCCAGTCGCTCAGCTCCGCCCGGCCGGCGGGCAGGACCTCGTACTCCTTCTTCTGTCCCCGCGCGGGCACCGGAGAAGGCAGGGCACGGATGTGCCCCGCCTCCTCCAGCCTCCCGAGCTCGCGGTAGATCTGCTGATGCGTCGCCGACCAGAAGTAGCCGATCGACTTGTCGAAGCGGCGCGTCAGTTCGAGGCCGGAGGACGGCTTCTCCAGGAGCGCCGTCAGGATCGCGTGCGGCAGGGACATGCTCGCATCCTAAGGAACAGCGGTGGTCACAGCGCTGCCGCGAGCCGCGTCCCCTGGTCGATGGCCCGCTTCGCGTCCAGCTCCGCCGCCACGTCCGCGCCGCCGATGAGGTGCGCGGTGCGCCCGGCGGCGACCAGCTCCTCGTACAGCTCCCGCTGCGGGTCCTGCCCCGAGCAGAGGACGACCGTGTCCACGGGCAGCACCTGCGACTCGCCGTCGATCGTCAGGTGCAGGCCCTCGTCGTCGATGCGGTCGTAGGACACGCCCGCGACCATGGCGACGCCCCGGTGCTTGAGCTCGGTGCGGTGGATCCAGCCGGTGGTCTTGCCGAGACCGGCGCCGACCTTGGAGGTCTTGCGCTGGAGCAGGTGCACGCGGCGCGGCGGCGCGGGCCGCTCGGGGACGCGCAGGCCGCCCCGGTTCTCGTACGCGGTGTCGACGCCCCACTGGCGGAAGTACGTCTCGGGGTCCTGGCTCGCGCCCTCGCCGCCGTCCGTGAGGAACTCGGCGACGTCGAAGCCGATGCCGCCGGCGCCGATGATCGCGACCCGCTCGCCCACCGGCGCGCCGTCCCGGAGGACGTCGAGGTAGCTGACGACGCTCGGGTGGTCGACGCCCGGGATCTCCGGGGTGCGGGGGGTGACGCCGGTGGCCACGACGACCTCGTCGAACGAAGCCAGGTCGGCGGCGGAGACGTACGTGTTCAGGCGGACGTCGACGCCGTGCTCGGCGAGCTGCACGCGGAAGTAGCGCAGGGTCTCCTCGAACTCGTCCTTGCCCGGGACCTGCTTGGCGACGTTGAGCTGGCCGCCGATCTCGGATCCGGCGTCGAAGAGGGTGACGGCGTGGCCGCGTTCGGCCGCCGACACCGCGCAGGACAGGCCGGCCGGGCCCGCGCCGACGACGGCGACGCGCTTGGCGAGCCGGGTGGGGGAGAGGACGAGCTCGGTCTCGTGGCAGGCGCGCGGGTTGACCAGGCAGGACGTGATCTTCAGGTTGAAGGTGTGGTCCAGGCAGGCCTGGTTGCAGCCGATGCAGGTGTTGATCCGGTCGGACCGGCCCTCGGCGGCCTTCGCGACGAAGGCGGGGTCGGCGAGGAAGGGGCGGGCCAGCGAGACGAGGTCGGCGCGGCCGTCGGCGAGGATCTCCTCGGCGACCTCGGGGGTGTTGATGCGGTTGGAGGTGACGAGCGGGACGGAGACCTCGCCCATCAGCTTCTTCGTCACCCAGGTGTAGGCGCCGCGCGGCACGGAGGTGGCGATGGTGGGGATGCGGGCCTCGTGCCAGCCGATGCCGGTGTTGATGATGGTGGCGCCGGCCGCCTCGATCTCCTTGGCGAGCCGGACGACCTCCTCCAGGGTGGAGCCGCCGGGGACCAGGTCGAGCATGGAGAGGCGGTAGACGAGGATGAACTCCTCGCCGACCCGCTCGCGGATCCGGCGGACGATCTCCAGCGGGAAGCGGACGCGGTTCTCGTACGAGCCGCCCCAGCGGTCGGTGCGCTGGTTGGTGGCGGCGGCGATGAACTCGTTGATGAGGTAGCCCTCGGAGCCCATGACCTCGACACCGTCGTAGCCGGCCTCCTTGGCGAGCTCGGCGCAGCGGGCGTAGTCCTCGACGGTCTGCTCGACCTCGGCGTCGGTGAGCTCGTTCGGGACGAAGGGGCTGATCGGCGCCTTGAGCGCGCTCGGGCCGACGAGGGCGGGGTGGTACGCGTACCGGCCGAAGTGCAGGATCTGCATCGCGATCCGGCCGCCCTCGGCGTGCACGGCGTCCGTGATCAGGCGGTGCTCGGCGACCTCGGCGGGGGTCGTCAGCTTGGCGCCGCCGTCCCAGGGGCGGCCGGCCTCGTTGGGGGAGATGCCGCCGGTGACGATCAGGCCGACGCCGCCGCGGGCGCGCTCCGCGTAGAAGGCGGCCATCCGCTCGAAGCCGTGCTCCGTCTCCTCCAGGCCGACGTGCATCGAACCCATGATCACCCGGTTGGGGAGGGTGGTGAACCCGAGGTCGAGCGGGCTCAGCAGGTGGGGGTACGGGGTCGCGGTCATGTGGGGGCGCCTCCTCGCGCGGGATCGGTCGAGGCCAGTCTCCGGCGCCCCCGCCCCCTTCTGCAACTAGTTGCAGAAGATTCGGGACGTGATGTCTACTACTCAGTAGCAAAGGACGGGGCGACCCCTTCCGTGGTCTCCAGCCAGGCATCCAGCTCCTCCGGAGTCCGGGGCACGGCCTCCCCGGGCGCGAGCAGCCCCCGCGCGCGCAGCAGCCGCGCCACCGACGCCCCCCACGGCCTCCGCAGCCGCGCCGCGTCGAGCAGGGCGTGGTCCGCGAGCAGCTCGGCCACCGGCCCCGTCCGCAGCCCGGCGGGGGAGAGCACGGCGGCCTCGTCCGCCCAGCGCAGCGCGAGATCCACGTCGTGCGTGGCCATCACCACCGTCGTCCCGGCCGCGCGCAGCCGCGCCAGCGCGTCGAGCATCCGCTCCTGCCCGTGCGGGTCGAGCCCCGCCGTCGGCTCGTCCATGATCAGCACCCGGGGGCGCATCGCCACCGCGCCCGCGATGGCGGCGCGCTTGCGCTGCCCGTACGAGAGCAGGTGCGTCGGCCGGTCCTCCAGGGCCGTGATGTCCAGCGCCTCCAGGGCCTCGCGCACCCGGAGCCGTACCTCCTCCTCCGGCAGACCGAGGTTCATCGGCCCGAACGACACGTCCTGCCCGACCGAGGCCGCGAACAGCTGGTCGTCCGGGTCCTGCACCACGAGCTGCACGGTCGTCCGCAGCCGGGTGAGTCCCTTCCGGTCGTACGCGACGGGCGCCCCGTCGAGCAGCAGCGCGCCGCTCCCGCAGCGGAGCCCGCCGCTGAGCAGCCGCAGGAGTGTCGTCTTCCCGCTGCCGTTGCGGCCGAGGAGCGCGATGGCCCGGCCCTCCGGCACCGCGAAGTCCACACCCGACAGGACCGCGGGCCCGTCCTCGTACGCGAAACCCGCCCCCACCAGCTCCACGACGGGGGCCGACGGGCGGGAAGGGGTGCTGCTCACGGAAGGAACCTTTCGAGTACGAGGGTGAGGGCGACGAGCCCCGCCAGGAGCGCGCCCGTCGCCGTCAGGAACCGGCGCGACACCGCGGCGGCGGGCACCAGGACCCGCAGCGTCCCGTCGTAACCGCGCCCGGCTAGGCCGGACTGCATCCGCTGCGCCCGGTCGAAGGCGCGGACGAACGTGGTGGCCCCGAGCCCGGCAAGGGAGCGCCAGGTCGCCGCGCGGGTGGTGTGCCCGAGGCGGGCCGCCTGCGCCTGCCGGATCTTGGTGAGCGAGTCGAGCAGCAGGAAGATGATCCGGTACATCACCAGCGCCACGTCCACCACCGGCGCCGGCACGCCCGCACGGACGAGCCGGGGCAGCACGTCCGAGACGGGCGTGGTGAACGCGAAGAGCAGCACGCCGAGCGAGGCGGACGCGGTACGGAGCAGCAGCTCGACCGCGTGACCGGGCCCGCCCGGCGCGAGCGCGACGAACCCGCGCGCCCCGCCGACCTCGAAGAGCAGCGGGACGGCCCCCGTGACGCAGAAGCCGAGCGGGACCCGGAAGGCCCGCCACAGCTGACGGCCCGGCACGGCGGCGGGCCCGAGGAGGACGGCGAGGGTGGCCGCCGCCACGAGCACGGCGCCGGGCCACGGTGGCAGGCAGACCGCGCACAGGGTCAGACCGAAGCCGAGCAGGGCCTTCTCGGCGGGATGCCTGCGCCGCCAGCGGCTGCTGTGCGCCGCCGCGTCGATGGGGAGCATGGGCGGCTACGCGTCCTTGCCCGAAGCGTCGGCCGTCGCGGCGGCGCCGACGGCTCCTGCGGCTCCTGCGGTTCCTACGGCTCCTACGGGAACCGGAGGGGTCAGCTCCGCCCGCGCCCGGGCCTCGCCCTGCCGCCGTCCGCGCCGCACGCCGAAGTAGTACGCGAGGACACCGGCGCCCAGGGCCGCCTGGAGGGAGAAGAGCGCCGACTCGATCTCCCCGGACGGCGGCTCGTACAGGGGGCTGAACCAGGGCTCGTACTCCGGCTGGAGCTCCGTGATCGCGGTCTCCGCCTCGGCGTCCGCGCCGGTGAACGGCTCCTCCTTGTGGTCGCCCAGACCGAGCGCGAGCGGGAGGACCGCCAGCGCGACGACGACGAACAGGAGCAGCAGGTTGATCTTCGTGCTCTTGCTGACACGCGGGGTGCTCATCGCGCGGTCACCTCCTCGGCGGGGCGCGCCGAAGCGGTCCGGGACAGGACGCCCAGACGGATCAGGTCGCCCTTGCTGGACTGCGTGAGCAGCCGCATCACGAGGACCGTCAGGAGGCCCTCGCTGACGGCCAGGGGGATCTGCGTGACGGCGAAGATGGAACCGAACTTGGCGAGCGCGCCCAGGACGCCGCTGCCCTGGTCGGGGAAGGCCAGCGCGAGCTGGACGCTGGTGACGCAGTACGTCGACAGGTCGGCGACGAACGCGCCGAGGAAGACGGCGACCATCAGCGGCGCGCCGAACCGGCGGGCCAGGAGGTAGGTCCCGTACCCCGCCCACGGCCCGACGATCGCCATGGAGAAGACGTTCGCGCCGAGCGTGGTGAGCCCGCCGTGAGCGAGCAGCAGGGCCTGGAAGAGGAGCGTGATCGTCCCCAGGACCGCCATGATCGGCGGCCGGAACAGGATCGCGCCCAGGCCCGTACCGGTCGGATGGGAGCAACTGCCCGTCACCGAGGGCAGCTTGAGCGCCGACAGGACGAAGGTGAAGGCCCCGGACGCGCCGAGGAGCAGGGTGGACTCGGGGTTCGCGCGCACCTCGCGGGTGAGGGCGCGGGCCCCGTGGACGACGAACGGGGCCGCCGCGACGCCCCAGGCGGCGGCGTGGACGGGGGGTAGATACCCCTCGGCTATATGCATGGTTGGGAGACCCTCTCCAGCACCTCGTGGATGGACAACGCACCCCGGCCGGTCTCCTGGCTGACGGTCATACGTCCCGACTCCGCCTTCCCACACCGAGGCGGTCACCCGCTACGGTCCAGTGGCTTGCCCGGGAGGGACCTCCCCCCGGGTGTGGAGCCGGAACTCCCGATCACAGTGGCGAGGGCCGCACCGGTACCGCACCGGTTTCCCGTACACCAAGGCCCTGCGACACTAGTGTGTTGACCTGCCCGATCACAACACGGTCGCCACCGGGCGCGGCCCCTCGGTCACTCCCCGCACTCACGGCGGGCCCTCCGCGGCCCCGCTCATCCCTTCCGGTAGACGTACGCCTCCGAGGCCGCCGCGGCCACCGCGTCGAGGTCCCCGCCGGCGCTGGCCGTCACCAGCGCGGCGACCGCGCCCTCGACGAAGGGCGCGTCCACCAGGCGGGCGCCCTCGGGCAGTTCGTCGCCCTCGGCGAGGAGCGCCTTCACGGTGAGGACCGCGCTGCCGAGGTCGACGAGGATCGCCACCCCGGCCCCGCCGTCGACCGCCTCCGCCGCCGCCGTGACGAGCCCGGCGCTGGTCCCGAGGCCGCCGTCGGGGAGTCCGCCGGCCGGCCGGATCGGGGCGGTGTCGCCGCCGCCCGCGAGGCCGCGGGCGAGGTCGGCGACCGAGGCGGCGACGGCCGCGCTGTGCGAGACGAGCACGATGCCCACCCGCGCCGACGCCCCCGCGGTCACGAGAGACCCCCCGTCCGGGCGGTGTCGGCCAGTACGGCGAGGAGCAGCGCCGACGAGGCGGCCCCGGGATCCTCGTGCCCGACCGACCGCTCGCCGAGGTAACTGGCCCGGCCCTTGCGCGCCTGGAGGGGTACGGTCCCGAGGGCGCCCGCCTCGGCGGCCGTACGCCCGTCCTCGAAGGAGGTCCGCAGCCCCTCGACGCCCGGAACGAGCGCGTCCAGCATGGTCTTGTCCCCCACCCGTGCCCCGCCGAGCTGCCCCACGGCGGCGACCCCGGTGTCGAGGGCCTCCGCGAGCCGCTCCCGGCTGACGGCCGTGTCCTCGCCGAGGGCCTTGCCGGCCCGCCGCAGCAGCGTCCCGTACAGCGGCCCCGAGGCCCCGCCCACGGTCGAGATCAGCTCCCGCCCGGCGGCGACGAGCACCGCCCCCGGCGTCGCGGGCGGCTCCTTGGCGAGCGTCTCGGCCACGGCGGCGAAGCCGCGCCTGAGGTTGGCACCGTGGTCCGCGTCGCCGATGGCGGAGTCGAGCTCGGTGAGCCGATCGGCCTCGCGGGAGACGACCGCGGCGGCCTCCGTCAGCCACCGCACGACGAACCCGGCGTCGATGTCCCGCGTCATCCCGCTCACCGCCCCCACCGCAGCGCGGCCGTCCGCACCGGCGCGTCCCAGAGCCGCAGCAACTCCTCGTCGACCTCGCAGAGGGTGACGGAACAGCCGGCCATGTCGAGGGAGGTCACGTAGTTCCCGACGAGGGTCCGGGCGACCGGAACACCCCGCTCGCCGAGGACCCGCTGCACCTCCGCGTTGAACCCGTACAGTTCGAGCAGCGGCGTACCGCCCATCCCGTTGACGAGGACGAGCACGGGCGCGGTCGGCCGCAGGTCCTCGACGACGACGTCCACGGCGTAGTCCGCGATCTCCCGCGAGGTCATCATCGCCCGCCGCTCACGCCCGGGCTCTCCGTGGATGCCGATGCCCAACTCCAGCTCACCGGCCGGGAGATCGAAGGTCGGACTCCCCTTGGCGGGCGTGGTGCACGCGCTCAGCGCGACCCCGAAGGACCGGCACCGCTCGTTCACCCGCCGGGCCACGGCCTCGACCCGCTCCAGCGGCGCGCCCTCCTCGGCGGCGGCGCCCGCGATCTTCTCCACGAACAGGGTGCCGCCGGTCCCGCGCCGCCCCGCCGTGTACAGACTGTCCGTCACGGCCGCGTCGTCGTCGACGAGCACCTTCGCGACCCGCACGCCCTCGTCCTCGGCGAGCTCGGCGGCCATCTCGAAGTTGAGGACGTCACCGGTGTAGTTCTTGACGACGAACAACACCCCGGCCCCACTGTCGACGGCCGCCGCGGCCCGCACCATCTGATCCGGCACGGGCGACGTGAAAACCTCCCCGGCACAAGCGGCGGCCAGCATCCCCGGCCCCACGAACCCCGCGTGCAACGGCTCGTGCCCGGACCCGCCCCCGGACACCAACGCCACCTTCCCCTCCACGGGCGCGTCCCGCCGCACGACGATCCGCCGCTCGACGTCCACGGTCAGCTCGGGATGCGCGGCGGCCATCCCGCGCAGCGCGTCGGTGACCACGGTCTCGGGGACGTTGATCAGTTGCTTCACCGGTACCTCCTGGAGCCATCATGAAGGTGCGTCACGACACGATTCTCGACGCAAAGCCCCCCTCGCGCACCGGAGCGCTTCCTCGGTCGGCTTCACCAGCTCTCCCTCACAGCGTGCGCGAACGGTGCACCATCGACCGGACCGTACGGAGGGAGACGGCGTCGCACACGAGTACGCAGGGGTGCGTGACGTCGACCCGCAGCTCGCCCCGTCGGCAGGACCGTGCGAGAGGTGGTTCATGCCAGTGGGCGCGGGTTCCGGCCGGACACGTCGAGACATGACGGTGACCGACGTGACTTCTGTTCACCGCCGCGCAGGAGCAGGGCTGGGGCGTCGGCGTCATCGCCACACCCCAGGGCCTCGGCTTCCTCGATGCCGAGGCGATCGAGGCCCGGACCGGGTACCCGATCCGCTCGGGGTCGTACGAGCCGCACCGGCCGAAGGCGGGCGGGGGAGCGGGCGATGGGGTGGTCCCGTACGAGCTGGGGAGCGATCCGCTCGGCGGTCTCCAGCTCGACGAGGGCCTTGTCGCGGTCGCCGTCCCACAGCCAGGCCCACGACAACGCCCTGATGGAGAGCGCGATCGGCCTGTTCAAGACCGAGCTGATCAAACCCCGACGGCCGTGGAAGAGGCGTGCGCGAGCTCGCCGGCGCTATTCGGGTCTGGGTAGGCCTCCAGCGGGTGCCGACTCTGCCGACGCGACTCAGGAGGCCGCGGTGCCGTACACCTCGAAGTTCCACAGCGAATAGCCGTACGACGTTCCCCGGACCGTGCCGTGGAGGCGGACGTAGCGGCCGGTCGCGGTCAGGCTGCTGACGCGTTCCACGCCGCCCGCCCCGGTCGTGGTCGAGTAGGCCGTGGTCCAGGTGGATCCGTCGTCCGAGACCTGAATCTGGTACGAACTCCCGTAAGCCGTCTCCCATACGAGGCGCACGCCGCTGACGTGGTACGAGGCACCCAGGTCGACGGTGAGCCACTGCGGATCGGCATAGGTGCTGCCCCAGCGGGTGGTGGGGTCGCCGTCGACGGCCTTGGCGGCGTCGCGGCCGGTGACGTTGACGCTGGAGGCGGTCGCCGCCGCTCCGAGGGCCAGGTCGGTGCGAGGGTCGGCGAGGTCGTCGAGGAAGGCCCGGGTGGCGGCGAGCCAGCCGGCCGTCGGGGCCGCGGCCTGGCAGGCGTTGTTGCAGGTCTCGCTGATGGGCCAGCCGCCCCACACCACGGCACCGGGCAGTCCCAGTCCCCTGATCGTGGCGAGCTGCACGGACCACTGGGCCGCGGGGACGAAGGTGTAGTCCAGGGAGGACGGTGATGAACCGCCGTGGTACTGCGGCCAGATGTACGGCAGCAGCGGTACGGCCGGGTCAACGGCCTTGGCCTTGGCGCTGTTGGCGGTGAGGGTGGAGTTCCAGGAGGTCTCGTTGGTGGAGTAGGTGTAGAGCGAGGGGAAGAAGGCGGTGTTCGGGTCTGCGGCGATCAGTTTCCGGTAGTAGGGGTAGTTCGCGCTGGTGGTGTTGCCGAGCAGTCCGTACCAGCCGATGACCTGCCCGGGCGCGACTTCCCGGGCCCAGGTCTGGAGTTGCAGCAGGCGCGCGTAGTGGTCGGCCGCGGTGGTGGTGGAGTTGAGGTAGAGGGTTTCGCAGTCGAGGACGAGCGGCCCGCCGGTGTTGCGGTTGTAGGACTGGACAATGGTCTTCCACTCGTTCTCGCCGGGCAGGCCGCCGTTCGCGACGAGAGGGGTGCAGACGCGGTTCGGGACGAAACCGGAGACGACGGAGGTGCCGCCGATGGTGGTTGACGCGTAGTTGGTGTTGTCGTAGAGGGTGAAGCCGGTGGCGGCCTGGGCGGGTGCGGGCAGGGCGAGTGCGGCGATCGCGAGGACGGCCGTGAGCAGGGTGCGGACGAGGGCGTGCAGAGGGACGGCACGCGGAACGGTGAAAGGCACGGTCTCTCTCTTTCTCCTGTGAGGTCGTGACGGCAGGTGCGACAGGATGCGACGGGGCATGGCGAGGCCGGCGGAGGGTGCCGGGGCTGTGCGCGAGATGACCGGTGGGGCCGGCTTCAGGCCGCGTGGACGCCGAGAACGGCCAGGAGTTCGTCACGCGTGGCGGCGAACTCGGGATGGGCTTGACGCTCGGAGGCGCCGAAGCGGTCGGCGAGGTCCAGGTCGGTGGCGAAGCGGCCGTCGTCGAGGACCAGAACGCGGTCGGCGAGCACGATCGCCTCGTCCACGTCATGGGTCACCAGCAGAACGGCGGGGCGGTGGCGGTCGCAAAGGTCCCGCAGGAGTGCGTGCATGCGGATGCGGGTGAGCGCGTCCAGGGCGCCGAACGGTTCGTCGAGCAGGAGAAGTCCGGGAGCACCTACCAGCGCACGGGCGAGCGCGGCGCGCTGGGCCTCGCCGCCGGAGAGGGTGCCGGGCCAGGCGTCCTCCTTGCCGGCGAGGCCGACTTCGGCGAGCGCCGCACGGCCCCGTTCGCGCGCGGCGGCCCGGGGGCCGGGCAGGCCGAGCACGACGTTGTCGAGCACGCGGGCCCAGGGCAGCAGCCGGGCGTCCTGGAAGACGACGGCTGACGCCTCCGGGACTTCGACCGTGCCGGAGGTGATGCCGGTGTCGAGGCGGGCGGCGGCGCGCAGCAGAGTCGACTTGCCGGAGCCGGAGTGTCCGAGCAGCGCCGTGAACCCCCCGTTCGCGATGTCCAGATCGACCCCGTCGAGGACGGTGCGGTCGCCGAAGCGGCGGACCAGGCCGCGGATCCGGAGGCCGCGCCGCGCGGCCCGCCCGGAGCCGGAAGTCAGGCGAGCGTCGTCCGCCACTGCAGAACCTTCCTCTCGATGGAACGGACGAGCGTGTCGGAGGTCAGTCCGAGCATGCCGTAGACGACGAGACCGACCACGATGACGTCGGTCTCCCCGAAGGTGCGGGCCTCGGTCATCAGGTACCCGATGCCGCTGGTGGCGTTGATCTGCTCACTGACGACGAGAACCAGCCAGGAGACGGTGACGGCCAGGCGCAGTCCGGTGAAGAACCCGGGTGCCGCGCCGGGCAGCACGACACGCAGGAGGAACTTCCGGCGGGACAGCCCCAGGACCTGTGCCAACTCGGCCCATTTCAGGTCGAGGCCGGTGAGCGCCGCGTGCGTGTTGATGTAGATGGGGAAGAAGGTGCCGAGCGCCACCAGGATGATCTTCACTTCCTCCCCGATGCCGAACCAGAGGATCGCCAGCGGGACCAGGGCCAGGATCGGCAGGGCGCGCAGCAGTTGGGCCGTGCCGTCGATGAGCGCCTCGCCCAGTCGGGAGAGGCCGGCGAGCAGAGCCAGGGCGACGGCGGCAACCATGCCGAAGGACAGTCCGATGGCGGCGCGCTGCAGCGAGGTGAGCAGGTGGTCTCCGAGCCGGCCGTCGATCGCCAGGTCCCACGCGGTCGTGACGACTGTGCCGGGCGCGGCGAGCGTCTGCGGATCGAGTGTGCCGGTGAGGGACGTGAGCTCCCAGACGGCGAGCAGGAGGAGCGGGCCGAGAGCACGGGCGAAGGGCACGCGGGCACCGAGGCGCCCCGGTGTGCGACCGGCCCGGCGCCCCCGCCCGGAGCCGGCCGTCGCGTCGCGAAGGGCGCGTGCGGCGGGCGCCGCCGCCTGGGCGCCGTGTGGCGCCACGCGGTCCCGCGCCGGAGCATCGCCGGCCTGATCGGACCCGTCCGGTCGCACCGCCGTCCCGGCCTGTTTCGCCAGGCCGAATCGTGGCGCCCCGCTCACTTGGCCGCTTCCTGCTGCACCGCGTCGAAGCGGGTGTCGAAGGACTGGGAAACGTCGATCTTGTCGATGGCGCCGCCGCCGTACAGCACGTCGGCGATCTTCTGGAGCTTGGTGACGGCGGTGTCGTAACGGGGGATCGTGGGGGTGCCGTTGTTGGCGACGACCGCCTGGCCGATGGCCTTGTCGACCTTCTGGACCTTCACGTAGTAGTCCTCGACCCATGCCTCCTTGTGTGCGGCGAGCCAGAGTTCGGCCTTGGTGAAGCGTGCCGACAGATCGGCGAGGGCCGCCGCCTTGGCCTGGTCGGCGAGCGCTTCGCCGGGCGAGACGATGAACTGCAGGCCGCTGGTGAGGCCGGTGTCACCGGTGACCTCGCGCGCGCCCTTCTTCTCGTAGGCGGTGGAGTACTTGGTCACCAGTGGTTCGGTGAGGGTGCCGACGTCGACCTTGCCGGAGGCGAGGGCGGCGGGGATCTGGGACGGGTCGGAGAGGTTGACCAGAGTGACGTCGTCCTTGGACAGCCCGGCCTTGTCCAGCGCGGTGAGGACCGCCGCCTGGAAGGTCGTGCCCTTGGAGTAGGCGATCTTCTTGCCCTTGAGGTCGGCGAGGTCCTTCACGTCGCTGTCCGGTGAGGTCCACAGGTGCGTGGAGTCGGGGCTGTTCTGCACCACACCGGTGATCTTCACGTTCTGGCCGTGCGCCTGGGCGAAGACCACCGGCGCGTCCGAAACGAAGCCCGCGTCCGCCTCCCCGGCCCTGAACGCCTCCAGGACGGCCGGACCACCCTGGAAGGACGCGTACTCGACCGTGTAGGAGAGACCCTGGTCCTGGCCGGCCGCGTGCAGGATCGACTCGAGCAGCCGGTTCTGGTCGGCGATGCGCAGCACCGTGCCGCGGGGGACGGAGGCCGGAAGGGCGGCGGTGGCCGCCTTGGCAGCGCCGGCGGAGGCATCGGGGGTCCCCGGGCCGCAGGCCGAGGCGGACAGGGCCACGGCGGCGGCCAGTGAGGCCAGGCCGAGGACGTGGCGTGGCAGCGGGCGACGAGCAGCAAGCATGGGGAACTCCGGTCGAAGGCAGTCGACTTGGCGGCGGGCATGGCCTGAATACGGCGCTCATCGTGGCGACAGCGGTCGCTCGGTGTCAACGAGCGACTGGAAATTATTTTCATCATTGCCGCAATGTTTCGTGGCCTCTACCTGCGGAAACGTCGGACAGGTGCCCAGTGCGACCTTGCCTGTTGCGCTTCATGTCGTCGGCTCTGTTCGTAAATAATTTACAAACCGTGGCCGCTGTTCCACACCGTGGTCGATTACAGTCCTGCCCCGTGCGCTCCTGTTACGTGTTCCCCTCCACCGTCGCCGATCCGGCCTCACCTCGACTGAGGACCCTGCTCGGCGCCGCCTCCGCGGCCGGACTCGACACGCTCGTCACCAAGAGCGAGGCGATCACCAGCGCCCTCGCCGAGACGGTGAGGAGCTTCGGGCTGCGGCTGCTCGGCAGCGTCGCCTGCTTCCGCGGCCCCGAGGGCCCCCGGACGATCGGTGACGACGGCCACGACTGGCAGCCGATGGAGTGGTACGCCGGGGTCCGACCCAACGACCCCTGTTGGAACGACCAGTTGGTGCAGGGCGTCGGCCGGGCCGCCGCCGGGACCAAGGCCGACGGACTCGTCCTGGACTTCCTGCGCTGGCCGCTGCACTGGGAACTGGAGCTGCGCCCCGGTGCCCGGCCCCGCTCGTCCTCGTACGACGCCGACACCCTTGCCCGGTTCACGGCACACAGCGGCGTCGAACTGCACGGCCGCACCGGCGCGGACGCGGCACGCCGCATCGCACGCGACCACGCCGACGCATGGACCCGGTACCGGACCGACGCCGTGACCGGCGTGGCTCGGCAACTGCGCGATGCCGTACGCGAGGCGCGTCCCGGACTGTGGCTCGGCGCGTTCCTGGTACCTGCCGACGACGACGCCCGCAGACGCCTCGTGGGTCAGGACGCGACGGCACTGGGGGAACTCTTCGACGGACTGCTGCCGATGACCTACCACGCGATCGTGCACCGTGAGCCCGAGTGGGTCGGCGCCGTGACCCGCTCCCTGCCGCGTGCCACACCCGTGATCCCTATGGTGCAGACCACAGCCGACGCCCGGTCGGTCACCGGCACCGCCGCCGACTGGGGGACCGAGGTGCCCCTCGCCGCCTTCACCGAGGCTCTCGGCCACGCACTCGCCTCCGGCGACGGACGGTACTGCCTCTTCCCCGCGGAAGGCCTGACCCCCGCCCACTTCGCCGCCATCCGCACCGCCCACGGAGCCGCACATGCGCGATGACCTGCTGGCCCTCATCCGCACCCGCCGCGAGCAGCTACCCCGCGCCGAGCAATCCATCGCCGACCTCATCCTGGCCGAACCGTCCGTCGCCGCCGAACGCACCATCAGCGACCTCGCCCGTGACGCCGGCACCTCCATCGCCACCGTGCACCGCTTCTGCCGCAGCCTCGACCTGCGCGGCTACGCCCAACTCCGCCTGGCCCTCGCGGCGGAGGCCGAACGCCTGCGCGCGGGCACCCGCGACGACAGCAGGGCCGGCCTCGACCTCGTCGCCGACATCGGCCCCGACGACTCCCTCGAACAGGTGGTCCGCAAGACCGGCTATGCCAACGCCCGTGCCGCCGAGGAGACAGCCGCTCACCTCGACCTCGACGCGCTCGCCACCCTCGCGGACGCCGTGCAGGCCGCCCGTCGCACGCTCGTCGTCGGCGTCGGCTCCAGCGCGCTCGCCGCCCAGGACGCGGCCGACAAGCTCCTGCGCCTCGGCCACGGTGCGGTGGCACGCAGCGACGTGCACGCCGCGCTGATGGACGCGGCACTGCTGCGCGAGGGCGACGTGCTGATCGCGATCAGCCATTCGGGGCGTCCCCGCGAGATCACCGAAGTGCTCGACCAGGCACGCGGCTGCGGGGCCACCACGGCCGCCATCACCTCCAACCCGCGCTCACCGGCCGCCGCACGCGCCGGCATCGTCCTCCTGACCTCCGCCCGCGAGACCAGCCTCCGCAGCGGAGGCACCACGTCACGCACGGCCCAGCTCACCGTCATCGACTGCCTGTACGTGGCACTCGCCCAGCGCGAACACGACCGCACCATCGAGCACCTGCAACGCGCCCACGATGCGGTGCTGCGGCACACCCAGCGCCGACCACGCACCTGAACCCACCCGCCACCCGCCCCCTCACCGAGGAAGACGGACACCCATGCCCGATGCCACCACCCCCTCCCTGCCGCCCACCGAACACCGCAATCCCGGCACGCTCGGCCTGGACCGCCTCGCCACCGGCGAGATCCTCGAACTCATCAACCGCGAGGACGCCACCGCCCCCGCTGCCGTCCGCGCAGCGCTGCCCGAGCTGACCCGCCTGGTCGACCTCGCCGAACGCACCCTCGCCCACAGCGGACGCGTCCACTACTACGGCGCCGGAGCGGCCGGGCGCATCGCCCTCAACGACGCGCTCGAACTCGGACCCACCTACGGCGTGGGGGCCGAGACCGTCGTCGCGCACCTGGCCGGGGGCCCTGCCGCGGGTTCCACAGCCATCGAGGACGCCGAGGACACCGGCCCGGCCGACGCCACCGACGCCCCGGTCGCCCGGGATCTGGTGATCGGCGTCACCGCCAGCGGCCGTACCCCGTACGTCGTCGAGGCACTGCGTGCCGCGCGCGCCGTCGGTGCGGCCACCGCACTGCTCTCCGGGGATCCTCAGGCACCGGCCGCGGCCCACGCCGACCTCCACGTCGTTCTCGACACCGGTCCCGAAGTGGTCACCGGCTCCACCCGCATGAAGGCGGGCACGGCGCAGAAACTCGCCCTCAACGCCTTCTCCACCGCCCTCATGGTCCGCACCGGCCGTACCTGGTCGAACCTGATGATCGCCGCCTCGGCCCGCAACGAGAAGCTTCGCGAGCGCGCGGTGCGCACCCTGGCGACCGCTTGCCAGGTCTCCCGTGAGGACGCTGCGGCCTCGCTGGAGGCCTGCGACGGCGAGACGGCCACCGCGCTCGTCTCCCTCAGCACCGACACCGACCCGGAAGGCTCACGGGCCGCTCTCGCCCGCCATGGGGGCCTGCCGTGGGCCGCCATGCGGGAACTCACCGGAGCCGCCCGATGAGTCCGCTCTTCCTGGGCATGGACGCGGGCGGGACCCGCACCCGGCCGTCGTGGTCGACCGAGCGAGCCAAGGAGTGGGGCGCCGGCCCAGGCCGTTGCGGAGCGAGGCGAGCAGGACGCCGATGAAGGGCGGTGGACGAAGGCGGCGTTGCCGACGGTCTCGATGTGCAGGCCAAGGTTGTGCTGATCAAGGGACCTTGACCCCGGATCCTGGACACGGGCTGTGCGGTTGTCGGCAGCGTAGTTGATGTTGTTTCGGACGCTGTCTCGTAGGCGACAGGGCTGCGGTGCCCGAGGCGGGATCGGCGGCGTCGGGGTTGTAGCGGTGCGGCCATCGGAACCTGGAGCGTCTCCCGTTTGAACGTCGCGTCGAACGACTCGGCGAGCACGTTGTCCGCCGAGCTGCCGATCGCGCTCATGGATTGACGGACGCCGGCCTGGCGGCAGGCCTCGGCGAACGCCCGGCCGGCGTACGGGGCGCCGTGGTCGGTGTGCATGACCGCCCAGGTCGCCGCGACACCGCCCGGCCGCGGCCAGGGCATCGATCCACGACGAGATCGGTCGCGGGCGATCCGCGACCGCCGGCCGGCCAGGCGGCGCGAGGCGAGGTCGATCACGGTGGCCGGAACATGCTGCGGGGTCAGCGACTGTGCCCCGCGCCTCCCGGCACCGGGGCGACGCCGCCAGGCGGCACGCCGGCGTCCTCCGCTTCGTCCTGCTCGAAGCCCGTCCGGCCGGGCTGGACTCCCACCAGCTCGTCCGCGCCAGCGGACTCTCCTCGCACCCCATGCCTGGACGAACCCGTTTGCCATGCGTCCCCGCAGCCATGCCACCGACACCACCGACGCCGACTGGGCAGCAAGCGGCGGTCCCTGCCCGCGGACCTTCCGCCCTGGCGCACGGTCTGGGGTTTCTGGGAAGTGCTCGCGCGGTCTCCGTGTGTCTCGACGGTCGGGCAATCGGTGTGATGGGGCTTGGCATATGCTGAGCCGATGTCAGACGACGGCGAACCGCCAAGCATCTCGGACATAGGTATGGACCTGCCTACAACGCTGCGCATCGCCGGGCTTGCGTTGGAACGGACGGAGAGCCCTTCGTCTTTGGCCTGCTGGACCGGCTGCTTCCCGGAGTCGGCAGGCGGCAACGCGGCGGTTGTCAGTCTGGTGACGGAGCCGGCCGCGCCACCTGAAGAGGCCACCCTCCAACTCGCTCACGATGTTGTGAGCCGTTTCGACGTCTTCGTCGACCGAGCCGTGCGGTACTGCCGGACCCGGCTTCGGGAGCGGCACTTTGAACTCACATCCGAGGAACTGAGCTGGCTGGATCTTCCGGAGTTGCCGTTGGCAGTTCCCGAAGCAGTGGTGTGGGCCGACCAGACCTGGGCAATCCGGTTCACGGAGAGCAGGTTCCGGCTGGCGGACCCCTACGGAATCCTGGTGACCTTCAACGGCACGCAGCCTGTCGACGTTGAGGGCGTCGAGGACGAGCAGTGAGCCGCTTGCTGTGGCATCGCGACCCTGGAGGCCGCGCGGATCGTCAGCGGGCGGGGCCAGTTGGCAGACGGCACAGGCACGGATCCGTGATCATGGAGTGCGACGCTCTGTGATCACATCGCCGGTTCCGACTCCCCGGCTACAGCCAGTCCTTCCGCTTGAAGCAGGTACAGGCTCGTGCACACCACTGCCATCAGCGCCACCGCGAACGGATATCCGCCCGCCCGGTGCAGCTCGGGCATGTTGTCGAAGTCCATCCCGTACATCGTTCCCACCAGTGTGGGTGCAAGCAGGATCACTGCCCACGAGGAGACTCAGGAGCTTTCATGCTGAGGCTGCTTTACGCGGTCATGCTCCCCAGCCGATCCCCAGGGCAGGTTCATTCACCCCAGATCCTCGCCAGCGGCTGCCGGTTCCCGGCGATGTTTCGACTGGCACCGGGGCCGAGCGACGCTTCTCCTTTCTCTCCGAGCTCACGGGCCGGTTGCTGTCCGCGAACCTTCTCGACGCGGGTCCTGTACGGGTCGGACGACGACGGCCTGCGGGAGACGAGCGGCTTCGTCGGAGGCCCCTCTGGGCACGGGTGATCTTGCCGTTCAAGCGGTTGTCTCCGAAGGCGACGAGGGTGACGTCCACCGGGCCGACCCGCCCAGTGCAGCCCTGGCATGGTGTCGACGTTCATCGCGAAGCTGGAAGCGGCACAGCGGGCTCTTGCCCGGTTCCCGCGAGTACGCCGTGACAAGCCGCACCGCCAACCACCGTCGGGCCGTGGCCAAGGTCGCCGGTCTCCACGGCAAGGTGCGACGCCGACGCCTCGATCACGCGCACAAGCGCACCTCGGCGCTGGGGCGCCGCAGTCTGGCCGGGGGAGTCGCCCTCGGGATCCAGACGGGCACGCTCCTGTGGAGCGTCTTCCCCTTGGTGGGGGGACCGCCCTCCTGATGGCCTCCCGTGTCGCCTACGAGACCCTGCACCGTTCGGCGGACGGCTCGCGCTCGGAGACTGAGCGCGAGCCGTACCGTCACGGGCCCGACGGCGTCACTGGTACGGCGTCGGGGGCGACGCCCAGGACGCGGTCGAGGTACGGGTTGGCGAAGCGGCCGGTCGGGTCGAGGGTGTCGCGCAGGGTGACGAACTCGTCGAAGCCGTCGTAGCGGGTGCGCAGCGTGTCGGCGTCGAGGGTGTGCATCTTGCCCCAGTGGGGACGGCCGCCGTAGGCGCCGAGGATCGACTCGCACGCGTCGAAGTACCGGCGGTACGGCATCCGGTGGTACTGGTGGAACGCGATGTAGCAGGTCTCGCGGCCCTGCGCGGTGGACAGGGTGATGTCGTCGGCGGCCGCGAACCGTACCTCCAGGGGGAACGACACCCGCTCGCCGGTCTTGTCGATCCACGCCTTCATCTCGCGGAGCGCCTCCGCCGCGTGCTCGCGCGGGATCGCGTACTCGCCCTCGTGGAACCGTACGTCGCGGGGCGAGGCGAACACCCGGGGCGAGAGGTCCGTGAACTCCCGCGCCGACATCGCCTTCGCCGCGAGCCGGGCGATCGGCGGCACCAGGGCGGGGACCGCCGTGCCGAGCCGGCACAGGGCGTCGAAACCGAGGCCGCTGACCGTCTCGTCGAAACGGCGGGCCAGGTCGCCGATCGGCTTGAGCGGCGCGGTCGCGGGCAGGCGGTGGAAGCGGCGGGTCAGCGCGGTCTCGCTGTGCGGGAACCAGAAGAACTCGAAGTGGTCGTTGTCCTCCGTGAGTTCCTCGATCCGGTCGAGGACGTCCGCGACCGGCATCGCCGTGTCCCGGGCGTGCAGCGCGAACTGGTCGACGCACTGGAGGGTGACCTCGGTGATCACGCCGAGCGCCCCGAGGCCCACCCGGGCGGCCCGGAACAGCTCCGGCCGCGCGTCGGCCGAGCAGCGCACCGACGTCCCGTCGGCGAGCACCAGCTTCAGCGCCCTGACCTGCGTGGCCATGCCGCCGAAACGCAGCCCCGAGCCGTGCGTCCCGGTGGAGATCGCCCCGGCGACCGTCTGCCGGTCGATGTCGCCCATGATCTCCATGGCGAGGCCGTGGGAGGCGAGCAGCGGCCCCAGCTTCCACAGCGGCATGCCCGCGTCGACCGTGACGAGGCCGGTGTCGGGGTCCACGGAGCGCAGGCCGGACAGGCCGTCCAGCCGCAGCTGCACGCCGGGGGCGACGGCCGCGCCGCTGAACGAGTGCCCGGAGCCGATCGCCTTGACGCGCAGCCCGTCCCGGGCCGCCTCCGCTACGGCCGCGGCCACCTCCGCCGTGCTGCCCGGTCGCAGGACCCGGACGGGCCGGGCCTCCTCGCTGCCCGACCAGTTGCGCCACACCTCGGTCATGCCCGGAAGTCCTCTCGACGGATGGAAACGGCCGCGCACTGCGGAGCCGCGCGGTCCACCGCAGCCTGAACTTGGTCGGTTGTCCAAGTCAAGGGGTCAGGACGCTTGACCTGGACAACCGACCAGGACATGGTGGGCGCCAGTCGAGAGAAGGGCGCGTACGCCATGGCAACTCCGGCCCCCGCTCCGGGCACCCCCGCCACCGGAAGCCCCGCCCCGGGCATCCCCGTCCCGGGCGGCCCCGTCCTGGCCCCGGCCCCGCGGCCCGCGACCCTCCCCGAGCTCCAGCGCGCCACCGCCGGCCTCCAGCCCCCGTTCGCCGTCGTCGACCTCGGCGCGTTGCGGGTCAACGCCGCCCAGATGGTCCGCCGGTCCGGCGGGAAGCCGATCCGGCTGGCCAGCAAGTCGCTCCGCTGCCGGCGGCTCATCGACGACGTCCTCGGCCTGCCCGGCTTCTCCGGGATCCTGGCCTTCACCCTTCCCGAGGCGCTGTGGCTCGCCGAGGGTGGGAGCGTGGGCGGGACCGACGAGGGGGGTCATGCCGTCCTGGTCGGCTACCCCACGGCCGACCTCCCCGCCCTGCGCCGCCTCGCGGCCGACGAAAGGCTCGCGGCGCGGGTCACGCTCATGGTCGACTCCCTGGAGAACCTGGAGTTCGTCGCCTCCGCCGTCGGCCCGGACGGGCCGCCCCTGCGCGTCTGCCTCGACCTCGACGCCTCGCTCCGCCTGGCCGGGGGCCGACTCCACCTCGGGATGCGCCGCTCACCGCTGCACGCGCCCGAACAGGCCGCGGAGCTGGCCCGCGCCGTCCTGGCCCGCCCGCGGTTCCGGCTCGTCGGCGTCATGGCGTACGAGGGACAGATCGCCGGCGTCGGCGACGACCAGCCGGGTCCCGCCCTGGCCCGCGCGGCCGTCCGACTGATGCGGCGCGCCTCCGCGCGTGAACTGCGCGAGCGCCGTGCCGCCGCCGTCCGGGCCGTCCGGGCCCTCGCCCCGCTGGAGTTCGTCAACGGCGGCGGGACGGGCAGCCTGGAGACCACCTCCGCCGAACCGGCCGTGACCGAACTCGGGGCGGGCTCCGGCCTGTACGCCCCCGTGCTCTTCGACCACTACCGCAGCTTCAGCCCGCTGCCCGCCGCCCACTTCGTGCTGTCCGTCGTCCGCAGGCCGGCGCCCCGGCACGTGACCGTCCTCGGCGGCGGCTGGACGGCCTCCGGCCCGGCGGGCACGGACCGGCTGCCCGTGCCGGTGCACCCGGCCGGGCTCCGGCTGCTGCCCCGCGAGGGAGCGGGCGAGGTCCAGACCCCGCTCACCGGGGACGCCGCCGACGGCCTGCGCGTCGGCGACCGGGTGTGGTTCCGGCACGCCAAGGCCGGCGAACTGTGCGAGCGGGCGAACGAGCTGCACCTCGTCGAGGGCGACCGGGTCGTCGACGTCGTCCCGACCTACCGGGGCGAGGGGCACGCCTTCCTCTGAGCCCGGTCCGGCTGGCCGCCAGGGGCACGCCTCCTCTGAGCCTGGTCCGGCCGGTCGCGAGGGGCACGCCTTCCTCTGCGCCCGGTCCAGCTGGTCGCGAGGTACCGTGACCCGGCCCCGTACCCCCGTACGACCAGACGACGCCCCAGGGAGACCACCATGGCCCGCCAGTCGGCCGACGAGCGCCGCGAACAGCTGGTGGAGGCCGCCCTCCGCGTCATGATCCGCGACGGCGTCGCCAAGGCCACGACCCGCGCGATCGTCGGCGAGGCCGGGCTCCCCCTGGGGGCTTTCCACTACTGCTTCCGCTCCAAGCAGGAGCTCCTGCACGGCGTGATCGAGCGGATCATGCTCGGCTCGCTCGCCTTCCCGCCCGTCGCGCTCGCGGCCGGCGCCCCCGCGCCGGAGGTCATCCGCGCCACGCTGCACGCCTACTGGGACCGCATCCGCGAGCACCCCGACGAGCACCAGCTCACGTACGAGCTGACGCAGTACGCGCTCCGCGAGCCCGGTCTCGCGGACGTGGCCCGCCGGCAGTACCGGCGCTACCTCGCCGCCAACGTCGAGCACCTCGAATCCGTCGCGCGCCAGGCGGACATCACGTGGACCACGGATGTCGGCACCCTGGCCCGCTACGGCCTGAACCTCCTCGACGGTCTGACCCTCAACTGGCTCATCGACCGCGACGACGCCCAGGCCCTGGCCGCCCTCGACGCCTACGCCGCGCACCTGGCCGCGCTCGCCGCCCCCCGGGCGGGCTGAGCGCGGCCGGGTGCCGCCGGGTCTCAGGGCGTGACGATCGGGAAGTCCGTCGTCGGGGCCTCCAGGACCGCGAGGAGCCGCGGGAGGAGCGCCCGGTCACCGGTCATGGTGATGCCCGTGGTGCCCTTGCCCGCGAGCAGGGCGATGAGCTGGGGCTTCGTCATGGTGAGGGTGAGGCCCGCGTCCGTGGCCGGGGCGGTGTCCTTCGTCCACGTCAGGAGACCGTTCGTCAGGCGCAGGTGCCAGTAGTCGGCGCCGATGTGCCAGTCGATCGCCATCCGCAGCGACCAGGCCTTCGGGCCGTCGACGCGGACGGCCATGCTGTCGATGATCTGGCCGACCGTGAGCGCCAGGTACATGTCGGGACCCAGGGTGGCGCTGGAGTGCGGGGTGATGCCGTGGAGGAGCTCCTGGGCGCCGGTGAGGTAGAAGTTCCGCCAGACCGCGTTCTCGACGGACTGGCCCAGCCGGTTGTAGAGCCCGGCGAGCTGGCGCTTGGCGCGGGCGTCGTCGGGGTCGTTGAAGACGGCGTGGTTGAGCAGGGTGACGGCGAAGCGAAGCTCGCCCCGGTCCGCGTAGTGCCGGGCGCGGGCGCGCACGGCCCCCTGGCCGCCCATGGACTCCACGTAGAGGCGGGCCTGCTCGACGGGCGGGTGCTCCCAGAGGTGGGCCGGGTTGCCGTCGAACCAGCCCATGTACCGCTGGTAGACCGCCTTCACGTTGTGGCTCAGTGAGCCGTAGTAGCCGCGGTTGGCCCAGATGCCTTCGAGCTGCGGCGGCAGCTGGAACGTTTCCGCGATCTCGATGCCGGTCATGCCCCGGTTGATCAGCCGGACGGTCTGGTCGTGCAGGTACCCGTACAGGTCGCGCTGGTGCGTGAGGAGGCCGACGATGGCCTCGTTGCCCCAGGTCGGCCAGTGGTGCGAGGCGAACGCGACGTCGGCGACGCCCTCGTACAGGCCGATCGACTCGGTGAGGTAGCCGGCCCAGGCGTGCGCGTCGCGGACCTGGGCGCCGCGCAGGGTCAGGATGTTGTGCATGGTGTGGGTGGCGTTCTCCGCCATGCAGACCGCGCGCAGGTCGGGGAAGAGGAAGTTCATCTCCTCCTGGCACTCGGTCCCCGGCGTCATCTGGAACCGGATGCGCACGCCGTCGAGGACGACCTCCTCGCCCGTCGCGCCGATCAGCTTCGTGGGCGCGATCAGGCCGACCGTACCGAGCGAGACCGTGAGGCCGAGACCGCAGCCGACCTGCGCCTTCGCGTTCTTCGGGAGCGTGGAGCCGTACATGTAGGCGGCGCGGCGGGCCATCGCCGTACCGACGTACACGTTCTCGCTGACCGCGTGCTCCATGAAGCCCTCGGGGGCGAGGACGGGGACGTCCCCGGCGCCGTTCGGCAGGACGCCGCGGCAGCCGCCGAAGTGGTCGACGTGCGGGTGGGTGTAGATCATCGCCCGGACCGCGCGGTCGCCGCGGTGCTCGCGGTAGAGGCGCAGGGCCGCGGCGGCGGTCTCGGCGGAGATGAGCGGGTCGATGACGATGATGCCGGTGTCGCCCTCGACGATCGTCATGTTCGACAGGTCCAGGCCCCTGACCTGGTAGATCCGGTCCGTGACCTGGTACAGGCCCTGGCGGGAGAGGAGCCGGGCCTGGCGCCAGAGGCTGGGGTCGACGGTGTCGGGGGCCTTGTCGGCGCCGGCCTCGTCGCCCAGGAAGGCGTACGCCGCCGGGTCCCAGACGGTCTTCCCGGCCGCGTTGACGATCGGTCCTCCGGTGAACGCGGCGATGAACCCGCGGTCCGCGTCGGCGAAGTCGGCCTCGTCCTCGTACGGGAGCCCGTCGGTGCGCGTGGGCGTCCGCGTCCCCTGGGGCAGTCGCCCGTGCTCGGCGAGCGCCTGGGCGGTCTGCGGGTTCAGGGAAATGGAGGCGGCCGCCGCGCCCATCGCGGCTGCGGCCGCGACGAAGCCGCGCCGGTTCATCGGAGTCATGGCAGTGTCACGCCCTTCTCGGTGAGGACGCCACTATTGCAGTCGGACTGCAATACGAGTCAAGGGTTTGGCGACGCCTTCCCGCAGGTGGCACGGGGTGCCATTCAGGGCCTCGCCGTCTGCGCCAGCAGCGCCAGCAGCGTGCGCGTCATCGCCGCCCCGGCCGCCGTCCCGTCCAGCCCCCGGCGCGTCCGCAGGTGGTCCCAGAAGGCCCAGGACGCGGCGGCCTCCACCGCGTCGAGCAGCCCGCCGGGCTCCTCGGCGTCCGGGACCCGCCCCAGCTCCGGGGCGAAGACCGCCGCCAGGTCCGTACGGAACCAGGCGTCGCCCTCCGCCATCACCCCGCGCAGCCCGGGGGAGTCCGGTTCCAGGCCGAGCCCGATCTTCCGGATCGGCGTCATCACCTCGTACATCCGGGCACGCTGTGCCACGAGCGCGGCCACCTTGCGGTCGGTCGTCTCCTCCGGCGGTACGGGCTCCGCGTGGACGCGCCAGCGCCCGGCCTGGCGGCGGGCGGCCGCCACGTACAGCGCCTCACGGTCGGCGAAGTGCACGAACACCGTCCGCTCGGAGACGCCCGCCCGCTCCGCGATGGCCTTGCGGGTAGGCTCGCGGCCGCTCTCCGAGACCAGCTGGAGCAGGGCGTCGAGCAGCGCCGCGTACGTCGACTCCGGATCCCGCCGGCGGCGCTTGCGCGCGGCCGGTTCGCCGCCCTCGGGGGTCGTCCTCGCCTCTGTGTCGCTCACCCGGCCATGGTCCCAGAAGGGGTGCCCGCCACCCGGTGGCGGAGGTAGACCACCCCGTTGGGGAAGGTGCGGGTCTCGACGAGTTCGAGGTCCACCCGGCGCTCCTCGCGGGGGAAGTACGGGATGCCGCCGCCGACCAGCACCGGATGGACCATGGTGCGGTACTCGTCGATCAGGCCCGCCGCCGCCACCTCGGCGGCGAGCGTCGCGCCGCCGATCGCGATCTCGCCCTCGCCGGGCTCGGCCCGCAGGCGCGCGATCTCCTGCGCCGGACTGCCCGAGGCGAGGACCGCGGCCCCCTCGACCTCGGTCAGCGTGCGGGAGAACACCACCTTCGGGAGCGGGTTCCAGAGGCCGACCCACTCGCGGTTCGCCTCGTCGAGCGCCGGGTCGTCGGCGGCGGTCTCCCAGTACAGCATCGTCTCGTACAGCCGCCGCCCGAGGAGGTGGACGTCGACCCCGCGGATCTCGTCGATCCAGAAGCGGAACACCTCGTCGTCCGGATCCGTCCAGTCGAATCCGCCGTCCGGCCCGACGATGTAACCGTCGAGCGAGACCCCCATCGCGTACGTGACCCTGCGCATCGGACGTCCTCCTCGGTGAGCTGTCCCGTCCCCTCGACCGTACGGCGGGAGGGGAGCGGAGGGCGGGCGGCTCGCGGTCTCGAACAGACGAGTGACCTATCCTGCGGGGGCCACGAGGCGAGAGACGAGACGCGGGACGCGAGACGCGAGACGTGAGACGTGAGACGCGAGACGCGGAGCGAGAGGGGTCGAACGTGCCGGTCACCGATGCGGCGATCGAGAAGATCAAGGCCATGATCGTCAGTGGTGAGCTCCGGCCCGGTTCCCGGCTGCCCCGCGAGGCGGATCTCGCCGAGCGCCTCGGCCTCTCCCGCAACTCGCTGCGCGAGGCCGTGCGGGCGCTGTCGCTCATCCGGGTCCTCGACGTCCGGCAGGGCGACGGGACGTACGTGACCAGCCTGGAGCCCGGTCTCCTGCTCGACGCGCTGACGTTCGTCGCCGATCTCCAGCAGGACGACACCGTCCTGCAGTTCCTGGAGGTCCGGCGGATCCTCGAACCGGCCGCCGCGGCCATGGCGGCCCGGGTGATGCCGGAGGAGGAGATCGCCGGGCTCGGCGAGGTCCTCGACCGGCTCGAAAGCGACGACCTGGGCCTCGAGGAACTCATCGAGAACGACCTGGAGTTCCACCGCAGACTCGCGGCGGGCTCGGGCAACGCGGTGCTCTCCTCGCTGATCGAGGGCCTCTTCGGGCCGACCGCGCGCTCCCGGCTGCTGCGGGGCTGCGTGGACGAGAGCGCCGTGGAGCGGACCCGGCAGCAGCACTGGGCGATCCACGAGGCCGTCGTCACCCGGCGGCCCGAACTGGCCGAGGCCTGGACGACGGTGCACATCGTCGAGGTCGAGCAGTGGGTGCGCGAGGCGCTCGGCTCGACGGCTTCGGGACGCGACCGGGGCTGACCGGGTCGACCGGGGCTGACCGGGGCTGACTGGTCAGGCGGGTACGCCCTCCGGGGAGCCGCCGCCCGAGCCCGCGATGGCCCGGTCGACCGCCGCCGGGCTCAGGATGTGCTCGATCACCATCACCGAGGCCCCGATGACCCCGGCGCGGTCGCCGAGTTCGCGGCCCCTGATGGCGAGGTGCTGGGTGGCCAGCGGCAGGGAGCGGCTGTAGATGACCTCCCGTACCCCGGCGAGGAGGTGCTCGCCGGCCTCCGAGATGTCACCCCCGATGATGATCACCCCGGGGTTGAAGAAGTTCACCAGCGCGGCCAGCACGTCACCGAGGTCCCGGCCCGCCTGACGGATCAGCTGGATCGCGGCCGGGTTCCCGGCGCGGACCAGGGTCACGACGTCCCGGCTGTCCCGGGCGTCCGCCCCGGCGTCGCGGAGGCGGGCGGCGAGGGCGGCGCCGCCGGCGACCGCTTCGAGGCAGCCGGTGTTGCCGCAGCGGCAGGGCTGTTCCCCGGCGCCGGCGACCCGGATGTGGCCGATGTCGCCCGCGGAGCCCTGGGCGCCCCGGTGGAGTCGGTGCTCCGTGATGATGCCGCAGCCGATGCCCGTACCGACCTTGACGAAGAGGAGGTGCTCGACCTCGGGGCTGGCGGCCCAGTGTTCCCCCAGGGCCATGATGTTGACGTCGTTGTCGACGAGGACGGGGGCGCCGAGCCGGGGCGCGAGCCAGCCGGGGACGTCGAAGCCGTCCCAGCCCGGCATGATCGGCGGGTTCACCGGCCGGCCCGAGGTGTGCTCGACGGGTCCGGGCAGGCCGATGCCGACGCCGCACACGTCGTCGAGGGTGCGGCCGGTCTCGGCGAGCATCTCGGTGAACTGGTCGACGAGCCAGCCGAGTACGTGCTCCGGGCCCTCGGTGATGCGCAGGTCGTGACCGCGTTCGGCGACGACCCGGGTGGCGAGGTCGGTGAGGGCGATCCGCGCGTGCGTGGCGCCGAGGTCGGCGGCGAGGACCGTGCGCGCCTCGGAGTTGAAGGAGAAGGCGACGGCGGGCCGGCCCCCCGAGGAGATCGCGTCCTCGGTCGGGCGGATCCACTGCTGGTCCGCGAGGGCGTCGAGCCGCTGGGACACGGTCGACCGCGCGAGGCCGGTGATCTGCACCAACTCGGTTCGGGTACGGGCGCGTCCGTCGCGCAGGATCGCCAAGAGGGCGCCGGCGCCTGCCGGTTCGGTGGTCACCTGGGTGTTTCCTTCCCTGTCGTGGTCAGGACTGGTGGGAACCCACTAATCATAACTCCCGGCGTACTTATGGTTGACGCTCGTCATAAGTCATCCCTACGATTCGCAACATGCTCGACATACAACAGCAGTCGGCGAAAGTACGGGTAGGGATCGTCGGAACTGGCTTCATCGGCCGGATCCACGCCCGAGCCGCGCGACAAGCGGGCGCACGCCTGGTGGGCGTCGCGGGAGCGGATCTGGGGAGTGCCGAGGAGGGAGCGCGGGCGCTCGGCGCCGAGCGGGCCTTCGCGTCGGCCGCCGAACTCATCGCCTCCGGCCTCGTCGACGTCCTCCACGTCTGCACCCCCAACCACCTGCACGCCCCGATCGCGCTCGCGGCGATCGACGCGGGCCTCGCGGTCGTCTGCGAGAAACCCCTCGCCACCGACTCCGCGACGGCCCGGACGATGGCGGAGCGGGCCAAGGAGAAGGAGGCGGTCGCCGCCGTCCCCTTCGTCTACCGCTTCCACCCGATGGTCAGGGAGGCGCGGGCCCGCCTGGCCGGCCTCGGCCGGGTCAGCCTCGTCCAGGGCAGCTACCTCCAGGACTGGCTGCTCGAATCGACCGACGACAACTGGCGCGTCGACCCCGCCCTCGGCGGCCCGGGACGGACCATCGGCGACATCGGCTCGCACTGGTTCGACCTCGTCGAGTTCGTGACGGGGGACCGGATCACCAAGCTCTGCGCCCAGACCTCCGTGGTCGTCCCGCACCGCGTGGGAAGCGGCCCGGTCCTCACCGAGGACCTCGCCACCGTGCAGTTCGCCACCGCGTCCGGCGCCCTCGGCTCCGTCGCCGTGAGCCAGGTCGCCCCCGGCCGGAAGAACCGCCTCTTCCTGGAGGTCTCCGCGGCCTCCGGCAGCCTCGCCTTCGACCAGGAGAACCCCGAACAGCTCTGGCTCGGCGGCCGCGACGGTTCCCGGGCGCTCGTCCGCGACCCGCTCAGCCTCTCCGATGCCGCCCGGCCGTACTCCCCGCTCCCCGCGGGCCATCCGCAGGGCTTCCACGACTGCTTCGACGCCTTCGTCGCGGACACCTACGCCGCCATCGGCGGGGAGTTCAGGGACGGCCTGCCCACCTTCGAGGACGGCGCCCGCGCCGCCCAGCTCACCGACGCCGCGCTCCGCTCGGCGCACGACGGGGGGTGGGTCGCGTGCTGAGGATGACCGGCATCGGCAAGAGCTTCCCCGGCGCCCGCGTCCTCACCGACGTCGACCTCGCCGTCGAGCGGGGCGAGGTGCACGCCCTCATCGGGGAGAACGGCGCGGGCAAGTCGACGCTGATGAAGATCCTCGCCGGGGTCCACACCCCCGACGAGGGGACGATCGAACTCGACGGAAGCGCCGTCACGTTCAAGCACCCGACGGACGCCCAGCGCGCCGGGGTGGCCATCATCTACCAGGAGCTCACCCTCCTGCCCGAGCGGACCGTCGCCGAGAACGTCTTCCTCGGCCGCGAGCCGAAGCGCTTCGGCCTCGTCGACCGCGCGGCGATGGAGGCGGCCACGGCCTCGCTCCTCGACGAGCTCGGCGAGACCTCCTTCGGGCCGCGCGATCTCGTACGGCGCCTCTCCGTGGCGCAGCAGCAGGTCGTCGAGATCGTCAAGGCGCTCTCGGTGGACGCCCGGATCGTCGTCATGGACGAGCCGACCGCCGCCCTGGCCGAGAGCGAGGTCGAGCTGTTGTACCGGCTGGTCCGCCGGCTCGGCGAGCGTGGGGTCGCCGTCCTCTACATCTCCCACCGGCTCCGGGAGATCTTCGAACTCGCCTCCCGCGTCACCGTCCTGAAGGACGGCGCCAAGGTCGCGACCCTGCCGATCGAGGAGCTCACCACCGCCGAGCTCGTCCGCCTCATGGTCGGCCGCGAGCTCACCGAGTACTACCCGGAGCGCGCCACGCGCCCCGCCGGGGAGGTCCTCCTCTCGGTGACCGGCGGCGGCAACGACCTCCTGGACGGGATCGACCTGGAGCTGCGCGCCGGGGAGATCGTCGGCGTCGCCGGACTCCAGGGAGCGGGCCGTACGGAACTGGTCAAGGCCCTCTTCGGCGCCGAGCCCTTCACCCGGGGCGAGATGACGCCCCGCCGCCCCGGCTCCGTGCGGGAGGCGATCGCCGCCGGCATCGGGCTCGTCACCGAGGACCGCAAGGCGGAGGGGCTCGCCCTCCACCAGTCCGTACGGGACAACGCCCTGCTCGTGGCCCGCGCGAGCGGCGGACCGGGCGCCGGGGTCCCGGGCCCGAAGGTCCTGGAGCTCCTGGAGCGCGTCCGCCTCGCCCCGCCGCGCCCCGAGCAGGAGGTGCGCCACCTCTCCGGCGGCAACCAGCAGAAGGTCGTCCTCGCCAAGTGGCTGACGGTCGCCCCGAAGGTGCTCCTCTTCGACGAGCCCACCCGAGGGGTCGACGTCGGGGCGAAGGCCGCCATCCACGAGCTCGTCAGGGAACTCGCCGAGGACGGCATGGCCGTCCTGATGATCTCCTCCGAGCTTCCCGAACTCATCGGCATGAGCGACCGGGTCGTCGTCCTCAGGGACGGACGCGTCGCCGGTCACCTGCCCGCAGACTCCTCGGAGGAAGCCGTGATGCACCTGGCGGCCGGATCATGACCCTGCAGCTCCGGACCCTCCCGCTCAAGCCGCCCGCGCTGCGGGGCTTCGCCGCCGACAGTCCGGCGAGGCCCGTCTTCATGGCCTTGGGTGTCATGATCATGATCAGCTGGGTGCTGTTCGTCCTCGACGACGGCCAGTTCTTCAGCCAGGGCAACATCGTCGGCATCCAGCAGCGCTCCGCCGCCCTCGGCATCGTCGCCGTCGGCCAGACCCTCGCCATCCTCGCCGGCTCCCTCGACCTCTCCGTCGCGTTCCTGATGAGCCTCAGCTCGCTCGTCGCCGCCGAGACCATGGCCGCGTACGGCGTGCTCCCCGCCATCGGCGCCGTCCTCTTCGTCAGCGCCCTCACCGGGCTGGTCAACGGCCTGGTCATCACCGCCCTCAAGGTGCACGCCTTCATCGCCACCCTCGGCGTCTCCCTCGTCATCAAGGGCATCCTCGAACACCGCTACGACGGACCCGCGGGCCGCGTCCCCGAGTCCTTCCAGCACCTCGGCTACGACCGGATCGGCCCCGTGCCCGTCTCGGCCCTGCTCTGGCTCGCCATCGCGGCCGCCGCCTGGTTCCTGCTCCGCCGCACGCCCCTCGGCTACCGCATCCACGCCGTCGGCGGCGGCCCCGAGGTCGCCCGCCTCTCCGGCGTACGGACCGACCGCGTCCTCGTCGCCACCCACGTCCTCTGCTCCCTCACGGCCGGGGCCGCCGGACTGCTCCTCGCCGCCCGGCTCGGCGCCGGCGCCCCCACCGTCGGCACCGACGGCGGCTACGACCTGGAGTCCATCGCCGCCGTCGTCCTCGGCGGCACCGCCCTCGCCGGCGGCAAGGGCGGCGTCGCCGGGACGGTCGGCGGAGTCCTCCTCCTCGCCGTCCTCGACAGCGTCTTCAACCAGCTGGAGATCGACTCCTTCGCCAAGGACGTCGTCCGAGGAGTCGTCCTCGTCGCCGCCCTGGCGCTCTACGCCCGCCGGAGGCGCGCACGATGAGACGCAACCTGCCCATCCTCGGCGTCCTCGCCGTCCTCCTCGTCGCGGTCTCGGCCGCGAACCCCTTCTTCCTCGAACCCGAGGGCTTCCTCGCCTTCGTCAAGCGGGCCGCCCCGCTCGCGATCCTCGCCGCCGGCCAGTACTTCGTCATCGTCTCCGGCGAGTTCGACCTCTCCGTCGGCTCCCTCGTCACCGCCGAGGTCGTCATCGCCGCCCGGCTCATCGACGGCGAATCCGGCGCCACCTGGCCGGTGATCGCCCTCCTCCTCGCCTTCGGCGCCCTCGTCGGCCTCGTCAACGGCGCGGTGACCACCCTCCTGAGGGTGCCGTCGTTCATCGTCACCCTCGGCATGCTCCTCGTCCTGTCCGGCGCCGTCTTCCTCTGGACCGACGGCTCGCCGCGGGGCGCGCTCTCCGAGGAGTTCCGCCGCTTCGGCCGGGGCACCCTCGGCCCGGTGCCGTGGTCCGTGATCGTCCTCGTCGCCGTCGTCGGAGCCGTACTGGCCCTCATGCGCGCCGACTTCGGCCGTACGCTCCTCGCCTCCGGCGACAACCCGGTCGCCGCCGGGCTCTCCGGAGTGCGGGTGCACCGGGTGAAGATCCTGGCCTTCGTCCTGTCCGGCCTCTCCGCGGCGGTCTGCGCGGTACTCCTCGGCGGCTTCGCCGGGGTCTCCGCCAAGGTCGGCGAGGGGCTGGAGTTCCAGGCGATCACCGCGGTCGTCCTCGGCGGCGTGGCCCTGGGCGGCGGGCGCGGCTCGGCCGTCGCCGCCATCGCCGGGGCCTTCACGCTCCAGGCGCTCTTCACCCTCCTCAACCTGTACGGGATCTCCGGCGCCCTCGAATACACCGTCCAGGGCCTGATCCTCGTCGTCGCCGTCGCGCTCGGGAACGTCCGGCTCCCGCGGCGCCCCAGGACCCCCCGCACCGCCACCACCACCGCCTAGAGGAAGCATCATGCAGCTCATTCCCAGACGCGTTCTCGCCGCCTCCGCCGTGGCCGCCCTCGTGGCGCTGGCCGGCTGCTCCAGTGACCTGCCGGCCGACTCCGCCGCCCCCGGCGCCTCCAGCGACGCCTCGAAGACCCCCGGCGCGGGGGCGAGCACCGAGGGACCGAAGAAGACCGGCGAGCAGTCCGACTTCTTCGTCCAGGCCGACTACGACGCCCAGCTCGCCATGCGCACCGCGACCCCGACCGGCCCCGCCGACAAGCCGTGGGAGCAGGCCATCGACCCGAAGCCGGTCGACACCGCCACGTACAAGAAGGCGGGTCCGTACCACCTCTGCTTCTCCAACGCGGCCACGAACAACCCCTGGCGCCAGGTCGGCTGGAAGGCCATGCAGGCCGAGGTCGCCGCCCACCCCGAGATCGCCAAGTTCACCGTCCTCGACGCCGAGGGCAAGGACGACAAGCAGATCTCCGACATCGCCGAGCTCCAGGCCAAGGGCTGCGACGCCCTCATCGTCTCGCCCAACACCACCGCCACCCTCACCCCGGCCGTCAAGGGCGCCTGCCCGAAGGTCCCGGTCATCGTCTTCGACCGCGGCGTCGGCACCGACTGCCCCGTCACCTTCATCAAGCCGATCGGCGGCTACGCCTTCGGCGCCGAGGCCGCCGAGTTCCTCACCGAGAAGGTCAAGCCCGGCGGGAAGATCCTCGCCCTGCGGATCCTGCCCGGCGTCGACGTCCTGGAGACCCGGTGGTCGGCGGCGAAGGTCGCCTTCGACAAGAGCGAACTCGACGTGGTGGGCGTGGAGTTCACCGACGGCGACGCCGCCAAGACGAAGAGCATCGTCACCAACTACATCCAGCGCCACGGGAAGATCGACGGCGTCTGGCTGGACGCCGGAGCGACCTCCGTCGCCGCGATCGAGGCCTTCGAGGACGCCGGTCTGCCCGTCCCGCCGATCAACGGCGAGGACCAGCAGGACTTCCTCCAGAAGTGGAAGGACGCGAAGCTCACCGCGATCGCCCCGACCTACCCGACGTACCAGTGGCGTACCCCGGTCCTCGCCGCGCTGAGGATCCTCAAGGGCGAGAGCGTCCCGAAGGTCTGGAACCTGCCGCAGCCGACGATCACCCAGGAGAACCTGGACACCTATCTGAAGCCCGGCATGCCGCCGCTGCACTACGCGCTCTGCGGCTGCGAGAAGATGGCCGGCTACCCGCAGAAGTGGGGCGGGAAGTAGTGCCCGCGATCGGCGTCAACACCTGGGTCTGGGACTCGCCGTCCACCGACGGGACGCTCGGCCGGCTCGTCCCGAAGGTCGCCGCATGGGGCTTCGACACCGTCGAACTCCCCGTCGAGCAGCCGGGCGACTGGTCGCCCGAGCGGGCCGCCGCCCTCCTCCACGAGCACGGCCTCGCCGCCTCGGTCGTCCTCGTCATGCCTCCCGGCCGCGAGCTCGTGGCGGCCTCGCCCGAGACGATCCGCGACACCCAGGACTACCTGCGGCACTGCGTGGACGTCGCCGTCACCGTCGGCTCCCCGACCGTCTGCGGCCCGGCCTACGCCTCCGTGGGCCGCACCTGGAAGCTCGACGCGGGCGAGCGGCGCGCCGTCCTCGCCGAGCTCCGGGAGAACCTCGCGCCCGTCCTCGCGTACGCCGGGGAGCGCGGCGTACGGATCGGGGTCGAGCCGCTCAACCGGTACGAGACCAGCCTGATCAACACCGTCGAACAGGCCCTCGACGCCCTCCCCGACGAGTGCGGCGTCGCGCTCGACACCTACCACCTGAACATCGAGGAAAGGAGCCCCGCCCAGGCGATCCGGGACGCGGGATCCCGTATCGCGCTCCTCCAGGTCTGCGGCACGGACCGCGGCGCCCCCGGCGCCGACCACTTCGACTGGACCGCCTTCGCCTCGGCGGTCAAGGACGCGGAGTACACCGGCCCGTGGGTCATCGAGTCCTTCACACCGGACAACACCACGATCGCGACCGCGGCCTCCGTCTGGCGCCCCCTCGCGGCCAGTCAGGACGACCTGGCCACGGGCGGACTCGCGTTCCTCCGCACCCTCTGACACCGCGCGTCACGTCTCTCCCCTCCCCTTCACGGAGATCACAGTGCAGACATCACGACGGAGCCGCTTCCTGGCGGCTCTGACCGTCACCACACTCGGCGCCCTCCTCCTGCCCGGCACCCTCGCCCAGGCGGCCGAGAATCCCGACTTCAAGGTCCTCCTCTTCACCAAGACGGCGGCCGGCGCGTACCGGCACGCCTCCATGGACGCGGCCGTCCAGGCCTTCGACCAGCTCGGTGCCGACAACAACTTCCAGGTGGACCGCAGCGAGGACGCGAGCGTCTTCAACACCGCCACCCTGAACTCCTACGACGCCGTGGTCATGCTCCAGACCTCCGGCATGGTGTGGGACACCGATGCCCAGCGCGCCGCCGCCCAGGAGTACGTGCGCAGCGGACACGGCATCGTGGCCGTCCACAACGCCACGGACATGAACATCGAGTCCCAGTTCCCCTGGTGGGACGACGTCCTCATGGCCGGCGCCCACATGACCGCGCACTCCAGCATCGTGCAGGGCACCGCCAAGGTCGCCGACCAGGCCCACCCGTCCACGAAGGGCCTCCCGGACCGCTGGACGCGGGCCGAGGAGTGGTACAACTTCGACAAGAACGCGCGCGGTGACGTGCACGTCCTCGTCACGGCCGACGAGACCACGTACGACGCGGGCGGCGCGAGGATGGGCGCCGACCACCCCATCTCCTGGTGCCGCAACACCGAGGGCGGCAAGGTCTGGGCCACCGCCATGGGCCACGAGACCGCCTCGTACAGCGAGCCGCTGTTCAAGCAGCACCTCCTCGGCGGCCTCAAGTGGGCGGCCGGAAACGAGGCCGGTGACTGCGGCGGCACGGTCAGGAACCGCTACCAGAAGGTCACCCTCGACAGCGCGCCCGACCAGCCCATGCAGCTGGACGTGGCGGACGACGGCGAGGTCTGGTACGTCTCCCGCTCCGGCGCGGTCAACTTCATCCACACCCACGACGACGTGCCCGAGACCCACGTGGCCGGACGCCTCAACGTGTACGACGGCGGCGAGGACGGCGGCATCGGCCTCGCCCTCGACCCGGACTTCGCCACCAACCGCTGGGTGTACGTGAACCACTCGCCGGCCGGCACCGCCGAGATCAACCGGGTCTCGCGGTTCACCGTCAAGAGCGACGACACCCTCGACATGGCCAGCGAGAAGACCGTCATCGAGGTCCCGGCCTACCGCGAGACCGACGAGCCCGGCCACACCGGCGGCGGCCTCGACTTCGGCCCCGGCGGCAACCTCTACATCGGCGTCGGCGACGACACCAACCCCTTCGCCTCCGACGGCTACACGCCGATCGACGAGCGGCCGGGCCGCGAGAAGTACGACGCCCAGCGCTCCTCCGCCAACACCGACGACCTGCGCGGCAAGATCCTGCGCGTCCACCCCGAGGCGGGCGGCGGCTACACGGTCCCGGCGGGCAACATGTTCGCGCCCGGCACCGCCAAGACCCGGCCCGAGATCTACGCCATGGGCTTCCGCAACGTCTTCCGCTTCGGCGTCGACCCGGTCACCGGCTGGATCTCCGCCGGCGAGTACGGCCCCGACGCGGGCCAGGAGAACCCCAACCGCGGACCCGAGGGCACCGTCGAGTGGAACCTGATCAAGGGCCCCGGCTTCTACGGCTGGCCGTACTGTGTGGGGAACAACACCCCGTTCAACGACTACGACTTCGCCACCAGCACCTCCGGCGCGAAGTTCGACTGCGCGGCGCCCGTCAACAACTCGCCGAACAACACCGGCCTGACGAACCTGCCCCCGGCCAAGGCGGCCACGGTCTGGTACGACTACCACGCCTCCGAGGAGTTCCCCGAGATCGAGGTCACCGGCGGCGCGGCCCCGATGGGCGGCCCGTTCTACCGCTACGACGCTGCCAGCACCTCGGAGCGGAAGTTCCCCGAGTACTACGACAAGACGCCGTTCTTCTACGAGTGGAGCCGTAACGTCGTCAAGGAGTTCCGTCTCGACGGGGCCGGCGGCCTCCTCAAGATCAGCCCGTTCGTCGCCGAGCTCGCCCCGCGCGCGCCGATCGACATGAAGTTCGGCCCCGACGGCGCCCTGTACGTCGCCGAGTGGGGCAACGGCTTCGGCCACTCCAACACCGACGACGGCATCTACCGCGTCGACTACGTCGCCGGCAACCGCACCCCGCTCGCGAAGATCGCCGCCACCCCCGACTCCGGTCAGGGTCCGCTCCAGGTCACCTTCTCCGCGGCCGGCTCCGCCGACCCCGACGGCGACGGCCTGACCTACGCCTGGGACTTCGGCGACGGCGCCACCGGCACGGGCGCGAACCCGACGCACACCTACACCGTCAACGGCACCTACACGGCCCGGCTCACGGTCTCCGACCCCGCGGGCAAGGCGGGCATCGCCAGCACCACCATCACCGTCGGCAACACCCGCCCCAAGGTCACCTTCGTCACCCCCGCCAACGGCAGCGTCGTCAACTACGGCGACACGCTCACCTACACGGTCTCCGTGACCGACCCCGAGGACGGCGCCGTCGACTGCTCCCGGGTCGTCGTCACCGCAGCCCTCGGCCACGACAGCCACAGCCACGACACCGGCCAGTTCACCGGCTGCACCGGCACGATCACCACCAGCGCCTCGGGCCACGACGCCACCGCCGACACCTCCGTCGTCCTCTCGGCCGACTACGTCGACGACGGCGGGCTCCAGGGCACCACGACGGTGAAGCTCCAGCCCCGCCACAAGCAGGCCGAGTACTTCACCGCCCAGTCCGGCATCCGCGTCGTCGAGCAGAGCGGCGCCGAGAACGGCAAGCGCCTCGGCGACATCGACGACGGCGACTGGGTCTCCTTCTCGCCCCTGAACCTGACCGGCGTGCGGACCGTCACCTTCCGCCTCTCGGCCCCGACCGCGACCGGCGGCTCCATCGAGCTCCGGGCCGGCTCGCCGACCGGCGCCCTGATCTCCACCACCCCCGTCCCGGCCACCGGCGACTGGGACACGTACGTCACCACCGTGCCGGTCCCGATCACCGATCCGGGCGGTACGCAGACGGTGTACGCGGTCTTCAAGGCGCCCACCAACCGCTCCTACGACGTGGACGCGATCGAGTTCGACGGCTCCGGCACCGGCGTTCCGGTCCCGCCGCAGAGCGGCCGCACCTACGCCGTGACCAGCGCCCACAGCGCCAAGAAGATGGACGTGCGCGGCGGATCCACCGCCGACGGCGCGGCCGTCATCCAGTACGACGCCAACGGCGGCACCAACCAGCAGTGGCGGCTCACGGCGGCCGGCACCGGCGCCTTCACCCTCTCCGCGGTCCACAGCGGCAAGTGCCTGGACCTGCCCGACGCCAAGGGCGCCGTGAACGTCCAGCAGTGGACCTGCTCCGCCACCGCGACCGACCAGCGCTGGAAGCTCGTGGAGAAGACCACGGGCTCCTACCAGATCGTCTCGGTCTCCACCGGCAAGTGCCTGGACATCCCGCAGGCCTCCACCGCGAACGACGTCCAGCTCACCACGGTCCGCTGCGCCAACCGCGCGACCAGCCAGCTGTGGAGGTTCGGCCTGATCGGCTGAGCCCCACCCGGACACCCGGGGCCGCCCGCACCCTGACCGCGGACGGCCCCGGGCCCCACCCCGGCGGCCCTCGGCCCCGCCCCTCCCGCACCACACGCACACCCCCTGTTCCTGATGCCGGAAGTGGACACGCCATGACCCGTCCGATCACCCTCTTCACCGGTCAGTGGGCCGACCTCCCGTTCGACGAGGTCTGCCGGCTCGCCTCCCAATGGGGCTACGACGGCCTGGAGATCGCCTGCTGGGGCGACCACTTCGAGGTCGACCGCGCCCTCGCCGACCCCGCCTACGTCCGCCGGAAGCGGGAGGTCCTCGACGCACACGGCCTCTCCGTCTGGGCGATCTCCAACCACCTCGTCGGCCAGGCCGTCTGCGACGACCCCATCGACGAGCGGCACCGGGCGATCCTGCCCGCCCGCCTCTGGGACGCGGACCCCGAGACCGTACGGCGCAACGCGGCCCGCGAGATGGCCGACACCGCCCGGGCGGCGGCGCTCCTCGGCGTCGACACCGTCGTCGGCTTCACCGGCTCGTCGATCTGGCACACCGTCGCCATGTTCCCGCCCGCCACCCCCGGCATGATCGAGGCCGGCTACCGCGACTTCGCCGACCGCTGGAACCCCGTCCTCGACGTCTTCGAGGAGCACGGCGTCCGCTTCGCCCTCGAAGTTCACCCCAGCGAGATCGCCTACGACTACTGGACCACCCGCCGCACCCTCGACGCCATCGGCCACCGGCCGTCCTTCGGCCTCAACTGGGACCCGTCCCACATGGTCTGGCAGGACATCGACCCCGCCGCCTTCCTCCTCGACTTCGCCGACCGCATCTACCACGTCGACTGCAAGGACACCCGCGTCCGTGTCGGCGACGGCCGCCGCGGACGCCTCTCCTCCCACCTGCCCTGGGGCGACCCCCGGCGCGGCTGGGACTTCGTCTCCACCGGCCGCGGGGACGTGCCCTGGGAGGACTGCTTCCGCGCGCTCAACTTCATCGGCTACGAGGGCCCCGTCTCCATCGAGTGGGAGGACGCCGGAATGGACCGCCTCGACGGAGCTGCTGAGGCCGTCGGTCTCATCCGCCGCCTCGCGGCCACCCGGCTCCCGGCCGCGTCCTTCGACGCCGCCTTCGCCACCGCCGCCACCGGAGACACCACCGACACCGAAGACCCGAAGGAGGGAACCCGCCATGAGTGAGAACACCCCCGCCGCACCCGGCCGCGTCGGCGTCTGGTTCGTCGGCGCCCGAGGCTCCGTCGCCACCACGGCCGCCGTCGGCGCCGCCGCCCTCGCCGCCGGCCTCGTCCCGCCCACCGGCCTGGTCTCCGCCCTCGACGACTTCGACGGCGCCGGACTCCCCGCCCTCGACCGCCTCGTCCTCGGCGGCCACGACGTCACCGACACGCCGCTGACCAAGCGGGCCGAACAGCTCGCCGCCGGGGGAGTGTTCCCCGCGATGCTGCTCCCCGCCGTCGAGACGGCGCTCCTCGCCGCCGACCGCGAGATCCGCCCCGGCGCCCGCACGCCCTCCGCCCGGCCCCTGCGCGAGGCGGCCACCGCGCTCACCGCGGACCTCGTCTCCTTCCGCGAGCGCCACGGCCTCGACCAGATCGTCGTCGTCGACGTCTCCTCCACCGAACCCCCGGCCGCCGCCCACCCGGCCCACGGCGACCTCACCAGCCTGGAGGAAGCCCTCGACCACGAGCCCGACGTCCTCCCGGCCAGCTCCCTCTATGCCTACGCGGCCCTGCGCGCCGACTGCGCCCACATCGGGTTCACCCCCTCCCAGGGCCTCCGCGTCCCGGCCCTGCACACCCTCGCCCAGCTGCGCCGCCTGCCGTACGCGGGCTGCGACGGGAAGACCGGCGAGACCCTCGTCCGTACGGCCCTGGGACCGATGTTCGCCCACCGCGCCCTGCGCGTACGGTCCTGGTCCGGCACCAACCTGCTCGGCGGCGGCGACGGCGCGACCCTCGCCGACCCCCAGGCCGCCCTCAGCAAGAACACCTCCAAGCGCAGCGGCCTCACCGCCATGCTCGGCGACGGCGTCGAGGGCCTCACCCACATCGACTACGTACCGAGCATGGGCGAACTGAAGACGGCGTGGGACCACATCGCCTTCGACGGCTTCCTCGGCACCGCCATGACCCTCCAGTTCACCTGGCAGGGCGTCGACTCCGCGCTCGCCGCGCCCCTCGTCCTCGACCTCGCCCGCTTCCTCGCCCGCGCCCGCGAGCTCGGCGCCACCGGACCGCAGGAGCAGCTGTCCTTCTTCTTCAAGGACCCGGTACGGGCGGAGGGCTCGGCGGCCGAACACCGTCTGGTCACCCAGTTCGAGGCGCTGCGGGCCTGGTACGCGGGGGAGGCGGCCCGGTGACCGCCGGACTCCGCGCGCGGGCCCGCGCCTTCGCGGAGCTCGTCCGGGCTCCCGCCGCGCTCACCGTCCTCGGCGACACCCTCGCGGGCGCCGCCGCGAGCGGACGCCCCGCCGCTCCGACGGTCCGCCTCGCGACCGCCTCGACCTGCCTGTACTGGGCGGGCATGGCGCTCAACGACTACGCCGACCGCGAGGAGGACGCCGAGGAACGCCCCGGCCGCCCCGTGCCCTCGGGCCGGGTCGGCCCCGGCGCCGCCCTCGCGACCGCCGCCGTGCTCACCACGGCCGGGCTCACCGCCGCCGCCGCGGCCGGGGGCCGCGACACCCTGGCGGTCGCCGTCCCGCTCGCCGCCACCGTCTGGGCCTACGACCTCCGCCTCAAGAACACCCGGTACGGGCCCGCCGCCATGGCCGCCGCCCGGGGCCTCGACGTCCTCATGGGCGCGGGCGCCCGCCGGTCCCGCCGCGCCCTCGCCCCCGCCGCCCTCCTCGCCGGGCACACGTACGCGGTCACGGCGGTCAGCCGCCGCGAGACCCTCGGCGGGGGCGCCTCCCTGCCCGCCGGGGCGCTCGCCGCCACCGGCGCGGTCGGCCTCGTCGCCGCCGCGCTCACCCCGCCGACCGCCGCCCGCGCCCACCGCGCCGCCTCCACCGCCCTCCTCGGCGGCTACGCCCTCGCGGCCGGCTCCGCCCAGCTGGCCGCGACCGTCCGCCCCGACGCCCCCCACCTCCAGCGGGCCGTCGGGGCCGGGATCCACGCCATGATCCCGCTCCAGGCGGCGCTGACCGCGCGCGGCGGCTCGATCCGTGCCGCGCTCTCGCTCCTGGCCGCCTACCCCCTGGCCAGGGGCCTGTCCCGGAAGGTGTCCCCGACATGACCGCACCCCCCGCACCCCCCGGCGGGCCCGCCGCGCTCCGTTTCGGCTACGGCACCAACGGCCTCGGCGACCACCGCCTCGACGAGGCCCTCGAGGTGATCGCCGGACTCGGCTACACCGGAGTCGCCCTCACCCTCGACCGCGGCCACCTGGACCCGTACACCGCCGACCTCGGGCGCCGGCTCGCCCGCACCCGCCGCCGGCTCTCCGCCCTGGGCCTCGCCGTCGTCGTCGAGACCGGCGCCCGCTACCTCCTCGACCCCTGGCGCAAGCACGCCCCCACCCTGCTCGACAGCGATCCGGAGGGACGCGCCCGCAGGCTCGGGTACCTGCGCCGGGCCGTCGGCATCGCGGCCGACCTGGAGGCCGAGGCGGTCTCCTTCTGGAGCGGGAGCCCCGAGCCCGGGACGCCCGACGAGGAGGCCTTCCGCCACCTCGCCGAGGGCTGCGCGGCCCTCGTCGAGACCGCCCGGCTCACCGGCGTCCGGCTCGGCTTCGAGCCCGAGCCCGGGATGCTGATCGAGGACCTCGACGGGTACGAGCGGCTGCGCGCGGCCCTCGGGGACCCGGACACCTTCGGCCTCACCCTCGACATCGGCCACTGCCAGTGCCTGGAGACGGCCGCGCCCGCCGACTGCGTACGCCGCGCCGCGCCCTGGCTCGTCAACGTACAGATCGAGGACATGCGGCGGGGCACCCACGAGCACCTGGAGTTCGGGGACGGCGAGATCGACTTCCCGCCGGTCCTCGCCGCGCTCGCCGCGTCCGGGTACGGCGGGCTCGTCTCCGTCGAACTCCCGCGCCACGGCCACAGCGGCCCGCGCACCGCCGCCCGTTCGCTCGACGCCCTGCGGGCCGCCTCCGCCCACCCCTGGACGGCCGAAGCGGTCCGCCGCGTCGCCGCCGACCCGGGCGCGCTCGCCACGCTCTTCCCCGTCGCCGCCCGACAGACGGCCCCCGGCACCGGGGACGCCGTACGCGCCCAGCTGCTCCAGGCCCTGCCCGGCACCGGGCCCGAGCGGGCGAAGGCCCTGGCGGAGGTGTACGGGCAGGGGGACGCCGCCGAACGGCTCGCCGTCCTGCGGGCCCTGCCGCTCCTCGACCGCGACGGAGCCCTCGGGGACGGGGCGCTCCCGCTCGTCGCCGACGCCCTCCGCGCCAACGACGCGCGGCTCGTCACCGCCGCCGTCGGCCCGTACGCGGCCCGGCACCTCGACCAGGCCGCCTGGCGCCAGGCCGTCCTGAAATGCGTCTTCATGGGCATCCCGCTGGACGCCGTCGCGGGCCTCGCCCGCCGCACCGACCCCGAACTCGTCCGCATGTTCCGGGCGTTCGCGACCGAGCGCACCGCCGCCGGCCGGGCCGTACCCGAGGACCTGCTGACGCGGCTCGACCTCCACGACACGGGAGACCGCCATGCGCATCTTTGACCCCCACATCCACATGACCTCCCGCACCACCGACGACTACCGCGCCATGGCCGCCGCCGGCGTCCGCGCCCTCGTCGAGCCCGCGTTCTGGCTCGGCCAGCCGCGCACCAGCCCGGGCAGCTTCCGCGACTACTTCGACGCCCTCCTCGGCTGGGAGCCCTACCGGGCCGCCCAGTACGGCGTCCGGCACTACTGCGCCCTCGCCCTCAACCCCAAGGAGGCCAACGACCCCCGCTGCCTCCCGGTCCTCGACGACCTGCCCCGCTACCTGGTGAAGGACAACGTCGTCGCCGTCGGCGAGATCGGCTTCGACGCGATGACCGAGGCCGAGGAGCACGCCTTCACCACGCAGCTCGCGCTCGCCCGCGCACACGGCCTGCCCGCGCTCGTGCACACCCCGCACCGCGACAAGGCCGTCGGCACCGCCCGCACCCTGGAGATCGTCCGCGCCGACGGCATCGACCCCTCGCTCGTCGTCGTCGACCACCTCAACGAGGTCACCGCGCCGCTCGTCGCCGCCTCCGGCTGCTGGATGGGCTTCTCCATCTACCCCGACACCAAGATGGACCCGGACCGCATGGTCGCGATCCTCAGGACGCACGGCACCCGCCGGATCCTGGTCAACTCCGCCGCCGACTGGGGCCACAGCGACCCGCTGCGCACCCACGCCACCGCCCTCGCGATGCTCGGCGCCGGGTTCACCGAGGACGACGTCGACCAGGTGCTGTGGCGCAACCCCGTCGAGTTCTACGGACAGAGCGGCCGTCTCCTCCTCGACGAACCCGAACTCCCCGCCGCCGAGGACCTGTTCGCCGGGAACTCCGTACGGCGGGGCGGCTGCTGATGCGGCTGGCCCACCCCGGCGGCGCGACCGTCCACCTCGGCTACTGCACCAACGTGCACCCGGCCGAGGACCTGGCCGGCATCCTCGCCCAGCTCGACACCCACGCCCTGCCCGTACGCGAACGCCTCGACGAGCCGGTCCTCGGCATCGGCCTGTGGCTCGCCCACGAGCCGGCCGCCGAGCTCGCCGCCGACCCCGCCCTGACCCGGCGTCTCCGCTCCGAACTGACCGCGCGCGGACTCGAAGTGGTGACCCTGAACGGCTTCCCGTACGGCGGATTCCACCAGCCCGTCGTCAAGCACGCCGTCTACCACCCGGACTGGACCTCGCCCGAACGACGGCTCTACACCGAGAACCTGGCCTGCGTCCTCGCCGGACTCCTGCCCGACGACGTGCCGGAAGGCAGCATCTCCACCCTCCCGTTCGGCTGGCGCGACGGGTGGCTCCCGGACCACTCCGGTCTGGCGGGCCACCAGGTCAAGCTCCTCGGCGACGAACTCGACGCGATCCGGCGGGAGACCGGACGCACCATCCGGATCGCCTTCGAACCGGAGCCCGGCTGCGTCGTCGAGACCACCGACGACGCCGTCCGGCACCTGTCCGGGCTCGACCCGCGCCACTTCGGTCTCTGCCTCGACGTCTGCCACCTCGCCGTCGCCTTCGAGACCCCCGAGGAGGCCCTGGGCAGGCTCGCCGACGCCGGAATCCCCGTGGTCAAGGCCCAGATCTCCTGCGCCCTGCACGCCGAGGACCCGGCCGACCCGGCCACCAGGGCGGCGCTCGCCGCCTTCGACGAACCCCGCTTCCTCCACCAGACCCGCCGGACCCCCGCCGGTCCGGGGCGGCCCGCCACCGGCACCGACGACCTGACGGAGGCCCTCACCGGCCTCGGGGACGACAGCCCCTGGCGTACGCACTTCCACATCCCCCTGCACGCCGACCCCGTTCCCCCGCTCGTCTCCACCCGGCCCGTCCTGCGGGCCGCCCTCGCCGCGCTCCTGCGCGCCGACCAGCCGGTCACCCGGCACCTGGAGACCGAGACCTACACCTGGTCCGTGCTGCCCGAACCCCCGACCGACGCGGCGGGTCTCGCCGCCGGAATCGCCGCCGAACTCGACTGGACGCGCCGCGAACTCCTCGCCCTCGGACTGGCGGGAGACACCGTGGTCCCCGAACCGAACAGGAGCACCCGAAGCCGATGAGTGTCGTCGTCCTGGACGTCGTGGGCCTCACCCCGCGCACGCTCGCCCACATGCCCCACCTGCGCGCCGCCGCCGAGACCGGCTTCACCGCCGCCCTCGACACGGTCCTGCCCGCCGTCACCTGCTCCGTCCAGTCCACCTTCCTCACCGGGCTCATGCCCGCCGAGCACGGCATCGTCGGCAACGGCTGGTACGACCGCGACATGGGCGAGGTCGCCTTCTGGCGGCAGCACAACGCCCTCGTCCGGGGCGAGAAGATCTGGCAGACGGCCCGCCGCGCCCGCCCCGGCCTCAAGGTCGCCAACATCTGCTGGTGGTACGCGATGGGGGCCGACGTCGACATCACCGTCACCCCGCGACCCGTCTACCACTACGACGGCCGCAAGTCGCCCGACTGCTACACCGTTCCGGCCGGCCTCCGCGACACCCTCACCGAGGCGCTCGGCCCCTTCCCGCTCTTCGACTACTGGGGGCCCCGGGCGGGGCTCGCCTCCTCCCGGTGGATCGTCGACGCGACCCGCCGGATCCTCGCCGACCACGACCCGGACCTCGCCTTCGTCTACCTCCCGCACCTGGACTACGACCTCCAGCGCTTCGGCCCGGACTCCCCGCGGGCCCGTACCGCGGCCCGCGAGCTCGACACCGTCCTCGCCCCGCTCCTCGCGGCCCTCGCGGCGCGCGGGAGCACGGTCGTGGCGCTGAGCGAGTACGGCATCACCGAGGTCCGGCGGCCCGTGGACATCAACCGGGTCCTGCGCCGCGAGGGCCTCCTGAACGTCCACACGCAGCAGGGGATGGAGTACCTCGACCCCTGGACCTCGCGGGCCTTCGCGACCCCGGACCACCAGCTCTCGCACGTGTACGTCGCCGACCCCGAGGACGTGGAACGCGTACGGGAACTCCTCCTGGAGGTCGACGGCATCGAGCAGGTCCTCGACCGGGACGGGCAGGCGAAGGCCGGGCTCGACCACCCCCGGGCCGGGGAACTCGTCGCGGTGGCCGCCGCCGACAGCTGGTTCACCTACTACTACTGGCTGGACGAGGACCGCGCCCCGGACTTCGCCCGGGGCGTCGAGATCCACCGCAAGCCCGGATACGACCCGGCGGAACTGTTCTTCGACCCGGCCGACCCGCTGGTGATGGCCAGGGCGGCGATGAGCGTCGCCAAGTTCAAGCTGGGCATCCGGGGCGGCATGTCCGTCGTCCCGACGGACCCGTCCTGCGTCCGGGGCAGCCACGGCCGCCTTCCGGAGGACCCGGAGGACGGGCCCGTACTCCTCTGCTCGCGGCCCGCGCACGCGCGGGAACGTTTCCACGCCACCGAGGTCAAGGACTTCCTGCTGTCCTGCCTGGAGGTCAGCTGACGGGGAGGGGTTCCGGGGCCGGCCGCGGGGCGGGGGTGTCCGGCGCGACCCGGTGCAGGCCCTTGCGGTCGTAGAACCGGGTCACGGCGAGACCGCCGAGGAGCGAGAGGGCGAAGCCGAAACCGGTCATCGCCCAGGCACGGCCGAGTCCGGCCTCGGCCTGGGCGTCGAAGTAGAGGATCGACCGCACGCCGTCGACGACCTGGCGGAAGGGTTCGAAGTCGGCGAGGAACCGGTAGAAGCCGGGGAGCGCCTCCAGCGGGATGGTGGCACCCGCCGAGGGGATGGCCAGGCCGATCAGGACCAGCATGGAGACGATCGGGCCGGGCGCGCCGAAGGTGGCCAGCAGCGCCAGGGCGGTGATGCCCATCGCGGCGGTGGCGCACGTCCCGAAGAACCACAGCTGGGTCAGGTGGGCGGCGTCGATGCCGACGACGCCGACGGCGGCGAGCAGCGCGAGCGCCGAGGTCAGCGCGGAGACCACGGTCATCAGGACGGTGGCGACCGCGAAGTGCCGGACGCGGCTGATGTGCTGGACCGGCCTGGTCCTGCGGATCGGTCCGGTCTCGTGGGCGAGGTAGCCGAGCGCGGTGTCGAGCTGCGCGTGGATCACGTTGGCGCCGAGCATGCCGCCGAGGACGAGCACGAGGGTGTAGAAGAAGGCGCTCAGACCGAGGCCGCTGTGGTCACCGAGGGGGTGGCCCTCCTCGACCGTGACCGTGATCGGGTCGGCGATCATCAGCTGCGCGGCGGCGCCGGGCTTCGCGGCCGTGGCGGCGTGGGCGCTGCGCTTGCTCAGCAGGGCGGTGAGCCGCTCGCCCAACTGCGTGGAGGTCGTGTGGACGACCTCGCGGTTGATCTCGGCGGCCATCGAGGAGCCGAAGCTGCCGGCGGCGGGGTTGGTCAGCACGGTCATGGCCGGCGGGTGGGGCCGGTTCTGGACCGGGCCCGCGAGCGCGGCGACGGAGGCGGAGAAGTCCTCGGGGATGACGAGCGCGCCGTACACCTTGTTGCTGTCGAGCAGCTCGTCGGCGGCGGCCCGGTCCACTCGCTGCCAGGCGACCTTGTCCTCGAGCTGGGAGGAGGCCGTGATCTGCTCCGCCACCTGCGCCCCGAGGTCGACGTGCTTGCCGCCGACCTCGGCTCCGCGGTCCTCGACGACGAGCGCGACCGGCAGGTCCTTCAGGGAGCCGACGGGGTCGTTGTTGGCACCCAGGTAGAGCAGCGAGAGGACGAAGGACAACAGCCCGACGGTCAGTGCCGAGGTCAGCCACAGGCTGCGTCGGCGGAGCAGACCGCGTGCGCTCACCCGGAGGGCGGGGCTCGGCTTGTGGGGGCTGGGGGGTGGCATGGGGCTCCCAATGACGCTCTGGAAAGTTGCACTTTCTAACCTAGCAGTGAAACTTTCCAGTCTCCGCGCCCACCTGGGAATCTGGGAGACTGCTCACACAGGACCGATCGAGCGAGTGAGCCGCATGAGAATCTCCGACCTCAGCCGCCTGTCCGGGACACCGGTCGGGACGATCAAGTACTACCTGCGCGAGGGCCTGCTCCCGCCCGGCCGCGCGCTCGGCGCGACCCTGACCCTGTACGGGGACGAGCACGTCGAGCGGCTGCGCCTCATCCGCGCCCTCACCTCGCGCGGCGGCCTCTCCATCGCCGCCACCCGCGATGTCCTCGCCGCGCTCGACGAGCCCCTCGACCCGCTCGCCACCCTGGAGGTCGTCCACTACGCCCTGCCCACCCCGGTCGACGCCGCCGAGACGGACGCCGTCGACGAGCGGGCCCCGGAGGTCGACCGGCTCCTCGACGCGATGGGCTGGGAGGTCTCCCCGCAGTCCCCGCACCGCCGCGCGCTCGCCGCGAGCCTCATGGACCTCGGCCGACTCGGCATGGACTACACGACCGAGGACCTCCTCCCGTACGCCGAACTCGCCGCCGCCGCGGCCGAACTCGACCTCGACCGGCTCCAGAACATCGAGGACCGCCTCCGCCTCGCGGAGCACGCCGCGATCGTCGTCCTCCTCCTCGAACCCGTCCTCGCCGTCCTGCGCCGCCTCGCCCAGGAGGCCGAGGCCCGCCGGAGGAAGGCCGAGACACCCCCCGGGGGCGGTTGAAACCCGAGCGGCTCGGGCGCGCCCACGCCCTGGCCCGCACCAGCGCACCGCCGCCATCGCGCTCGCCCCGCTCGCCCCGGACCTGCCGGCCGGATCCCCGCTCGCCGCCGCGGCCCCTGGCCGACCAGCCCATCAACACCGGCGAGGGCGGCTTCCTCGTCACCGACGGCCCCGAGCCGTACGCGCGGGCGGTCGTCCACTGCGGCGGGTACGAGGGCCGCACGGCCCGCCACTTTCCCGGCTCCCGCCGCCCGTCAGTGACCGCGCGTACCCGCACTACGCCTGACGCGTGGGCGAGATCAGGGCCGTCCTCGCCCGCGCCGCGCTCCCCGGCACCGCCCGCCGCGTCGGCGAGACCATCGGCCCCGAGGGCGCGGGCAGCGCGAAGGGCCCGCCCGGCGCGTGGTGCGCCGGGCGGGCCCTCTGTGCTCACGGGGTACGGGTCAGTCCGTGCCGAACTCCATCGCGGCGCGGTCCAGCGCCTCGTCGTCGCCGGAGACCTCGCCGCGCGAGGCGATCGCCTCGGCGCCGCCCTCCGGCATGGAGCCGATCAGGCCGGTCGCGGCGGCCTGCGCGGCGCCGATGGCCGGGCTGGTCGAGCCGATCAGGCCGAGCGTGGCGTACTGCTCCAGCTTGGCGCGCGAGTCCGCGATGTCGAGGTTCCGCATGGTGAGCTGGCCGATCCGGTCCACCGGGCCGAAAGCCGAGTCCTCGGTCCGCTCCATGGAGAGCTTGTCCGGGTGGTAGCTGAACGCCGGGCCCGTCGTGTCGAGGATCGAGTAGTCCTCGCCGCGCCGCAGCCGCAGGGTCACCTCGCCGGTGACGGCCGCGCCGACCCACCGCTGGAGGGACTCACGGACCATGAGCGCCTGCGGGTCCAGCCACCGGCCCTCGTACATGAGGCGGCCGAGACGCCGGCCCTCGTTGTGGTACTGGGCGAGGGTGTCCTCGTTGTGGATCGCGTTCACGAGCCGCTCGTAGGCCGCGTGGAGCAGGGCCATGCCGGGCGCCTCGTAGATGCCGCGGCTCTTGGCCTCGATGATCCGGTTCTCGATCTGGTCCGACATGCCCATGCCGTGGCGGCCGCCGATGGCGTTGGCCTCCATGACGAGGTCGACGGGGGAGGAGAACTCCTTGCCGTTGATCGTCACCGGGCGGCCCTGGTCGAAGCCGATCGTGACGTCCTCGGTGGCGATCTCGACCGAGGGGTCCCAGAAGCGGACGCCCATGATCGGTTCCACGGTCTCGACGCCCGTGTTCAGGTGCTCCAGGGTCTTCGCCTCGTGCGTGGCGCCCCAGATGTTGGCGTCGGTGGAGTACGCCTTCTCGGCGCTGTCCCGGTAGGGGAGGTCGTGGGCGAGCAGCCACTCCGACATCTCCTTGCGGCCGCCGAGCTCCGTCACGAAGTCGGCGTCGAGCCACGGCTTGTAGATCCGCAGGTGCGGGTTGGCCAGCAGGCCGTACCGGTAGAAGCGCTCGATGTCGTTGCCCTTGAACGTCGAGCCGTCGCCCCAGATCTGCACGTCGTCTTCCAGCATCGCGCGGACGAGCAGCGTGCCGGTGACCGCGCGACCGAGCGGCGTGGTGTTGAAGTAGGCCCGGCCGCCGGAGCGGATGTGGAAGGCGCCGCAGGTCAGCGCGGCGAGGCCTTCCTCGACCAGGGCGGCGCGGCAGTCGACCAGGCGGGCGATCTCGGCGCCGTAGGTCTTGGCGCGGCCCGGGACCGAGGCGATGTCGGGCTCGTCGTACTGGCCGATGTCGGCGGTGTAGGTGCAGGGGACGGCGCCCTTGTCACGCATCCACGCGACCGCGACGGAGGTGTCGAGGCCGCCCGAGAAGGCGATGCCGACGCGCTCGCCGGCGGGAAGGGAGGTGAGGACCTTAGACATAGGAAGAGTATGCATCATCCTGCATGGTCATGCAACGTGGGGCCGCCGGAGCCCCGCGCGACGGTGCGCCACGGCGGGGAGGGGCGGATGCTGGAGGTAGCGCGACAGCTGAGGAGGCGCGCCATGACACGCAAGATGGAATGGACGGTCGGCGTGGAGCTGGTCGAGGAGGGCAGCAGGACCGAGGCCGAGGCGCGGCTGAGGACCGGCGCGTCGACCCTCACGGGCCACGGCTCCGCCCGCTGCAACCCCTCGGACAGGAACGTCCCGGCCATCGGCGACGAGCTCGCCGCGAGCCGGGCGATGAAGGACCTGGCGGGGAAGCTCGCGAGGGAGGCCGACCGCGAGATCGAGGCGGCGGGCTCGGGGACCCTGCCCCGGCGCACCGGCCCCGGATACGGCTGGCCGGAGGCGGTCTCCTAGGACGCGCCGCCCTCGCTCCCGTCCCCGCCCCTGTTCTCGTTCTCGTCCTCGTCCTCGTACGCGATCCGGTCGACGACCTCGACGACGCCGTCGACCGTCTCGCACAGCCGGACCAGGATCGGCCCCAGGTCCGGCCGTTCCAGCGTGCCGCTGAGCGTCACCACGCCCTCGTCGACGTCGATGTGGACGGCGGCGGGGGAGAGGCGCAGGATGCGGACGACGACGTCCTCGCGGATCTCCTCCTGGATCGAGCGGTCGCGCCGCAGGAACAGCTGGAGCAGGTCGCTGCGGCTCAGGACGCCGATCAGCAGCCCGTTCGCGTCGACCACGGGCAGGCGCTTCACCCGGTGCCGTTCCATGAGGCGGGCCGCCTCGACCGCCGTCCAGGAGGGGCGGGCCGTGCGGACGGGGGTGGACATCATCGCCTCGGCGGTGCTGGGGCCGCCCTTCGCGCTGTGCCGCCGCAGGAGGTCCGCCTCGGAGACGATGCCCACGGGGTGGTTCTCCTCGTCGACGACCGGGACGGCCGTGATGCCGTACTCGTCGAGGAGCCGCGCGATCTCCTTGAACGAGGTCTCGCGCTGCACCGCGATCGCGGTCGGCGTCATCAGGTCGGCGACACTGCGGTGCCTCATCGTCCGTTCCGTCCCTTCGATGTTCCTGCCTCCATGATCCCGCATCGGGCCCGGTGCCGGTACGAGGGGTTGCCTGGATTGACATGTACATGGTTACTTCGGGTAAGTCCTGGTCCCGCTATGGAAGAAGGCCCCTCATGGAGTCCCCTCGTGTTCCCCGTCGCCGCCGCCGGTTCGGCGGCGCCCTCGCCCTGGCCCTCGCCCTGCTCGCGACGACGGGAGCCACCGGCACCTCCCAGGCGGGGACGAGCCCGGCCGGCCTCCGGGAGGTGATGTTCGTCGGCAACAACTGGGACGGCACGGCCGACGTCATCGAGGACCGCGGCGCGTTCCGCCGCATCGCGCGCGTCAATGTCGTCCCCGACAAGGCGGAACGGCTGCGCGAGATCTACCTGAACCCCGTCCGGCTCGCCTTCTTCCTCGGTGTCCGCAGCGGTCCGGGCGAGGGGCACGACCAGTTCGTCGACGACATGTACGCGACCCCCGACGGCACCGCCATGGTCGTCTCCCGCCCCAGCTTCGCCGACGTCGTCTCCCTCGACCTGCGCACCGGCCGGATCAACTGGCGCTTCCCCGTGGCCGGTTACCGGGCCGACCACATGGCCGTCTCGCCCGACGGCACCCGGGTCGCCGTCTCCGCCTCCACGGCGAACAAGGTCCACGTCCTCGACATCGCCACCGGCCATCAGGTCGGCTCCTTCGCCACCGGCGACAAGCCGCACGAGAACGTCTTCACCTCCGACGGGCGCCTGTGGAACATGTCGATCGGGGAGGTGACCACCGCCCTCGACGCGCCCTGGCTCGACTGGACCAAGGGCGACCGCCGCATCACCGTCGTCGACACCACCACCTTCGAGACCGTCCGCGTCATCGACATGCGCGACCGTCTGGACGCCTTCGGCCGCGACGACCTCTCCGACGCCGTACGGCCGCTGGTCCTGACCCCGGACGAGAAGACCCTGTACTTCCAGGTCTCCTTCCTCAGCGGCTTCCTGGAGTACGACATCGCCGCCGACCGGATCACCCGGGCCAAGTACCTCCCGGGCAACCCCGCCACCGACCCGGACCGCACGACCTGGGTCAACGACTCGCGTCACCACGGCCTGTCCATCAGCCCCGACGGCGCGAAGCTGTGCGTCGCCGGGACGATGGACGACTACGCCACCGTCGTCGACCGGAAGACCCTGCGGGAGGGTCCGCTCGTCGAGGCCTCGAAGCCCTACTGGGCGACCGTCAGCGGAGACGGCACGTCCTGCGTGATCTCCGAGAGCGGCGCCGACCGGGTGACCGCGATCGACTTCGCGACCGGCCGGAAGGTGGCCACCGTCGATGTCGGTGACCACCCCCAGCGCGTCCGGCTCGCCCGCGTCCCCGCCGACTGGACGGGACCCGCGGGGAGTTGAGCCGGACGCGCCCCTGAGCCAGGTGCCGCGTCAGGCCCGGTGGACGGACATCTCGTAGACCGAGTAACCCCACTGGGTCGCGCGGCCCACGGCGTGCATCCGTACGTAGCGGGCCGGCGTCGAGGCGAACGTCGCCGTGTCGTAGCCGCCGTCACCGGCGTCCGTCGACCAGACCTGACGCCAGTCCGAGCCGTTCTCCGACACCTCGATCCGGTACGCGCGCGCGTACGCCCGCTCCCAGTCCAGGGTCACCCGGCCGACCGGGTGCACCGCGCCCAGGTCCACCTGCATCCACTGGTCGTCCGACCAGTCGCTCGCCCAGCGGCTGTCCGTGTCGCCGTCGACGGCGCGACCGGCCGCGTAGCTGATCCACGGGTGCCACTCGGTGGAGCTCGCCGACGCCGGGGCCCCGGCCGCCAGGTTCACGCCCGGCTCGTGCTTCTCGGTCGCCCGCCACGTCCGCAGGTACGATTCCGCGCCACCGGCGAGCTCGTCCACGACGCTCTGGCCGCCGCTGAGCCGGATCTGCTCGATCCAGTCCGGGACCAGGCCGTTGTGGGCGGCGCCGTCGGTGTTGAGGTCCCAGGTCCGCTCACCGGTGACCTGACGGTCGATGACCGAGCCGCCGTCGGCGCTGCGGAAGGGGTACTTCACGGCGTTCGGCGCGTCGGCGCCGACCGGGCCCGGCCAGCCGCCGACCCCGTTCATGTCCGTGCCGTAGCCGAAGCCGACGCCGTACTTCTTCCGCAGGTCGGCCTTCTGGGCCGCCTCGCCGATGAAGCCCTGCGCGCCGTGCATGTAGGAGGCGGCGAAACCGCCCAGACGGTAGAGCCGCTCGGTCCAGTCCATGTCCATCCAGCTGTGCGTGGACAGGACGCCCGGGTACTCCTGCGACTCCAGGATGTCGAGCGCGCGGCCGGCGGCCTTGACGCTCATGTGGTCGAGCTCCAGCATCATCCCGCGGTCGATCATCCCCTTCAGGGCGTGCTCGCCGAGCCGGCTGAGGCCGCGCTTGTTGCACTGGGCTCCGTCGGCGTACGAGGGCACGCTCACCCCGGCGGGCAGCTTCGAGGCCGCCACGGGCGCCGCCGCGTTGCCGATCGGGTTGTCGTGCTGCGGGCCCGCGCACTGCTCCGTCTGCCAGAAGGTTCCGGTGGACAGGAACTGGCCGATGTTGACGGCCGTGCCGATCGTGCCCGAGTCGAAGCGCACACCGCACAGCGCGTTGTCGAACTTGTGGCACAGGAACATGCTGCGCACGCCGAGCCCGTACAGCTCGTCGAGGCCGCGGTCGATGTCCGCCTGGGAGCACTGGGCGACGTCGAGGATCTGCTTGCAGCCGAAGGGCTCGGAGGTCTCGACGCCGAGCACGACCGCGAGCTTGCCCTGCTCGACGACCTTGCGGGCCTGGTCGGCGCTGGTGACGATCCGGAACCAGCCCTTGCCGGGGCCGCCGAACATCCCGTCGACGTAGTCCTGGAGCTCGTAGGTCTTGCGGGCCTCCAGGCGGATCGCCTCCATCTCGTCACAGCCGCGGTCCCGGGGCTGGATCGAGCAGAGGAGTCCGTTGGTCACCAGGTCGTTGACCAGCACGCGCTGGCCGCCGCGCCAGGCGCGCTCGACCCAGGCGTAGTAGTTCTGCTGGTGCGTCAGGGAGTTGTGGGCGGGCCAGTCCTTGAAGGTCGGCCAGCCGTTCGGGTCGTGCTTGCCGTCCGCGCCGCCGGTGACGTTCTCGAACAGCGCGAGGGAGCCGTCGGGGTAGTGCTCGGGACAGTCCTTCAGCGCGTCGGCGATGCCGGCCGGGGAGAAGGTCTTGCCGCAGATGAGCCGGCCGCCGAAGCCCTCGTTGGACATGAGGTGGTTGTGCGCGTCGACGAAGCCGCGCACCCGCCCCTGGGCGTCGGTGCCGCTGAACGGCGTGCCGGTGACGTTGATCTGGGAGTCCTGGGCGGGCCGGGAGACCGGCTCCCACCAGGAGCCGGTCGCGGATCCCGCGGCGAGCGCGGGGACCGGGCCGGATCCGAAGAGCACGGCGGCGAGAGCGAGGAAGAGGGCGAGAAGAGAGGCTCTTCTGCCCGTCCTCCGGGATGAGGGTGGGGTCATGTCGGGTCAGGCCTCCGGTCGTTGGGGGGTGTGCCGGGCGACCCGAGAATCCCGGTGCGGAGCCAGTGAGTCAAGAGTCCGGGTCAAATGACCTGTTGGGAAAGTGACTCATGGGTAAGGTGTCCGTGAGCTCGTCACCTCTCCAGCATGGAGACCAGCTGATCCGCCGTCATGTCCAGGTTCCGGAGGGCCCCTTGCTCGTCCCCGAGGACGAGGAACTGGAGGGTGAGCCCGTCGATCGCCGCCGCCAGGTAGCGCCCGACGGCGTCCGCTGGAACCCGGTGCTCCGTGCCGTGCGTCTCGCGCACCCGGTCGACGAGGACGACGGCCGAGGCGATGTACTGCTCGTACTGCGCGCGGGCCAGGTGCTCGAACCCCGGCTCGCGCAGGGCGTACTGGGTGAGGTCGTACGTCAGCATGTGCTCGCCGGGATGGGCCGTGACGTGCTCCCAGTACGTCCGCAGACCGGCCCGTACCGTCTCGCGGAGGGTGGCCTTCGGCTCGACCGCCGACTTCACCCGCGCCACGTAGTTGGCGTTGATCGTCTGGATCGCGGCTTCGAGCAGCGCCTGCTTGGAGTCGAAGCAGTAGTGGAAGACGCTCAGCGACACACCCGCCTCGGCGCAGATCGACCGGGTGGTCGTCCGCGCGACCCCGTCCCTGGTCATCGCCCTGATCGCCGCCTCGACCAGCTGGGCACGTCGTTCGGCCGACGGCATCCGCGCCATGGTTCCTCCTCGCGTCGGGCGCCAGGGTACGGGACCTGCTCAGGGCCTGTCCGAGGCGTCAGCCCCGGTCCAGGTCCAGGACCTCGCGCAGGGCCGCCACCGCGTGGGCGCGGTGCTCGTCGAGCCACCGCACGGCGGCGGCCTCGTCGCCGTGGAGCAGCGCCGAGAGCACCGCGCGGTGCTCGTGCACGGCCTGCTCGCGGTGGGCGAGTTCGGTGTAGTACAGCGAGCGGTAGGCGTCGGTGGAGTCCCACAGCGTCGCGATGAGACGGATGAGACGGGGCATCCCCGAGGCCTCGACGAGCGCGAAGTGGAACCGCCGGTTCGCCGCCGCCATCGCGGTCACGTCCCCGTCCGAGGCCGCCCGCTCGACCTCGCGCTGGATCTCCCAGAGCGCGTCCAGCGTGCCGTCCGGCATGCGCCGCATGGCCGCCCGGACCGCCTCGGTCTCCAGGAGCTCACGGATCCGGTAGATCTCCTCCAGGTCCGCGAGCGACAGCTCGGCGACGAAGTACCCGCGGTGTATGCGGTGCACGACGAGGCCCTCGGCCTCCAGCGACTTCAGGGCCTCCCGCAGCGGCACCCGGCTCACGTCGAGCCGGGCCGCGAGCGTCTCCTGGCGGATCTGGTCGCCCGGCCTGAGCTCCCCGCTGGTGATGGCGCGCCGCAGTTCCTCAAGGACGAACTGCTGGGCGGTCTGCGGCCGCCGCTTCCGCTCCGCGCTGCTCATCGCCTGTGACCTTCCGTTCCTTCGCTCGGGGACCGTGCCCCATCTTCCTACGGATCAGGGCGTGCGCGCGGGCCGCCCCAGGGCGGCGAGCAGCTCGTCCGTGTGCTCGCCCAGGCGCGGGGGAGCGCTCCGGTAGGCCGCGGGGGTGGCGGCGAGGCCGATCGGGTTGGCGACCTGGCCGGGTCCGGCGGCGGCCTCGGGGACGCGCGCGGCGAGCCCGAGCCGGTCGGCGAGACCGAAGGCGCCGGCCAGGTCGTTGATGGGACCGCAGGGCACGCCGACGGCGGTCAGCTCCTCGAACCACTCGTCGGCGGTACGGGTCCCCAGCGGGCCCGCGAGGGCCGCGAGGAGCTCCTCGCGGTGGGCGACCCGGGCGGTGTTGGTCGCGAAGCGCGCGTCCTCGGCGAGCGCCGGGAGACCGAGACGCTCGCACAGGGTGCGGAACTGCCGGTCGGTGCCGACGGCGAGAGCGAGCGGGCGGTCCCGGGCCTCGACGACCTCGTACGGGGCGATGCTCGGGTGCCGGTTGCCCATGGCGCGCGGCACGACCCCGGCGCCGAGGTGGGCGGCGGCCTGGTTGGTGAGGGCGGAGAGGAGCGAGGTGAGCAGCGAGACCTCGACGCGCTGGCCCTCGCCGGTGCGTTCGCGGTGGCGGAGGGCGGCGAGGACGCCGAGCCCCGCGTGGAGGCCGGTGATGACGTCGACGAGGGCGACCCCGGCCTTCGTCCCGGGGCCCTCCGGCTCGCCGGTCACGCTCATGAGGCCGCCCATGGCCTGCACGAGCAGGTCGTAACCCGGCAGGTGGGCGCCCTCGGCGGTGCCGAAGCCGGTCACGGAGCAGTACACGAGCCCGGGGTTGCCGGCGCGGACGTCCTCGTACCCGAGCCCCAGCTTCTCCATCGTCCCGGGGCGGAAGTTCTCCACGAGCACGTCCGCGCGGTCGACGATCGCGCGGGCCGTCGCCAGGTCCTCCGGGTCGGTGAGGTCGAGCGTGACGGAGCGCTTGTTGCGATTCACTCCGAGGAAGTACGCGGCCTCGCCGCCGGCGAACGGCGGGCCCCACGCGCGCGTGTCGTCGCCGGAGCCGGGCCGCTCGATCTTGATCACGTCCGCGCCCAGGTCGGCGAGGAGCATCGTCATGTACGGGCCCGCGAGGACCCGGCCGAAGTCGGCGACGACGATCCCGGACAGGGCCCCGGGGGCGGGTGCCTCGGGGGTCTCCGGCTGGTCTGCGCGCATGCGTCGGTTCCTCGCTCTCCGCACATGGGATCCCGTATGCGGATCCAGGGGTTGGATCCCGTACGCGGATCCAAAAGATGGGATCCGAATATTGGATCCAATCGGGACCGTAGGGGGCTGGCGCCGGATTTTCAATACTGGATCCAATATCCGATCTCCGGCTAGGCTGCCGCTCGCCGCGTTGCCCACTCGGTGTTGCCCGCCCGTCGCCAGGAGGCCGTCCGTGAAGTCGTCGTCCACTCCCGTCCACCCCTTCGACCTGCTCGCGATCGACGGGCTGCTCACCGACGAGGAGCGCGAGATCCGCCGGACCGTGCGCGCCGTCGCCGACCGCGAGCTGCGCCCGCACGTCGCCGGCTGGTTCGAGAAGGGCGAGATCCCCGCCCGCGAGCTCGCCCGCACCCTCGGCGGGATCGGCGTCCTCGGCATGCACCTGGAGGGCTACGGCTGCGCGGGCACCAACTCCGTCGCGTACGGCCTCGCCTGCCTGGAGCTGGAGGCCGTCGACTCCGGCCTGCGCTCCCTCGTCTCCGTGCAGGGCTCCCTCGCCATGTACGCGATCTGGAAGTACGGCTCCGAGGAGCAGAAGCAGCGCTGGCTGCCGAAGATGGCGGCCGGCGAGTACATCGGCTGCTTCGGCCTCACCGAGCCCGACGCGGGCTCGGACCCGGGCTCGATGCGGACGAACGCCAAGCGTGACGGCTCGGACTGGGTGCTCAACGGCACCAAGATGTGGATCACCAACGGCTCCGTCGCCGACGTCGCCGTCGTCTGGGCCCGCACCGAGGAGGGCGTCCGCGGCTTCCTCGTCCCCGCCGGCACCCCCGGCTTCAGCGCCCCCGAGATCAAGATGAAGCTCTCGCTGCGCGCCAGCGTCACCAGCGAGCTCGTCCTCGAGGACGTCCGGCTCCCCGCCGACGCGATGCTGCCCGAGGCCCGCGGCCTCTCCGGCCCGCTCGGCTGCCTCAACGAGGCCCGCTTCGGCATCGTCTTCGGAGCCCTCGGTGCCGCCCGCGACTGCCTGGAGACCGCGATCTCCTACGCCAAGGACCGCGTCGTCTTCGAGCGCTCCCTCGCCTCCTACCAGCTCACGCAGCAGAAGCTCGCGGACATGTCCGTCGAGCTCGGCAAGGGCATGCTGCTCGCCCTCCACCTCGGCCGCCTCAAGGACGCGGGCCGCATCACCGCCGACCAGATCAGCGTCGGCAAGCTGAACAACGTCCGCGAGGCCATCTCCATCGCCCGCGAGTGCCGCACGATCCTCGGCGCCAACGGCATCACCCTGGAGTACCCGGTCCTGCGCCACGCCAACAACCTGGAGTCGGTCCTCACCTACGAGGGCACGAGCGAGGTCCACTCCCTGGTCATCGGCAAGGCGCTCACCGGCGAGCAGGCCTTCCGCTGACCGGCGCTCTCACGGGCTGACGGTCGGCGTCAGCCCGCCGTCACGCGGTTCACGAAGGCATCCAGGTTGCCCGTCAGCCGGGCGACCTGCTCGTCGAGCGTCAGCGACTCCTCGTGGCGCCGCCCGCGCAGCTTCGGCTCCCGCTTGCCCCGCACGTACAGGGAGCAGGCGAGGTCGGCGCAGAGGTAGATCCCGACCGTGTTCCCCTCGCGGCCCCGGGCACCCGCGAGCGGCGCGACGAGAAGCGTGACGCCCGAGGACGCGTGCGCGGTCATGCAGACCTGGCACATGCTGGACTTCACCGCGCTCGTCCGGGCGGTGGCCGGGACCCGCAGGCTCACCCCGAGCGGACCGTCCTCGCGCGGCAGGACCAGGTGCGCGCGCAACGGCGCGCCCGGGTCCACCCAGCCCAGGAAGTCCAGGTCCTCCCAGGGGAGTTCGGCGAAGTCGAGCGGCAGTTTCAGACGCGCCGCCTCGCCCTTGGTGCAGTTCACGAAGGACGAACGGATCTCTTTGTCGGTCAGCGGTTTCACCCGGTGGACCGTACACGGACCTCCGGCGGCAGGCATCCGGATATCGGCGGGGCCCGTCAGGCCACCCAGTCCGGCAGCGCCGGACCCACCACCCGCCCCGGCGCCCCCTCCAGGGCCGCCGCGAGCCGCTCCGTCGCGGGCTCGTAGACCTCCTCCGGCAGCGTGAACGGAATCCGCAGCCGGTGCTCGTGCGTCCCCGGGTCCACCCCGAACCGGGCGCCCCCCTCCACCCGTACCCCGTGCCGGAGCGCACGCGCGGCCACGGTCGAGGCGACCGGACGGCCCAGGTCGATCCAGAGGCACATCCCGCCCGGCGGCGTCACCCACCGCCACTCCGGTACGTGCCGGGCGAGCGCCGCCGTCAGCGCCTCCCGGCGGCTCCGCAGCTCCGCCCGGCGCCTCGGCAGGATCGTGTCCAGCTCGCCGATCAGCGAGACCGCCACCAGCTGGTCGAGGACCGAACCCGCGAAGTCGGCCGTGATCCGTACCCGCGCCAGTTCGGTCACCACCCGCGAGGCCGCCCGCACCCAGCCGACCCGCAGCCCGCCCCAGCAGCTCTTGCTCAGCGAGCCGACGGACACGATCTGCTCCCCGTCGCCCCCGCCGGCCGCCGCCGCGAACGGCACCGGCGGCGGCACGTCGAGCGAGATGTCCGTGAGGGTCTCGTCCGCCACCACCCACGTCCCGCTGGCCCGCGCGGACCGCGCCACCTCCCGCCGCTGCTCCGGCGGCATCACGTGCCCGGTCGGGTTGTGGAAGTCCGGGATCAGGTACGCCAGGCGCGGCGCCGTCTGCCGCAGCGCCGCGTCCACGAGCCCGGAGTCCCAGCCCGCCTCCGTCACCGGCACCGGCGTGATCCGCAGCATCCGGCCGCGCATCGCGTCGAGGGCGTTGGTGTACGAGGGGTTCTCCGCGAGCACCCGGTCGCCGGACCGTCCGAGCAGCGTGAGGACCAGCGAGAGGGCCTGTTGTGCCCCGGTCGTGACGAGGATCTGCTCCGGCAGCGTCGGCAGCCCCCTGGCCGTGTACCGGTCGGCGATGGCGGCCCGCAGGACGGGCAGTCCGTACGGGTGGTAGCCCGGAGCCCCCGCGTACCGGGGCAGTTCGGCGGCCGCCGCGGCAAGGGCGGCGGAGAGCTCCGCCACCGGGGCGTGCGGCGCGGCGAGGGCGAAGTCGATCGTCGCCTCGGCGTCTTCCTGGAAGGCGCCGCCGAGCGCCGTCGGCACCTGCCCGTCCGGCAGCGCGGTCCAGGTCCCCGCGCCCCGGCGGCTGTGTGCGTACCCGCTCTCCCGCAGCAGGTCGTACGCCCCCGTCACGGTCGTCCGGCTCACCGCGAGGACCGTCGCGAGCTCGCGCTCGGCCGGCAGCCGCAGGCGCAGCGCCACCCGGCCGTCGAGCAGCGCCTCCCGGACCGCCCGCGCCAGGTCCCGGTAGCCGAAACGGCCGTCCGGAGGCGGGGTGAGGAGCGACGCCAGCTGGCGGCCCGTCAGGGTCCGGTCCGCTGTGTGGACCACGCGTGCCACTGCCATGCCAATCACTCCTCATTGGCTCTGATGTCCGGGCCAATAAGAGTACAGAGTCTCTCTCAGTGGCCCTCCGGCCATGCCATCACGAGGGGAGACGAGCGATGTCAGGACAGTTCACCGACCGCGACGAGCGGATGTGGCAGCAGCGCGCCGAGGAGCGCCCGCCCGGCCCCCGCCCGCTCACGGCCTGGCTCCGCGCCCTGCGCGCGTCGCGGGGACGCGACGCGCGCAGGGGCCACAGCGGGGTGTGACGGTCAGGCGGCGCGGACGCCGCCGGGGCCGGGTGCCGGTGCCGAGGACGAGGTCGTCGCCGTCCCGGTGGGGGTGGGCGAGGTCGACAGCGTCAGCGACGGGGACAGCGGGGACGGGGACAGCGGGGACGCGGTCCCGGGTGCGGTGCCGGACTCCGTTCCGGACTCCGTTCCGGCGGCCGAGGACGACGTGCCGTCCGTCACCGGACCGGATTCGGGTGCCAGTGACTGTGCCGACGGCGAGGACGAGTCCGTGGACGGCGACTCGTCGGACGGGCTCGTCGAGTCGGACGGCGAGCTCGGCGAGGACGAGTCCGTGGACGGGGAGGACGAGTCCGTGGACGGTGTCGACGTGGACGGCGTCGGCGAGAGCGTCGACGGGCACGGCGACGGTGTGACGCCGTTCCGGGGCGCGGGCGTCTCCGTACCGGTCACCGTCACGCACGGGATCGGCGACAGCGTCGACTCCGAGGGCGAGGGGGAGAGCGACGTCGACGGCGAGACGGACGGCGACGTCGAGTGGGTCGGCGGGGGAGGCGGCGGCGGGGTCGGCTTGTCGTGCCGGCCGGTGTCGCCGTGCTTCCGGGCGAACCAGTCGTCGTCCTGGGGGTCGTACACGACGAAGACGTTCATGACCGTCACCGACGGCGCCACGACCACGACCTGGGTGGAGTTGTACCCCTGCCACGGCGTGCCCGAGGTCCGCGGCGCCTTCTGCGCCACCGCGTCGGTCAGCGGGTTGCCGCAGGCGCAGCGCACCCGGGGCATGCCCCGCTCGTCGACGAGGACGGCGGTCCCGCTCTGCAGCACCGCCTGGTACGTCGTGGGGGAGCCGTCCTTGAAGCCGTGGTTCGTCACGCGGGTGTCCGCCCGCAGCTGGAGGGGCGTCAAGGAGCGCAGGTACGAAGGGACTTGGTCGGGCTTGATGCTCAGGACCGAGGCGAAGGCCGCGTTCCGCGAGGGCTCGGCGGCGAGGAACCGGACCTGCTGTTCGACGTTGCAGCTCGCGACGTTCTGCGTACCGCCGTAGAGCCCGGGCGCCGCGCCCGAGACCTTCGGGGTGCCGGCCTCGGCGGAGGAGGAGCGGGGCGGCAGCGAGGCGGGGGCGGCGGAACCGCCGTCGGTGCGGGCCGTGGACTGCGTGAACGGGTCGGGGCCCGAGGCCGAGGCGTTCTGGAGGAAGACCTCGCCGCCGCCGGAGCCCGAGGTGTCGTTCTTGTCGCCGGGCTGGTTGGTCAGGACCACGGCCAGGGCGACGCCCGCGACGAGCACGGCGGTGGCCGAGGCGACCTTCGGGACGGAGCGCCACCAAGGGCCGCCGCCCTTCGAGGAGCCGCCGCCGGCGCCGTCACCGGCCGGGCCTCCTGGGGAGCCCCCGCCCCCTCCGCCGGAGCCGCCGCCACCGCCCCCACCGCCGCCTCCGCCGCCCGAGGGCGGTCCGGCGGGCGGCGGGGGACCGGCGGCGCCGGGGCTGGTCCCCCGGCCCGAGAGCGGGCCGGACGGCGGCCCCGACGGCGGGATCGAAGGGGGGCCCGACGGGGGCCCGGAGGAAGGTCCGGACGAGGGGCCGGACGAAGGGCCCGGCGAGGAGCCGGGCGGGGGGCCCGACGAGCCGGACGGGGGGTGGGAAGTCATGTTTGTTCCCTTTCTTCCGTTCCGCGCTCATTGTGCGCGCGGGAGGGTACCCGCCCGCAAGCGGACGGCTCCCGACCGCACTGCGGGCGGCCGTCGACCGTACTAGCGTGGGCAGGGTGAGCACTCTCCGCGTCGGAGTCCAGGCGCTGGCGGCGGTGTTCGCCGGGTACGTCGCCATGGGCGTCGTCGCCGGTCTCGGCCTCTGGGCCGCGGGCGCCGCCGACCTGCCGGGCGGCTTCACCGCCGTCCTCGCGGCCGTCGTCGTCATGGCCACCGGCGGAAAGATCGACCTCTCCGGCGACGCCGGGGCCCTCGCGGGCACCCAGGCCGAACTGACCGCCATGCCGCTCACCGTGACCCTGGTGGGCGCCCTCGTCACCGGCTTCTGCTTCCTCCGCCCCCTGCGCCACCACGCCGTGGCCGGCGGACGTGAACTCCTGCTGCGCGCCGCCGCCACCGTCGCCCTCTGGCTGGCGGGTCTCGCGGGCCTCTCCGCCCTCGCCCGGCACGACTTCCCGATCACCCTGGGCGGCGACACCGCCCAGGACTCCGGGGACACCCTGGGCGACCTCTTCGGGGACCTCCTGGACGCCGCGAACCCCACCGTCGGCTTCCGCACCGACCTCGGCCCCACGCTCTTCTACGGCCTCCTGTGGATCCTCGGCGTCCTCGTCGTCGCCCTCCTCGTCTCCCGCAAGACCCCGGTCCCCGCCCGCCTCGTGCGCTTCCACGAGCCCGTCAGGCCCGCCGCCCACGCGATGCTCCTGCTGCTCCTCGCGTACGTGGCCCTCGGCCTGGTCATCGGCCTCGTCGTCGCGGCGACCAAGGGCCACGCGGCGGAGACCCTCGCCGTCCTCCTGCTCGGCCTGCCCAACATCACCTGGCTCGCCCTCGGCGTCGGCATCGGCGGCTCCTGGCAGGGCACCGTGGAGGGCCCGTTCGGCCTCCCCATGCCCCAGGTCCTCGACGCGGTCCTCCGCGCGCGCGGAGGCGACGGGGACACGGCCTCGAAGCTCTCCACCGTCGACCTGTCCACCCTCGCCGCGGAGGACGCCAGGGCCTGGTGGCTGCTGCCCGTCGCCGCCGTCCTCCTCCTCGCCGCCGCCTTCGGCGCCGCCGTCCGCTCCCCGGCCAGGACCCGGCTCTGGCAGCACTCGCTGCGCATGGGCGTCGCCTTCGCCGTGACGATGCTGGTGGTCACCCCGCTCACTCTCGTCGAGGCCCGCTTCGGCCTCTCGATCCTCGGCATCGGCGACCTCTCCTCGCTGGGCGGCCAGGTCGTGCTCCGCCCGGACATCTGGAAGACGGTCGGCCTCGCCCTCCTCTGGGGCCTGGCGACGGGTTTCCTCGGCGCGCTCCTCGCCACCCGCGTCCACCGCAAGGGCGAGGTCGAGACCGGGACCGGGAACGGGACTGATCCCGCGAACGCGAAGCAGCACCGCTGACGGAAGCAGCACCGCTGACGGAAGCAGCACCGCTGACGGCTGTCACAGCTCCCGGAACACCGGCCGCGCCCACGCGGGCGGCTCCGGCGGCGGACCGGGCCGCCGGGCGCTCGGCCGCCCCGACCCCCCGGGTCCGGGCCCGTCACCCGGCGTTCCCGCCTCCGCGAGCGAGGCCCGCAGCCTCGTCACGAATTCCAGGCACGTCCCGTACCGCTCCTCGGGCGACTTGGCCAGCGCCTTCGCGAAGACCGCGTCCGCCGCCTCCGGCAGCCCCGGCCGCAGCTCGGAGAGCGGGGGCGGCGGGTCGTACTGCTGGGCCCACATCACCGCGTAGTCGGTGTCACGGCGGAACGGCGGCGCCCCCGCCAGCGTCTCGAAGACCACGCAGGCCAGGCTGTAGACGTCGCACCGGCCGTCCACCGGCTTCCCGGAGATCTGCTCGGGCGCCACGTAGTCGAGCGTCCCGACGAACTCGCCGACCGTCGTGAAACCGGTCAGCGACAGCGACTTCTTCGTCAGCCCGAAGTCCGTCAGGTAGACGTGCTCGGGATGGTCGCCGTCGGTGCCCTCGTCGACGAGGATGTTGCCGGGCTTCACGTCCCGGTGCACCAGGTCGTGGGCGTGCGCCGCGTCCAGGGCCGAGGCGACCTGCACGGCGATCCGCCCCGCCTTCAGGGGCGGCAGCGGCCCCTCGCGGTCGAGCAGCGCCACCAGGTCCTGCCCGGGCACGAACCGCATGGCGATGTACAGGACGCCCTCCGTCTCGCCGGCCCCGAAGACCGGCACGATGTTCGGGTGGTCGATCGAGGCGGCCACCCGCGACTCGTGCGCGAACCGCTTGCGGAAGGTGTCGTTACGGGCCAGCTCGGGGGCGAGCAGCTTCAGCGCGACCGTACGGCCGAGGCGCAGGTCACGGGCCCGGTAGACGACGGCCATGCCGCCGCGCCCGATCTCGCCCTCCACGCGGTAGCCCGCGATCTCCTTGCCGACGAGCCCCGAGGGGCGGCCCGCCGGGATGTCCGCGTCCCCGCGCGTCCCGCCGTCGCCCGCCATCAGCGCTCACCGTTCTCGCCGTGCGAGCCGCCCGAGCCGCCCGAGCCGTGCGCACCGGGCGGGCCGTGCGGTCCCGGCGGCTGTTCGACGACCTGCGTCGGCGGCGGCCCGGCCGCCACGGCCGGATCGACCTGCGGCACCACCTGGGTCGGCTCGTACGCGGCGGGGACGGGGCCGGGGGAGGGCGCCGGTGCGGCGGCCGGGGCCGCGGAGCGGGCATCGGACGGCTCAGGGGGTCCGGGCGGGGCCTGCTCCACCGCCGTCGGGGCATGTCGTACCGCCGTCGGCGGTGCCGTCACCGAAGGGCTCGCCGAGGCCGCGTACGTATGGAGCCCGAGCCCGTCGCAGTACACCCACCGCTCGTGCTCGGCGTCGTACAGCCACACCGACTCCCCGTCCACGACCATCCCGACCCGCAGCCCGCGCGTCCGCAGCCGGAAGCCCTCGCCGTCCGAGCGGCCCGCGCCCAGCTCCTCGGCCGCCCACCGGTACCGGCCGAGCGCGTCCTCGGCGCGGGCGATCAGCGGCCGGGGATCGGCCGTCCTCGCCATCGGCCGGCCCGCCGCCGGGGGGTCGTCGGGCACGGAGACGAGCAGGCGCGCGTCGACCCACGCCGACCAGCCGTTGGAGCAGAGGATCCGTCCCCAGTCGCCGGCCCGCTCGGTCAGCCGCACCGGCAGGAACGCGTCCAGCGGCGCCGTCGGCAGCGCCGGGTCCGGCGCCTCCCAGGCGGGCAGGCCGTCGCGCGGTACGACATGGGTGGGCCGGAAGTCCGGCACGTACTCCGGTACGGGGACGCTCACGGCCTACCTCCGCATCACGACCGGCTCGTGGCGGCGCAGCAGCCGCGCCACGACGAAGCCGAGGACGAGACAGAGCACCACCAGCATGCCCATGTCGAACAGCCACGCCTCCGCCGTGTGCCGCATCAGGGGATCGTCGGTCTTCTCGCTCGGCGCGACCTTCCCGATGTCGATCGTCGCGCCCATCGCCGCGAACGCCCACCGGGAGGGCACCAGCCAGGCCAGCTGCGACAGGACCGGCGTACCGCGTACGGAGAGCAGCGCGCCGCAGAAGACCACCTGCACGATCGCGAGGAGGACGAGCAGCGGCATCGTCACCTCCTCCTTGCGGACCACCGCCGAGACGAGGAGGCCGAGCATCATCGCGGTGAAGGCGAGCAGCGCTACGGCGAGCGTGATCTCCACGAGCGGCGGCATGAGGACGCCCTTGCCGCCGGGCACGTTGAGCGGGACGCCGATCAGGGCCACGAGGGTCAGGACGACCGCCTGCACGACCGTGATCACCCCGAGGACGACCACCTTGGAGGCGAGGTAGGCGGAGCGGGACAGGCCGACGGCTCTCTCGCGCCGGTAGATCGACCGCTCCTTGACCAGCTCGCGCACGGCGTTCGCCGCGCCCGTCAGGACCCCGCCCACGCAGAGGATGAGCAGGACGTTCATGGTCGACTCGGGGCCCAGGCTGCCCTCGGACAGGGCACGGGCCATCGCGCCCATGACGAACGGCAGCGCGATCATGATCGCGAGGAAGGTCCGGTCGGCGGAGAGCGCGGCGGCGTACCGGCGGACCAGGGTCCGCAGTTGCGAGCCCCAGCTCTGCGCCTTCGGCGGCGGCCCGGGCTCCTGCGGACCCGGCGTCGCGGCGTCGCCGTGGGGACTCGCGACGGGAACGAAGGGGCGTTGCGTGGCGTCCTCGACGTACCGGCGGTGGAAGCGGGAGGAACGGTACTGCCCCGCCCAGTCGCGGTCCCGTTCGCTCTCGAACGCCTCGAAGGCCTCCGGCCACTGGTCGTACCCGAAGAAGCCGAGCGTGTCGGCGGGCGGCCCGTAGTAGGCCACCTTGCCCCCGGGCGCGAGGACGAGGAGCCGGTCGCAGACGTCGAGGCTGAGCACGCTGTGGGTGACGACGACGACCGTGCGCCCGTCGTCCGCGAGCCCGCGCAGCATGTGCATCACGGACCGGTCCATGCCCGGGTCGAGGCCGGAGGTCGGCTCGTCGAGGAAGAGCAGGGACGGCTTGGTGAGCAGTTCGAGGGCGACGCTGACGCGCTTGCGCTGACCGCCGGAGAGGCTGTGGATGGGCTGCTCGGCCCGCTCGACGAGCCCGAGCTCGCGGATCACCTCGTCGACCCGGGCCCGGCGCTCGGCGGGGTCGGTGTCCTCGGGGAAGCGAAGTTCGGCGGCGTACGAGAGGGCGCGGTGGACGGTGAGCTGGAGGTGCAGGATGTCGTCCTGCGGGACGAGCCCGATGCGCTGACGCAGCTCGGCGTAGTCGCGGTAGAGGTCGCGGCCGTCGTAGAGCACCGTGCCCCGGTCGGCGGGGCGCTGGCCGGTCAGCGCGCCCAGGAGCGTCGACTTCCCGGCTCCGGAGGGGCCGACGACGGCGAGCAGGCACTTCTGGCCGACGGGGAAGGAGACGCCGTCGAGCAGGGTCTTGCGCCCGTGGTCGACGGTGACGGCGAGCTCCTGCACGTCGAGGGAGATCTCGCCGGTGTCGGTGAACTCGACGAGCTGCCCGCCGATGAGGCAGAACGCGCTCCGGCCGATGCCGACGATGTCGTCGGGCGTCACCCGCGCGTCGACGACGGCGCCGCCGTTGAGGAAGGTGCCGTTGTGGCTCCCGAGGTCCCGGATGCGGTACGTGCCGTCGGGCTCGGCCCGCAGCTCGGCGTGGTGGCGGGAGACGACGAGGTCGTCGACGACGATGTCGTTGTCGGGCGAGCGGCCGATCCGGACGCTGCGGACGGGAAGCGGGCGGACAGAGGTCGGCTCACGGAAGGTGCCGGTGGCGGCGGGGTGGGAGACGGAGGAGGGGCGCGGGAGCGAGGGCGGCGCGGGCTCCGGGACCACTGGGGTCTCCGGGGCTGCCTGGGCCGCGGGTGCCTCAGGCACCTCGCGTACCTCAGGCACTTCAGGCGCCTCACGTACCTCGGGTGCCTCAGGTGCCTCCGGGGGCAGCGGCTGCGCCGCCGGGGACGAGAGCACCGCTCTCGGTCCGTCCTCCGGGTGCCCGAACCGCACGACCGTCCCGGGACCGACGGCCCGCGAGCCCGTCTCCCGGGATCCCGCCACCCGAAGACCGTTCGCGTAGGTCCCGTTCGTACTGCCCTCGTCCTCCAGATCCCAGTGCCCGGCCACGGTACGGAGCAGGGCGTGGTGCCAGGACGCGCGGGCGTCGGCGAGCACGATGTCGCTGGTGGGGTCGCGTCCGATGCGATAGACACGGCCCGGGTTCATGAGGGTCGCGTCCCCGTCGATCTCGAGGACCAAGGCGGGCGCGGCGGGCGCGACGGGCCGCTCTCCCATGGGTCAACTTTATCCGCCGCCGTCGGCCCGCGCCCGGGAAGGGGCCGTCGGGGCCGTCGGTAAGGTGGGTGTCCGTCCCACGACCACCGAGGAGTCCCCGCCGTGCCGAAAGATGCCCCCGGCGTCGCCAGGCGCCGGCCCCAGACCCGAGCGGCGCTCCTGAAGGCAGCCCTGGAGGTCTTCGCCGAGCACGGTTTCCACGCGGCGACGATCGAGCAGATCTGCGAGCGCGCGGGCTACACGCGGGGCGCGTACTACTCGAACTTCGCCGGCAAGGACGAGCTCTTCCTCGCCCTCTTCGACGAGCACAGCGACCGGATCGTGCGGCGGCTCTCGGAGGCCATCGACGCGCTGACCCCGGAGGAGTGCACACTGCCGCGGATCGCGGAGCTCGCCGCGCGGATCGAACCGGACGAGCGGGACTGGTACGTGGTGACCACCGAGTTCACCCTGCGGGCCATCCGCGACCCGCAGACGGCCTGGGTCCTCGCCCGCCACGACGAGCGGCTGCGCGCCGAGATCGCCCGCGGCCTGACGCTGGTCCTGCGCCGGGCCGGGCGGGAACTCACGGTGGACGCCGACCGGTTCGCCCGCCTGGTCATCGCCCTGCGGGAGGGCGGTCTCGCGCAGAGCTACGTCGAGCCGGAGGCGCTGCCGCCCGGCACCCTGGAGCGGGAGTTCCTCGCCCCGCTCCTGGAGGCCTCGACCCGTCAGCTGGGAGCGCCGAACCGGGCCAGGTAGTGCCAGACCCGCTTCACGTCCTGGGGGTCGTACGCCCCTGATCCCGCCGCCTCCTGCACGGTCCGGGCGTCGAGGAACCCGTCGACGGCGATCCGGGCGCCGAGCTCCACGTACTCCGGGCCCCGGAAGTCGGGGCGCAGGCGCAGCTCCTCGACGGAGAGCCGGAAACCGCCGTGCCACTCCACGGGGCAGCCCAGCCGCAGGGCCGCCGCCTCGACCTCCGTACCCCGGTGGCTGGGGTCGAGGACCAGGGCCTCCACGTCACGGCCGATGACGACGGGCCCGTGGACCTGCGCCTCGACGTAGTCGTCGAGCGGGTCCGCGTCATCGGCCTCGGCGAGGGCGACGAGCCCCATGCGCGAGGCGACGCCGAAGTCGGTGGGCTCCAGGAAGCTGTCCGGGTAGCAGAACGACGCCCGCCCCACCGCCTCGGCCGTGAGCCGCAGGTGCGCCGAGCCGAAGCGGGGCGCGGCGCCGAAGGGGCGACGGCCGTAGTTCAGGGCCCCGTACACCGGTCGGGTGTCCGCGGGCGCCTCGTCGTACACCCCGCCGAAGATCCGGCTCTCCCACCGCCACCGGTCCCCGCCGGGCCGCGCCGTCAGCCCGCCGTTCCCGGTCCCGGTGACGAACTGCGAGCGGTAGACGCCGTCCTCGGCGAGCCGGTCGAGGAAGTGCGGGTGGAAGTTGAGCGTGACCCGCAGACCGGGCGCGACCGGCCCGCCGGTGGAGCGGTCGGCGACGTGCGCGAGGGCGCGGCGGGCATGATCGTGAAGGGGCGTCATCAGGGCAGTCTGCCCGAGGGGCCGGCCGCGAGGCGCGGTGTTTTCGGCAGCCCCGGGCACGGGAGCGGGACGTGGTGCCGCCCGCCGTCCACCTGGCTCACCACGGCGGCGCCGGACGTGAGTTGTGGCCGGATGACGTCCTTGGTTACGGTCCCCGGCGGGGAACGTCCCCCTGCCATGACCGACCGGGGAGCTCGCCGCGTGCCCACCGCCGATGTCCTGATCTACACCCGTACCGCGGGCTATCGCCACGACTCCCTCCCCGCCGCCGCTGCCGCGCTCGCCGACCTCGCCCGCGAGCGGGGCTGGGGCGCCGACATCACCGACGACCCGGCCGCGTTCACGCCCGAGGGCCTCGCCGGCCGCCCCGCCGTCGTCCTGGTGTCCACGACCGGCACCGTCCTGACCCCCGAGGGCCGTACCGCCTGCGAGGCATACCTGCGGGGCGGCGGCGCGCTCCTCGCCGTCCACGCGGCGGCCAACGCCGAGCCCGACTGGCCGCTCTACGGCGAGCTCCTCGGCACCCGCTTCGCCGGCCACCCCGACCTCCAGCCCGGCACGGTCCTCGTCGAGGACCCCGGCCACCCCGCGACGGCGCCGCTCCCGGCCGTCTGGGAGTGGACCGACGAGTGGTACGACTTCACGTCGGCGCCGCGCGCGGCGGGCGTCCACGTCCTGGCGCGCGTCGACGAGTCCTCGTACGAGGGCGGCACGCACGGCGACGACCACCCGCTCGTCTGGTGCCGGGAGGTCGGCCGGGGCCGCTTCCTCTTCACCGCGCTCGGGCACGCGGCGGAGGCGTACGAGGACCCCGCCTTCCGCGCGCACCTCGGCGGCGCCCTGGACTGGCTCACCGCCTGACCCCGGGCTCACCGCCTGACCCCGGGCGCGCCACCCGACCCCGGGCTTACCGCCCGACCCCGGCGGTCAGGTCCCGCGCGGTCACCCCACCGCCCCACCCCTGTTGCGCCCCCGCGCCCGGCGCGGGAGGTTTCCCGTGGGGGCCGAACGGCCCCGGGCCAGGAGGAGAACCGGCATGGGCATCGCCACGGTGAACCCCGCGACGGGCGAGACGCTGCGCACCTACGAGGCCCACGGGCCCGAGGAGGTCGAGCGGCGCGTCGCCGCCGCGCACGCGGCGTTCCGCCAGTACCGCACCACCTCCTTCGCCGAACGCGCCCGCCTCCTCCGCGCCGCCGCCACCCTCCTCGACGAGGACGGCGACGACATCGCCCGCACCATGACCCTGGAGATGGGCAAGCCGATCGTCGCCGCCCGCGCCGAGGCCGCCAAGTGCGCCAAGGCCATGCGCTGGTACGCGGCCAACGCCGAGCGGCTGCTCGCCGACGAGCACCCCGCCGAGAGCGACGTCCAGGACTCCGGCGCCGACACCGCACGCGTCCACTACCGGCCCCTGGGCCCGGTCCTCGCCGTCATGCCGTGGAACTTCCCGCTCTGGCAGGTCATCCGCTTCGCCGCGCCCGCGCTCATGGCGGGCAACACCGGCCTCCTGAAGCACGCCTCCAACGTGCCGAGGACCGCGCTCTACCTCGGTGACCTGTTCCGCCGCGCCGGATACCCGGACGGCTGCTTCCAGACCCTCCTGATCGGCTCCCGCGACGTCGAGGCCGTCCTGCGCGACCCCCGGGTCGTCGCCGCCACCCTCACCGGGAGCGAACCCGCGGGCCGCGCCGTCGCCTCCGTCGCGGGCGACGAGATCAAGAAGACGGTCCTGGAGCTCGGCGGCAGCGACCCGTACATCGTCATGCCCTCCGCCGACGTGGTGCGGGCGGTGAAGACCGCCGTCACCGCGCGCGTGCAGAACAACGGCCAGTCCTGCATCGCCGCCAAGCGGTTCATCGTCCACCAGGACGTCTACGACGACTTCGCCGAGCGCTTCACCGCCGCCATGAACGCCCTCACCGTCGGCGACCCCCTCGACGAGTCCACCGACGTCGGCCCCCTCGCCACCGAGCAGGGCCGCGCCGACCTGGAGGCCCTCGTCGACGACGCCGTGCGCAAGGGCGCGACCGTCCTGTGCGGCGGGCGCAGGCCCGAGGAGCCGGAGCTCGCGAACGGCTGGTACTACCGTCCCACCGTCCTCACCGGCATCACCCCCGCGATGCGCGTCCACCACGAGGAGACCTTCGGCCCGGTCGCCACCGTCTACCCGGTCAGCGACATCGAGGAGGCGGTGGCCGTCGCCAACGACTCCCCGTTCGGCCTCAGTTCCAACGTGTGGACCCGCAAGGAAGAGGACATCGCCTTCTTCGTCCGTGACCTGGAGGCCGGCGGCGTCTTCGTCAACGGCATGACCGCCTCCCACCCGGCACTTCCCTTCGGCGGGATCAAGCGCTCGGGCTACGGCCGCGAGCTCGCCGGCCACGGCATCCGCGAGTTCTGCAACGCGACCACGGTCTGGCAGCGCGCCTGACGCCCATGGCCCGGGGGTTTCTCAGGCCGCCGCCCACTCCAGCAGCCGCTCCGCGGGCCAGGTGTTGATCACGCGGTCCTCCGGCACCCCGCACTCCTCCGCCCGCGCGCAGCCGAGGATCTGCCACTCCAGCTGGCCGGGGGCGTGCGCGTCCGTGTCGATCGCGAAAAGGGTCCCCGCCTCCACCGCGAGCCGCAGCAGCGCACGGGGCGGATCGAGCCGTTCCGGGCGGCTGTTGATCTCCACCGCCGTGCCCGCCTCCGCGCAGGCCGCGAAGACCCGCTCGGCGTCGAACTCCGACGCGGGCCGCAGCCGTCCGCCCGCCACGAGCCGGCCCGTGCAGTGCCCGAGCACGTCCATCAGGGGGCTTCTTACGGCCCGTTCGAGACGGCGGGTCATCGATCGCGCGTCCATCCGCAGCTTCGAGTGCACCGAGCCCACGACCAGGTCGAGCCGGTCGAGCAGCTCGGGCTCCTGGTCGAGCGAACCGTCGTCCAGGATGTCGCACTCGATCCCGGTGAGCAGCCGGAACGGCGCCCACTCCGCGTTGAGCCGCGCCACCACGTCGAGCTGCTCGCGCAGCCGGTCGGAGGAAAGGCCGCGCGCCACCGTCAGCCGGGGGGAGTGGTCCGTCAGGACCGCCCACTCGTGACCGATCGACGCCGCCGCACGGCCCATGTCCTCGATCGTCGCCCCGCCGTCGGACCAGTCCGAGTGCAGGTGACAGTCGCCGCGCAGCGCCGCCCTCAGGGCCGTACCGACACCGACGCCGCCGTCGCCGTCCGAAGACGCACCGGGCCCGAGGCTCTCCTCCAACTCGGCCTCAAGGCGCGCCAGGTACTCCGGCACCCGGCCCTCCAGGGCCTCGCGGACCACCGCCGCCGTCTTCGGGCCGATCCCCTTCACCGCCTCCAGGGTGCCGTCCGCCGCCCGCCGCGCCGCCTCGCCCTCCGGCAGGGCGGTCAGCGCGGTCGCGGCGGTGCGGAAGGCCCGCGCGCGGTACCCGGGCGCCTGCGCCCGCTCCAGGAGGAAGGCGATCCGGTTGAGCGCGGCCACGGGGTCCATCGGAGCCTCCTCACCTGCCGCCGGGGGCCCCGGCGTCCGCCACCGCCGGCTCCGGTCCGATCTCGCACCACACCGCCTTGCCCTCGCCCCGCGGTTCCACGCCCCACCGCGACGCCAGCGCGTCGAGCAGCAGCAGTCCGCGGCCCGAGGTGGCCGCCTCGCCGGGGGTACGCCGCCGGGGCCAGGCGCTGGAACGGTCCTGCACGGACAGCCGGACCCGCCGCACCGGCTCGGGCAGCACCTCCAGGGTGAGGACCGCGCCGCCCTCCGTGTGCAGCAGCACGTTGACGAGCAGCTCGCCCGTGAGCAGCTCGGCGTCGTCCGACAGCTCCGGCAGGCCCCAGTCCCGCAGCGCCTGCCCCACGGCCGCCCGCGCGTCCGAGAGGCCCTGCGGATCGGCCTGGTGGATGTACTGGTGGATGCGGGGCGCCCGGGGCGTGCCCGGGTCCGGGGTGCGCCGCAGCACCAGGAGCGCCACGTCGTCGCCGGAGCCCCACCGCTCCCACAGCCGCTCGGAGAGGTGGTCGGCGAGCGCCTCCGCCTGCGGCGGGCCGCTGCGGATCGCCTCCGAGAGCGCGTCGAGACCGGTCGCGATGTCGGAGCCGGGCTGCTCCACGAGCCCGTCCGTGCACAGGACGAGCGTCTCGCCGGGCACGAGGTCGAGGCGCGTCTCGGGGAACTCCTCGTCGCCGAAGACCGTCGCGAGCCCCAGCGGCAGCCCGCCACGCAGGTTGGGCTGCCCCACCCGGCCGTCGTTGTGCCGGATGAGCGGGCCGAGGTGCCCGGCCCGTACCGCGCGCAGGGTGCCGCTGGCCAGGTCCACCTGGGCGTACGTGCAGGTCGCGAAGCGGTTGGTGTCGAGCTCGGCGAGGAAGCGGGAGGCCCGGGCGAGGACCGTCGAAGGGGCGTGGCCCTCACCCGCGTACGCCCTGAGCGCGATCCGCAGCTGGCCCATGATGGCGGCGGCGTGCGTGTCGTGCCCCTGAACGTCGCCGACGACGATGCCGACCCGGCCCCGGGGCAGCGAGATCACGTCGTACCAGTCGCCGCCGACCTGCCGGCCGCTCCAGGCCGCGTGGTAGCGGACGGCGATCTCGCCGCCGGTGATCTCCGGGATCCGGCGCGGCAGCATCGTGGCCTGGAGCCCGGTCGCGAGCTCCCGCTCCTCGTCGAAGAGGATCGCCCGCTGGAGGGATTGCGCGACGATCGCCGCGAGGCCGAGCGCGAGGTTCCGCTCGTCGGCGTTGAAGGACGACCGGCCCCGGTAGAACAGGGCCATCCCGCCGAGCGAGCGCGCCTGCGCGACCAGCGGCAGGTAGCAGGCCGAACGGAATTCGAGCCGGGAGAGGTACGGGGCGAGCTCGGGGAACTCCCGGCCGAGCGAGGCGAACGAGGAGACGAAGCGCGGCCGGCCGCTCAGCACCGTCTCGGCCAGCGGCAGGCCCCGGTCGAGCCGCCGGGTGCGGAAGTCGTTCAGGGCGTCGAGGGACTCGCCGCTCAGCGCGATCACGTTGAGCGAGCCGTTCTCGACGAGGCCGAGCGCGAGCCCTTCCGCGCCGAGCCGGGCGAGTCCGCCGGGCCCGGTCAGGGCGGCGGTCACGTCGTCGACGGTCACCGCGCGCGAGAGCGCGTTCGTGGTCCGCTCGACGATGCTCGTCTGCACCTCGCGGCGCTTCTCCAGCTCCAGGAGGAAGGCGGAGTGCGTCACCTCGGCGGTGGTGTCCCGGACCATCCCGACGATCCGCTGCGCCCGCCCGTCGGGCGTGCGCAGGATCCGCGCCTGGACGTGCGTCCAGTGGGCGGAACCGTCGTCCTGGGGGATGGGGAAGTGCGCCGTGTACGAGACGGAGCCGCTGCGCATCGCCTCCCGGACGATGGTGTCGAGGCGGGTCCGTTCCTCGGGGGCCAGACGGGCGACGAGCGTCTCCGTCCGGCCGTCGTAGGTGTCGGGGGACAGCCCGAAGACCAGCAGCCCGGCCTCGTCGACATCGATGGTGCCCGTGTCGAGATCCCAGTCGAAGCTGCCGGTCCGGTTCATGGCGAGCCGCTCGGCGGGCCCGATCTCGCCACCGCGCGTCAGCCGGTCGTCATCGGTCATCGTCCCCATTGTCGAACCCGTACCCCTCGGACGCCATGGCGGTGACACGGCGTGGCGCGAGTTCGCCGCCGGAGTGGCCCGTCCGGCGGCCCCCGCGGGAGGTCCCGGATGCGCTCCCGTGGGCGCCACACGAGAATGGCGGGTGTCGGAAGAACACGTAGGAGGCGGCATGAACGCTGAGCCCGACAAGACGTCCCCGGGGGAGAGCCCGACCCCGGACCGGCTGCTCCACGCCGGCTCGGAGGGCGAGTTCACGGCGGAGGACCTGGTCCTCGCATCAGGCCGTGACGTGAATCCGAAGAACCTGGAGTGGGCCGAACGGCGCATCGCCGAGAAGGGCCGGGCATCCATGGACGAGCTGCTGCCCTAGACAGGGGAGGGCAGTCGGCCCCTTTGCCGCACGACCCCGGTTCGGCGGGCGAACCGGGGCAGCGGCGTGCGTGCCGCGCGGGCTCGGCCTCGCGGGGGCTTCCCCAGCGGGCTCGGCCCCGCGGGGGCTTCCGCATTTATGGAACACGTTCTACCGTGGCCGCCGTCGCAGCACGCCGCCACGGGAGGCCCGCATGCACCTCGAATACACGCCCGAGCAGAACCGCCTCCGCGCCGAGCTGCGGGCGTACTTCGCCGAACTCGTCCCCGAGGACTTCCACACGCGGTACGAGGAGCCGGCCGCGCAGAAGCGCTTCTACCGCGAGACCGTGCGCCGTCTCGGCACCGACGGCTGGCTCGGGGTCGGCTGGCCCACGGAGTACGGGGGCCGTGGCCTCACCCCCATGGAGCAGTTCATCTTCTTCGACGAGGCCGCCCAGGCGGGCGTGCCGCTGCCGCTGATGGCCCTGAACACGGTCGGGCCGACGATCATGCGGTACGGCACCGACGAGCAGAAGGCCTGGTTCCTGCCCCGGATCCTCTCCGGCGAGATCGACTTCGCCATCGGCTACAGCGAGCCCGACGCGGGCACCGACCTGGCCGCCCTGAAGACCCGCGCGGTGCGGGAGGGGGACACGGAGACCGGCCACTACACGGTGAACGGCCAGAAGATCTGGACGACCAACGGCGACACGGCCGACTGGGTGTGGCTCGCGGTCCGCACCGACCCGGACGCCCCGCCCCACAAGGGCATCACCATGCTCCTGGTCCCCACGAGCGACCCCGGCTACTCCTGCACCATCATCAACACCCTGGCCTCGCACGACACGACCGCCAGCTACTACGACGACGTCCGCGTCCCGGCCTCCCGCCGGGTCGGCGAGGAGAACAAGGGCTGGCGGCTCATCACCAACCAGCTCAACCACGAGCGCGTCACCCTCGCGGCACACGGCACGATGGCGATCCGCGCCCTCCACGACGTCCAGCGCTGGGCCGCCGCGACCGAGCTCACCGACGGCCGCCGGGTCCTCGACCTCCCCTGGGTCCGCCGCACCCTGGCCCGTACCCACGCCCGCCTCGACGCGATGAAGCTCCTCAACTGGCAGATGGTGAGCGCCGTCCAGAACGGCACCCTCACCCCCCAGGACGCCTCCGCCGTCAAGGTGTACGGCTCCGAGGCCCGCCGCGACGCCTATGCGGCCCTCATGGAGGTCGTCGGCTCGGCGGGCGCCCTCAAGGAGGGCTCGAAGGGCGCCGTCCTCCACGGCGAACTGGAACGCGGCTACCGCTCCGCCGTCATCTTCACCTTCGGCGGCGGCAACAACGAGATCCAGCGCGAGATCATCTCCTGGATCGGTCTGGGCATGCCCCGCGTCCGCCGCTGAGCGGGCCCGGACGTCCGCGCGTCGCCCCGGGGGAGGGCTGGACAGCCCCCGGGGCGGGAACATAGCCTCCGACGCACCTAGTCAATTTATTGAGTACAGGGGGTGTCGTGCATCCGTTCCGCAAGGCCGTCGAGGATCGAGACGAGGCCGCCATCGAGGCGCTCCTCGCCGAGGACGTCGTGTTCACCAGCCCCGTCGCCTTCACGCCGTACACGGGCAAGGCGATCACCGCCGCCATCCTGCGCGGGGTGATCAGGGTCTGCGAGGACTTCACCTACGTCCGCGAGATCGCGAACCCGGACGGCCGCGACCACGCGCTCGTCTTCACCGCCACGGTGGGCGGACGGGAGATCCAGGGCTGCGACTTCCTCCACTTCGACGAGGAGGGGAGGATCGACGACTTCATGGTCATGGTCCGGCCGCTGTCCGCCGCCAAGGCGCTCGCCGAGGCGATGGGCGCCCAGTTCGACCGGATCGCGGCGGAGGCGGCGGGGGCTGCGGGGGCCGCGGGGGCGGTCTAACGCCCGGCGCCGGGGCCTGGCTGCGGGCCCTGGGCGGCCCACGGATGCCCGTGGTCGCGGGCGTAGGCCGCGAAGACGCGGTCGGTCGTCCCGCCGGTCCGCAGGAAGCGTTCGTCGAGGACGGCGGCGAGGTCGTCGAGGGCCCGGCGCAGGACGGAGCCGGAGAGGCGGACGTCCGGATGGGCGGCCCCGTCGGCGCGGTCGGCGAGGCCCAGGGCGTACCCGAGCCGCCGGGGCAGCGCCGTGTCCTCGTCGGCGTCGTGGAAGTAGTACGACTCCGGGTACTGGAGGAAGTCGACGGTGAGGGTGGCGAGACCGGCGGCGAGCCCGTCGAGGACCGCCGCCCCGCCGGCGGAGTCCAGGGCCCCGGCCGAGGCCCGGCTGCCGCGCAGGTGGGAGAGGCGCAGGGCGAGCGTCCTGCGGCGGGCGAGCGCCGGGTAGATCCCGAGGATCCAGGCCACCGTCGCCGAGAGCAGGACGAAGCCCACGAGGGCCTCCACGGGGGCCAGGACGCGCAGCCAGCCCGCCGTGGGCGCGATGTCGCCCAGGCCGAGCGTGGCCAGGGTGACCAGCGAGAGGTACAGGGCGTCGAGCGGGCCCGCGTGCTCGGAGGGCGTGAGCCCGTCCGCGTACGAGAAGTCCCCGGGCATCCGGGGCCAGTAGACGAGCGCCCACCCCACGGACACCGTCACCGCCCAGGCGACGACCACCAGGATCATCCCGAGCGGCCCGGCGAGCCCCGCCGGGCGCCAGCGCGCGCGGCGATGGGCCGACAGCCGCCACACGGCCCGCATGATCAGCCTGCTCAGTCCGCCGTGCCGGGTCGGGTGCCACAGCGTGTGGAAGACGTCCCTGAGGACCAGCAGCACCAGGAGGGCGCCCAGCGGCGTCACGAGCCAGGACATGGCGGCCCCTTTCCCTGCTCCGAGCATGCGCGACCGCCCGCCGCCCCGCACGGGGACGGGGCGGCGGGCGGTCGGTCACGCCAAGGAGCCGGTAGGGAGCCGGTACGGAGCCGGTACGGGCCGGGACCGAGCGGCTACGGGCCGCTCAGGCCTCGGTGACGTCCTGCGGGTACCAGCGCAGCTCGACCGTGTTGCCGTCGGGGTCCCTCACGTACACCGACTGCGCCGAGCCGCGCGCGCCCCAGCGCGGGACCGGGCCCTCGATGACGTCGAACTCGCCGGTGTCGATGACCTCCTGCCAGTCCAGCGGGTCCACGACCAGACATATGTGGTCCACGTTCGACTCGCCGCGGGGACGCGAGAACAGGTCGATGATGGTGCTCTCGTCGATGCGCACGGACGGGAACCCCACCTTGCCCTCGCGCCACTGCTCGACGCGCTCGGGCTCCAGGCCGAGCGAGCCGACGTAGAACTCCAGGGACCTTTCGACGTCGGTCACGTTGAGGACCAGGTGGTCGAGGGCTTTGACGCGCATGAGTGATTCTCCGCTCTTGTCGGGACTCTCGGCCGCGGGTCGGCGGCGGGCCGTACGGGTGTGTTCCCTGCTGCCCCAGTCATGATCCACTCTGGCACAGCCCTCTGACAACGGCGCCTGAAACGCGGAGCTTCGGCGCATTCCGGCTCCTGCGGCCGTCCGCCCGCCTGCGTTTGCGGGGCAGGCGCCGACGGGTTTTCGTGGCGGTGGGGGAAAGTCAGGGGGGCCGTTGCCGCTGTGCGTCTGGAGTCCGTCATGTCGATGGCGTTCGGTTCACCCTTCGGTTCGTCCGATCCCTTCAGTGACCTGCTGAACCGGTTCTTCGGGATGTCGCCCGCCTCGTCTCCCCCGGCGGTGCAGCGCGTGCCCATCGGACGGTTGCTGACCGAATCGTCCCGCGACCTGCTCAACCTGGCCGCGCGCAAGGCCGCCGAGGACGGCACCGCCGACCTCGACACCGAGCACCTGCTCTGGGCCACCACCCAGGTGGACCCCTCGCGGCGGCTCCTCGCCCAGGCGGGCGTCGACCCCGCCGGCCTCGCCGCCGAGATCGAGAAGGCGCTTCCGAGCGAGTCCGCCGAACCCTCCGCCGAGCCCGGCCTCACCCCCGCCGCCAAGCGGACCCTCGCCCTCGCCCACGCCACCTCCCAGGCCGCCGGCGTCTCCTACATCGGCCCCGAGCACATCCTCGGCGCGCTCCTGCGCGACGCCGACTCGGGCGCCGGCCGCTTCCTGCGCGCCGAGGACGTCGACGTACCCAAGGTGCGCGGCCTCGCCGACCAGGCCTCCCGCGGGGACGCCTCGCCCGCCGCCGGGAAGCAGGGCCAGCAGCCCGCCACCACCCTCGACGAGTTCGGCCGCGACCTCACCGAGGAGGCGCGGGCGGGCAGGCTCGACCCGGTCGTCGGCCGCGCCGACGAGATCGAGCAGACCGTCGAGATCCTGTCCCGCCGCTCCAAGAACAACCCCGTCCTCATCGGCGAGCCCGGCGTCGGCAAGACCGCCATCGTCGAGGGCCTCGCCCAGCGGATCGTCGCGGGCGAGGTGCCCGACACCCTCAAGGACAAGCGGGTCGTCTCCCTCGACATGTCCGGCATGGTCGCGGGAGCCCAGTACCGCGGCCAGTTCGAGGAGCGCCTCAAGAAGGTCATCGAGGACGTCCAGGAGTCCGAGGGCGAGATCATCCTCTTCATCGACGAACTCCACACCGTCGTCGGCGCCGGAGCCACCGGCGAGGGCGCCATGGACGCGGGCAACATGCTCAAGCCCGCCCTCGCGCGCGGCGAGCTGCACGTCGTCGGCGCGACGACGATCGACGAGTACCGCAAGCACGTCGAGAAGGACGCCGCCCTCGAACGCCGCTTCCAGCCCGTGCTCATCCCCGAACCCACCGTCGAGGAGACGGTCCAGATCCTCGAAGGACTCCGGGACGCGTACGAGGCCCACCACCGGGTCCGGTTCGCCGACGGCGCCCTGACGGCGGCGGCCGAGCTCTCCGACCGGTACATCAGCGACCGCTTCCTGCCCGACAAGGCCATCGACCTCATGGACCAGGCGGGCGCGCGCGTACGGCTCCGCAGCGCCGGCCGCTCCACCGAGGTCGTCAGCCGCGAGGACCGCCTCGCCAAGCTCCGCCGCGAGAAGGACCAGGCCGTCGCGGGCGAGGAGTTCGACAAGGCATCCGACCTCAAGCGGCAGATCGCCGAGGTCGAGGGCGAACTCGCCGGAGTGGAAGAGCGCCGCGAGGGCGTCGTGTCCGTCACCGCCGCCGACATCGCCGAGATCGTCTCCCGCCGCACCGGCATCCCCGTCGCCCAGCTGACCGCCAGCGAGAAGGAGAAGCTGCTCAAGCTGGAGGAGGAGATGCACGCGAGGATCGTCGGCCAGGAAGAGGCCGTCACCGCCGTCTCCGAGGCCGTCCGCCGCAACCGCGCCGGCATGGGCGACCCGAACCGTCCCGTCGGCTCCTTCCTCTTCCTCGGCCCCACCGGCGTCGGCAAGACCGAACTCGCCAAGACCCTCGCCGAGCTCCTCTTCGGCGACGAGGACCGGATGATCCGGTTCGACATGAGCGAGTTCCAGGAGAAGCACACCGTCGCCCGGCTCGTCGGCGCCCCTCCCGGATACGTCGGCTACGAGGAGGCCGGCCAGCTCACCGAGAAGGTCCGCCGCCAGCCGTACAGCGTGGTCCTCTTCGACGAGGTGGAGAAGGGCCACCCCGACGTCTTCAACACGCTGCTCCAGATCCTCGACGACGGCCGCCTCACCGACGGCCAGGGCCGCACGGTCGACTTCCGGCACTGCGTCGTCATCATGACGTCCAACATCGGCGCCCACCGGATCCTCGCCCACGAGGGCGACGCGGCCGAGCTCAAGGACGAGCTGATGCAGGACCTGCGGCAGAAGTTCCTGCCCGAGTTCCTCAACCGCATCGACGACATCATCGTCTTCCACAGCCTCACCGAGGGCGACCTGTCGGAGATCCTGGAGAACCTCCTCGACCGCAGCAAGCACCGCGTCCACGCCCAGGGTCTGACCCTCGAGGTCACCGAGGCGGCGAAGAAGCTCCTCGTCGCGCACGGGTACCAGCCGGCCTTCGGCGCCCGCCCGCTGCGCCGCACGATCCAGCGGGAGCTGGACAACCGGGTCGCGTCCCTGCTGCTCGGCGGCGAGGCCGAACCCGGCGACACGATCGTGGCGGACGTCGTCGACGACTCGTTGCACTGCACGGTCCGGAAGGGCACGGCGGGCGGTGGTGAGGACGCCGAGGCTGCCTGACCGGAGGGAGACGCCGGGCACGCACGCGCGTGCCCGGCGTTTTCGTTCGCTCCGGCCCGGTTTGGAGGTACTGCTTCCGGCGTAGCCTGAGCGGCATGAGGCAGGACGTCGACCCCGGACTCCCTGGTCCCGACCCCGGACTCTTCGGCCCGGAATCCGTCACCTGGCAGCTGCACAGCGACCCGGTGATGTGGATCGCCGGAGTCAGGGCCCTGTGGCTCCAGGCCCTTCACCCCGTCGCCGTGCGCGGGATCATGATCAACAGCACCTTCCGCGAGGACCCCTGGGGCCGTCTCCTGCGGACCGCGAGCTTTGTCGGCACCCTCAGTTACGGCACCGCGGAGGCCGCCGAGGCGGCGGGCGCCCGTGTCCGCAGGATCCACCGGCTGCTCGGCGTGGACGATCCCGAGCTGCTGCTCTGGGTCCACTGCGCCGAGGTCGACTCGTACCTCTCCGTGGCCCGTCGCTCCGGCGTCCCGATGACCGACGCGCAGGCGGACCGCTACGTCGACGAGCACCGCGTCTCCGCCCGGCTCGTCGGCCTCGACCCGGAGGGCGCCCCGGCCTCCGTGGCCGAACTCGCCTCCTACTTCGAGGAGATACGGCCCCGGCTCGCCGGCGGCGCCGACGCGCGCACCGTCGAGGACTTCCTGCGCCGCCCACCGGTCAAACCCGTGCTGGTACCGGCGCGCGAGGTGATCTGGCGGCGCGTGGCGGCGCTCGCGTACGACACCCTGCCCCCGTACGCCCACGCGCTCTACGGCACCGCCGCGCCCGACGAGGACACCGTCACCCACCGGCTCGTCGCCACGGCCAACCTCCTGCGCTGCGTCCCGGCCCGGCTCCGCTGGAGGCTGCCGCCCCGGCACATCCTCCGCGCGATGGCCCGGCTCGGCGCCGACACCCGGCCCGACCCGTACGCGAACCTCGGCCCGGGGAGTGGGACGGACGCCCGCGAGAAGGGTTCCGGACGCTGACACACGCCCTGCCCGTACCCACTGTCAGAGGCGGCGGCCATACTGGACATGTCGGGGGAACATAAAGAAACGACGGGGGCGACTGCACACGATGGGGGAGACCAGGCTGATCCAGGGCCGGTACCGCCTGGACGAGGTCATCGGCCGCGGGGGCATGGGCGAGGTCTGGCGTGCCACGGACGAGGCGCTCGGCCGCCGGGTCGCCGTGAAGTGCCTCAAGCCGCTCGGCCCGCAGCACGACCCCCAGTTCCTCACGGTGGTCCGCGAGCGCTTCCGGCGCGAGGCGCGCGTCGCCGCCGCGCTCCAGCACCGGGGCATCACCGTCGTCCACGACTTCGGCGAGTACGACGGCGTGCTCTTCCTCGTGATGGAGCTCCTGGAGGGCCGGAACCTCAGCCAGCTCCTCGCGGCCGACCCGCAGAACCCGCTGCCCGTCCAGGACGTCGTCGAGATCGCCGACCAGGTCGCCGACGCCCTCGCGTACACGCACCGGCAGGGCATCGTGCACCGCGACCTCAAGCCCGCGAACATCATGCGGCTGCACGACGGGACGGTGAAGATCTGCGACTTCGGGATAGCGCGCCTCGGCACCGACATGAGCTTCACCTCCAAGCTCACCGGCACCGGCATCGCCATGGGCACCCCGCACTACATGTCCCCGGAGCAGATCGGCGGCGGTGAGGTCGACCACCGCAGCGACCTCTACTCGCTGGGCTGCGTGCTGTACGAACTGGCCACCGGGTCCCCGCCGTTCGACCTCGGCGACTCCTGGGCCATCCTCATCGGCCACCGGGACACCGTGCCGAGCCCGCCGCGCGCCCACCGTGCCGAGCTGCCGCCGTACTTCGACCGGCTCGTCGTCGACCTGCTCGCCAAGACCCCCGCCGAGCGGCCGGCCGACGCGGGCGACCTGCGCCGCCGGATCGTCTCCGGCCGTGTCGGCCCGCACGTGCCGCCCGCTCCGCGGACGCCGTACGACCCGGCGACCGAAGGCGCGAGCACCGGGCTCGCGCCCACCGCGCCCTACCCGGTCCCCGGCGTGCCCGAGGCGCCGCACACGCCCGCGGCCACGCCCGGGGCCCCGCACGCGCCCGCGTGGGCCCGGGACATGAGCGGCGGACTCCGCCTCTCCACCGTGGCCGCGTCGGCGCGACCCGCCCTCCAGGACCCGGTCGCCGCCGTCCTCACCACCGAGTGGACCACCGCCCGGCACGCCTCCGACGCGAGTTCCCTCGCGTCCGAGACCCCCGCGCCGGCCTCCGCCCCCGCCCTCGGCGCCTCGGCGGAGCTCCTCGCGGTCCTCGCCGGACGCCACCGGGCCGGGATCGGCCTCGGCCGCCTCGACCGCTGGGACGAGGCCGAGTCGGTCCACCGGTCCGTCGCCGACCACCGCGCCCGCGCGCTCGGCGAGGACCACCCGGACACCCTGTCCAGCCGGTACGAGGTCGGCTTCGCCCTCGCCCGGCTCGACCGCCCCGCCGAGGCACTCGCCGTCTTCGAGCGGGTCGCCCGGGGACGCGCGCGCGTGCTCGGCGCCGACCACCCCGACACGCTCGCCGCGCGCCAGGAGCGGGCGTACGCCCTCGGCCGCCTCGGCCGGCACCCGGAGGCGTACGAGGTGTACGTGGAGGTGCTCGCCGCCCGCGAGCGCACGGTCGGCGCCGACCACCCGGACACCCTGCGCTGCCGCCACAACCTGGCCTTCACGCTCGGCCGCCTCGGCCGCCTGGAGGAGTCGTACCGTACGGCGCACGAGGTCGCGGAGGCCCGGGCCGGACTGCTCGGCGAGGGACACCCCGACACCCTCGTGACCCGCCACGAGGTCGCGTTCACGCTGGCGCGCCTCGGGCGCGGCACGGAGGCCCTCGCGCAGTACCGCGCGGTGGCCGACGCACGCGCCGCCGCCCTCGGCGAGGACCACCCCGACACCCTCGCCGCCCGGTACGAGACGGGGGTCTGCCTGGGCCGACTCGGCCAGGCGGCGGACGCCCTGGCCGTCTGCCGGGACGTCGTCGCCGCCCGCACGCGCGTGCAGGGCTCGGACGGCCCCGAGACCCTCCGCGCCCGCCATGCCCTGGCGGTCAACCTCGGCCGCCTCGGCCGCTGGGCGGAGGCCCTCGACGAGTCCGAGAGCGTCCGCTCCCTCCGGGAGCGCGTCCTCGGCCCCGACCACCCGGACACCCTCGCCAGCCACCGCGAGACCGCCGTGGCCCTGGAGCGCCTGGGCCGCGCCTCCGAGGCCCTGGCGGCGTACCAGGACATCGCCGCCGCCCGCATCCGCGTCCTGGGCCCCGATCACCCCGACACCCGCACGGCCCTGTCCGACGAGGCCCGCTGCCAGGCGAGAACCACCGGGTGACCGACGCTCAGCCGGCCGCCGCGAGCTCCTTCGGCCCGTAGAGCGCGGCGCTCGCCCCAGTCGCTAGCGCCCAGTACCGGTCACCGTAGGACCAGTGCCACCACTCCGTGGGGTAGTTGACGAGCCCGGCGGCGGTCAGCACGGACCCGAGCAGCTCCCGATTGGCCCGGGCCTCGGCACTCACGTTCGCCGCCCCGGTGTAACAGGCACCGTCGCTCTCCTCCGGCCCGGCGTTCATCCGGGTCCCCAGATCGAGCTCGCCCCCGTCGGCCCCGACGAGCGTCAGATCGACCGCCGCCCCCGCACTGTGCGGCGCGATCTCCGGCGGGGACACGTAACGGCTGGCAGCGCTACGAATCTCCTCCGCACCCCACTCCGGGTGCAGCGCGCGCAGCTCGTCCGCGTACTCCTCGAAGTACGCCCGCTGGAGCGACGGCGGCCGATACCCCTCGACGAACAGCAGCCGCACCCCGCCCGGCAACAAGGCCTGAGCCTTCACCAGCCGCTCGACGACGCCGGCCCTCAGGTGCGAAAAGGCACCGTCGGCGTCCTCCTTGCGCGCGTCGACGACGAGCCGCCCGTCCCGACGGAGGTCCACGAGCGCTTCGCCGCACTCTTCGACGGGTATCGCGGCGACGCGCGGATCGGACATCAGGATGATCTCAGTCATCCGATGATCATCCCTCACGGCCCCGCTCGTGGCGCCGACCCGCCACACCGACGGCCACACCGACGGCCACGACGACGGCGAAGAGGACACCTGCGGCCACGTAACCCACGAGGGTGCCGAGGGATCCCAGCACGACCAAAGCCGCCGTCGCCACCCGCATCGTCGACGTCGGCGGTGACGGCGGTGCCGAGCAGGCCGCCTACGCGGCCGGCCTCGGCTACGACCACCTGACGTCCCGCGCCGCGTTCCCCGACCCCGTCGGCGGTCCGGCCCGCCTGGCCGACCTCGACCGGCTGGCCCCGCACGGCGGCCTCGCCGTCCACGGCGACATGGGGCCACGCATCGTTCACGAGGGGATGGCGAGAAGCGAACCCGCGCCATGAGCTGGGGAATCGCACCGGCACCTGGGCATGCTGATGGCCTCTGGCCTGCGGAAACGGAGGCCGTAGGCCCGCATGGTGCGCGGGACCGCGACGCGAGGGGCCGACACTTCTCAGGATGCGTGGTGCCGCCGCAGCGCGTCGGCGAGGGTCAGGAAGACGGTCAGGTTGGGGAAGCCGGGGGCCGGGAGCGTCATCCACGGTTTGCGGTCGCCGTGACGGTGGATCTCTACGCGGCCCTGCTTCACGTCGACTCGCGCCACCTCCCGCCAGCCGATGCGGCGGCTGCCTTGTCCGACGCCGGAGATGTCGATGTCGACGACTCCGAAGTCGATCCGTTCACCGGCTTCCAGCCGGGCAGCGTCCCGCGGCACCCGTGCGTGGCCGAACGCGTCGTCGAGGCCCTCGGCGAACGGGACCATCCCGCCGAACTCGTCCCCCACCACGATCTCGGCACCTTGTTCGGGCTGGATGGTCAGCCGGTGCGTGGTGGCGCTGGTGACCCCATTGCTCACCGTGATGTCCTGCCGGGTGACGGAGGCGATCTCGTCCCAGGTGTACGCCTCCGTCTGCCCGCGGTCGACGTGCCGGAGGGCGCCGTGCTCGTACCAGGCCACCCAGATCTGGGGCGGCCGGGGACGGAGCAGCCAGACAAGGAGGAAGTACCCGACGAATACCAGCGGGATCGCCGCGAGAATGAGCAGCGGAAGCGAGTAGTACCAGGCGCCCTGCTCCCGCTGGTCCTCGATCGCGTACGACAGGGCCAGCCACCCGAGGAACACGCCGAGCACGCCCACGGGCAGCACGCCACCCCAGGGGAAGCGCTTCGGCTCGTTCTGCACCAGCCCCTTGCGGGCCCCCAGCCCGTGCTCCCGTGCTGCGACACGTAACGCGTCCGGGACGCCTGCGGTACTACGCTCCGACGACGACGACACCCAAGCCTCCCCACCCGGAAACCGGCGTTCCATTATGAAGGTCCGGCGTTCGCATCCGATAGGGCCGCCACCCGTCGAGATCCGGACAACGCCGAAGGCCCAGGTCGCGGACCTGGGCCTTCTCACAGGAGCGGATGACGGGGATCCTCTTCGCGCGGGATACCGGTGTGCCGTGACCGGGCGTCGTGGTCCTAGAGCTTGCTCATCTTGGCGTACGGACTCAAGATCCGCTCTTGCGTCGCACCGAAATCCACGATCGCCGCTATCCCGTCCTCGATGCCGGTGACCCGGCCGAGTCCGTACACGTCGTGGGTGACCTGGTCGCCTACGGCGAACAGCTTGGGAGGAGGCGCGACGGGGGCTTTGAAGGGGCTGGTGGGCAGGAAGCGCTTTGGTGCACTGGGCTTTGTCATTGCTGCCAGTATGCGCCCACGCGGATCCGCTACGGTCGTTCACACCCGCAGCAACCGCTCTTCCCGCGCCATGTGCTTGCGCAGCTCGGGCTTCTTCCCTGTCTTCGCCGGGGCGTGTGAGCATGAGTCATGACCGACCTCGTCTCGCATTCCGGTGCCCTTGGCGCCTCCGGCGCGCCTCGATCCGCCGATGTCGTGATCGTCGGAGGTGGGCACAACGGGCTTGTGGCCGCCGCCTATCTGGCTCGGGCCGGACTGTCCGTGGTGGTGTTGGAGCGGCTGGGGCACACCGGTGGGGCCGCCGTGTCCGCGCGGACGTTCGCCGGGGTCGATGCCCGGCTCTCGCGGTACTCGTATCTCGTCTCGCTGCTTCCCGAGAAGATCGTGCGGGAGCTCGGGCTGCGGTTCGCCGTGCGGAAGCGGTCGGTGTCCTCGTACACGCCCCGGGGGGACGGGGGCCTGCTCGTGGGGGGCGGGGAGGCGCGGACACGGGCCTCCTTCGCCGCGCTCACCGGGTCCGACCGGGAGTTCGAGGCGTGGCGGGCGTTCTACGGGCGTACGGCCGAGGCCGCGCGGCGGATCTTTCCCACGCTCACCGAGCCGCTCCCGACCCGGGAGGCCCTCCGCGCGCGCGTCGGCGACGACGAGACGTGGCGGATGCTCTTCGAGGAGCCCCTCGGTGTTGCCGTCGAGCGGACCTTCCAGGACGACCTGATCCGAGGCGTCGTTCTCACCGACGCGCTCATCGGCACCTTCGCGGACGCCCATGACCCGACCCTGCTGCAGAACCGCTGCTTCCTCTATCACGTGATCGGCGGCGGTACGGGGGACTGGGACGTTCCCGTCGGCGGCATGGGCGCCCTCACCGACGCGCTCGCGGACGCCGCCCGGGCCGCAGGGGCCCGCATCCTCACCGGGCACGAGGTCGTCCGGATCGAGAGCGACGGGGCACGGGCCGCCGTCTCCTACCGGACCGCCGACACGGAGGGGAGCGTGGAGGCCGGCCGGGTGCTCGTCAACGCCTCCCCGCAGGAGCTCGCCGTCCTGCTCGGCGAGACGCCGCCGCCCGCGCCCGAGGGCGCGCAGCTGAAGGTGAACATGCTGCTGACCCGGCTGCCGAGGCTCCGGGACCGGTCCGTCGATCCCCGTGAGGCCTTCGCCGGGACCTTCCACGTCGCCGAGGGGTACGGGCAGCTGGCCGCCGCCCACGCCGAGGCGGCGGCTGGGCAGCTGCCGACCGCCCCGCCCTCCGAGATCTACTGCCACTCCTTGACCGACCCGACCATCCTCGGGCCCGAGCTCGCCGCCACCGGGCACCAGACCCTCACCCTCTTCGGGCTCCACGCGCCCGCCCGGCTCTTCGCCGCCGACAACGACGGCGCCCGCGCCGCGCTCCTCAAGGCGACCCTCGCCCAGCTCGACGCCCACCTCGACGAGCCGATCGCCGACTGCCTCGCCCTCGACGCCGACGGCCGGCCCTGCGTCGAGGCCAAGACGCCGCTCGACCTCGAACGCGATCTCCGGCTGCCCGGCGGGCACATCTTCCATCGGGATCTCTCCTTCCCGTACGAGCCGGACGAGCCGGACGAGGACCGGAACAGTGGGCGGTGGGGGGTCGGGACCGGACACGCCAACGTCCTCCTCTGCGGCGCCGGTGCCGTGCGCGGCGGTGGCGTCAGCGGCATCCCGGGCCACAACGCCGCCATGGCGGTGCTCGGTCGCTGACGCGTGGCGGCCTCCCGCCGTGGGTGTGAAGCTGATCTGCGAGCGCGCTTAAGAAATCCTCGATGGACCACGAGCGCGACGTACGGAAGATTTTGTTCCAGGGATCTTGGGCGCCGAAGTGTGCCCGCACCCGTACATCACAGGACACGCACGTCGGGAGCCGTTGCATTGAAGGCGCTGGTCAAGCTGAAGGCGGAGCCGGGACTCTGGCTCACGGACGTGCCCGAGCCGGAGACCGGCCCCGGGGACGTGCTCATCAAGGTCAAGCGGACCGGTATCTGCGGCACCGACCTGCACATCCGTTCCTGGGACGGCTGGGCGCAGAAGACGATCGCCACCCCGCTGACGATCGGCCACGAGTTCGTCGGCGAGGTCGTCTCCGTCGGCCGTGACGTCGCGGACATCGCCGTCGGCGACCTGGTCAGCGGCGAGGGCCACCTCGTCTGCGGCAAGTGCCGCAACTGTCTCGCCGGCCGCCGTCACCTCTGCCGCGCCACCATCGGCCTCGGCGTCGGCCGCGACGGCGCGTTCGCCGAGTACGTCGCGCTGCCCGCCTCCAACGTGTGGGTGCACCGCGTCCCCGTCGACCTCGACGTCGCCGCGATCTTCGACCCCTTCGGCAACGCGGTGCACACCGCGCTCTCCTTCCCGCTCGTCGGCGAGGATGTCCTCGTCACCGGCGCCGGCCCGATCGGCATCATGGCCGCCGCCGTCGCCAAGCACGCCGGCGCGCGCAACGTCGTCATCACCGACGTCAGCGAGGAGCGCCTCGCCCTGGCCCGCAAGACGGGCGTCTCCCTCGCCCTCAACGTGGCCGAGCAGACCATCGCCGACGGCCAGCGCACCCTCGGTCTCAAGGAGGGCTTCGACGTCGGCCTGGAGATGTCGGGCAACCCGCACGCGATGCGGGACATGGTCGCCAACATGACCAACGGCGGCAAGATCGCCATGCTCGGCCTGCCCGCCGAGGACTTCGCCGTCGACTGGGCGAAGATCGTCACCTCCATGATCACGGTCAAGGGCATCTACGGACGCGAGATGTTCGAGACCTGGTACGCGATGTCGGTGCTCCTGGAGGCGGGTCTCGACCTCAGCCCCGTCATCACCGGCCGGTACGACTACACGGACTTCGAGGCCGCCTTCGACGACGCGGCCTCCGGCAAGAGCGGCAAGATCATCCTCGACTGGACTGCGGGAGCCTGACCCATGTTCGATTCCGTACGCGACGACATCCGCGCCACCCTCGAAGAGATCCGCGAGGCCGGGCTCCACAAGCCCGAGCGCGTCATCGGCACCCCGCAGTCGGCCACCGTCGCCGTCACCTCGGGCGGCCGCCCGGGCGAGGTCCTGAACTTCTGCGCCAACAACTACCTCGGCCTCGCCGACAACCCCGAGATCGTCGCCGCCGCCCACGAGGCCCTCGACCGCTGGGGCTACGGCATGGCGTCCGTCCGCTTCATCTGCGGCACGCAGGAGGTCCACAAGGAGCTGGAGGCGCGCCTGTCCTCCTTCCTCGGCCAGGAGGACACGATCCTCTACTCCTCGTGCTTCGACGCCAACGGCGGCGTCTTCGAGACGATCCTCGGCCCCGAGGACGCCGTCATCTCCGACGCCCTCAACCACGCCTCGATCATCGACGGCATCCGCCTCTCCAAGGCCCGCCGCTTCCGCTACGCCAACCGCGACATGGCCGACCTGGAGCAGCAGCTCAAGGCCGCCGTCGAGGGCGGCGCCCGCCGCAAGCTGATCGTCACCGACGGCGTCTTCTCCATGGACGGCTACGTCGCCCCGCTCGACGCGATCTGCGACCTCGCCGAGCAGTACGACGCCATGGTCATGGTCGACGACTCGCACGCCGTCGGCTTCGTCGGCCCCGGCGGCCGCGGCACCCCCGAGCTGCACGGCGTCATGGACCGCGTGGACATCATCACCGGCACCCTCGGCAAGGCCCTCGGCGGCGCCTCCGGCGGCTACGTCGCCGCCCGCGCCGAGATCGTCGCCCTGCTGCGCCAGCGCTCGCGCCCGTACCTCTTCTCGAACACCCTCGCCCCGGTCATCGCCGCCGCCTCCCTCAAGGTCCTCGACCTCCTGGAGTCCGCCGGCGACCTGCGCGAGCGGCTGAACGCCAACACGGCGCTCTTCCGCTCCCGCATGACCGAGGAGGGCTTCGACATCCTCCCCGGCGACCACGCCATCGCCCCCGTCATGATCGGCGACGCCGCCGTCGCCGGACGGATGGCCGAACTGCTCCTGGAGCGCGGCGTGTACGTGATCGGCTTCTCGTACCCCGTCGTGCCGCAGGGCCAGGCGCGCATCCGCGTGCAGCTGTCCGCCGCGCACTCCACGGAGGACGTGAACCGGGCCGTCGACGCCTTCGTCGACGCCCGCGCCGCCCTCCAGGGCTGAGGCGGGAACAGGGCTCCGCAAGGGTCCTGAGCAGGCCCCGGCGCCTGCGAAAATAGGAACATGATCGAAGCGCGGCGGTTGCACATCCTCCGTGCGGTGGCCGACCACCGCACGGTCACGGCGGCGGCCGCCGCGCTGTATCTCACCCCCTCCGCCGTCTCCCAGCAGCTCGCCGCCCTGGAGCAGGAGACCGGCCACCGGCTCGTCGACCGCAGCGCGCGCGGCGCCCGCCTCACCCCGGCCGGCGAGATCCTCCTCAGCCACGCCAACGCCGTCCTCGCCCAGCTGGAGCGCGCCGAGTCCGAACTCGCCGCGTACGACTCCGGTGACGCCGGTACGGTCACGGTCGCCGCCTTCGCCACCGGCATCGGCCTCGTGGTCGCCCCCGCCATCCGCGCGCTCGCGGACTCCGCGCCCGGCATCCGGGTGCGGGTCAGGGACGCGGAGGGCGACGAGAGCCTGCTCATGGTCCTGGACCGGCAGGTGGACGTGGCGGTGGCCGTCGAGTACCGGGGCGCGCCCGGCGAGGACGACGCCCGCCTCACCCGGCTCCCGCTCTACGCGGAGCCGTTCGACGCGGTCCTGCCCCAGGGCCACCCCCTCGCCGGGGGCGAGCGCATCGCGCTGGGAGACCTCGCCAAGGACACCTGGATCGGCCAGTCCACCGGCAATCCCTGCCACGACGTGACCGTCCTGGCCTGCGAGTACGCCGGGTTCGCCCCGGCCTTCGCGCACGTCTCCGACGACTTCAGGGCCGTCGTCGCCCTCGCGACGGCCGGTGCCGGGGTCGCCCTCGTCCCCCGCTCGGCGCTGCTGGGCACGGATCTCTCCGGGGTCGAGATCCGGCCGGTGGACGGGGTCGCCCCGACGCGCCGGGTCTTCGCGGCGGTACGCCGGGGGGCCGAGGAGCACCCGCTGATCAGCCCGGTCCTGGCCGCCCTGCGCAGCGCGGCGGAGCCCACGGTCCTCGCCTGAGGGAACCTGGGCGTACGGATCCGACCTGGCCGAGGCCGTCGGCCCTCGTCGAGCGAGCGGGCGCGCAAATCGGGACAACTGCCACTTTCGGTACTAGAGTCCCTTTCCAGTGGAACGATCCGGCACGAGCGGGGCAGCGCCTGCGGAGCTCCTGCCGGCCTGACAGACCGCCGGCGTCGTCGTCCCCAACCGACAGCTCCCGTCGACGAGGTACACCATGACCCGTGCGGAAAGTCAGACCGAGGCCTCACCCGGCGATTCCCCGCCCGCGGCCAAACTGACCCTGCTGACCCTGACCGCCATGGTCGTGGGCTCCATGGTCGGAGCCGGTGTCTTCTCCCTGCCGCGGCGGTTCGCGCAGGAGACCGGTGTCGCCGGTGCGCTGATCGCCTGGGCGGTCGCCGGGTTCGGCATGCTGATGCTCGCCTTCGTCTTCCAGACCCTCGCGGTCCGGCGCCCCGACCTGGACGCCGGTGTCTACGCGTACGCCAAGGCCGGGTTCGGCGAGTACCTGGGCTTCTTCTCCGCCTTCGGCTACTGGGCCAGCGCCTGCGTCGGCAACGTGACCTACTGGGTCCTGATCATGTCGACGATCGGCGCCGTCGCCCCGGCACTCGGCGACGGTGACACCGCGCTCGCGATCATCCTGTCCTCCGCCGGACTCTGGTGCTTCTTCCTGCTCGTCCGCCGCGGGGTGAAGGAGGCGGCCGCGATCAACCGGATCGTCACCGTCGCCAAGATCGTCCCCATCGTCGTCTTCGTCATCCTGGCTCTCTTCTGCTTCAAGCCGTCCGTCTTCGCGGACAACTTCGGCGGCGCCGACTACGCCGGCTCGCTGTTCAACCAGGTCCGCGGCACGATGCTCGCCACCGTCTTCGTCTTCCTCGGCGTCGAAGGCGCGAGCGTCTACTCGCGGCACGCCAAGCGCCGGGAGGACGTGGGAAGGGCCACGATCCTGGGCTTCGTCAGCGTCTTCGCGATCTTCGCCTCGGTGACCATCGTGTCGTACGGCATCCTGCCCATGAGCGAGATCGCCGAGCTCCGGCAGCCCTCCATGGCGGGCGTCCTCGAGGCCGCCGTCGGCACCTGGGGCAAGGTCTTCGTCAGCGTCGGTCTCATCGTGTCCGTACTCGGCGCCTATCTCGCCTGGACGCTGATGGCCGCCGAAGTGCTCTTCGTCGCGGCCAAGGACAAGGACATGCCCCGCTTCCTCGGGCGGTCCACCGGCGACGACGTTCCGGTTCCGGCCCTCCTGATGACGACGGCACTCAGCCAGGTCGTCCTGGTCGTGACGGCCTTCTCCGACGACGCCTTCAACTTCGCCCTCGACCTGACGAGCTCCCTGAGCCTCATCCCCTTCCTCCTGGCCGCCGCCTTCGCCGTGAAGATCGCGCTGCGGCCGCGGGAGGAGCGGGCCGCCGGGAACGGCACGCGCCGCGAACTCGTCGTCGCCCTCCTCGCCACCCTCTACACCGCGTTCCTCCTCTACGCGGCCGGACTCAAGTTCGTCCTCGTCTCCTTCATCCTCTACGCCCCGGCCACCTTCCTGTTCATCAAGGCCAGGCGCGAGCAGAACCGGCGCCTGTTCTCCCCGGCCGAGGCCGTCATCTGCGCGGTCTCCGTCGTCGGGGCCGTCGCCGGTGTCGTCGCCCTCGCCGCCGGCTGGATCGAGCTCTGAACCCGCCGGGACACATGTCCGGCTCCCCTCGGAAAGGTTGACCATGACAAGCACCGAGACCAGCTCCGCCGCCTCCGCGCTCGGCGTCCATTCCGAGGTCGGACGGCTGCGCAAGGTCCTGGTCTGCGCCCCCGGACTCGCGCACCGCCGTCTGACCCCGACCAACTCCGACGACCTGCTCTTCGACGACGTGATGTGGGTGGAGAACGCCCAGCGTGACCACGCGGACTTCGTCAACAAGCTCACCGAGCGCGGAGTCGACGTCGTCGAACTGCACCAGCTGCTCGCCGAGACCATGGCGATCCCCGAGGCGAAGGCATGGCTCCTCGACCGGAAGATCGTGCCCAACGAGGTGGGCCTGGGACTGGTCGACGACACCCGCGCGTTCCTCGACTCCCTCGCCCCGCGCGAGCTGGCCGAGTTCCTCGTCGGCGGACTGTCCACAGCCGATCTGCCCGAGGAGTTCCGCTCCGGGTACGTGTCCCTCGCCAGGGAAGGCGTCGGCGCACGCGAGTACCTCATGCCGCCGCTGCCGAACACGCTCTACACCCGCGACACCACCTGCTGGCTGTACGGCGGACTCACCCTCAACCCGCTGTACTGGCCCGCCCGCCACGGCGAGACCCTCCTCATGAAGGCCGTCTACACCTTCCACCCCGACTTCAAGGGCTCGACCGTGTGGTGGGGCGACCCCGAACAGGACTGGGGCCAGGCCACCTTCGAGGGCGGCGACATCATGCCGGTGGGCAACGGCGTCGTCCTCATGGGCATGAGCGAGCGCACCTCGCGCCAGGCCATCACCCAGGTCGCCGCCGCGCTGTTCAGGAACGGCGCCGCCGAGCACGTGATCGTGGCGGGCATGCCGAAGCTGCGCGCGGCGATGCACCTCGACACCGTCTTCACCTTCGCGGACCGCGACATCGTCACGCTCTATCCGAGGATCATGGACGCCGTGCACACCTTCTCGCTGCGACCGAGCGACAAGGCGCCGGGCGTCGACATCACCGACGAGGGAACCACCCCGTTCGTCGACGTCGTCGCCAAGGGCCTCGGTCTGCCGAGGCTCCGGGTGATCGAGACCGGCGGAGACGTCTACGCCTCCGAGCGCCAGCAGTGGGACAGCGGGAACAACGCCGTCGCGCTCGAACCCGGTGTCGTCTTCACGTACGACCGCAACACCCAGACCAACACCCTGCTGCGGAAGGCGGGGGTGGAGGTCATCACCATCGTCGGCGCCGAACTCGGCCGCGGCCGAGGCGGCGGCCACTGCATGACCTGCCCCCTGATCCGCGACGCCGTCGACTTCTGAGGCGACCTCTGAGCCGACTTCTGAGGCGACCACGCCGCACCCAGTACCGAGAGACCCCCCTGGCTAGTCCTCCGAGCGGGTCCAGCCCGCCGCCTCGACGCGTCCGCCGTCCTCCGGCCGGTCGTCCGCGAACACCGGCCGCCCGGTCGCGTCCAGGAGCCGGGCCCCGTCGACGTACACCCCGCGGCCGACGTACCGCCCGCCGGTGGTGTACCGCCAGCGGAGCCGTGCCGGCCCCGGAATCGGTGCGTCCACCTCGTGCCAGACCCGCCCCGACCAGCCGCTCACCGTGCCCGAGGGATGCGGTACGGGCTCCGCCCCCGGCCGTGCGGTCGTGAAGGGCACCGGCCGCCAGGACTCCCCGCCGTCCGCCGAGGCTTCGAGCGCCACCGTGTCCCCGGGCGCGGTGTCCCACCACAGTGCGCAGGTCAGCCGGGTGGCCCCGGGTGTCTCCGGGAGGGTGAGGCGCGCGGTCGTGTCGCGCTCCATTCCGGCGAACCAGGAGGGCCGGCCTCGCCCCGACCGCACAGGTACGGCTCTGGCCAGGGCGTCGGCGGCGGCGACGCGGGGCGCGGAGCCGGAGCGCCAGGAGCGCACCGGGTGGACGGAGTTGCCGAGGACGATCAGGAAGGTGTCGGTCGTCGGGTCGACGACGAGGCTGGTGCCGGTGAACCCGGTGTGGCCGGCCGAGCGGGGGGTGGCGAGGGCGCCCATGTACCAGCGCTGGTCGAGCTCGAAGCCGAGGCCGTGGGCGTCGCCGGGGAAGGCCGTGTTGAAGTCGGTGAACATCAGGTCGACGGAGGCGGGGGAGAGGATGCGGGCCGTGCCGTGGGCGCCGCCGTCGAGGAGGGTACGGGCGAGGATCGCGAGGTCCCAGGCGCGGGAGAAGACCCCGGCGTGGCCGGCGACCCCGCCGAGACCGTGGGCGTTCTCGTCGTGCACCTCGCCCCGCACCATGCCCCGGTCGAGGCCCGACCAGGGCGGACGGGCGTCCTCGGTGGCGGCGGTCTCCGGCCGCCACGAGAGCGGCGGTCGGAAACGAGTGCGGTGCATCCCGAGCGGAGCGGTGATCTCGTCGTGGAGCAGGGTGTCCAGACCGCGAGCGGTGATCTCCTCCAGGATCAGCTGGAGCGCGAAGAGGTTCAGGTCGGAGTAGAGGTACGCCGTCCCCGGCGTGTGCGCCGGCACCTCCTCCCACAACAGCCTCAGCTTCCCCTCCCGCGTCGGCGCCTCGTACAGCGGAATCCACGCCCGGAACCCCGAGGTGTGCGTGAGCAGCTGACGGACCGTGACCTCCCGCTTCCCGCCGCCCCCGAACTCCGGCAGATACGCGGTGACCCGCGCGTCCAGGTCCAGGGTCCCGCGCTCGATCTGTTGCACCGCCAGGATCGCCGTGAACAGCTTCGACACCGACGCCAGGTCGAAGACGGTGTCCTCGGTCATCGGGACCCACCGCTCCGGCGGCAGCTCGACGCCCGTGCCCGTCGCCTCGTCGTACGCCGCGTACCGCACCGCCCAGCCGATCGCCCGGTGAAGGGCCACCGTGTCCCCGCGCCCCGCGAGCAGCACGGCCCCCGCGTACCAGGGGTGCGTGGGGGAGGGGCCGAGGAAGCGTTCCGCCTCCGTGACGAGCCGGTCCAGGTGGGCGGGGAGCAGACCGGCGCGCTCGGCCGACCCGTACCGCAACGTCCTCGTCCGCCGCGTCACACCCGTACCTCCCGCCGGTTCCGCCTCCGTGTCCCCCGCCCACCCTTCCCCATCCCGGGGCGCGGGGAAAATCGAAGAATCTGACGCAGCATCAGAAAATCTCTTCCCTCCACCGCGCCGCTGCGGCATCCTGCCGCCCATGAAGACGGAGCTGAGTCGCAAACTGGGGATCGAGCACGCCATCTTCGGCTTCACGCCCTTCCCCGCGGTGGCCGCCGCCCTCACCAGAGCCGGCGGATTCGGAGTACTCGGCGCGGTCCGCTACACCGCGCCCGACGACCTTGCCCGGGACCTCGACTGGATGCAGGAGCACACCGACGGGCTGCCCTACGGCCTCGACGTCGTGATGCCCGCGAAGAAGGCGGTCGAAGGGGTCACCGAGGCCGAGATCGAGGCCATGATCCCCGAGGAGCACCGCGCGTACGTCCGCGCGACCCTCGCCAAGCACGGCGTGCCCGAGCTCGCCGAGGGCGAGGCCTCCGGCTGGCGGATCACCGGCTGGATGGAGCAGGTCGCCAGGAGCCAGCTCGACGTGGCCTTCGACTACCCGATCAAGCTGCTCGCCAACGCCCTCGGCTCCCCGCCGCCGGACGTCGTCGCCCGCGCCCACGACCACGGCGTCCTCGTCGCGGCCCTCGCGGGCAGCGCCCGCCACGCCCGCCACCACGCCGAGGCCGGCATCGACGTCGTCGTCGCCCAGGGGTACGAGGCCGGCGGCCACACCGGCGAGATCGCCTCCATGGTCCTCACGCCCGAGGTCGTGGAGGCCGTCTCCCCGCTCCCCGTCCTCGCCGCCGGCGGCATCGGCAGCGGCGAGCAGATCGCCGCCGGGCTCGCCCTCGGCGCCCAGGGCGTCTGGCTCGGCTCGCTCTGGCTCACCACCACCGAGGCCGAGCTCCACTCCCGCGCCCTCACCGCCAAGCTCCTCGCCGCCGGTTCCGGCGACACCGTCCGCTCCCGGGCGCTGACCGGAAAGCCCGCCCGCCAGCTCCGCACCGAGTGGACCGACGCCTGGGACGACCCGACGGGCCCCGGCCCGCTCCCGATGCCGCTCCAGGGCCTGCTGGTCGCCGAGGCCGTCTCCCGTATCCAGAAGTACGAGGTCGAGCCCCTCCTCGGCACGCCCGTGGGCCAGATCGTCGGGCGGATGAACTCCGAGCGGAGCGTCCAGGAGGTCGTCGACGAGCTCACGCGCGGCTTCGAGAAGGCCGTCGACCGCATCAACCGCATCGCCGGACGGAGCGAGCAGTGACCTCAGCGCCAGTGAGCCAGTCGGCCCCCGCCGGATTCTGGGCCCAGGCCGCCGCCGACCCGGACCGTACGGTCCTCGTCGCCCCCGACGGCGAGGAGTGGACGGCCGGGCGCCTGCACACCGCCGCCAACCGCCTCGTCCACGGCCTGCGCGCGGCGGGCCTGGAGCGCGGCGACGCCTTCGCCGTCGTCCTGCCCAACGGGCCCGAGTTCTTCACCGCCCATCTCGCCGCCACCCAGGCCGGGTTCTACCTCGTCCCCGTCAACCACCACTTCGTCGGCCCCGAGATCGCCTGGATCGTCGCCGACTCCGGCGCCAAGGTCCTCATCGCCCACGAGCGCTTCGCCGAGGCCGCCGGGCTCGCCGCCGACGAGGCGGGGCTCGACCCGTCCGGCCGCTACGCCGTCGGCACGGTCCCCGGCTTCCGCCCGTACGAGGAGCTCCTCGACGGCCAGGACGGTTCCGCCCCCGCCGACCGCACGCTCGGCTGGGTCATGAACTACACCTCGGGCACCACGGGCCGCCCCCGGGGCATCCGCCGCCCGCTGCCCGGCAGGCTTCCCGAGGAGACCCCGCTCGGCGGCTTCCTCGGCATCTTCGGCATCCGGCCGGGCGACGGGAACGTCCACCTCGTCTGCTCGCCGCTGTACCACACGGCCGTCCTCCAGTTCGCCGCCGCCGCGCTCCACATCGGGCACCCGCTCGTCCTCATGGACCGCTGGGCGCCGGAGGAGATGCTCCGGCTCATCGACCGGTACGCCTGCACCCACACGCACATGGTCCCCACCCAGTTCCACCGGCTGCTCGCCCTACCCGAGGAGGTCCGCGAGCGGTACGACGTGAGCTCCATGCGCCATGCCATCCACGGCGCCGCTCCCTGCCCCGAGCACGTCAAGAGGGCGATGATCGAGTGGTGGGGCCGCTGCGTCGAGGAGTACTACGCGGCCAGCGAGGGCGGCGGCGCCTTCGCCACCGCCGAGGAGTGGCTGAAGAAGCCCGGCACGGTCGGCCGCGCCTGGCCCATCAGCGAGCTCGCGATCTTCGACGACGACGGCAAGCGGCTGCCGCCCGGCGAACTCGGCACCGTCTACCTCAAGATGAACACCGGCGGCTTCCGCTACCACAAGGACGAGGCGAAGACCGCGAAGAACCGCATCGGCGACTTCTTCACCGTCGGTGACCTCGGCGTCCTCGACGAGGACGGCTACCTCTTCCTCCGCGACCGCAAGATCGACATGATCATCTCCGGCGGGGTCAACATCTACCCGGCCGAGATCGAGGCCGAGCTCCTCGCCCACCCGGCCGTCGCCGACGCCGCCGCCTTCGGCATCCCGCACGCCGACTGGGGCGAGGAGGTCAAGGCGGTCGTCGAGGCCGCCGAGGGGTACACGCCCGGGCCCGAGCTCGCCGCCGAGATCCTCGCCCACAGCGCCGACCGCCTCGCCGGTTTCAAGCGCCCGAAGTCGGTCGACTTCATCGCGACCATGCCCCGCGACCCCAACGGCAAGCTCTACAAGCGCCGTTTGCGCGACCCGTACTGGGAGGGCCACGAGCGGCCGCTCTGACGCGGCCACCGTTTCGCCACCGGCCCGCCACCCACGCCCGGTGGCGAAACGGTCCAAAGTCCCCTCTGTGGCAGTATCTGGACCATGAGTGCGAGCACGGCGACATTGACACGACAGTGGACCACCTGGGGGCCGGTGGTGGCCGCGCTTGCGCTCGGCGCGGCCTGGGGGCGTGATCTCCCGGGCTTCGCCGTCGTCCTCATCGCGGTCTGTCTCATCGCCGCCGTGCTCGCCGCCGTCCACCACGCCGAGGTCATCGCCCACCGCGTCGGCGAGCCCTACGGCTCGCTCGTCCTCGCCGTCGCCGTCACCGTCATCGAGGTCGGACTGATCGTCAGCCTCATGGCCGGCGGCGGCGAGAAGACCTCGACCTACGCCCGCGACACCGTCTTCGCCGCCGTCATGATCACCTGCAACGGCATCGTCGGCCTCTCCCTCCTAGTCGCCGCGCTCCGCAACCGGACCGCCGTCTTCAACGCCGAGGGCTCCGGCGGCGCCCTCGCCACCGTCTGCACCCTCGCGACGATGACCCTCGTCCTGCCGACCTTCACCACGAGCCACCAGGGCCCGGAGTTCTCCCCCGCCCAGCTCGCCTTCGCGGCCGTCGCCTCGATCTGCCTGTACGGGGTCTTCGTCGCCGTCCAGACCGTCCGGCACCGCGACTACTTCCTCCCCGTCGAACGGCCGGGCCAGGAGTCGGAGGACGACCACGCCGACCCGCCGGGCAACCGCGAGGCCTGGATCAGCCTCGGCCTCCTCCTCGTCGCCCTCGTCGCCGTCGTCGGCAACGCCAAGCTGATCTCGCCGACCATCGAGGACGGCGTCCAGTCCGCCGGCCTGCCCAAGGCGGTCGTCGGCGTCGTCATCGCCCTGATGGTCCTGCTCCCCGAGACCCTCGCCGCCGTCCGCGCCGCCCGCCGGGACCGCGTACAGACCAGCCTCAACCTGGCGTACGGCTCCGCCATCGCCAGCATCGGCCTGACGATCCCGGCGATCGCGCTCGCGTCGATCTGGCTGTCCGGCCCCCTGGTGCTGGGCCTCGGCCCGCTCCACATGGTGCTCCTCGCCCTCACCGGCGTGGTGAGCGCCCTGACCGTGGTGCCCGGCCGGGCCACCCTGCTCCAGGGCGGCGTCCACCTCGCGATCTTCGCCGCCTTCGTCTTCCTGTCGTTCAGCCCCTGAGCCGTCCCCGGAAGACAGACTGGCGGAATGACGGACCACCGCCTCCCCTTCTTCGACGCCCACTTCCACGTGATCGACCGCCACTTCCCGCTGTACGAGAACGACGGCTTCCTGCCGGGGGAGTTCACCGTCGACGACTACCGGCAGCGCACCGCCGCGCTGCACGTCGTCGGCGGTGCGGTCGTTTCCGGCTCGTTCCAGCGCTTCGACCAGGAGTACCTGCTCGACGCGTTCGCCCGGCTCGGGCCGGGCTTCGTCGGGGTCACCCAGATCCCGCACGACCTCCCCGACGCGGACGTCCTCCGGCTCGCGGCGGCCGGGGTGAGGGGGATCCGGTTCAACCTCCGCCGGGGCGGATCGGCGGGCCTCGCGCACCTGGACTCCCTGGCCCGCCGCGTCCACGGCCTCGCCGGGCTGCACACCGAGCTGTACGTCGACGCCCGCGACCTGCCCGACCTCGCCGGCGTCCTGGCCGCGCTGCCCTCGGTGAGCGTCGACCACCTCGGCCTGCACGCGGACGGCCTGCCCCACCTGCTCGCCCTGGTCGAGAAGGGCGTACGGGTGAAGGCGACCGGCTTCGGCCGCGTGGACCTCGACGTCCCCTCGACGGTCCGGGCGATCCTCGGGACCGACCCCACCGCGCTGATGGCGGGGTCGGACCTGCCGTCCACGAGGGCTCGACGCCCCTTCTCCGACGCCGACCTCGACCTCCTGGCGGACGCGGCGGGGAATCACCTGGAAGCAGTGCTCCACGACAACGCCACGGCGTTCTACCGGATCGCGCCCGGCCTCACCCCCTGACGACCACCACCCTCAGCGCGGGCGAGCGCAGGATGTCCTTCTCGCAGAACCGCGAGGTCACCCACTTCTCGTCGGCGTACAACCGCGTCTGGTCGCTGTAGTGCGCCGACGCCGGGTTCGAGGACTGGGAGTACGAGAGCAGGGTGCGGGCCACCGGGCACCGGCTGCCGTCCCAGCCCACCGCCTGCACGTGGCTCGTCCCGTGCGCGACCTCCACGTAGCCGCCGCCCGCCGCGTTCCACACGGGCTCCGTCTTGTTCCAGACGCCCAGCGACTCGGTCCCGCCGCTCACCGGGATGCGCTCCCCGTTCCGCACGACGAACTGGTGCGCGCCCAGCGGCGCGTCGAGCGCGATGCCCGCCGCCCGGAGCTCCGCCACCGCGTCCGCGAGGGCCTTCGCGAAGCCCGGCGCCGCCGTGTTCACGGTGTGCGGGGTACGGACCGGGTCGGCCGCCGAGAACGGCACCTTCCACTGGTCGGCCGGCTTCACCGTGCCGCTGAACTTGCGCCAGAACCGGTCGAAGAGCAGCGCGCCCCGGCTGTCCGCGTTCACCGTCCGGTCCCAGCCGGCCAGCACCCGGCAGGCCTCCGGGTCGTCGGGCAGCGCGGCCGGGCAGGCCGCCGCCACGTCGGCCGCCGCCAGGTCACCGGCGGGCGCCCGGTTCGCGAACTGCTGCCGCTGGAGGTCCGGCACCGTCAGCCCGCCGCGTACCGCCATCGCCGTCACGTCCTCGACACCGCCCCGGGTGCGCAGCGACCGCTGGCTCCCGATCGTCCCGAAGACCCGCTCGTACCCGGTCAGCGGCCGGTCGGCGTTGGTCAGCCAGGCGCTGTCGTTGGAGTTCTCGACGTACGGCGTGTCCCGCAGCTCCGGCATCCGCGCGGGTCCGAAGATGCCGGGCTGGACCGCGTCCGGGTCGGAGCCGAGCGCGCAGTCCGCGCGCGAGCCGTCGAGGACGGCGACGCCCGAGGACGGGTAGGTGGCCCGGCCGAGCGGGGTCGAGCAGCGCTGCGCGAGATCGTCGGTGATCCGGGGGAGCACCTGCGACTGGCTGAAGTACGAGTGCCCGGCGGCGTCGGCCGCGATCGTGTTGACCCAGGGCAGGCCCTGCGTCCGCCGCAGCGTCTCCGCGATGTCGTCCGTCGATCGCGACCGCGCGAAGCCGAGCGCGGTGTCGGAGCCGCGCAGGTTGGCCGCGTTGGGATCGTTCAGCGCGTACGCCGTGGCCGTCGTCCACGGCAGCGGAAGCTGCGCGCCGAGGCCGCCGACGACCGGGCCGTACCGCGTCCACCACTGGGTACGGGTGACGGGCTCGCCGTCCTTGACCGGCACGGTCACCGTGCGCGGGGTCATCCGCTCGGCCCGGCCGTCCACGAGGTACGCGGTCGGGTCCTCGGGCACGAGCGTCAACTGGTGCAGGCTGAGCGGGACTCCGGTGGCGACGGTGTGGCTCCAGGCCACCTTGTCGTTGAAGCCGATGTTGACGACGGCGGTGCCGAGGAGCGAGGCGCCGGAGACGTTCAGCTCGCCCGGGATCGTCTGCTGCGACTGCCAGAACCGACGGCCGCCCTGCCACGGGTAGTGGGGGTTGCCGAGAAGGAGACCGCGGCCGTTCGCCGTGGTGGTGCCGGAGAAGGCGACGGCGTTGGAGCCCATGGTGGCGTTCTCGGCGGCGAACAGTTCCCGTGCCGCCTCTCCCGCGCGGGCGGGGTCGGGGGCCTCCGTCGTGGTGGCGGCCGCCGTCGGGGGTTTCGCCGTCGTGATGCCGTCGACGGCCCGGCCCTGTCCGCCCAGGACCGACACGGCGAAACCGCGCCGGGCCACGTCGAGCGCGGTCACCGGCCGGACCCAGGCGGCGCCCGCGCAGGTGGGGTCCGTCACGCGGTTCTTCCGCAGCCAGGCGTTGTAGCCGGCGGCCCAGCCGCGCATCAGCTCCTTGAGGTCCCGGCTCGGACCCGCCGGAGCGGGGGTCGCCAGCAGCTTCTCGACCGTCCCGGCGTCCTTGACGCCCCGGAAGAACAGGTCGCTGGACAGGTTCGTGGCGGCCGAGGAGAGCGAGCCGTCGGGAGCCGCCGTGGGTCCGAAGTGGCGGGAGCGTTCGCCGTTCACGGTCAGGAATCCGTCGGCGAGCACGCACACCTGGTCGGCCGCCTGCGCCCAGCCCGTGCCGAACCCGAGGTCGGCGTAGTCCCGGGCCACGATGTGCGGGATGCCGTACTCGGTGTACCGGATGACCGCCGACAGGCCCCGGTCCGAGGGGTGTTGGTGCCGGTCGCCCGTGTCGGCCGCCGCCGCGCCGGGCAGGGTGGCGAGGACCGCGGCGAGGGCGACGCCGGTGAGTGCCGTGTGTTTGAGACGGGTACGGAGGTGCAAGGTGACTCCCAACGGACGGTGGAGCACTGCGAGTCGGACCATGCACGCAGCCGTGCACCCCCCTTGTCAACATCCCGTTCGGTATCCGAGGTCGGAGTGTGTACGCGCTGCCGCACGGTACGTGACTCCAGATGCTTGACCCCCGGCCCGTCGCCCCTGAGGATCACCCGCATGGAACGACTCCTCAGCAGCACCGTCGACGGCGTCCTTCGCGCGAGCGCCGAGCGCGTGCCCGACCGGACCGCCGTCCGGTACGCGGACCGCACCTGGACGTACGCCGAGCTCGACGCGGCCGTCTCCGCAGCCGCCGCCGTCCTGCGGGAGCCGCGCCACGGCCACGGCCTGCCGCCGGGGGCCCGCGTCGCCACCTACGGCCACAACTCGGACGCCTACCTCATCGCGTTCCTCGCCTGCTCGCGCGCCGGCCTCGTCCACGTACCGGTCAACCACCACCTGACCGGCGAGGACCTCACGTACCTCCTGGAGCAGTCCGGCGCCTCGCTCGTCCTCGCGGACCCCGCCCTCGCCGACCGCGTCCCCGACGGCTTCGCGGTCACACCGCTGCGGGACGCGCCCGGGTCCCTGCTCGGCGCGCTCGCCGACGTCGACGGGGACGGGCACGGGGACGGGGACGGGCACGGGCACGGGGAGGCGTACGACACCGACCCCCGCGACTGCGTCCAGCTGCTCTACACCTCGGGCACGACCGCCCTCCCGAAGGGCGCCATGATGTCCCACCGGGCCCTCGTCCACGAGTACGCGAGCGCCGTCGAGGCCCTCGGCCTCGGCGAGGACGACCGGCCGGTGCACGCGCTGCCGCTCTACCACTCGGCCCAGACGCACGTCTTCCTGCTGCCCTACCTCGCCGTCGGTGCCGAGAACACGATCGTCGAGTCCCCCGACCCGGCCGGGCTGTTCGACCTGGTCGAGGCGGGCCGCGCGGACAGCTTCTTCGCCCCGCCGACGGTCTGGATCGCCCTGGCCAACCACCCCGAGTTCGCCACGCGGGACCTGTCCGCGCTGCGCAAGGCCTTCTACGGGGCCTCGATCATGCCCGTACCCGTACTGGAGCGCCTGCGCGCCCGGCTCCCCGGGCTCCGCTTCTTCAACTGCTTCGGCCAGTCCGAGATCGGCCCGCTCGCCACCGTCCTCGGCCCCGACGAGCACGAGGGCCGGATGGACTCCTGCGGCCGTCCCGTCCGGCACGTCGAGGCGCGCGTCGTCGACGAGAAGGGCGAGGACGTGCCCGACGGCACCCCCGGCGAGATCGTCTACCGCTCGCCGCAGCTGTGCGACGGGTACTGGGGCAAGCCGGAGGAGAGCGAGGAGGCCTTCCGGGGCGGCTGGTTCCACTCCGGCGACCTCGCCGTCCGCGACGCCGAGGGCTACCTCACCATCGTCGACCGGGTGAAGGACGTCATCAATTCGGGCGGCGTCCTCGTCGCCTCACGGCAGGTCGAGGACGCCCTCTACACCCACGACGGGGTCGCAGAGGTGGCCGTCGTCGGGCTCCCCGACGAGCGGTGGATCGAGGCGGTCACGGCCGTCGTCGTCCCGCGCGGGGACGTCACGGAGGCCGAACTCCTCGCGCACGCGCGCGAGAAGCTCGCCCACTTCAAGGCCCCGAAGCGGGTCCACTTCGTCGAGGCGCTGCCGCGGAACGCCAGCGGCAAGATCCTCAAGCGTGAGCTGCGGGACCGCCTCGGGAACTCCTGACAGCCGGGCTCAGAGCTCCTGTACGACGCAGAGGATGTTGCCCTCACTGTCCTTGAACCAGGCACCGCGCATGGTGTCCGATTCGACCACACCGTCTACCGTCTTGATGCCCGGCAGGTCGTAGTCCTCGAACGTGACGCCCTTGGAGCGCAGCTCCTTCATCTCGGCGTCGAGGTCGGCGACCTTCCAGCTCGCCAGGGTGTGCCCGGCCTGGCCGCCGTAAGGGGTCTCGTACAGTCCGATCGTGGTGCCCCCGCACTCGTACCGGGTGTCCTCGTCGGATTCCCTGGTGAGAGGGAGACCGAGGGTGTCGGAGTAGAAGCGCTTGGCCCTGGTCATGTCGTTGACCGGGATGATCGCGGCGATGGGGGAGTCAGACAGCATCGCAACCACCTCCTCCCTCCAGGCTACGCGCCGGGCCGCGCACCGCGGAGGTCGACGATCCGCTTGATCTTGCCCACCGACCGCTCCAGGGTCTCGGGGTCGACCACCTCGACCCCGACCGAGACGCCGATGCCGTCCTTGACGGCCGCCGCGATGGCCCGGGCCGCCTCCTCGCGCTCCGCGGCCGTCGCGTCGGCGCGCGCCTCGGCCCGTACGGTCAGGGCGTCGAGCCGGCCCTCGCGGGTCAGCCGGAGCTGGAAGTGCGGGGCGACGGCGGGGGTACGGAGGACGATCTCCTCCACCTGGGTGGGGAAGAGGTTCACCCCGCGCAGGATGATCATGTCGTCGCTGCGGCCGGTGACCTTCTCCATGCGGCGGAAGACGCGCGCGGTCCCGGGGAGCAGCCGCGTCAGGTCGCGGGTCCGGTAGCGGATGACCGGCATCGCCTCCTTGGTGAGGGAGGTGAAGACGAGCTCGCCCTCCTCGCCGTCGGGCAGGACCTCGCCGGTGAAGGGGTCCACGATCTCCGGGTAGAAGTGGTCCTCCCAGATGTGCAGACCGTCCTTCGTCTCCACGCACTCCTGCGCCACTCCGGGACCGATCACCTCCGACAGGCCGTATATGTCGACCGCGTCGATCGCGAACCGCTCCTCGATCTCCCCCCGCATCGCCTCCGTCCACGGCTCGGCCCCGAAGACGCCCACCTTGAGGGAGGTCGAGCGCGGGTCCACGCCCTGCCGCTCGAACTCGTCGAGCAGCGTGAGCATGTACGAGGGGGTGACCATGATGATCTCGGGCTCGAAGTCCTGGATCAGCTGTACTTGGCGGGCCGTCATGCCGCCGGAGGCGGGGATCACCGTACAGCCGAGACGTTCGGCGCCGTAGTGCGCGCCGAGGCCGCCCGTGAACAGGCCGTAGCCGTACGCCACATGGACCTTGTGGCCCGGGCGTGCCCCGGCGGCGCGCAGCGAGCGGGCCACCACGTCGGCCCACATGGAGAGGTCGTTCTCGGTGTAGCCGACGACCGTCGGGCGGCCCGTGGTGCCGCTGGAGGCGTGGATGCGCCGGATCTGGGACCGGTCCACGGCGAACATGCCGAAGGGATAGTGGTCGCGCAGGTCGGACTTGGCGGTGAAGGGGAAACGGGCCAGGTCGGCGAGGGTGCGGCAGTCGTCGGGGGAGAGGCCGGCGGCGTCGAGGGACCGGCGGTAGAACAGCACGTTCTCGTACGCGCGCCGGAGCGTCGCGCGCAGACGCTCCAGCTGGAGCGCCGTGAGCTCCTCGCGCCCGAGCCGTTCGCCGCTGTCGAGCAGGTCGCTCCGTTCCGGCATGTGCCGCTCCCTCGTCCCTGGCCTCTACACCAACCGATCATTCGGTTGATCCGCTTCGGCCCAGTAAAACCGCTCGAACCGGGGGTTTGGCAAGAGGCGCGGAGGACCTTTCCCCGCGCATTCGGGCGAACGGGCCGTGACGACGTGCGGCACGCCCCAAAAAAGGACAGAAGTCTCGACATGCCTGCCACCGCCACCGACACCGCCGACACCGACGGCTCCCCCCAGGTCCACTTCTGGGCCGTCCCCGACCTCACCGGCCTCGACTTCGACCCGCTGCTCGCCAGACTGCTCCACGAGGACCCCGTCAGCCGGGTCCGCATGCCCAACGGCGAGGGGTACGCCTGGCTCGTCACCCGCTACGAGGACGTCAAGTTCGTCTCCGTCGACCCCCGCTTCAGCCGCCAGGCCGTCTGGGGCCGCTCCATCACCCGCGTCGCCCCCCACTTCATCCCCATGGAAGGCGCCGTCGGCTTCGCCGACCCGCCCGACCACACCCGCATGCGGCGCGTCGTCGCCCGCGCCTTCAGCGCCCGCGCCCTGAACGCCCTGCGCGACCACGCCCAGGACGTCATGGACCGGCTCCTCGACCGCGTCGAGGAACACGGCGCCCCCGCCGACCTCATGGAACTCGTCAACCGCCCGTTCCCGCTCGCCATGGTCAGCGAACTCATGGGCGTACCCGAAGAGGACCAGCCGCTCATGGCCCGCTGGTCCGACACCATCATCTCGGCCGCCGCCGGACGCGAGGCGAGCGAGCGGGCCAAGGCCGAGATGGGCGCGTACTTCACCGAGCTCATCGGCCGCAGCCACGACACCGGCAGGGAGACCCTCGTCGCCGTCCTCGCCGACGCCGTCGACGAGGAGACCCTCACCGAGCACGAGGCCGTCGGACTCGCCGTCCTCATCCAGATCGGCGGCGCCCACGCCGTCCGCAACAACAGCGCCAACATGGTGTACGCGCTCCTCACCCACCCCGAGCACCTCGCCCGGCTGCGCGCCGAACCCGCGCTCGTCCCGCAGGCCGTCGACGAACTCCTCCGCTACATCCCGCACCGCAACGCCGTCGGCCTCTCCCGGATCGCGACCGAGGACGTCGAGGTCGGCGGCATCACCATCCCCGCCGGAGACCCCGTCTACGTCTCCTACCTGACCGCCAACCGCGACCCCGAGGTCTTCCCCGCGCCCGAACGGCTCGACTTCGACCGGGAGTACAACCCCCACGTCGCCTTCGGCCACGGACCCCACTACTGCCCCGGCTCCGCCCTCGCCCGCATCGAGTCCGAGATCCTCGTCGAATCCCTCTGGACCCGCTTCCCCGACCTCCGCCTCGCCGTCCCCGAGGAGGACCTCCGCTGGCAGCGCGGCGCCCTCATCCGGGGCCCCGAGACCCTGCCCGTGACCTGGTGAGAGGAGCCCGTACGCCATGACCGTCACCGCCATCGGTCCCCGCGGCGGCCTCGTCGTCCCGCCCGGCCACGGGAAGGTCGTCGCCTCGGCCGCCCAGCACGTCACCTTCAAGGTGACCGGCGAGCACTCCCGTACCGCCTCCACCTTCGAGGTCCTCGTCCCGCCCGGCTTCGACGTCGGCGCCCACGCCCACGGACACAGCGAGGAGCTCTTCTACGTCCTCGACGGCGAACTCGACGTCCTCGCCTTCGAACCACTCGTCCGCACCAAGGACAGCTGGCGCGACTGGGAGTCGGCCTCCGGACAGCGCGCGGTCCGCGCCACCCCCGGCACCCTGATCCTCGTCCCGCCCGGCTGCCCGCACGCCTTCGCCAACCCGACCGGCGACCCCGTCCGCATGCTCTTCCAGGCCTCCCCGCCGCCCGACCACGAGCGGTACTTCGAGGAACTCATGGAGATCCTCGCCGCGGCGGGCCCGGACGGCCCGGTCGACCACGAGGCCATCGGACGCCTCCGGATCCGGTACGACATCGACCAGATCACCCCCCTCCGGCACGACGCCGGCGTCCGCCAGGAGACGACCCCCACCCCATGAGCACCCCCGAGAACCACGGCCCGGTCGTCCACGACTGGGCCGTGCCCCGGCTCCCCGGCACCGACTTCGATCCGCTGCCCCACCGCCTCCTCCGTGAGGAGCCCGTCGCCCGCGTCCGTCTCGGCCACGGCGAGGGGCACGCCTGGCTCGTGACCCGCTACGAGGACGTCAAACGGATCGCCTCCGACCCGCGCCTCAGCCGCGCCCTCACCGTCGGCCGGCCGATCACCAGCATGACCCCGCACACCCTCGCCCCCGCCGGGGGCGTCGGCCGCGCCGACCCGCCCGACCACACCCGGCTCCGCCGACTCGCCGCCCCCGCCTTCGGCCGCCGCCGCATGGCCGCCCTGCGCGAACAGACCCTGCGCGAGGCCGACGCCCTCGCCGTACGCACCCTCGAAGCCGGTCCGCCGGCCGACCTCGCCGAGACCTTCGTCGGCCCGCTCGCCACCACCGTCATCGCCGGACTCCTCGGCGTCCCCGCCGCCGACCTCGACCGCGTCGAACGCTGGCGCGCCGGACTCCTCTCCCACGACACCACCCTCGCCGAGGGCGAGTCCGTCAAGAAGGAGATCGCCGGGTACTTCGCCGACCTCGCCCGGCACCGCGCCGAGCACCCCGGCGACGACCTCGTCAGCGAACTCGCCGCCGCCCGCGCCACCGGCGGCATCAGCACCCCTGAGCTCGTCTCGATGTCCGTCATGCTCACCCTCAACGGGCTCGACGCCGTGCGGAACATCGTCGCCACCATGGTGTACGTACTCCTCGTCCACCCCGAGCAGACGGCGAAGCTCCGCGCCGAACCCGACCGCCTGCCCCGGGCCGTCGACGAACTCCTCCGCTACATCCCGCAGCGCAACGGCGTCGGCATGCCCCGCGTCGCCACCGCCGACATCGAGGTCGGCGGCGTGACCGTCCGGGAGGGCGAGGCCGTCTACGTCTTCTACCCGGCGGCCAACCGCGACCCCGCCGTCTACACCGACCCCGACCGGCTCGACCTCGGCCGCGACGAGGCCCCGCACCTCGCCTTCGGCGCCGGCGCCCACTACTGCGCCGGAGCCCAACTCGCCCGCATGGAAGCCGAGGTGATGCTCTCGACGCTGCTCACCCGCTTCCCCTGCCTCGCCCTCGCCACCGACCCCGAACGGGTCGCCTGGCGGCGGGGAACCGTCAACCGCGGACCGGTCTCGCTGCCCGTGACCTGGTGAAAACCAGTTGGCGGGCGGCGGGCGGGGTGCTGGAGTGGGGCCAATGGACACCACACATCTTCGCGACCTTTACGACCGTCAGCTGCGCCGTGAGGCACGCCCCGACGGGCCCGGCTGCCGGGTCGAACGCGCCGGAGCCGTCGTCCGGCAGACCGGACCCGCGCACGCCTGGAACGGCGTGCTCTGGTCCGGCCTCGACGCCGACGGCGCCGACGCGGCCATCGCCGAGCAGATCGCCCACTACGAGGCCGCTGGCCTCCCCTTCGAGTGGAAGCTGTACGGCCACGACGGCCCCGCCGACCTCGCCGGCCGACTGCTCGCCGCCGGGTTCGTCGCCGAGGACTCCGAGACCCTCCTCGCCCACGAGGCCGCCGCCGTCGCGGAGCACGTACCGCTCCCCGAGGGCGTCGAGCTGCGCGCGGTCACCGACGAGGCGGGCGTGCGGCAGGTGGTGGAGGTCCACGACCGGGCCTTCGGCAAGGACAGCTCGCACATCGGCCGCCAGCTCCTCGACCGGCTCGCCGCCGACCCCGACACGGTCACCGCCGTCGTCGCCCTCGCCGACGGCGAACCCGTCAGCGCGGCCCGCCTCGAACTCGTCCCCGGCACCGACTTCGCCGGCCTGTGGGGCGGCGGCACCGTCGAGGCCTGGCGCGGCCGAGGCCTCTACCGCGCCCTCGTCGCCCACCGCGCCCGCATCGCGGCGGAACGCGGTCACCGGTACGTCCAGGTCGACGCGGCCGAGACCAGCCGCCCGATCCTCCAGCGCCTCGGCTTCGTGACGCTGTCCACGACGACTCCGTACGTGTACCCGCCGCACACGGCCCTCGAGCCCGGGGCCTCCTGATCAGGCGTGCCAGACGCCGGTGACGGCGGTCCGCCGGACGTAGTCGGCAAAGGCGCGGGGCTCACGGCCGAGCGCGCGCTGCACGCCGTCGGCGAGCTCGGCGAAACGGTTCTCCCTGATCCAGCCGAAGAGCAGGTTCAGGAGCTCCAGGAAGTCCCCGGGCAGGCCGCGGGCCTCGCCCCAGGCGGTGAAGTCGGCCGGGGAGACGGGGCGGTAGGCGATGTCCCGGCCGGTGGCACGGGCGATCTCCCGGCTCACGTCGCCCAGGCTCAGCAGCTCGGGTCCCGACAGCTCGTAGGCCTCGCCCGCGTGCCCGGAGCCGGTGAGGGCGGCCACGGCCACCTCGGCGATGTCGTCGACGTCGACATAGGGTTCGAGGCCGTCCCCGGCCGGAAGGACGAGCTCGCCGTCCACCAGCTGGCCCCGGAAGTAGCCCTCCTCGCTGAAGTTCTGCGTGAACCACGCCGGCTTGAGGAGCGTCCACTCCGCGCCCGACTCCCGCACCGCGCGCTCGCAGGGAAGCTTCTCCTCGCCCTCGGCCGGCACCCAGTCGCGGTGGGACAGCAGCACCAGGCGCTCGACCCCGCGCTCCGCCGCGAGCTTCGCGAACGCGGCCATCGACACGGCCGCGTCCGCGCGCATCGAGTCGACCAGATAGGCCGCGCCGACGCCGTCGAGCACCGGCTCCCACGTGTTCTCGTCGTTCCAGTCGAAGCGGGCGGAGCCCGAAGCGCGCCGGGACGCCGCCCGCACCTCGTGCCCTCGCTGCCGGAGAAGGGACGTCACCCGGCGGCCCGTCTTGCCCGAGCCGCCGAGGACCAGGACCGGATTCTGCTGTGTATGTTTCTTCACCGTCATGTACTCCATCCAACGGGCGCCGGATGAGCGGCGGAATGGCGTATCCGCTCAGATCCATGTCCGAGCGTCTCGCGCCGGAGCATCAGGACACCCCTTAGGCTCGGGAGGATGGATCCCCTCGCGAGCCTCCTCCACGAAGTGCGTTCCGACGGTGCCCTGTTCAGCCGGAACATCGTGACCGCGCCCTGGTCGGTCCGGTTCGCCGCGGGCACGCCGGTCTCCGCCGTCACGATGCTGCGCGGCTCGGGCTGGCTCGTCCCCGGTGACGCCGATCCGGTCGAGCTCGGCCGCGGCGACGTCGCGGTGGTGTCCGGCCCCGAACCGTTCACGGTCGCCGACGACGCCCGCGCCACGGCACCGCCGTTCTACGTGGCCCACCGTGACGGGTGCGCCACCGCCGACGGGGAGCCCCTCGACGACGGCGTGTACCTCGGCCCCCGCACCTGCGGGAACGGCCCGGACGGCATCGACGGCCCGAACGTCCTGCTCACCGGCAGCTACCAGGTCGACGGCCGGGTGTCCGAGCGCCTGCTCGGCGGCCTGCCCCGCGTCCTCGTCGTCCGCCGAAACGACGACGGCCACGGCGGGCTCGGCCCGATCCTCGGTCTCACCGACCTGGAGATCGGCCGCGAGGACCCCGGACAGCAGGCCGTGCTCGACAGGCTCCTCGACCTGCTGCTGCTCTCCACGCTGCGGGAGTGGTTCGCCCACCCCGAGACCGATCCGCCGTCCTGGTACCGGGCGCTCGGGGACGCCGTCGTCGGCCGGGCCCTGCGTCTGCTCCACGACCGGCCCGGGCACCCGTGGACCGTGAGCGAACTGGCCGGGGCGACCGGCGTCTCCCGCGCCACCCTCGCCCGCCGGTTCACGGACCTCGTCGGCGAACCGCCGATGACGTACCTGACCGGCTGGCGCCTCGCCCTCGCCGCCGACCTGCTCGCCCGCAGCGACGCGACCGTGGAGACGGTGGCCCACCGGGTCGGGTACCGCAGCGCCTTCGGACTGAGCGTGGCGTTCAAGCGCGTGTACGGCACGCGGCCCAGCCACCACCGCGCGGTCGCCGCCAAGGTGTGAACGCCTTACGGCCCGTTCGGCGGACGCCCCCTACGCAGCCCAGTGCGCGGGGCGCGCGAAGCCCTCCGGGAGGCGGGTCGTCGCGTCGCCGCGCGCCGAGTTCAGCTGCGGCTGCGTGAGGAAGAGCGCGCCCGTCAGGTCCGCGCCCGACAGGTCCGCGTCCCGCAGGTCCGCGCCGATCAGGTCGGTCAGCGTCAGATCGGCGCCCGCCAGGTCGGCGGCGATGAGGAGCGCCCCGCGCAGGTCCGCGCCCCGCAGCTTCGCGCCGCGCATCCGCTTGCCGATCAGGTCGGCCCCGCGACGGCTCTTCGGCTTCCCGCCGGCCGTCGCCCGGACCAGCTCGCTGGTCCGCAGCAGGAGGGGGTTCACCTCGGCCCGTACGGGCGCCACGTCGAGCCGCTCCAGCGCGTCGGGCGTGCCGCCGGTCAGCGCCTCGACCCGGGCGAGCGCCGCGCGGAGCTCGGCGTGGAGCGGCCGGGCCGCCGGGCGGGCGAGAGCCTCGGTGAGGTAGCGGAGCAGCTCGTGGAGCTGGCGGACGATCGGGAAGACCTCGTACATCTGCCGGGCCGTCTCCGGCGCCTCCCGCCAGGACACCCCGCCGAACGTCACCTGCGAGACCCGCTGGCCGGCGCCGAAGCAGTCGTACACCGTGCAGCCCTGGAACCCGCTCGGCCGCAGCCGGGTGTGGATGCCGCAGCGGAAGTCCTCCTGGAGGTTCCGGCAGGGCTCGCCCGAGGACTTGTTCACGGCGAAGTCGGCCGACTTCGCAAAGGGCAGCGCCACACAGCACAGGCCGAAGCAGTTGGCGCAGTCGCCGACGAGGGCGATCTCCCTGGTCTCGGGCACGGTCGAACGGTTCCTTCGCATGTCGGGGGCGGTGACGGGCCGACGTCGGGGTGGCGTCGGGGGACGATCCGCCCACCGTATCGCGCTCTCCGCACAACCGGTTGTGAAGATCATCGGGGCCGGGGAGGATCGCCCGCATGCCGCACTTCACGACGTACGACGGGACCCAGCTCGCCTACCGGACCCTGGGCGAGGGCGCGGGGGAGCCGCTGATCTGCCTGCCCGGCGGTCCGATGCGCGACTCCGCGTACCTCGGCGACCTCGGCGGGCTCGACGCCCACCGCACCCTCGTCCTGCTCGACCTCCGGGGGACCGGGGCGAGCGCGGAGCCCGCCGACCCCGCTACGTACCGCTGCGACCGCCAGGTGGAGGACGTCGAGGCCCTCCGCGCCCATCTCGGCCTGGACAGGATCGACCTCCTCGGCCACTCCGCCGGAGGCAACCTCGCGACGCTCTACGCCGCCGCCCACCCCGACCGGGTCCGCTCCCTCGTCCTCGTCACCTCCCTCGCCCGCGCGCTCGGGGTCACCACCACCGACGAGGAATGGGACGCGGCCGCCGAGATCTTCGCCGACGCGCCCTGGTACGCGAAGGCCCGCGCCGAGATCGACGCGATCGACGACGACACCCCGGAGGCGCGCGTCCGGGAGATCACGGCCCCGTTCGCGTACGGCCGCTGGGACGAGGCGGCGCGGCAGCACGCGGGGCGCGGAACCCGCGAGACGCACGCGACGGCCGCCCCCGCCTTCCACGGCGAGGGCGCCTACACCCCGGAGGAGACCCGCCGCGCGCTCGCCGTGCTCACCGCGCCCGTCCTCATCCTCGCGGGGGAGTACGACGCCGCTCCCACCCCCGCCAAGGCGGAGCAGGGCGCGGCCTGCTTCCCGTACGCCGGCGTGCGCACCCTCCCCGGGTCCTCCCACTTCCCGTGGATCGACGACCCCGAGACCTTCGTCCGCGAGGTCACCGCCTTCCTCGACCCCGAGATCCGCACACTCACCGTAGACGGCGTACGCCTCGCCTACCGTGTGTACGGCTCGGAGGACGCCGCTCCGACCGCCCCGCCCGTCGTCCTCGTCCACGGCCGCGGCGAGAACGGCACGGGCTGGCGCGAGATCGCCGAGGCGCTCGCCGGGGACCACCGGGTGTACGTCCCCGACCTGCGCGGCCACGGCCTGAGCGACCGCCCCGGGGGCTACGGCTTCGCCGCGTTCCGCGACGAGCTCGGCGGCTTCCTGCGCGCCCTCGGCCTCACCGGCGCCACCGTCGTCGCCCACTCCATGGGCGGCGGAGCCGCCTACCTCCTCGCCCAGCGGGAACCGGAGCTGATCGGCCGGCTCGTCCTGGAGGAGCCCCCGGGCTTCGTCCCCCTCGACCCGCCCCGCCCGCCGGCCGCGCGCCCCGAGGGCCCGCTCCCCTGCGACTGGGCGGTCGTCACCACCACCGACGCCGAACTGAACGCCCCGGACCCGGCCTGGCGCGCGGACGCCGGCCGGATCACGGTCCCGACCCTCGTCCTGGCGGGAGGCCCGAGCAGCCACGTACCCCAGGACCATCTGGCGGGTCTGGCCGAGCGGATCCCCGGCGCCCGGCTGGTCACGATCGACGCGAGCCACATGATGCACGAGGTGCGCCCGGCCGAATTCCTCGCCGCGGTGAGGGAGTTCGGTCTCTAGTCGGTCACGGGGCGGAGCCCTCCGCCCCCGCGTCCGCCTCCACGGCCACGGTCCGGGCCCACCGGTAGTCCGCCTTGCCGCTGGGGGAGCGCTGGATGCTGTCGGTCAGGACCAGCTGGCGGGGGATCTTGTACCCGGCGAGGTGCGAACGGCAGTGGGTCTGGAGGGCCTCCAGGTCCATCGCCGGCGCGTCGGGGCGGAGTTGGACGACGGCGGCGACGTGGTTGCCCCAGCGGGTGTCCGGGACTCCGGCGACGAGGGCGTCGTACACGTCGGGGTGGGACTTGAGCGCCTGCTCCACCTCCTCCGGGTAGACCTTCTCGCCGCCCGTGTTGATGCACTGCGAGCCGCGGCCGAGGACCGTGACGATCCCCTCCTCGTCGACGGTCGCCATGTCACCGAGGAGCACCCACCGCACGCCGTCCTTCTGGAAGAACGTCTCGGCCGTCTTCGCCGCGTCGTTGTAGTAGCCGAGCGGCACGTGGCCGCGCTGCGCGAGCCGGCCGATCTCGCCCGTCGCGACCGGCTCGTACGTGACCGGGTCGACGACCTGGGTGCGCTCGTTGACGTGCAGCCGGAAACCCTTCGCCGGGCCGGAGTCGTCGGTGGCGCGGCCGTTGGAACCGGACTCGGTGGAGCCGAAGTTGTTGAGGAGCAGGACGTTCGGCATGAGCCCCTGGAGCTGGGCCCGTACGGTCTCCGACATGATCGCCCCGGAGGACGAGAGGCTGAAGAGGTTCGAGAGGTCGGTGTCCTTCTGGGGGCCCGCCAGGGCGTCCACGAGCGGGCGGAGCATCGCGTCGCCGACCAGGGAGAGGCTGGAGACCTTCTCCTTCTCCAGGGTGCGCAGGACCTCCCCCGGCACGTACTTGCGGTGCAGGACGACCCGCTGGCCGTAGTCGAAGGCGATGAACGCCATCAGCAGGGAGGTGCCGTGCATCAGCGGCGGCGCGGGGAAGAAGGTGATGCCGGCGCCGCCGGCGGCGACCCGCTCGGCCAGCTCCTCCGGGCGCTTCACCGGCTCGCCCGAGGGGTCCCCGCCGAAGAGGCCGGCGAAGAACAGGTCCTCCTGGCGCCACAGGACACCCTTCGGCATGCCGGTGGTGCCGCCGGTGTAGATGATGAAGAGGTCGTCGGCGGAGCGCGGACCGAAGCCCCGCGCGCGCGAGCCGGAGGTCTCGGCCTCGGTGAACGGCACGCAGCCGAGAGCGGGGGCGTCCTCCGGCGGGGTCCCCACCCGCACGAGGTGCCGCAGTTTCTCGGTGCGCGGGAGGGCGGCCGCGACCCGCTCCGTGAACTCGGCGTCGAAGACGAGCGCGGTCAGGTCGGCGTCCCGGTAGAGGTAGACCAACTCCTCCTCGACGTAACGGTAGTTCACGTTCACCGGCACGATCCTGGCCTTGAGGCAGGCCAGGACGGTCTGGACGTACTCGATCCCGTTGTACAGGTGGATGCCGAGGTGCTCGCCCGGCCCGATGCCCGCCTCGATCAGGTGGTGGGCGAGGGCGTTGGCGGCGGCGTCGAGCTCGGCGTAGGTCAGCCGGCGTTCCTCACCCGTGCCCGGGTGGTCCACGTAGACCAGGGCCTCGCGGTCCGGGACCACGTCGACCACCGATTCGAACAGGTCGGCAAGGTTGTACTCCACCGTTCCTCCTGACCCCGGTTCACTGGCGTGGCGGTCATTAGAGCGCCGACGGGCGGCGGGGGGAAGGGGGTGCGCAGAAGAATCTGACTGAGTGTCAGAAAACTATTGAACTGGACCCCCCACTCCTGCAACCTGTTCCAGAACTGGAGACGGGAGACCCCATGGGTGGCACCGAACACCTCGACGTACGGCGCGAAGGCGCCACGCTCGTCCTCACCTTGAACCGGCCCGAGGCCAAGAACGCCCTCTCTCTGCCGATGCTCGTCGGCCTGTACGACGGATGGCTGGAGGCCGACGCCGACGACGCGATCCGGTCCGTCGTCCTCACCGGGGCGGGCGGGGCGTTCTGCGCCGGCATGGACCTCAAGGCGCTCGCGGGCAAGGGAATGGAAGGCGAGGGGTACCGGGACCGGCTGAAAGCCGACCCCGACCTGCACTGGAAGGCGATGCTCCGCCACCACCGCCCGCGCAAGCCGGTCATCGCGGCGGTCGAGGGATACTGCGTCGCCGGCGGTACGGAGATCCTCCAGGGCACCGACATCCGCGTCGCGGGCGCGTCCGCGACGTTCGGGCTCTTCGAGGTCAAACGCGGCCTCTTCCCCATCGGCGGCTCCACGGTCCGGCTGCCCCGGCAGATCGCGCGCACCCACGCCCTGGAAATGCTCCTCACCGGCCGCCCCTACTCCGCCGAGGAGGCGGCGAGTATCGGCCTAGTGGGCCGCGTCGTCCCCGACGGCACGGCCCTCGACGCGGCCCTCGACATCGCCGAACGGATCAACGCGTGCGGGCCGTTGGCCGTCGAGGCCGTGAAGGCGTCCGTCTACGAGACGGCGGAGATGACGGAGACGGAGGGGCTGGCGGCGGAGCTCAAGCGGGGGTGGCCGATCTTCGACACGGCGGACGCGAAGGAGGGGGCGCGGGCGTTCGCGGAGAAGCGACCGCCGGTGTACCGAAGGGAGTAGCCCCCACCCCGCCCCTCCCCGAAACCGGGACGCTGCCCCGGACCCCGGTGCACAGCCGCCGGACGGGCTGAAGGGTTCGGGGCGCTGCCCCGGGCCCCGCGCCTCAAACGCTGGCGGGGCTGGGGTGTTCGGGGCGCTGCCCCGGGCCCCGCGCCTCAAACGCCGGCGGGGCTGAGGTGCCGGGGCGCTGCCCCGGACCCCGGTCCTCAAACGCCGGACGGGCTGAAGCGTCGGGGGCTCCGCCCCCGGGCCCCGGCGCCTCAAACGCCGGCGGGGCTGAGTTTGCGCCTCAAGCGCCGGGCGGGCTGGATTTTCGCCCGCAGGGCGCAAAAGTCAGCCCCGCCGGCGTTTGAGGCGCGGGGTCTGGGGCGGAGCCCCAGTTCGGGAAGGGGCGGGGTGGGGAGAAGGCTCCGCGCAGCGGCCCCACCCACCACGGTCCACGCCCGCGCCGACCGGCCACCGCCACGCCATCCGAACCCCCCCCCCGCCAACGCCCCCCGCCCACCCACCAAGGAGCCCGCCCATGACCCTCACCCCACCCCCGGAAACCTTCCGCGCCCCCCTCGTCGTCGAGTTCCCCTTCACCCGTTCCCTCGGCCCCGTCCAGTCCGCCTTCCTGAGCGGGCTCCGTGAGCGGACCCTCCTCGGTGTCCGTACCGAGGCGGGGGAGGTGCTCGTCCCGCCCGTCGAGTACGACCCCGTGACCGCCGCCGAGCTCCGGCAGCTCGTCGAGGTCGGGGCGACGGGTACCGTCACCACCTGGGCCTGGAACCCCGAGCCCCGCCCCGGGCAGCCCCTCGCGACCCCGTTCGCCTGGGTCCTCGTCCGGCTCGACGGCGCCGACACCGCCCTCCTGCACGCCCTCGACGCCTCCGGCCCGGACGCCGTCCGCACGGGGCAGCGGGTCCGGGTCCGCTGGGCCGCCGAGCGGACCGGCGCGATCACGGACATCGCCTGCTTCGAGCCGTACGACGGTGCGGAGGCGGCCGAAACCGAACCCGCTCCGCACGACGGACTGTTCGGCGACGATCCCGTCACGGGCATCATCGCCGAGGCCCGCCTCGACTACACGTACAGCCCGGGCCGCGCCCAGACCCGCTACCTCCACGCCCTCTCCGAGCGGCGCACCGTCGGCGAGCGCTGCCCCTCCTGCGCGAAGGTGTACGTCCCGCCCCGCGGCGCCTGCCCGACCTGCGGGGTCGCCACCACCGACCAGGTGGAGGTCGGCCCGCGCGGCACGGTCACCACCTTCTGCATCGTCAACATCAAGGCGAAGAACCTCGACATCGAGGTCCCGTACGTCTACGCCCACATCGCCCTCGACGGCGCGGGCCTCGCCCTCCACGGCCGGATCGGCGGCATCCCGTACGACCAGGTCCGCATGGGCCTGCGCGTCGAGCCCGTGTGGAGCGAGGGCGGGCGCTACCCCGACCACTACCGGCCCTGCGGCGAACCCGACGCCGACTACGACACGTACAAGGAGCTGCTATGAACCGCGACGTGGCGATCGTCGCCTTCGCCCAGAGCGACCACCTCCGCCGCACCGACGACCTCTCCGAGGTCGAGATGGTCATGCCCGTCCTCCACGACGTGCTGCGGCAGACCGGCCTGAAGACCTCCGACATCGGCTTCACCTGCTCCGGCTCCTCCGACTACCTCGCCGGCCGCGCCTTCTCCTTCACGATGGCCCTCGACGGCGTCGGCGCCTGGCCGCCGATCTCCGAGTCGCACGTCGAGATGGACGGCGCCTGGGCGCTGTACGAGGCCTGGGTGAAGATCCTCACCGGCGAGGCCGACACCGCGCTCGTCTACTCGTACGGGAAGTCCTCGCCCGGCTCCGTCCGCGACGTCCTGACCCGGCAGCTCGACCCGTACTACGTCGCCCCGCTGTGGCCCGACTCGGTCGCCCTCGCCGCGCTCCAGGCGCAGGCCCTCGTCGACGCCGGTCACACTGACGAGCCCGCCCTCGCCGCCATCGCGGCGCGCAGCCGGGCGGACGCCGCCGCGAATCCGCACGCCCAGCTGCCGGGCGCCCGCCCGCAGGGCGAGTACGTCGTCCAGCCTCTCCGTACCGGCGACTGCCCGCCCATCGGCGACGGCGCCGCCGCCGTGATCCTCGCCGCCGGTGACAAGGCGCGCGAGCTGTGCGCGCGGCCGGCCTGGATCCGGGGCATGGACCACCGCATCGAGGCCCATTCCCTCGGCGTCCGCGACCTCACCGACTCGCCCTCGACCCGCCTCGCCGCCGAGCGCGCCGGAGCCTTCGAGCGACCCGTCGACACCGCCGAGCTGCACGCGCCCTTCACCTCCCAGGAGGTGGTCCTCGCCAAGGCCCTCGGACTCGACGAGACCGTGAGGGTCAACCCCTCCGGCGGCGCCCTCGCCGCCAACCCCGTCATGGCCGCCGGTCTCATCCGCCTCGGCGAGGCCGCCGCCCGCATCCACCGCGGGGAGTCCGACCGCGCCCTCGCCCACGCCACCTCAGGGCCCTGCCTCCAGCAGAACCTGGTCGCCGTCCTGGAAGGAGAGCCCCATGTCCGGTAAGCAGTCCGTGGCCAAGGAGCCGGTGGCCGTCGTCGGCATCGGCCAGACCAAGCACGTCGCCGCCCGCCGGGACGTGTCCCTCGCCGGTCTCGTCCGCGAGGCCGCCGTCCGCGCCCTGGAGGACGCCGAGCTCACCTGGGCGGACATCGACGCCGTCGTCATCGGCAAGGCCCCCGACTTCTTCGAGGGCGTGATGATGCCGGAGCTCTACCTCGCCGACGCCCTCGGCGCGGTCGGCAAGCCCATGCTCCGCGTCCACACCGCCGGTTCGGTCGGCGGCTCCACCGCGCTCGTCGCCTCCAACCTGGTCTCCTCGCGCGTGCACCGGACCGTCCTCACCCTCGCCTTCGAGAAGCAGTCCGAGTCCAACGCCATGTGGGGCCTCTCGCTGCCGGTCCCCTTCCAGCAGCCGCTGCTCGCGGGCGCGGGCGGCTTCTTCGCCCCGCACGTGCGCGCGTACATGCGCCGTACCGGCGCCCCCGACTCGATCGGCTCCCTCGTCGCGTACAAGGACCGGCGCAACGCGCTCAAGAACCCGTACGCCCACCTCCACGAGCACGACCTGACCCTGGAGAAGGTCCAGGCATCTCCCATGCTCTGGGACCCGATCCGGTACTCGGAGACCTGCCCGTCCTCGGACGGCGCCTGCGCCATGATCCTCACCGACCGGGAGGGCGCGGCCCGCGCGCCCCGCCCGCCGGCCTGGGTGCACGGCGGCGCGATGCGCAGTGAGCCCACCCTCTTCGCGGGCAAGGACTTCGTCTCCCCGCAGGCCGGTCAGGACTGCGCCGCCGACGTCTACCGGCAGGCCGGGATCACCGACCCCCGGCGGGAGATCGACGCGGTCGAGATGTACGTGCCGTTCTCCTGGTACGAGCCCATGTGGCTGGAGAACCTCGGCTTCGCCGAGGAGGGCGAGGGCTGGAAGCTCACCGAGGCGGGCGTCACCGAACTCGACGGCGACCTGCCCGTGAACCCGTCCGGCGGCGTGCTCTCCACCAACCCCATCGGCGCCTCCGGCATGATCCGCTTCGCGGAGGCGGCTCTCCAGGTGAGGGGCCAGGCGGGCGAGCACCAGGTCGACGGGGCGCGCCGGGCGCTCGGGCACGCGTACGGCGGCGGGGCGCAGTTCTTCGCGATGTGGCTCGTGGGGGACACCCCGCCCGCGTCCTGACCTTCGTCGGACGGTGGAAGGCCGGAGCCCGTACGACACGGGGTCCGGCCGCCCCTTACATCAGGGACTCGATGTCGACCGTCTTCTCCCACTTCGGATTCGGGGCGTCGCCGGGCCAGGTGTACGTCGTGGAGTTCCCCTCGCGTACGAGGCGGGCGAGGGCGGTGTACGCGCCCTGCTTCTTCTGCCGGCCGGAGTCGTCGGCCACCACGACGAGGACCCGCTGGCCCACGCAGGCGTGCTCGGTCCCGTAGAAGCGGTAGTCGACCGTCTCGTCCGGACGTGCGACGATCCCGCCTTCCTCGCGCACGGTGACGGTGGTCGGTCTTCCGGCCTCCCGCTGCCGTTCCACGGCGACCGTCAGGTACGTCAGGACCTGGGCGCCCGGCTCGACGACCTCCACCCGGCTCGCGGTGACCGTCCCGCTGATCACGTTGGCGACGTGGTCGTCGCGGGCGAACTCGACGAGGGTGGGGAGGCCGTAGGGGCGGATGAGGCTCGGAATCGAGTCGACCGTCCTGTCGGTCTTCGGCGGCGCGCAGCGCGGCGAGGGCTTGGGGCCGCCGACGGCGTTGTCGGCCACCGGCCGGACGTCGTCGACGCCGCCGCACGCCCACAGAGCCAGTGCGAGTCCGGCCGCGAGAACGCCCGCCGCGGCGCGGCGCCGTGCCGTCGTTCTCCCGGTGGCGCGGATGGTCGAGGTCATGTCCGTCGTCTCCTGCCGATCGCTGTGTCCGACCCACCTGTGACGTGGCGACCCCGGAAGGGGTTCCCTCCGACGGAGGTCTCCGTCGGAGGACGCGGGGCCGCTTCGCCGATTGAGGGTCACACGCGGGCCTCCGGGCGTACGCTGAGGCCTTCGCGGGGCCTCCCGCCCGGAGTTGCCAGCCTGTGCGCCGGGCGCGCGCCCCCGGCGTGGGGGTGGAGCGTGGCACGTACGGACCGCAGACCCGGGCAGCGCGGCCTCGGCCTCTTCGAGCGCGAGACCGCGCTGGCGGCGGCCGAGGAGGCGCTCGCCCTCCTCCTGGGCCCCGACGAGGCCCCCTCCGACGCGCCGGACCAGCGGCATCACCCCGTACCCGCTCCCCGCGCGTCCGGCGGCGCCCGTCTCGTCGCCGTGCGCGACGGGGACAGCGGCCCCGGTCTCACCGAGGCCCGCCCCCATCCGCCCGCCCCGCGCCGCGGCGGCGTCCTGGCCTTCGCCGCGCCCGCCGGGCTCGGCAAGACCACCCTGCTCGCCGAGATCCGCCGCCGCGCCGCCGCCCGGGGCTGCGCCGTGCTCTCCGCGCGCGGCGGCGAGCAGGAGCGCCGGGTCGCCTTCCATGTCGCCCGGCAGCTCCTCCAGCCCCGCCTGGCCCACGCCTCCGACGCCGAGCTCCGCGAGCGGCTCGGTTCCTGGTACGACATCGTCGGCCCCGCCCTCGGACTGCGCGCCGCGGGCGCGGGCGCCCCGCCCGACCCGCAGGGGCTGCGTGACGGACTCGACTGGGTCCTGACCCACCTCGCGGTCCGCGGCGCGCCGCTCGTCGTCGTCCTCGACGACGCCCACTGGGCCGACCCCGAGTCCCTCGGCTGGCTCGCCGCCTTCGCGCCCCGCGCCGAGGAGCTCCCCATGCTCCTCGTCGTCGCCTATCGCCCCGACGAACTCCCGGAGTCCGGGGCCGAGTTCACCGGGCGGCGCGCCGGTCAGCAGGCCTTCGGTCTCGCCCCGCTCACCCCGGAGGCCATCGCCCGCCTCGTCCACGACCGCGTCGGCTCCCACGCCGACGACGCGTTCTGCCGCGAGGTCTGGGCCGTGACCTCGGGGAACCCCTTCGAGGCCGTCGAACTCGTCGCCAAGGTCCGCGAGCAGGGCCTCGATCCCGTCGAGGACCGGGCCGGTGAACTCCGCGACCTCGCCGCCGCCCTGAAGGGCAGCGGTCTCGTCAGCCGCCTCGAACGCCTCGGCCCGGCCACCGTCCGCCTCGCCTGGGCCTGCGCCGTCCTCGGGACCGCGATCTCCCCCCAGATCGCCGGCGCCCTCGCGGGGCTCGGCGAGGACGCCGTCGCCGACTGCACCGCCCGCCTGCGCGAGGCCCGCGTCCTCGCCGAGGCGCCGTACCACGGCCCCGGCGCCGAATCCCCGCCCGACGCCCTCGAATTCGTCCACCCCCTGATCGCCACCACCCTCTACCGCTCGATCCCCGCCGGGATGCGGGTCGCCCTCCACGGCCAGGCCGCCTGGTGCGCCGTCGACGCCGGGCTCGGGCCCACCGCCGCCGCGCGCCACCTCCTGGAGACCCACCCCGAGGGCGACGCCTGGGCCGTCGGGCAGCTGCGCGCCGCCGCCCGCGAGAACCTCCGCGCCGGAGCCCCCGACGCGGCCCGCCGCTACCTCGCCCGCGCGCTGCGCGAGCCGCCCGTCGAGGAGGAGCGGGCCGGGGTCCTCTTCGAGCTCGGCTGCGCCTCGCTCCTCACCGAGCCCGCCACCACCGTGAACCACCTCCGCGCCGCCCTGGAGGAGCCGGTCGCCGACCCGGCCCTGCGCCACGGCATCGTCTACCGGCTCTCCCAGGTCCTCGCCCACAGCGACCGGCTCGTCGAGGCGTCCGAGCTCCTGGGCCGGGAGGCCGAACGGACCGAGGACGCCCGCGGCCGCCTCCGCATGCGCGCGGAGAAGTTCATGTGGGACGCGTTCCGCGCCGACGAACCAGACTCGCCCGCCCGCTCGCGGCGCCTCGCCGCCCTCGCCGACCGGCTCACCGGCCGCGACCTGACCGAGCGGTACGTCATCGGCCTGCGCGCCTGGGACGCCACCCTCAGGGCCGAACCCTCCGCCGTCGCCGTACGGCACGCCGAACGCGCCCTGGACGGCGGCCTGAGCTGGGCCGACGAGAGCCGGGGCTTCGAGGTTCCGGTCCTCACCGCCCTCACCTTCCTCTACGCCGACCGCCCCGGCCGCGCCGAGGAGCTCTTCGCCGCCGGAACCGCCGAGTTCGAGCGCCAGGGCTGGCGCGGCGCCCACCTCTCCTTCGCGTACACCCTCCTCGGCTACATCCGCTACCGCCGCGGCCGGCTCGTCGAGGCCGAGGACTTCGTCCGCGCCGGACTGCGCCTCGCCGAGCGGGTCGGCCCCCGCACCCCCGCCGAGTGGTACGCGGTCGGCGTCACCATCGAGGTGCTGCTCGCCCGGGGCCGGGTCGAGGAGGCCCACCGCATCGCCCGCGCCCACGACTTCGGCGAGCCCTTCCCGGCCGCCGTCACCTTCCCCGACTCGCAGACCGTCCACGCCGAACTGCTCCTCGCCCGGGGACGGAACGACGAGGCCGCCGCCGAGTTCGCGGCCGTCGGCCGCCGCCTCGACCCGCGCGGCATGCGCAACCCCGCCTGGTGCCCCTGGCAGCTCCACCTGGCCGTCGCCGAGGCGGCCACCGCCCCCGAGCGCGCCCGCCGGACCGCCGAGGACGCCGTCGCCCGCGCCCGCCAGTACGGCGCGCCCTCCACGATCGGCGCGGCGCTCCGCGTCCTCGCCGAGGTCGCCGAGCCCGCCGAGCGCGTGAAGCTCCTGGAGGAGTCCGTCGACTGGCTCGACCGGTCACCCGCCGCGTACGAGCTCGCCCGCGCCCTCGTCGCCCTCGGCTCCGCCCTCCGCCGCACCGACCGCGCCGGGGAGGCCGCCGAGCAGCTTCACCGAGGTCTGGAGGCCGCCCAGGACTGCGGAGCCGACGGCCTGGTCGAGGAGGCCCGCGCCGAGCTCGCCGCCGCCGGACTCCGCCCCCGCCCCCTCCATCCCGCCGGTACGGACACGCTCACCGCCCGTGAGCGGCGGGCCGCCGAGCTCACCGTCCGCGACCGGGACGTGGCGCACGAGCTGGGCCTCGCCCCGGCCGCCGTGAGCCGTCTCCTCTCAGCGGTCTACCGCAAACTGGGCACCGACCGCGCGGGCCTCGCCGAGGCCCTGCGGCACACCGGCGCACCGGTCGGCGAGGGTCCCGGCGCCCCCGGCGGACAGGCCTGACGCGAGGAGGGCGCCCGGCGCGCCGCATCCCGCGCCCGGCCACGTACCATGGGCCGTATGTCCTTCCTCCGCCGCCGTAGCGCCGCCACACCCGCGGGCCCGGACTTCGATGTCCTGGCCATGGATCCGGGGGACTGGCCCGGCAATCTCGGCGCCGGTCTGCTGCCCGCGCCCGACGGCTCCTGCCAGGGCGTGTTCCTCCGCTACGACCTGTTCGGCGGCCGCGGCCCCGCGATGATCATCGGCAACCTCCCCGAGGGCTCCCCGGCGCGCGAGCTCGCCGACGGGCAGATCCCCTTCGAGGTGGCCCAGCTCCTCGCCGCCCTGGAGAACGACGAGCCGGTCGAGGTCCTCGACACCGAGGACGTCCCGGTCATGCAGGGGGACAACCTCCTCATCGTCCGCCGCCTCAAGCTCTCCGAGAGCCGCATCTCCTGCGTCCAGTTCGACCGCAGCGACAACGTCCTCGTGACGATCGCCAGTTGGGACCGGCCGATCACCGACGACCTGTACGCGCTGCTCAAGCCGCTGCCCGCCGAGCTGTTCCAGCAGGGCTGACGGGGGGCGGGGGTCCGATGGCCGCGCGCGTCGACAGCTGGATCTGGTCGGTCCGGCTCACCAAGACCCGCTCGGAGGCCGCCGCGGCCTGCCGGGCCGGTCACGTCAGGGTCAACGGCGAACGGGCCAAGCCCGCCCAGCCCGTGAAGCCCGGTGACGAGGTCCGGGTCCACCACGGCGGTCGCGAGCGGATCGTCGAGGTCAAGGTGCTCCACACCAAGCGCGTCGGCCCGCCGGTCGCCGTCGAGGCGTACGTGGACAACAGCCCGCCCCCGCCGCCCCGCGAGCACGTCGCCGTCGCGGCCGTACGCGACCGGGGCGCCGGCCGCCCCACCAAGCGCGAACGCCGCGAACTCGACGAACTGCGCGGCGGCCGACGCGACTGAGACGCCGAGAGGCCCCGGGAGCACCGCTCCCGGGGCCTCCGTCGTGCTCGGGTCAGCCGGCCGCCGACCCGAGCAGCTCCGTGAGCCGAGCCGCCGACGTGCCGAGCCCCGTCGGAGCGCCGAGCCCCGCCGGACCCCGTCCGACGAGCGGCGTGCCGCTGCCCGCGCGGACGTCCTCGGCGCCGTACCGCCGTACGTTCCGGTGCCAGTGCAGGATGCCCGCGAGCCAGTCCTCCAGCTCCCGCAGGTAGGCCGCGAACGCGGCCCTTCCGGTCACGTCGAGCCCGAACTCCTCGTACAGGAGCGGGAGCTCACGCTCCTTCAGGTGCTCGTACTGGCGCAGCCGGCCCTTCATCAGGTCGTGGACCATGGCCATCGCCGTCGGGTAGTCGCAGTCGAAGAACTTCTGGAGCACGAGCACCCCGTTGTGCACCTCGCCCTCGACCTCGACCTCCTTCTGGTACGAGAAGAGGTCGTTGATCAGCGCCCCGTAGTCCATGACCGCGTTCTCCAGGGCGCGCACGGTCCCCGTCCGGTAGATCTCCGGCGGCAGCGCCGAGGTCTGCCGCAGCCGGCTCATCAGCGTGGTCAGCTCCGAGCCGAAGGTGCTGCGCCGCATCTCGATGTAGTCCACCGGGTCCGGTACGCGGTGCTGCGCCTGGTTGTGGAGCTCCCACATCCAGCTGTCGAGCATCGCGTCGAGCGCCACCCGCAGCTGGGCGCGGGCCTCCGGCGCCATCGGGGCCGTGGTCCGCGCCCACAGGTCGGCGAGCGAGCGCTCCATGGGGTTCACGGCGAGCGCGGCACCGGAGGCCGGGTCGTCGAGCGGCATGCACGCCTTGAAGCGGTCGGTCTGCTGCTTCGCGCCGGGCAGGTTCCGGGCGCGTCCGAAGACCGCCGGGTAGTAGTCGTCCCCGTACGTCCCCCAGGTCAGCCACTCGGCGCTGAGGACGAGCTCCTCCAGGGTGGCGTCCGGGTCGAGCCCGGCCGAGCAGAGCGCCAGGTCGAAGCCCTCGGCGAGCGGCCGGTCCCAGAGGTCGTCGAGCAGCCCGAACGACTCGGCCCAGTCGAGCGAGATCCGGCGGGCCTCCGCGTGGTGCGGGCTGAGCGTCAGCGGGTACGGCAGCTCGAACTCGGGCAGCAGCGAGGGCCCGACGTGCTGGTGCGGCACGTGGGTGAGACTGCGCTGCCGGGCGGCGGCCGGTCGGCCGAAGAGGTTCCTGATGTCGAGCGCCGAGGTGCCGATGACGCCGTCGAGCCGTGCATCCGAGACGGCCATGCCCTCGTTCATGTACCGGCTGGAGCGCATGTGCCACTCGTGGCCGCCCGACTGCCAGTCCTGGAGCCCCTTCGCGTACGCCGCGACGGCCGCGATCTCGGCCGGGTCCAGACCGTGCTCGACGGCGAGCATCGGCACCTCGGTGAGGGCGGTGTTCTCGAACTGCTGGAGCCGTGAGGTCAGCAGGTCGTTGACGGCCTCCGCGGCCTCCTGCGTGGTGCAGCCGAGGAACCTCTCCAGGACGAGGACGCCGTTGCTGTTCTCGCCCTCGTCCTCCACCTCGCGCTGGTACGAGAAGAGGTCGTTGCGCAGGTGGACGGCGTCCGAGAAGGCGTCCCTGAGGACGCGGAGCGGCCGGGAGTGCGCGACCCGTTCGGGGACCTCGGCGCCCGCCGCGTACTCGACGAGTCCGGCGGACCAGGGGGCGCCGCCCACCTTGCGGCGCATCTCGATGTATTCGAGGGGGTTGGCGACCCGGCCGTCGTTGATGTTGTCGAGCTCCCAGAGGGACTCGTAGAGGAGGTGCTCGGTCGCCTCGGAGAACCGGGCGCGCCAGGCGTCGGACATCGAGGGGACGGTCCGGCGCCAGAGGTCGGCGAGTCCGGCCTCGACGGGGTTGACCGGCTCCGGCATGCCGGCCGCGGGGTCCGCCGGCATGAACAGCGGCAGCCGGTCGAGGTAGGCCTTGCTGCCCGCGCGGTCCTGGGTGCGCTTGAAGACCTCCAGGAAGTGGTCGTCGAAGAAGAAGACCCACGTGTACCAGTCGGTGACGAGGTTCAGGGCCTCCTCGTCGCAGTCGGGGTGGGTGTAGGCGCAGAGGAGCGCGTAGTCGTGGGAGTCGAGGTCGTGCTCCTCCCAGACGCCGGAGCCCTCCAGCATCCCCATCGCGCGGGCCCACGCGCGCGTGTGCGTGCGTGCCGCCTCCACGTGGGGATTGAGCCGTGCCGGATACGGGACGTAGAAGTCCGGCATAACGAAGGGCTGAGGCATGTCCTGGATGGCCTTCCGACGTGCTGGGGCGCTGGCCCGCCGCGGTGGTCTGCTGCGATGACCGGCCCAGCCTTACCCGTCACCCGGATCGCCCACGCGATCTCCGGAATAGTCGTATGAACGCCAACGGGGTGGTGCCGGACCGTTCCTCCGGCACCACCCCGGGACTTCCGGCCACCCCTCCGTCAGGAGAAGGAAACCTCCACGTCAGCGGCCTTCACGAAGGCCACGCGATGGCCGAACTGGATCTGGTAGTACTCCTCCTGCCCCCGGACGACCCGATGGCCACTGCTGTCGAACACCGGGGCGAAGTAGTACTCGCCCGGGGTGCGGCCGCCCACCACGTACCGCTGGCCCGCCTTCACCGTGTACGGGTACGGGGACACCGCCTGCACCGGCACGCCCGCCGGGTAGGCCGAGGCCTCCGGATAGGCCCGCCCGTACACCGGCACCTCCGCGAGCCCCTTCCGGGGCGTCAGGACCCGACCGCGCGCGTTCACCGCCGTCGGCCCGTCCGCCGGGTTGTGGAACCACGCCTTCTGGCCGAGGTACCAGATCGCCGTCCAGTCGCCGCTGCGCTCCGCCACCGCGAAGCTCTGCCCCGTCGAGGCCCGCGCCCCCGTGTCGTTGACACCGGTCGTCGAGTCCTGCCCGCCCGGCCGCAGCCCGACGTCCTTCACCAGGGGCGCGTCGGCGCTCGGCGCGGTGTGCAGGCGCACCGCCCCGCTCCCGTGCGGCGCACAGGCCTCGCCGGCCTTCACGCAGCCCGTGTACACCGGCTGGTGGGAGGCGAAGTCCGGCCGGATCGTCACCACACCGGCCCGCGGACCCGCGCTCGGCGTGATCGGACGGCCGAGCAGCCGGAAGTAGTGCGCCCAGTCCCAGTACGGGCCCGGGTCCGTGTGCATGCCCCGGATCGACGAGGTCACCGTCCCCGGCACGTTGTCGTGACCCAGGACGTGCTGCCGGTCGAGCGGGATGTCGTACCGCGCCGCCAGGTAGCGGACGAGCCGCGCCGACGTCCGGTACATCGCCTCCGTGTACCAGGCGTCCGGCGAGGTCAGGAAACCCTCGTGCTCCAGACCCACCGACTTCGCGTTCACGTACCAGTTGCCCGCGTGCCAGCCGACGTCCTTCAGCGGCAGGTGCTGCGCGATGTGGCCGTCCGAGGAGCGGAGCGAGTACTGCCAGGACACGTACGTCGGGTCCTGCACCAGCTTCAGGGTGACGTCCCAGGTCGCCTCCGTGTCGTGGATGACGATGTAGTCGATCGACTGCGACTCCGGCCGGTTCGCCTTGTCGTGGTTGCCGTAGTCGCCGTCGCCGAACTCCTCGTACGGAGCCGGGATCCACTCGCACGCCACCGACCGCGGGCACTCCACGGGACCGCCGGCGGGCGGACGCAGACCGAGCGCGTCCAGCTGCCCGGTGGCGGGCGCCACGGCGGGGGAGGCAGGGAGCGCCACCCGCTGGCCGCTGTCGGTCGTCCGGGACTCGCCGGTCCTGATCACGTCGAAGACGTCGTTCGCGTACGTCGTGGCCGTCGCCGTGTCCTCGGCGCCCGAGTAGCGGGCCACGGCCCCGTACCAGTCGGCCGGGTCGGCGCTGGCCGGGAGACCGGCCTCCCGCTGCGCGGCGGCGAGCAGCGCCGCCCCGCCCTCGATGTTGGCGGCGGTGCCGGTCCGCAGCTCCTCCGCCGGGATCCCGGACAGCGCGGACGCCCGCTCCAGGGTCCGCAGCCGGGCGGGCAGCGCCTCCGGCGCGGGCACGGCGGTCTCCGGGGCCGCCCTGCCGGTACGGGCGTCGTCGCCGCGCGCGTCCTCCTCGCCCTCCGAGTGGTGCGGGGCCGCCCCCGCGAGCGCCGTCACGGCATCCGTGAGGTGCATCGGCCCGTACCCGCCGGTCACGCTCGGCGCGCCGCCGTGCGCGTCCCAGCGGGACTGGAGGTAGGAGACGGCGAGCAGCACGCTCTCGGGCACACCGTGGCGTTCGGCGGCGCGCGCGAACTGCCCCTGGAGCGTGGCGGCGTCCGGCTCGTCGGCGACGGCCGACGGCGTCCAGGACAGGAGCGGCAGCAGCAGGGCGGCGCAGGCCGCCGCGCCGACCGCCCTCGGGACACGGCTCGGCGGCGTACGTCTGAGGGACGCGGAACGGAGCAAGGCAGCCTCCAGGGGCGGGGGGTGACACGGGGGCGTGCGGGACCGAACCCGTACAGGGGTATCGGCTCCCGGAGCATCCGTCAATCACGCCTGGCCGTCCGGAAGTTCGCACGTCAGAAGGGTCTGAACGGGTCTCGTGACGAGTTTCGCGATGACGGTCCCCGGGCCTGGGACGCGTCAATGGAGTGGACCAATGGCCGCGCGCCCGGCGCCGGCGCTGCTTTCGCAACACGCCCTGGGCCCCGACACGACGGAGCGCCGCGTCCCGGTGTGTCGGCACCGGGCGCGCGGCGCGCCACCCCCGTCTTCCCGTCCGGTACGCCCCTCAGCGCGTCCCGACCGCCGCGCGCACGGCCCGCCGGGCCATCGCGCAGTCGTCGTGCAGCCGCCGGAGCAGCAGCCGCTGCTCCTCGCCGGGCGCGAGCGTCCCGGTGGGAACCGGGACCGTACCGGCCGGAGGGGCCTCCTTGATCGTGCGCTGCACGGCCGTCTCGTACGTACGGATCTCCCGCGTCAGCACGATCATCAGGTTCACCAGGAAGGCGTCCCGGGAGGCCGGGCCCGCCTGCTGGGCGAGCTGGGCGATCTGACGGCGTGCCATCGGCGCGTCCCCGAGGACCGCCCACAGCGTCGCCAGGTCGTAGCCGGGCAGGTACCACCCGGCGTGCTCCCAGTCGACGAGGACCGGACCCGTGGGGGAGAGCAGGATGTTGGAGAGCAGGGCGTCACCGTGACAGAACTGCCCCATGCCCTGACGCCCGCCCGCGTGCGCCAGGCCGTGCATGAGCTTCTGGAGGTCGTCCCTGTCCCGGTCGGTGAAGAGACCGAGCTCGTGGTACCGCGCGATCCGCTGCCCGTAGTCGAGCGGCGCGTCGAACGTCCCGGCCGGCGGGCGCCAGGCGTTGAGCCGGGCCACCGCCCCGAGCGCCGCCCGCACGTCGGCCCGCGGCGGGGCCTCGACGGGGTGGCGCGAGAGCGCCGCCGCCCGCCCGGGCATGCGCTCGATCACCAGCGTGCAGTTCTCCGGGTCCGCGGCGATGAGCCGCGGCGCCCGCACCGGCGGACGGTGACGGACGAAGGAGCGGTAGGAAGCTATTTCGTGCCGGAACCGCTCGACCCAGGCGGGAGAGTGGTCCAGTAAACACTTCGCCACCGCCGTCGTCCGTCCGGTCGTCCCGACGATGAGGACGGAGCGGCCACTGCGCCGCAGCACCTGGACCGGCTGGAACTCCGGGCAGATCCGGTGGACCGAGGCGATGGCCCGCTTCAGCTGCGCCCCCTGCGGACCCGACAGGTCGATTCTTCCGCTGACCGGCTGGGTGCCGGTGCCGCCCGTCCAGCGCCGGGGTCGTACGGCTCCCGGCGAGGGGGCGAGGTACGGCCCGGCACCCGCCGGGACGAAGCCGCTCTGCGGCCGGGGCGGGGCGGACACGGAGGACGATGCTGTGTACATGGAGGAGACAGATCCCTTCGTGGTCCGACATGTCGCGTGCGTCGCCCCGCCCGCCCCCGGTCCGCACCCTGGGGAATGAGGGCCGGTTCGGCGGGACGGGGTGGCGCATACCTACCTGACACCCGCGCGCGGGTGGCGGAACATCGGGCGCACCCTGGCGAACCCTGGCGAATAGTCGCCAGCCCTATGACAGGGGGTTACTGTCAACTCAGCCGAGAACCTGGGGGCTTAGACGTGACCGGACACACCAACACCCGCCTGGCAGACCTGTTCGGCCTGGCCGGCTGGTCCAAGGGCGAACTCGCGAGACTCGTCAACCGGCAGGCGGCGGCCATGGGCCACCCCCAGCTGGCGACGGACACCTCGCGGGTGCGGCGGTGGATCGACCGGGGCGAGACCCCGCGCGATCCCGTCCCCCGGGTGTTGGCAGCGCTGTTCACCGAGCGACTCGGCCGTGTCGTGACCATCGAGGACCTCGGGTTCGTACGACACGGGCGCGCCGGAAAGCGGCAGGACGTCAGGAAGGAAGACAACCCTGACGGTCTGCCGTGGCCTCCCGACCGTACGGCTGCGGTCCTCACCGAATTCACGGGAATGGACCTCATGCTCAACCGACGCGGCCTGGTGGGCGCGGGTGCCGTGCTCGCCGCCGGCTCCGCACTCAGCAGCAGTATGTCCGACTGGCTGCAGACCGACCCCACGCGCATGACCACCACTCAGCGCGCCACCGATCCCCTCCACGCCGACCCCGCCGGGTTCGACCGCTACGAGGCCGCCCCCATCGGGTCGGAGGAGATCGAGGCGCTGGAGTACTCGGTGGAGGTGTTCCGCGCCTGGGACGCCCAACGAGGCGGCGGTCTCCAGCGCAAGGCGGTCGTGGGACAGCTCAACGAGGTGGGCGGCATGCTCGCCTACCGACACGCCGAACACCTCCAGCAGCGGCTGTGGGGTGTCGCCGCCAACCTGGCGGTCCTGGCGGGCTGGATGTCCCACGACGTCGGCCTCGAACCCACGGCGCAGAAGTACTTCGTCATCGCCGCCCACGCGGCCCGCGAGCAGGGCGACCGCCCGCGCGCCGGCGAGGCCCTCTCCCGGGCCGCGCGCCAGATGGTGCACCTGGGCAAGCCCGACGAGGCCCTCGACCTGATGCGGCTCGCCACGTCCGGCGCGGGCGACGGGATGCTGCCCCGCACGCAGGCCATGCTCGCCACCATCGAGGCCTGGGCGCAGGCCTCGATGGGGCGCGGCCAGGCGATGCGGCGGACCCTGGGCCGGGCGGAGGAGCTCTTCGTCTCCGACCGCAAGGACCAGGAGACGCCCGGCTGGATGCAGCACTTCGACGAGGCAGACCTGCACGGCATGCAGGCGCTCGCCTACCGCACCCTCGCCGACCATGACGCCGCCGCCGCGCTCCCCGCGCAGCGGCACGCGCGGATCGCCCTCGACCTGCGCAAGGACGGCCACAACCGCTCGAAGCTCTTCGACTACATCTCGATGGCCTCCGCCTGCTTCATCGGCGGGGACCTGGAGCAGGCGGAGCGGTACGCGCGGAAGGCGCTCGAAGCGATGGGCGAGACCTCGTCGCACCGGACGTGGCACCGCCTGGAGGTGATGTACGGCCTGACCGGGCAGTACGCCGGGGACGTGAGGATGGGGGAGCTGCGCGGTCTGATCGCGCAGGCCCTCACCAAGTCGCCCATCACGCGCCCGAGGACGGGACAGGCCTGAGAGGCCGCCGCACGGCGGTCCTCGAACAGTCACGCCCGGGCGTAGGGCTCGGTACTCGTTGGGCCGGTAGTCGTACGTATCCCTGGGCGTCCTCGTGTCGCGGGGGCGTCAGTGCCCGACGCGGACCACCATCACGCAGGCGTCGTCCTCGCGCGGTTCCGCGCCGAACTCCTCGACCACGGCGCGCACGCCTTCCTGCGCGTCCCTCGCCTCGGCGAGGCGGGGTCCCAGGGCGAGCAGGCGTCGGGTTCCCGTGTCGTCCAGTGCGCCGCTGCCGCGCGTCAGCCCGTCGGTGTGCAGGACGAGCACGTCGCCGGGGAGGAGCCGGGTCTCGGTCTCGCCGTACGCTCCGCCGCTCGTCGCCCCGAGGAGCACGCCCTCGGGTCGCCGCAGGGCCGCCCCCGTACCGTCACGGAAGAGGAGGGGAGCGGGGTGTCCGGCCTGTGCCCAGGTCAGGGTCTGGGCGACCGGGTCGTAGCGGCAGCACATCGCGCTGCCGAGGGCGGGCTGGACGGAGGTCTCCAGGAGCCGGTTCAGGTGGCCCATCAGGGCGCCGGGCCGGATTCCGGCCACGGCCATGCCGCGCAGGGCGCCGAGGAGCATGGCCATGGAGGAGGTCGCGGCGACGCCGTGGCCGGTCAGGTCGCCGACGGTGAGGAGGGCGTCGCCCTCGGGCAGGGCGAGGGCGTCGTACCAGTCGCCGCCGATGAGGCCGGGGCTGACGGCCGGCAGGTAGCGGGCCGCCACGTCGAGCGGCGCGGGGCCGTCGTGGGCGAAGCGGAGCGAGCCCCGCCAGGGCGGCAGCACCGCTTCCTGGAGTTCGACGGCGACCCGGCGCTCGGTCTGCCGGAGCTGCCGGCTGCGCTCCAGTGTGTCCCGGGTGTCGCGGACCGCCCGCTCGCCGCGGCGCAGTTCGCTCACGTCCCGGAGGACGGCCCACATGGAGGCGGTGCAGCCGTCGGAGTCGAGGACGGGCTCGCCGGTCATGTGGACCGTGCGGGCCCGGCCGTCCGCGCGGGTGATCCGGAACTCGCCGTCGATCGGCTTCCCGTCGATCAGGCAGTCCGTCACCATCGCCTGGAGCAGGGGGTGATCGTCGGAGTGGACCATCGACGGGAGCTCGTCGAGCGTCATGGGGCCCTTCTCGCGCGGGCGCCCGAAGAGGTCGAAGAGTTCGTCGGACCAACTGGCCTCGTCCGTCAGGAGGTTCCACTCGGCGCTGCCGACGCGGGCGGGCCGCGGGCCGGTACGGGCGGCGGCGGGTGCGCCGTGGGTGGCGCCGGAGGTGCCTCTGCCCGCCTCCGGTGTGCCGATTCGCAGCTGTCCCAAGTGGGTTCCGAGGGAGTCCAGTTGGTGCACCGCGAGGTCGCAGAGGGCGCGCTGCCAGCGCCGCTGAGGGTCGTCCTCGTGCTCGGCGGTGTCCCGGCGCACGGCGTCCACCTCGCCGCGCAGGCGGCGGGTCTGCGTGATCAGCGCGTCCACGGCGCCGGGCTCCGGCGGCTGGGCGGGATGGTCCGCGAAGGGGTGGGACGGCATGGCGTACTCCGATACGGGCGAGGCGCGGCCTGGTGGGATAGGAGGCCCCGCGTACGACTGTCGCACAGCCCGGGACGGGTCGTAAGAGGTTTGGCAACACTCGATCCGGTGGTGCTTCTGGCATATGCCTAGGGCGCGGCGATTATCGGACAGGGCGTGTCGCGTTACGGTTCGGGCGTGACCTCGCCCGCCGCAGCCCCGCAGTCGCCCGCCGCAGCCCAGCGCTCGCTCGCCACCGCCCAGCGTTCGCTCGCCGACCCCTCCGTGCGCCACCCTCTCTGGCCGCCGCTCACCGAGGGCTGTCCCGTCACCTCCAGCGACACCGTCGCCTACCCCCTCGACATCGACTACGCCTACGACGAGGTCCCCGCCGACCTCTTCGCCCGCCCGGCCGCGCCCGGGCTCGACCGGTGGGCGCCGCTGCTCCCGCCGCTCGCGGCCCCCGGTCTCGGCGAGGGGAACACGCCGCTCGTCGAACTCGCCGACGGCGTCTGGGTCAAGGACGAGTCCCGCAACCCCACGTGGAGCCACAAGGACCGGCTCAACCGGGTCGCCGTCAGCGCCGCCGTCGCCTCCGGCGCGCGGGGCATCGTCGTCTCCTCCTCCGGCAACCACGGAGCCGCGGCCGCCGCCTACGCGGCCCGCGCCGGACTGCCCTGCGCGGTCTTCACCTCCCCGTTCGCCCCGCCGGCCGTCGCCTCCCACCTGCGCGCGTACGGGGCGACCGTGCTGACCGTGCCGCAGGAGACCGTCCGCCCGCTCATGCGCCGGATCGTCGCGGAACTCGGCTATCAGGCCGTCAGCAGCGTCACCGACACCGCCCACACCGGGCACCCCTTCGGCCCCGAGGGCTACAAGACCCTCGCGTACGAGATCGCCCTCGCGCTCGGCCGGGCGCCCGCCGCCGTCCATCTGCCCACGGGATACGGCGAGTTGCTCTTCGGGGTCGCCAAGGGATTCCAGGAGCTCGCGCGGCTCGGCGTGACCGACGCGGTGCCCCGGATGTACGCGGCCGAGCCCGCCGCGGCCGGAGCGCTCACCGAGGCCCTCCGCAGCGGCCGGCCCGCCGCCCGGGTCCCCGTCGGGCCGACCACCGCCTACGCCATCGACTGCGAGGTGAACAGCTACCGGGGGGTCGTCGCCGTCCGGTCGACCGGGGGAGCGGCCCGCACGGTCACCGACGCGCAGATGAGCGCGGCGCGCGAGGAGCTGGCGTCCCAGGGCCTCTGGTGCGAGACCTCCTCGGCGGCAGGCCTCGCCGGTCTCCGGGCCCACGGCCCGCGCGAGAGCGACGGTCCGGTGGTGTGCGTGATGACGTCGAGCGGCTACAAGGACGTCGGCACGGCGCGGGAGACGTACGAGCCGACGGCTCCGGACTGGGCGTCGATCCGGGACGCGCTCTCGGCCACGTGACGTCAGGGGCCGGTTGCGGAAGGTGATCGAGTGTCTCGTTGACGTGACAGAACCTGTCGGTAACCATCGCAGGGAGAGATCAGGACATATTGTCCAGATATGTCACTCCCTGCCGCTACGGGACCGGGCGGTCACGCCCGGCCTCTCATCCTCTTCGCCCTCACGGACACCCGCGTCGTGGAGGAGGTCGGCGGCATGCTCCGCGTCCGCGGGTACGAGGTACGGCAGACCGTCGACGGCCCCTCCACCCGCCGCGCCCTCCGCGAACGCCGGCCGCAGGGGGTCATGCTCAGCCTGGAGCTGCCCCGCTGCGACTCCTGGCAACTGCTCCGGGAGCTCCGGGCCCAGGACTGCGCGCTGCGCATCGTCGTCACCGCACCCGTCTACATCGAGGTCGACGCGGCCCGCGCCTACCGCAACGGGGCCGACGACTACCTCACGTACGCCCTCTCCCGCGAACAGGGCCTGCCCCGGGTCGCGGCCCGCTTCCGCCGTCTCCTGCCGGCCTCGTCCGACGGCTCCGCCGGGCCGTTCGGCACCGTCGGGCAGCAGCGGATCGTCGTCGACCGCCCCGGGCGCACGGCCCGCGCGGACGGCAAGCCCCTCGACCTCACCCCCCTGGAGTTCGAGCTCCTCGCCACCCTGCTCTCGCGCCCCGGACAGGTCTTCACCCACGGGCAGCTGCTCACCCGGGTGTGGGGCGAGAACGAGTACGCCGACCCGAGCCGGGTGAAGTACACCGTGCTGCGCCTCCGCCGCAAGATCGCGGAGGCGACCGGCGGCCGTACCGGCATCTCCACCGTCCGCGGCGTCGGCTACCGCTACCGTCCCGTCGAGGACTGACCTCCGTCCCCCGCCCTCCGGGGCGAAGGTCCTCACGGACTCCTGCCGTTCGCCACACCGCCGGACGCCGAACGGCACCTTCCCCCGTCGCGCAACCGGAAAGCACCTTCCCCGCACCGGCCCCGCAACCCCGCGGCGAGACCGTCGGAACCGAGGCAATCGGGATCGGCGGAGGGACACGGCGATGGAACTGGTGGCGGTCATCCCCGCGCACAACGAACAACGGAGCATCGTCGCCACCCTGGCCGGGCTCTACCGCCAGACCCTCCGCCCCGACCGGATCGTCGTCGTCGCCGACAACTGCACCGACTTCACCGCGGAGATCGCGGAACGCGTCGGCGCGGAGGTCTTCGTCCCCGTCGGCAACCAGGACAAGAAGGCCGGGGCGCTCAACCAGGCCCTGCCCGAACTCGTCGACGAGCTCCCCGACGACGCCCTCCTCCTCGTCCAGGACGCCGACACCGTCCTCAACCCGGGCTTCGTCCGCTCCGCCGTGGACGCCCTCGACGAGGACGAGACCGTCGGCGCCGTCGGCGGCATCTTCTTCGGCGAGGAGGGCGGCGGCCTGCTCGGCCTCCTCCAGCGCATGGAGTACGAGCGCTACGCCCTGGAGATCCACCGCAAGGGCAACAAGGCCGTCGTCCTCACCGGCACCGGCACGGTGTTCCGCACCGGCGTCCTCCGCGAGGTCCGCGAGGCCCGCAGGGCCGGGCGGATCGGCGGCGGCGACGGCTACTACAGCCTCGCCTCGCTCACCGAGGACGACGAGATCACCAAGGCCGTCAAGACCCTCGGCTACGGCACGGTCTCGCCCGACGGCTGCTGGCTCGTCACCGAGGTCATGCCGACCCTGCCGAAGCTCTGGCACCAGCGCATGCGGTGGCAGCGCGGAGCCCTGGAGAACCTGCGCGACTACGGACTGACCCGCGTCACCCTCCCGTACTTCGGGCAGCAGTTGATGCTCGGGATCGGCTTCCTCGCCCTGAGCCTCTTCATCACCGTCACCACGATCGTCCTCGTCTCCTTCGGCTGGCAGGGCTTCTCGCTCTTCTGGACCGTCATCACCCTGATCTTCGTCGCGGAACGGACGCTGACCGTCCGCAGGGCGGGCCGCAAGGCCGTCCTGCTCGCCGCCCCGCTCGTACCGGAGCTCCTGTACGACATCTTCCGGCAGCTGGTCTTCGTGAAGTCGCTCGTCGACCTCGTCCTGCGGCGCCAGGAGCGCTGGGTCGCCACCTGAGAGCCCGCCCCCCTCCCACGTCTTCACCCCAGGAAGGACCACGCCATGTACGGCAAGCCCGTCGGAACCGCAGCGGTCGGCGGCACCGGTGCCACCCTCGCCTCGACCGGTGGCGGAATGTCGCCCCTCACCGTCCTCTGCCTCATCGTGGCCACGACCACGCTGATCGCCGCGGGACTCGCCCTGCGCAGCCTCGGCGGGGTCGTCCGCGGCGGCGGCCCACGACGCCACTGACCCCCGCGCACCCCGTGCGACCCGCCCACGCCCCCGCTCCCGCACCTGAGATGATCGGGGGCGTGGCCGTCCCTCCTCCCGTCCCCGCCCCCCTCACCACGGCGCGGCTCCTCCTGCGCCCCGTCCGCACCGCCGACCTCGACGCCGTGACCCGGTTGTGGACCGACCCCGAGGTACGCCGCCACCTCGGCGGCCCGGTCATCGAGTCCGTCATCGCTCTCAGGCGGCGCCGGATCGTCGGGGCCCCCGGATTCCACGCCGTGATCCGCGCCGACGACGGCGTCCTGCTCGGCCTCGTCTCCGCCGAACCCGAATCCCGGAACGGCGAGACCGAGGTCTCGTACCAGTTCCTGCCCGAACACTGGGGCAGCGGCTACGCCCGGGAGGCGGTCGCCGCCGTCGTGACCCGCGTCCTGGAGGACGTACCGAGCGTCGTCGCCGTCACCCAGGAGGCGAACACCCGCTCGCGCCGCCTCCTGGAGGCCGTCGGCCTGGAGCACGCGGAGTCGTTCGTCGAGTACGAGGCCCGCCAGGTCCTCTACCGCCGGCGCACGGCGTAGGGACCGGTCCGACCTCCTGCACGACCACGTATTGACAGTGGCCGGAATTCGGCCGTAACTTGCGTGCAACGTCGTACTAACGCGCGTTACTAAAGCGCGTAACCCAGACGTCACCGCAATCGAGGGGGAGCAGGAACCATGGCAGCCGGGAGTCCTCGCAGCGTCACCATGAGCGACGTGGCCCGACGGGCCGGGGTCTCGCGCACGGCCGTCTCCTTCGTCCTGAACGACCGGCCGGGCGCCGCCATCCCCGACGAGACCAGACGCCGGATCCTGGCCGCGATCGACGAGCTCGGCTACCGCCCGAACGCGGGCGCCCGCGCCCTCGCCGCACAGCGCAGCGAGTGGTACGGCCTGATCACCGAGATCGTCACCGCGCCCTTCGCCGTCGACGTCATCAAGGGCGCCCAGGACCGAGCCTGGCTCGACCGGAAGTTCCTGCTGATCGCCGCGAGCGAGGGGGACCGGGCCCAGGAGGCCGCAGCCCTCGACAAACTCCTCGAACAGCGGGTCGAGGGACTGCTCTACGCCACGACCTGGCACCGAGCGGTCACCCTTCCCCAGGCCGCCCGCGAGGTCCCCACGGTCCTCGTCAACTGCTACGACGCCGAGGGCGAACTGCCCTCCGTCGTCCCCGACGAGGTCGGCGGCGGCCACCGCGCCGCCCGCCGGCTCGTCGAGGCGGGCCACGAGCGCATCGGGTTCATCAACCTCGACCCGGACATCCCCGCCGCTCTCGGCCGGTACGAGGGATACGCGCGGGCCCTGACCGAGGCCGGCCTCCCCCTGGACCCCTCGCTCGTGGTCTCGGGGCACGCGACGGCCGACGGCGGCTACACGGCCGCCTGCGAACTGCTCGACCGGGCCGACCGGCCGACCGCGCTCTTCTGCGGCAACGACCGGATGGCCATGGGCGCCTACGACGCCATCAAGGAACGTGGGCTGCGAATTCCGGAGGACGTGGCCGTGGTGGGCTACGACAACCAGGAACTCATCGCCGCCTACCTGCGGCCCAAGCTGACCACGCTCGCCCTGCCGTTCGAGGCGATGGGCGCCAAGGGCGTGGACATGCTGGCCGCCCTCGCAGCGGGGCAGCCGCTCGACACCCGTCAGGTGACGATCGACTGCCCGCTGCTCGAACGCTCGTCGGTCTGACCGCGAATCAGCTCCGTCGAGTCTTCTCGTCCCGTCTTCGTCTGGTGTGTTGAAGAGAGGAAAGAGCCACCATTATGACACCCTCCCCTTCCCGTGGCCGATCCCCGCGGCGGCTGCGCCCCGCGCTCGCGGCGACCGCCGCCGCTGCCGCCCTGCTCCTGACCGGCTGTTCCGGCGGCGCCGGCGCGGCCGGACCCGGCGGCACCTCCGGTGACCAGCTCCTCACCATCCCCCGTGAGGACATGGGCACGTTCACCCGGAACTTCAACCCCTTCTCGCCCAAGGCCGCCCCCATGACCAAGGAAGCGGTCTACGAGCCGCTCATGGTCCACAACCCCGCCGACGGCAAGGACACGCCCTGGCTCGCCACCGCGTGGACCCAGGCCGCCGACGGCAAGTCCGTCGCCTTCACCCTCCGCGAGGGCGTGAAGTGGTCCGACGGCAAGCCGTTCGTCGCCGAGGACGTCGTCTACACCTTCGAGCTCCAGAAGAAGCTGCTCGGCGGCTTCGACTACCTCGCGAAGGTCACCGCCGACACCCCGAACCGGGTCACCTTCCACTTCACCAAGCCCTTCTCGCCGTCCCTGTACGAGATAGGCGGGCACTACATCGTGCCCAAGCACATCTGGTCGAAGATCGCCGACCCGGCCAAGGAGACCAACGCCACCCCCGTCGGCACCGGCCCGTACACCCAGGTCCAGGGATTCCAGAGCCAGTCGTACGAGCTCCGCAAGAACCCCTCGTACTGGCAGCCCGCCAAGCAGCGCATCGCCGGCATCCGCCTCCTCGCCTTCTCCGGCAACGACAGCGCCAACCTCGCCTTCACCAACGGCGAGGTCGACTGGACGCAGTCGTTCATCCCCGACATCGAGAAGTCCTTCGTCGCGAAGAACCCCGAGAAGAACCACTACTGGTTCCCCACCACCGGCGCGATGATCAACTGGCAGCTCAACACGGCGAAGGCGCCCTTCGACGACCCCGCCCTGCGCAAGGCGCTCAGCCGCGCCGTCGACCGCGAGAAGATCACCAAGGTCGCCATGAACGGCTACAGCACCCCCGCCGACTGCACCGGCCTCGCCGGCGCCTTCGACACCTGGCGCGACCCGAAGGTCGTCGCCTCCTGCGACTGGACCACGTACGACACCCAGGCCGCGGCCAAGGCCCTCGACAGCGCCGGATACAAGCTCGGCACCGACGGCAAGCGGACCCAGAAGAACGGCAAGCCGCTCACCCTCGACATCTCCGTCGGCTCCGCCTCCTCCGACTGGATCTCGGTCGCCAACATCATCAAGCAGAACCTCGCCAAGGTCGGCGTCACCGCCACCGTGAAGTCCCCGGACTGGTCGGCCGTCGTCGCCTCGTACGAGACGGGCACCTTCGACAGCGGCATCGTGTGGAGCAACAACGGCGCCACGCCGTACGAGTTCTACCGCGGCGCCATGTCCGCCGCCCAGGTCAAGCCGGTCGGCGAGAAGGCCACCGAGAACTACCACCGCTTCGGCGACCCGAAGGCCGACACCCTCATCGACGCCTTCGCCGCCACCACCGACGCCACCGCCCAGCGGGCCAAGGCCAACGGGCTCCAGGCCCTGTTCGCCGCCGACGCCCCGGTGGTCCCGCTCTTCCCCGGGCCCGAGTGGGGCGCGTACACCGACAGCCGCTTCACCGGCTGGCCGACGAAGGACAACCCCTACGCGACCCTGTCCAACAGGTCCGTGACCACCGTCCTCGTCCTCACCTCCCTCAAGACCGTCACGTCCTAGCGCCCCGCGGCCCCGGCACCACCGCGCCGGGGCCCCGTGCCCCGAACCGGGAGCAGACCCGTGCGTCTCGTCCTGCGCAACCTGGGCTTCTACCTGATCGCCTTCTGGGCCTCCGTCACCCTCAACTTCCTGCTGCCGCGCTTCATGCCGGGAGACCCCGTCTCCCGCATGTTCGCCCAGGCCCAGGGGACGATGCAGCCCGACCAGATCGCCCAGTTGCAGAAACTCTTCGGTCTCGACGACCGCCCGCTGTGGCGGCAGTACGTCGACTACCTCCACCACGTCGCCACCGGCGACCTCGGCATCTCCCTGTCCCGCTTCCCCACCCCGGTCTCCGAGGTCATCGGCTCCCAGATCGGCTGGACGCTGCTCCTCGGCGTGACCGCCCTGGTCGTCGCCGCCGTCGTCGGCAACGTCCTCGGCATCCTCGCCGCCTGGCGGAGAGGCGGCATCCTCGACTCCGCCTTCCCGCCGCTGCTGATCTTCGTCGGCTCCTTCCCGTACTTCTGGCTGGCGATGGGCGCGCTCTACCTCTTCGGCGTGACCCTCGGCTGGTTCCCGCTGCGGCACGCGTACGACGTCGGGCTCGTGCCCGGATGGAACGCCGAGTTCCTCGCCAACGCCGCCACCCACCTCGTCCTGCCGGCCCTGACGATCGTCGTCGTCTCCGTCGGCGGCTGGATGCTCGGCATGCGCAACACGATGATCTCCACCGCCGCCGAGGACTACGTCACGATGGCCGAGGCCAAGGGGCTCAGCCCCTCCCGGATCATGTTCCGGTACGCCGCGCGGAACGCGATGCTGCCGTCGGTCACCAACTTCGGCATGGCCCTCGGCTTCATGGTCGGCGGCGCCCTCCTCACCGAGGTCGTCTTCGCCTACCCCGGCATCGGCTACCAGCTCCTCGCCTCCGTCCAGGCCCTCGACTACCCGCTGATGCAGGGCATCTTCCTCACCATCACCGCGGCCGTCCTGCTCGCCAACTTCGTCGTCGACCTCGTCCACGTCCGGCTCGACCCGCGCGTCCGCGTCCGCTGAGGAGGGAACCACCGCCATGACCGTCCTCGACACCCCGGACACCACGGGGGCCGTCCCCAGGGAACCCGGCCCGCCCCCGCCCGCGCGGCGCGCCGCCGCAGAGCGCAGAACCCGCCGAGGTCTCGCCCGCCGGCTCCTCGGCGACCGCAAGGCCCGCACCGGACTCCTGATCCTCGCCGTCTTCACGCTCCTCGGCCTCGGCGCCCCGCTCCTCGCCCCCGGCGACCCGTCGCTCATCACCGACCTCGGCGCCACCCCGCCCTCCGCCGGCCACTGGCTCGGCACCACCGCCAAGGGCCAGGACGTCCTGGCCCTCACGCTCTGGGGCACCCGCAGCTCGATGCTCGTCGGCTTCACCGTCGGCATCGCCGCCACGCTGGTGGCGCTGCTCGTCGGACTCTCCTCGGCCTACCTGGGCAAGCTCGTCGACGACCTGCTCACCCTCGTCACGAACGTCTTCCTGCTCGTGCCGGGGCTGCCGCTGCTCGTCATCCTCGCCGCCTTCCTGCCGCCCGGCACCGCGACCGTCGTCCTCGTCCTCACCATCACCGGCTGGGCCGGGTCGGCACGGGTGCTGCGCGCCCAGGCCACCTCGATCCGCGGCAAGGACTTCGTCGCCGCGGCCGTCGTCACGGGCGAACGCCCGTTGCGGATCATGTTCCGGGAGATCCTGCCCAACATGGCCTCGGTGGTGATGACCACCCTCCTCGGCTGCGTCATCTTCGGCATCGGCGCCCAGGCGGGCCTGGAGTTCCTCGGCCTCGGCGACGCCTCCGTCGTCAGCTGGGGCACCAACCTCTACTGGGCCGGGAACGACGGCGCCCTCATGACCGGCGCCTGGTGGGCCTTCGTCCCGTCCGGCCTGTGCATCGCGCTCGTCGCCTTCGCGCTCTCCCTCGTCAACTACGCGGTCGACGAGATCACCAACCCGCGCCTGCGGTCCCGGCGGAAGGGGAAGAAGTGAACGTCCTCGACGTCCAGGGCCTGCGGGTCGAGTACCGGAGCGACGGCCGGAGCGTCGTCGGCGCCGACGACGTCTCCTTCTCCATCGGCGCGGGCGAGATCTTCGGCCTCGCGGGTGAGTCCGGCTGCGGGAAGTCGACCGTCGCCAACGCGGTCATGCGGCTCCTCAAGCCGCCCGCCGAGATCACCGCCGGGCGCGTGGGCTTCCAGGGCCGGGACGTCCTCGCCATGGACGCCCGCGAACTGCGCGGCTTCCGCTGGCGGGAGATCGCGATGGTCTTCCAGTCCGCGATGAACTCGCTCAACCCCGTGCTCACCATCGGCGAGCAGATCGGCGACATCTTCACCACGCACGAGAAGCTCCGCAAACGCGCGGCACGCGAGCGCTCCGCCGAGCTCCTCGCCCTCGTCGGCATCGGCCCCGACCGCCTGAAGGCCTACCCGCACCAGCTCTCCGGCGGCATGCGCCAGCGCGTCGTCATCGCCATGGCCGTCGCCCTCAGGCCGAGCCTGCTCATCATGGACGAGCCGACCACCGCGCTCGACGTCGTCGTCCAGCAGGAGATCATGGCGCAGATCCGCGAACTCCAGCGCGCGCTCGGCTTCTCCGTCCTCTTCATCACCCACGACATGTCCCTGATGGTCGAACTGTCGGACCGCATGGGCGTGATGTACGGGGGCCGGCTCGTCGAGGTGGCCCCGGCGGACGAACTGTTCGCCCGGCCCCTCCACCCGTACACGGAGGCGCTGATGAACGCCTTCCCGCCGCTCACCGGTCCGCGCCGGGAGCTCTCCGGGCTCTTCGACTCCCCGCGCACGGAGGACAGCTGCGGGTTCCACGCCCGCTGCCCCGACGACCGCGCCGACTGCTCCACGCGCATCCCCGACCTGCGGGAGATCACCCCGGGCCGCTGGGCCGCGCTGACGAGGGACCCGGAACGCACAGGAGGCACCCCCCGATGACCCTGCTCCAGATCCGGGGCCTCACCAAGGACTTCCCCGTCGGCACCGTCTTCTCCCGCCGCCGCGTCCGCGCCGTGAACGGCGTCGACCTCGACCTCGCCCCCGGCCGCATCACCGCCCTCGTCGGCGAGTCCGGCAGCGGGAAGTCCACCATCGCCCGCTGCCTCGCCCGCCTCGAACAGCCCACCTCCGGGCAGATCCTCCTCGACGGCCGGGACGTCCTGCGCACCGAGCGGCGCCGCGCCTCCCGTACGTACCGGGGCACGGTCCAGATGGTCTTCCAGGACCCCTTCGGCTCCCTCAACCCCGTCCACCGCATCGAGCACTTCCTCACCCGCGCCCTCGTCCTCCACGGCCACCCCGCCGACCGGGGACGGCTCGCCGCGCTGATGGAGGAGGTCGGACTGACCGCCGACATGCTCGACTCGTACCCGCACGAACTCTCCGGCGGCCAGTGCCAGCGCGTGGCCATCGCCCGCGCCCTCGCCGTCGAACCGAGCGTGCTCCTCGCCGACGAACCGACCTCCATGCTCGACGTGTCCGTCCGCGTCGGCGTCCTCAACCTGATGCGGCGCCTCCGCGACGAGCGCGGCCTGTCCATGCTCTACATCACCCACGACCTCGGCTCGGCCCGCTACCTCGCCGACACCACGTGCGTGATGTTCGCCGGCGAACTCGTCGAAGGCGGCGACGCGCTCGCCGTCATGGACGCCCCCGCCCACCCGTACACCCGCCTGCTGCTCTCCGCCGTGCCCGACCCCGAGCGCCGCACCGGCTACGACAAGGCCGCGCGCGCCCGGCTGCGGGCCGCCGTCCTCGCGCCCGAGTCCTGCCCGTACGAGGACGGCACCTGCGACGCCACCACACCCGTACGCCATGTCGTCGGCGAGGACGGGGGACAGCCGCACTGGGTGCGCTGCCACCTGTACCCGCCCGCCCAGGAGATCGCCCACCGGGTGCTCAAGACCGCCGACGACGCCTCCCCGGAAGCCGAGAACCCCGCCGCATGACACACGACCTGATCGCCCCCGTCGCCACCCCCGCTTCCGCCCCCGCCTTGGCCGACGGCCTCGCCGAGCGGGCCTTCCGCGACCCCCACCGGCCCCGTTTCCACTTCACCTCGCCCGGCGGCTGGCTCAACGACCCCAACGGGCTCACCCACTGGAACGGCGTCTACCACCTCTTCTACCAGTACAACCCGCTCGCCCCCGCCCACCACCGCATCCACTGGGGCCACGCCACCAGCGTCGACCTCGTCACCTGGACCGACGAGCCCGTCGCCCTCGTCCCCGGCACCACGGGACCCGACCGCGACGGCTGCTGGTCCGGCGTCCTCGTCGACGACGGGGGAGTGCCCACCCTCGTCTACTCCGGCCGCCACGGCGACCGCGAACTCCCCTGCGTCGCCACCGGCAGTCCCGACCTGCGGCACTGGACCAAGGACCCCGCCAACCCCGTGATCGCCGCGCCCCCGGCGGGCGTCGACGTCACCGCGTACCGCGACCACTGCGTCTGGCGCGAGGGGGAGGTCTGGCGCCAGCTCGTCGGCTCCGGCGTCCGGGGCCAGGGCGGCACGGCCTTCCTGTACGAGTCCCACGACCTGCGCGACTGGCGGTACGTCGGCCCGCTCCTCACCGGCGACGCGAGCCACGGCACCCCGGCCGACCTCGACTGGACCGGCACCATGTGGGAGTGCGTCGACCTCTTCCGGGTCGACGGCACCGACGTCCTCGCCTTCTCCGCCTGGGACGAGGGCACCACCCACCACCCCCTGTACTGGACCGGCCGGTACGAGGGCGACCGCTTCACCCCCGGCGCCCTCCACCGCCTCGACTACGGCCGGAACTACTTCTACGCCCCCCAGTCGACCCGCGACGCGCGCGGCCGCCGGATCATGTTCGGCTGGCTCCAGGAAGGCAGGGGCGAGGAGGCCACCGCCCGCGCCGGCTGGTCCGGCGTCATGTCCCTGCCCCGCCTCGTCACGAAGGGCGCCGACGGGGCCCTCGCCCAGACCCCCGTACCCGAACTGGTCCGGCTCCGCCGGGACCACGTCCACGGCGACCCGGAGGCCGTCCGCGGCGACCAGCTCGACCTGGAACTGAGCCTGCGCCTCGCCGCGGGCTCGACGGTACGGCTCGGAGTACGGGAGACCCCCGACGGGGCCGAACGCACGGTCGTCGAGCTCACCCGCGACCCTTCCGGAGCCACCGGCACGCTCCGGCTCCACCGCGAGACGAGCAGCCTGGATCCCGACACCGACCGTGCTCCGCGCCACGGAGACCTCCCCTTCGGCCCGGCGGGCGAGGTCGAACTCCGTGTCCTCGTCGACCACTCGGCCCTGGAGATCTTCGCCAACGGCCGCGCCCTGACGGCCCGCGTCTACCCGACGCGCCCGGAGGAGGCGATCGGCATCTCGCTGGAGACGGCGGGCGACGCCCAGGTGGAACGCCTGGACGCCTGGCACATGGCCCCGATCGAGTCGGCCCCGCGGGCGCTCTGGCCGTAGGCGGGCCGCCCCACCCCTGTTCGCATCCGTACAAGCGCCACCCCACCGCCGAGGAGGCCTTGCCATGTACTCCCCACTCAGCCGCCGTTCCCTGCTCCAGGCAGGAGGGATCGCCCTCCTGCCCACCTTCCCGACCGGCGCGGCCGCGGCCGCCGCTCCCGTCCCGCTCCCCGCGCCGCGGGGGGCCTCGGAGCCCCCGGCCGCCGGGTCGCCACTGCCTGACCCCCTTCCGTACAAGGGAAGTTGGCTGCGTACGGCCGACGGTGGGCAGCGGGCCACCGCCACCGCCGGGGCCGCGCTCGCCATGACCGAGCACCGGATCGGGAGCCGGGCCGGCTGCTCCGTCCGGGTCGTCGCCGACCCGGCGACCCCGCAGGCGCGGGGCGCGCTCGTGCTGCGGGCCACGCCCGACGGCGCCGAGGGGTACGCCGTGCACCTGCGGCCGGCCACCGGCCAGGTCACGGTCACGGACCTCGCGGACGGCGCGACCCTCGCCACCGGGGCGGCCGGGGCGGGCGAGAACCTGGAGGCCGTCTTCGACGGGCCCGCCCTGACCGTCCTCGTCGACGGCCGTCAGGTCCTCGCCGTCGAGAACCTCCGCCACGCCTCGGGTCACGTGGGCCTGCTCGCCACCGACGGGACGGTCACCTTCGGGCCGCTCCGCGCCTGGGCCGTCTCCACCGACCTCTCCGGCTGGACCGCCACCGGCGGCGGCAGCTGGACGCCCACCCCGCTCGGCCTCGCCGCCGACGCGCCCGCCGACGTCAACATCAGGAACGTCGCCGCGGACGAGTCCCACGACACGGCCTTCCGGGCCGACGTCCTCGTCCACGACCCGTACGCCCTCGCCACGCTGCTCCTCCGGGCCGACGCCACGGGCAGCCGCGGGTACGCCGTCGAAGTCGACCCGAACCAGGGCCGGTTGCGGCTCTACCGCATCGACGGCAACACCACGCTCGGCACGTACGCGACCCCCGTCGCGACCGGCACCGTCCACCGCCTGAGCGTCGTCGCCGAAGGGCGCCGCCTGCGCGTCCACTGGCAGAGCGACTTCCTCCGGCCCGACGGATACGACCCCGTGATCGACGTCGAGGACCCGGCCCCGGCCCCGCACCTCTCGGGCCGCCACGGCCTCCTCGCCTACAACGGGCGAGTGTCCTTCGGGAACATCACGGCGTCCGGCCCGCAGGCCGAACTCCCCGGCGCCACCACCCTCTCCGGCACCTGGACCCGCGACCTGAAGGGCCTGCGGGGAGAGAACGGCGTCCGGGTGGCGCCCGCCCCGGCCGGACCGGACCTCGTCGCCTCCGCCGACGTCCGCCTCGCGGGCGCCGGAGCCGCAGGCCTCCTCGTGCGCGGCCACGAGGTCGTGCTCGACCCCGCCGCCGGAGCCGTACGACTCCTCGACCACGCGCGGCGGACCGTGCTCGCGACCGCGCCCCCGCCCGTACGGCCCCTGCGTACCGGGACGGCCTTCCGCGTGGAAGTCCACCTCCTCCAAGGGGAGTTCACGGTGTACGTCGACGGGGTCCAGACCCTCCGCGCACCAGCGACCGCCACCGGCGACACCGTCGGCCTCGTCGCGACCGGCGGCGTCGCGTACCTCGACGACGTGTACGTCTCCGACGCGCGCGACCACTTCACCGAGCCGTACCGCCCCGCCGTCCACCACTCCGGCCGCGCCGGGCTCGCCAGCGACCCCAACGGGCTCCTGCACTTCGACGGCGAGTACCACCTCTTCCACCAGGACGAGGGCCGCTGGGCCCACGCCGTCTCCACGGACCTCCTGCACTGGCGCTCCCTCCCGCACGCCCTGCCGTGGAACGCGTACGGCCACTGCTGGTCCGGCTGCGCCGTCGTCGACACCGCCGACGCCTCGGGGCTCTTCGGCGGCACCCCCGGCCTCATCGCGTACTACACGAGCTACCACCCCGACAAGATCGGCGGAAACCAGTCCGTCCGCGCCGCGTACAGCACGGACCGGGGCCGCTCCTGGCAGTGGTACGGCGGGGCCGAGCCGCTCATCGGCAACCCCGGCGGCCCGCAAGGGGGGTGGGACTTCCGCGACCCGAAGGTCGTCAGGGACGAGGCCCGCGACCAGTGGGTCATGGTGATCTCCGGCGGCGACCACGTCCGCTTCCTCACCTCCCGCGACCTCCTGCACTGGACGTACACGAGCTCCTTCGGCTACGGCGACTGGACGGCGGGCGGCGGGGTCTGGGAGTGCCCGGACCTGTTCCCGCTCGCCGCCGACGGTGACCCCGCCCGAACCGTCTGGGTGCTCACGCTGAGCACCGGAGCATTCCGTGCCACCGACGGCTCCACCGCCCGCTACCTCACCGGAGACTGGAACGGCACCGCCTTCACCGCCCACCAGGCGCCCGGACCCGCGCCCCGCAGCGACCACGGCCGGGACTTCTACGCGGCCATCAGCTTCGACAACATGCCCGACGGGCGCAGGGTCTGGCTTGGCTGGACCACGAACTGGGACTACCCGTTCAGCGCCCCGACCGGACCCTGGAACGGACAGCACTCCGTCCCCCGCGAACTCACCCTCACCGAGGGCCCGAACGGATACGTCCTCCGGCAACTCCCCGTCCCCGAAGCCGCGTCACTGCGCACGGGCACCGTGATCCGCCAGGACCTCGTCGCCGGAACCGGCATGCCCGACCCCTGCTCCGGGCTCACCGGCACCACGTACGAGATCGAGGCGGAGCTCCGGCTTCCCGCCACCGGTGCCGCCACGAGCTGCGCCTTCCGCCTGCGGACGAAGGCCGGGCAGGCCACCCTCGTCGGGTACGACGCCGTCCGCGAGCGCCTCTTCGTCGACAGGACGGCCGCCGGACGCGCCGAGTTCACCCGGTACTTCGCCGGCCGCACCGAGGCCCCGCTCCCCGCGACGTCCGCCCCCGACGGCAGCCGTACGGTCCGGCTGCGGATCCTGGTCGACTCCTCCTCCGTGGAGGTCTTCGGCGGCGCGGGCGAGGCCGTGATCACCAGCCTGGTGCTGCCCGACCCCGACGCCGTCGGCATCGCCTTCACCACCGAAGGCGGCACCGTCGGCATCGTCCGCCTCGCCTTCCACCGGCTCGCGTCCACGTGCAGACTCACCGACACCCTCCCCGCCCTGCCCGCCGCCCCGCCCGCCGGAGAGTTCCGCACCGACCTCGGCTCCCTGACCGCCGTTCCCGCGGGGCACTGGGAGCCGACCGGCGCCGGGCACACCGCCGTCTTCGACCGCGACAGCGACGCGATGTCCACGCGCCGCTTCGCCGACCTCGAACTCGCCACGCTCCTGCGGCTGGGCGGTCCTGACGGCACCACCCGGGGCGCCGCCTCCCTGATCTGGCGGGCCTCGTCCGACGGCGCCGACGGATACGTCCTCAACGTGGACCCCGACCTGCGGGCCTTCCGGCTCGTCGTCCGGCGCGGCGGCGCCTTCGAGGACGCGGCCGCCCTCGCCCGCGTCCCCGCGCTGCTGCGGCACGGCACGACGTACCATCTCCGGGTCGTCCACCAGGGCACCCGCGTCCAGGTCTTCCTCGACGGGAACCGGATCATCGACCACACCGACCAGACGGCCGCCTACGCCGCCGGTCACGTCGGACTGAACGTCTTCGGCGGCCGGGCCGGCTACCAGGACACCTACGCCAAGGAGCTCTGACCCATGTCCTTCCTGGTGATCGGCGAGTGCGTCGCCGACATCGTCCGCGCCCCCGCCGGGTCCGGCGCCGCCGACCGCGTCCACCCCGGCGGCAGCCCCGCCAACGTGGCCTACGGCCTCGGCCGCCTCGGCCGGGAGGTCGCCCTCCTCACCCAGCTCGCCGACGACACGAACGGGCGGCTCATCGCCGAGCACCTGAAGGGCGCGGGCGTACGGGTGCGGGTCGGCGGCGCGCCCGCGCGCACCCCGTCGGCGGTCGTCGGCCTCGACGAGCGGGGCCAGGCCACGTACACCTTCGACATCGCCTGGACGTGGGAGGCGGACCCGGCACCGGAGGCGCCCGCCCCCGGCCTCACCCACGTGCACATCGGGTCGATCGCGGCCGTCACCGAGCCCGGATCGACGGCCGTGCTCGCGGAGACCGCGGCACTGCGCGACCGGGCCACGGTCAGCTACGACCCCAACGTGCGCGTCGAACTGATGGGGGAGCACGCGGAGGCCGTCGCGCGTGTCGAGCGGTGTGTGGCCCTCAGCGACCTGGTGAAGGCGAGCGACGAGGACCTCGCCTGGCTGTACCCGGGCGAGAGCCCGGAGGCGGTCGCGGAGCGGTGGCTCGCCCTCGGCCCCGCGCTCGTGCTGGTCACCCGGGGCGCGGACGGGTCCCTCGCCGTCACCCGCCGCGAGACGGTCCGCGCCGACGCCCCGGCCGTCGCCGTCGTGGACACCGTCGGAGCGGGCGACTCGTTCATGTCGGCCGTCCTCGACACCCTCGCCGGGCGGGGCAGGGAAGAGCTCGGCGCGCTCGGCACCGACTCCCTGACGGAGCTGCTGCGCCGAGCGGGCGCGGCGGCCGCCGTCACCGTCTCCCGCGCCGGCGCCCAGCCGCCCGACAGGGCCGAACTGGACTCCGCCTGTGCGGAGTTCGCCCTCAGGTCCGGGCGTGCGTCGTGATGTCCGAGGCGAACTGGTCGACCATCGCGGGGGTCACCGTCGGTCGGCACTCGCCGATGGCCGCCAGGTAGTCGGCCGTGCTCGCGCCCGGGGCGGGGGCGTCGGCGGCTCGGCCGGGCACCGAGACCAGGTCGCGTTCGAAGGACGCCTGGGCCGCGATGCGGGCCGCGTGTTCGATGTCCGCCGGAGTGAACTGGTCGCTCGCCAGGACGAGTTCGTCGACGTCGACCTCCGGCCGCCCGTCCGTGTAGCGGGCCCAGATCGCCGCGCGGGCCGCCTTGTCCGGCGTACCGATCGGGATGAGGTAGTCGAAGCGGCCCGGCCGCAGGAACGCCGGGTCGAGGGAGCGGATCGAGTTGGTCGCGCAGACCAACAGCCGCTCGTCCCGCTCCCTGAACCCCGGTATCAGCTTCAGGAGTTCGTTGGTCACGCCGTGCATCCCGCCGGGCTGCGCGGGCTCCGAGCGGACCGGGGCGATCTCCTCGACCTCGTCGATGAAGACGAGGACCCGCTCCAGCTCGGCGATCCGGGCGAACGCGGACCGGAGGGCGGCGGCGAGGTTCCCCTCGTCGGCGAGGCGGGACGGCAGGATCTCCACGAACGGCCAGCCCAGCCGGGAGGCGATGCCCCGCGCGAACGTCGTCTTGCCGGTGCCGGGCGGGCCGAAGAGGCAGACCGCGCGCGGCGGGCGCACGCCGTGCCGGGTGGCCCGCTCGGGCTCGGCCAGCGGCAGCACCACCCGACGCTCGATGAGGTCCTTCTCGCGCTCCATCCCGGCGACCTTCGCCCACAGGTCGCCCGGCAGGAGCCGCCCGCCGAGGTCATCGAGGAGCCCGGCGGCCGGGCCGTGCAGGGGCTCCACCTTCTCGAAGTAGGCGACCGCCGGCTGGCGGGTGTACCCGGCGTTGAGCAGGCCCTCGCCGAGCAGCTCCTCCTCCGGGAGGACGTACGCGATCCGCCCGACCCGGGCGGCCACGAGCCGCCGTTCCAGCTCCACGAGCAGCGCGCTGGCGAGGCCCCGGCCGCGCCACGCGGACGAGATCGCGACCCGCATCACCCAGGCCCGCTCGCCGGAGACGCAGGCGAGCGCGGCGCCGATCGGGACGCCCTGGTGGACGGCGACGACGGCCGGCTGGCGGGTGGTGAGGGCCCCGATGCACTCGGCGAGCGAGAAGACGGACTCCTGCCCGAGCTCGGCCGTGGTGTCGATGAGATGGACGACGGCGGCGAGATCGCTCTCGCGGTAGTCGTGGATGTGCCAGTTCACGGGTGGTACCGCCCCTCGTTGGTGCCGTTCGGGCCGAGGCTAGGGGCGGCCGGGGAAGCGGGTCGTGCGCCGCCACGCACAAGCCGGTACGGCGAATTGCGCCGTACCGGCTCTATGCGTGGGCCCGCGTGGATCGGGTACGTGTCACGCGGCCTTGGGGTCGTTCCCGTAGGCGTTGGCGTGCCGCTCGCCCTCGAGGACCGTGAAGACGAGCAGGACGATGGGGCCCACGAGGGGCACGAAGGAGATCAGGTACCACCAGCCCGAGCGGCCCGTGTCGTGCAGACGGCGGACCGTCACGCCGAGCGACGGCAGGAAGGTGGCCAGGAAGTAGATGCCGACGAGCAGCGGGTACGTCTCCAGAGTGAAGTCGATGATCGCGAGCACGGCCACCACGATGAAGGTGAACAGGGAGTACATCCAGTACTCCTTGCGGCGCGCGCGTCCGCCGAAGTCCGCGTATCTCTTGAGAACGTCGAAGTACCAGTTCATTTTTCCCCCCGAGAAGTCGAGTCCCGTGGAGGGAGTTTTGCGCAGAACCGGACCGCTGAAACCGTCGGGAGGGCAACAGTTGCGCGGCGGCGATGATCCGTTGTGGAGGTTCTCCGTAGCGCCACGCGGAACAGCGGCATCCCTGGGAAGGGAGATGCCGCTGTTGTGGGAGGGGTCAGAACGTCATGTCCTTCTCTTGCTCATGAGCAGTCCGCCGGCCGTGAGCGAGAACAGACAGACGCACGCGCCGGTGATCACGTTGCTCAGGATCATTCCGGTGTCGGGGTTACGCGTGACCACCCACGGGGCGACGATGAGCCACGCGCCCAGGAGCAGGACGACGAAGTTCAGGTCCTGAGACCGTTCCGGGGCCATCGACATGCACAACCCGAGCGCCGCGATCGAGAGTCCGACGACCAGGTTGGTGAGGGCGAGTTCGGGGCGGGCTGCGGAGAAGTGGACCGTCCACGCGGAGATCGCGGCGTAAAGTCCGGCGAGGATCACGAGCTCCTCCACCGCCGCGACACCTCGGGTCTGGAGAACGCGGGCGTAACGGTCCCGCATTTCCGAGGCATCCGGGTGTCCCGCGATATCACCGGGACGGTGAGAGACGTCGGCCATACGACTCGCCTCCTTCTGGCGTCATGCGTATGCGACCGCAGTGCGGCATTTCCTTACCGCTGCTTCATTGTGCGCTTATCTGGTCTTTATGTGTAGATCTGTCCCATGGTCGAAGCGCACAGAAAATTCGGTGCGCATATGCGCGGAATCACCAAAGGGAAAAGGGATCTTCCCGGGCGCTCCGGCGGAGCGCGAGCCCCGTCCGGCGTAGCCTGGAAGAGGACTCGGGGCCCGACCTCCTTCACGCCGGGAGAGCATGATGGCCGGCATCGTCAGAAAGAGCTTCGATTCAGCGGACGAGACCCGTCCCTTCGAGGACGGAAAGGGCAGGCTCGACCTGCTCAACGGCTCGCGCGGCGCGGTCGGCCGCGCGGTGTTCGAGCCGGGCTGGCAGTGGTCCAAGCACGTGAAGCCGATCGTCGGCACGGACAGCTGCCAGGCCTCGCACGTCGGGTACGTCGTCAGCGGCAGGATGAAGGTCGTCATGGACGACGGGGACACCGTCGAGTTCGGCGCGGGCGACTTCATGGAGGTCCAGCCCGGCCATGACGCCTGGGTGCTGGGCGACGAGCAGTGCGTGGCCCTCGACTGGGTGGGCTTCGGCGACTACGCGCAGGCTCCCGGCAAGTGACGTCCCTCCCGCCGCCCCTCGCGGGGGCGGCGGTGGCGCGGGACGGTGCCGTCAGGCGTTGGCGGTCGAGGCGCCCGACACGTCGCCGAACGGCGGGGTCGCGATCTCCTCGGGGGACAGGAGCACCGAGGTGGCGCCGTCCACGCCGACCGGCAGGTCGCCGTCGATGGTCACGCGGCGCAGCTTGCGCTCGTGGTCGTCGGAGTCGTCCACGCCGTAGTGCTGCGTGGCGCGGTTGTCCCAGATGGCCACGTCGCCGACCTGCCACTGCCAGCGCACGGTGTTCTCCGGGCGCTCGATGTGGGACTGGAAGAGCTCCAGGAGGGTGCGCGAGTCGCTGCCCGTCAGACCGTTGATGCGCTGCACGAAGTTGCCGAGCAGCAGGGTGCGCTCGCCCGTCTCGGGGTGCACGCGGACGACCGGGTGCTCCGTGAGGTACTTCGTCGAGACGAAGATCTCGCGGTACTGCGCGAGCGCCTGCGGCGGGACGCCGGGGCGCAGGGCCGCGTAGTCGTAGTCGTTGGAGTGCACGGCCCGCAGGCTGTCGGCGAGGACGCGCAGCGGCTCGGGGAGGTGGGAGTACGCGGTCGCCGTGTTGGCCCACAGGGTGTTGCCGCCGTACGGCGGGATGACCACCGCGCGGAGGATCGAGAACGCCGGGTAGGACGGGACGAAGGTGACGTCGGTGTGCCACTGGTTGGCGCGGGCGCCGTGGTCCGAGTCGATCCCGAGCGAGTAACGGCCGTCGGCGGCCGGGACGGTGGGGTGGGCCACGGGCGTGCCGAGGAGCTTGCCGAAGGCCTCGTGGGACTCCTCGTCCAGGTGCTCCTGGCCGCGGAAGAAGACCACCTTGTGGGCGAGGAGCGCGGCGCGGATCTCGGCGACGGTTTCGGCGGGGAGGTCGCCGCCGAGGCGGACGCCCGAGATGACGGCGCCCAGACGTCCGCCGAGGCGCTCGACGGTGACGGTGGTGGCGGGGGTCGCGGTGGCGGTGGACATGGTGGGGCCTGCCTTTCGGAGTTCCGGGCGTGCTCGCCGGAGTTGGTGTCTCGGAATTAATCTCGGAGCGGAAGTAATCAGGTGACGGGAAGACGCCGTGGGCGGTGGCACAGGACTGCCGGGAGCGTGGCGGCGCGGAAGAGCGGCGCGGAGAAGCGAAATGGGAGACGCGCGGGCCTTGTCGGCGGCCCGCGGGGTATCGCGGGGGATCGCGAGGATCAGGCGCCGGAGACGGCGGGACACGAGGAGGTCGCGAACATGTCCCGGAGCCTCGCAGCGCCCGCCGTCGGCCGTCAAGCACCGGCCCGCTCCCCGAACCGCCGTCCGCGGTGGTTGAATCGGCGCCTGCCCGCGGCCGCCGAACCGGCTCGCCGCACCCTGCCGAACCCGCCACGACCAGCGGTTTCGTACGGAACAGGGGCCGGAGTCACGGCACTTCGGGCAGGTCCCGCCGCCCCGCCGACCGAGGCGCCGGGAATTCACACCACCGCAACAGTGACGCAGAGAGGCACCCATGACGACCTCCTCCCACGCTCCCCGGATGGCGGGCGACGGCCGGCGCGAGGCCAACGCCGCCACCGTCCTGCGGACCGTCCTCGACCACGGCCCGGTCGCGCGCGGCGCCGTCGCCCGCCTCTCCGGCCTCAGCCCCGCCGCCGTGTCGCGCCAGACCACCGACCTCACCCGCCTGGGCCTCCTGCGCGAGCTGCCCGGTCCGGCCGGCGGCGGGGGAGTGGGACGCCCGCAGATCCCCGTGGACCTGCACGTCGGCGCCACCGGGGGGCCGGTCGTCGGCGGGGTCCATCTCGGCGTGCCCGGATCGACGTTCGGCCTCGTCGACCTCCGGGGCCGTGTCCTCGCCCGACGCTCGTACGCGCACGACGGCGCCGCCCCCGCAGGTCGTGCCCCTGGCGCCTCCGGGGGCCCCGACATCCCGGGCGGCCCCGACGGCCTCCCCGCCGCCGTCGCCCGCGAGCTGCGCGAGTTCCTCGACGAGCACGCCCGGGGCCGCCCGCTGCTCGGGGTCGGCGCGGCGGTCGGCGGCTGGGTGGACCCGGCGGCCGGGGTCGTCGTCCGGCACGACGCCTTCGGCTGGCGGCGCCGGCCGCTCGCCGCCGAACTCGCCCGGGGTCTCGGCGGCCACACCGTGCGCCTCGACAACCACGCCCGCTCCATCGCCCAGTCGGAGATCCTCTTCGGACGCCCGGAGGCCCGCCGGAGTCTCGTCCACCTCTTCGTCGGCAACGTCGTCGACGCCGCCGTCGGCCTCGCCGGAGTGGTGCACCAGGGTCCGGGCGCGGCCGCCGGCGACGTCGCCCACCTTCCCGTCCCGGACTCCACGGTCCCCTGCCCGTGCGGACGTTGGGGCTGCCTGGAGGCGACCGCCTCCAACACGGCGCTCGCGCTCACCGCCGTGCGGCGCGGGATCGTCCCCGAGCCCGACACCTCCCTCGTGGTGGACGCCGCGGCCGCGGGCGACCGGCGCGCCGACCGGCTCCTGCGCGAGCGGGCCCGGGCGGTGGGCCGCGCCGCCGCCCTCCTCCTCGACGTCCTCAACCCCGACCTGGTGGTCGTGACCGAGCAGGCGAGCATCATCGAACCGGCCTATCTGGAGGAGATCCGGGGCGCCGCGATCGACCTCTCGCACGTCTGCGACGACCCCGAACGGATCGTCAGTCCACATGCCGGACCGGCCGCGTTGCCCGTCGCGGCGGGCACCGTACTGCTGAATTCCCTGTTCAGGACGCCTCTCCAGGCCGTGGAGGAGCTTCTCGGTGGGGTGGACCGCCAGAGTCTGGGCTGAGGGCGTCTCATCATGCGGGCATGCCGTGTTGACCGTCCCACGAAGCCGCTGTCATATTGCTCCCGTGAATCCGGACATGCGCCTCATCTCCCGCAGGCACGTCGACCTCTGTCGACAGGCCAGTGCGGTCTGTGCCGTCCGCGTCTGACCTCACGCCCGGCCCCGTCGAGCTGAATCCCCGCTGACCAGGCCGTACTTCCCGACCTGACGCCGTGCGTCGGCCGCTTTCCCGTTCCGCCCGGCGACCTCCCTCGGTGTGCCACGGCCTTGTCGGGCCGCGCCGCGCGTCGGGCCGTCCCGCGTACCCGCACCGCCCGTCCCGCGTACCCGCACGAAGCACGGCGTACGACGCACCACCCGTGCCGCGGCACTCCCTCACGTACTCCCCGCCGCCCCCTTTCCTTCCTCAGCGGAAGGAAACAGGGGTGCGCCGCGGGTCTCCCACCTCTCCCTCAGGCAGGCAACGATGACCGAGTCCACCACCTCCACGCCCTCCACCCCCACCCGGCGCACCACCCTGCGCGCGGCCGGCGGCGGCGCCCTGCTCCTCGGACTCGGCCTCACGGGCTGCCGTTCGGCGGTCTCCGACACGCCCGCCCCGGCGGCCAAGGGCAAGGACGCGAGCGCGAGCGCCGAGCCCCGGCGCGGCGGCACCCTCTCCATCGCCGCCAACGCCGACTTCACGCCGAGCCTGCTCTTCGCCCAGAGCGCCCAGACCCTTCAGCACCGGCTGATCTACAACACCCTCACCCGCTACGACGACCAGCTGAAGCCGCAGCCCGAACTCGCCACCTCGTGGGAGTACGCCAAGGACGGCCGCAGCATCACCCTCAAGCTGCGCACCGGTGTGACCTTCCACGACGGGCGGCCGTTCACCGCCGACGATGTCGTCTTCGCGGTGAAGAACCTTCAGAACCCGCTGCGTGCCGCACAGTTGAGGGCGACGGCCGCCGCCGTCACCGGCTTCGAGAAGCGCGGCGACCACGAGCTCGTCCTCAAGCTCGCCCACCCGGTGAACAACCTCTTCGACCTCTTCGAGTTCATGATCATCACCGATCCGAAGACCGTAGAGTCCGCCGTCACCGGCAAGCAGCTCATCGGCACCGGCCCCTTCAAGCTCACCAAGTGGAGCCCCGGCACCGGCCTCAGCCTCACCCGCAACGACGCCTACTGGCAGCCCGGCCGCCCCTACCTCGACGGCGTCGAGATCCGTGTCGTCCCCCAGGCCGACGCGCTCCTCTCCTCCCTGCGCACCGGACAGACCCAGCTCTCCTACAGCGTCCCCGGGAAGAACCTGCCCGTCGTCGCCCAGGCCCCCGACCTCGCCATCAGCGAGTACGCCACCGGCGGCGGCGCCGTCTACCTCGGCGTCAACACCTCGGTCGCCCCGTTGAACGACAAGACCGTCCGCCAGGCCCTCGCCTGGGGCGTCGACCGCGAGCGCATCGTCAAGCAGGTCCTCGGCGGATACGGCCTCGCCTCCGCGACCCCCTGGCCCAAGTCCTCGCCCGCCTTCACCGAGGCCGGCCGCACCCACTACACGTACAACCCCGGCAAGGCCCGCGAGCTCCTCAAGTCCGCCGGACACACCCGCCTCGACCTGCCGCTCCTCCACGTGAACCTGCCCGGCGAGACGGCCGTCGCCGAGGCCGTCCAGTACGACCTGCGGCAGATAGGCGTCCACGTCACCCTGGAGCCCGTCGACTCGGCGAACGCCCAGAAGAAGCTCATCTCCCAGACCATGCCGGCGCTCTGGACCATGAGCCACGGCTTCGCCCAGGTCCAGCCCTCGACCCTCGCCGTCAGCGCGTACCCCTTCAACGAGGCCAAGAACACCTCCAAGTTCCGCTCCGCCGCCTACACCAAGACCGTCCGCGAGGCGTGGACCGCGCCCGCCGAGGGCCCGCGCGCCAACGCGCTGCGCCAGAGCATCACCGACACCCTCCTCGACGAGGCCTTCATCATCGACCTCGCCATCCGCGGCTCCGTGCAGGTCACCGCCAAGAAGCTGCACGGCGTCACGGTCAACAAGTTCACCTATCTCAACCTCGACGACGCCTACCTGGCCGGCTGAGATGCGCGGCTATCTCGTGCGGAGACTCCCCTCCGCCCTCCTCGTCCTCCTCCTCGCGTCCTTCCTCGTCTTCGCCGTCCTGCGGCTCGTCCCCGGTGACCCCGCGGCCGTGCTCGCCGGACCCGACGCGAGCGCCGAGACCGAGGCGGCCATCCGTGCCCGCCTCGCTCTCGACGACCCGCTCCCCGCCCAGTACGCCCGCTGGATCGGCGGCCTCCTCACCGGCGACCTCGGACCCTCGTACGCGATCGGCGGGCAGACCGCCGACCTGATCGCCGACGGCCTGGGCGCCACGGTCGAACTCACCCTCGGCGCCCTGCTGTTCGTCGTCGTCCTCGGCGCCTTCCTCGGCATCGCCGGCGCCACCTCCGGCAGCCGGTGGCTGCGCGGCGCCGTCCGGGTGCTCACCACCGGAGCCCTCGCCGTGCCGCCGTTCGTCACCGGCGTCCTCCTCGTCCTGCTCTTCGCCGTCCTCCTCGGCGTCCTGCCGTCCGGCGGCCGCGTCCCGCTCCTGACCGCGCCCGACCTCGGCGTCCAGTACCTCCTGCTGCCCGCGCTCTGCCTCGCCCTGCCCAGCGCCGCCGTCCTCGGCCGCTACCTCAAGGACAGCATCGAACGCTCCCTCACCGAGGACTACGTCCGCACCGCCACCGCCGCCGGGATCGCGCCCCGGCGCCTCCTGTGGCGCCACGCCCTGCCGAACGCGCTCCCGCCCGTCGTCACCCTCCTCGGCATGCAGACCGGCCACCTGCTCGGCGGCGCCGTCCTCGTCGAGGCGATCTTCGCCTGGCCGGGCCTCGGCCAGCTCGCCGAACAGGCCCTGGTCCGCCGGGACTACCCCGTCGTCCAGGACCTCCTGCTCCTCCTCGTCGTCGTCTTCGTCCTCGTCCAGCTCCTGACCGACCTCGTCCACACCTGGCTCGACCCCCGGATCAGGTGGGAGTGACCGCCATGACCACCACACTCGACAGGACCGCGCCGCCCCGCAAGCGCCGCTCCCGTTCCCCCTACCGGGCCGCCCTCGCCACCGCCCGCGGCCGTACGGGCCTGGCCCTCGTCGGCCTGGTCGTCCTCGCCGGACTCCTCGCCCCGCTCCTCGCGGGCCACGGGCCCACCGACCAGAGCGCCCTGGCGCTTGCCGGACCCGGCACGCCGGGCCACCCGCTCGGCACCGACGACCTCGGCCGCGACCTCCTCTCCCGGCTCCTGTACGGCATCCGCGCCGACCTCGGGATCATCGTGGTCGCCGTCCCGGCCGGTGCCCTCGCCGGCTGCCTCCTCGCCCTGGCGGCGGCCGCCCACCCGGTCGCCGACACCACCGTCCAGCGCGCCTTCGACCTGATCCTCGCCTTCCCCGGCCTCATCCTCGCGCTCGCCGTGACCGCGATCCTCGGCCCGGGCCGGCTGCCCGTGATCCTCGTCGTCGCCCTCGCGGAGATCCCCGTCTTCGGGCGGCTCCTGCGGACCGGCATCCTTGTCCAGCGCGGCCGGGAGTACGTGACGGCCGCCAGGGTCGGCGGCACCTCGGGCGCCCGGATCCTCACCCGGCACATCCTGCCCAACGCCGCCGACCCGCTCGTCGTCCAGATCGCCGTCTCCCTCACCGTCGCCGTCTTCGTCGAGGGCGCCATGAGCTTCCTCGGCGTCGGCGTCCGGCCGCCCGAACCCACCCTGGGAGCCGTCCTCAGCCAGTCGATGCCCTACCTCGCGCAGGCCCCGCACTTCGCGGCGGGACCGCTCGTGACCGTGACCGCGCTCGTCCTCGGCCTCTCCCTGACCGCCGAGGCACTGAACCGGGAGATACGCCGATGACGACCCCGCCGCCCGACTCGCCCCTGCCGCTCGGCGCGCCCCCGCCCCCCGGCGCGCCCCCGCCCCCCGGCGCGACCCCGCCCCTCGCCCCGGCCCCGCCCCTCGCCCCGGCCCCGCCGCTCCTCGAAGTCCAGGGCCTCGACGTGGAGTTCACCACCCCGGACGGAGGCGCTCTGCACGCCGTCCGGGACGTCTCCTTCACTCTCCATCGCGGCGAGACCCTGGCGATCGTCGGCGAGTCCGGCTCCGGCAAGTCCACCACGGCCCTCGCCCTGCTCCGGATGCTCCCCGGCTCGGGCCGGATCACCGGCGGAACGGTCCGCCTCGAAGGACAGGACCTCGTGACCGCCGACGAGAAGGAGCTCCGGGCCGTGCGCGGAGCCCGTATCGGCATGGTCTTCCAGGACCCGATGACGGCCCTCAACCCCGTCCTCACCGTCGGCCGCCACCTCGACGAGGTGCTCAGGGCGCACGGGCGCCCCGACCGGAAGGCCCGCCGCGCCCGCGCCGTCGAGCTCCTCGGCCTCGTCGGCATCCCCGACCCCGAGCGCCGCCTCGACGACCACCCGCACCAGTTCTCCGGCGGCCAGCGTCAGCGGATCCTCATCGCCATGGCCCTCGCGGGCGAACCCGACATCCTCCTCGCCGACGAACCGACGACCGCCCTCGACGCCACCGTCCAGGGCCAGATCCTCACCCTCCTCGGCGACCTCACCCGTACCACCGGCACCGCCGTCGTTCTCATCACCCACAACATGGGCGTCGTCGCCCGCGCCTGCGAGCGCGTCCTCGTCATGTACGGCGGCACGGTCATCGAGGACGGCCCCACCGCCGAGGTCCTCACCCGCCCCCGGCACCCGTACACCGTCGGCCTCCTCGCCGCCGTACCCCGGCTCTCCGCCCCCTCCGGCACCCGGCTCACCGGCATCCCCGGCGCCCCGCCCGACCTGAGCCTCCCGCTCGCCGGGTGCGCCTTCGCCGCGCGCTGCGCCCTGGCCGAGGAGCGCTGCTCCACCACGGCGCCCGCGCTCGCCCCGGTGGGGGACACCGTCCGCGCCGCCTGCCACGTCGCCGCCGACCGCACCGAACCCCTGCCGCCGCCCCCGCCACCCGCCCGGATCGACCGCCCGGCCCCGGGCGCCGTCGTCCTCGCCGCCGAGGACGTCCGCAAGGTGTACAAGGGCCGGGGCCGCCGGCGTACGTTCACCGCGCTCGACGGCGTCTCGCTCACCCTCGCGGCGGGCGAGACCCTCGGCATCGTCGGCGAGTCCGGCTCCGGCAAGTCCACCCTCGCCCGGGTCCTCGCCCACGCCCACCCCGCCGACGGCGGCCGGATCCTCCTCGACGGCAAGGACGTCACACGGCCCGGCCGGGCGGAGCTCCACGCCGTACGCCGCCGGGTCCAGATGGTCTTCCAGGACCCGTACGCCTCCCTCAACCCCCGCATGACCGTGGGCGAGATCGTCGCCGAACCGCTCCGCGCCTTCGGCACCGTCGCCCCCGGCGAGCGCCCGGCCCGCGTCGCCGAACTGCTGCGGCTCGTCGGCCTCGACCCGGCCGCCGCCGACCGGCACCCGCGCTCCTTCTCGGGCGGGCAGCGCCAGCGCGTCGGCATCGCCCGCGCGCTCGCGCCCGAACCGGCCGTCCTCGTCTGCGACGAACCGGTCTCGGCACTCGACGTCTCCGTCCAGGCACAGATCGTCGGCCTCCTCACCGACCTCCAGCGCGACCTGGGCCTCGCGCTCGTCTTCATCGCCCACGACCTGGCCGTCGTCCGCCAGGTCAGCCACCGGATCGCCGTCATGCACGAGGGCCGGATCGTGGAGACCGGCACGGCCGACGAGCTGTGCGAGAACCCCCGGGACCCGTACACCCGGGCGCTGCTCGCCGCCGCGCCCGAGCCCGTACCCGTACCCGCGTCCCCGTCCCTGTCGCGGCGGCCCCGGGCCGACCGCCTTCCCGTCGGGGCGGTGTCCGCATGAGCGCCTGCTGCACGCCGGGACGACCCTGCGCGGGAGAGTCCGGTACGGCGAGGACCGCCGAGCTCCTCCCGCTGCCGACCGTACGGGCGGCCGCCCGGCGCCCGAGCCCGATGGTGGAGCTGCCCGGCGGGACGTTCCTGATGGGCGACGCCTTCGGCGAGGGCTACCCGGCCGACGCCGAGGGTCCCGTACGGGAGGTCACGGTCGCGCCCTTCGCGATCGACGCCACCGCCGTCACGAACGCGCGCTACGCCGAGTTCGTCGAGGCCACCGGCTACCGCACCGACGCCGAACGCTTCGGCTCCTCCTTCGTCTTCCACCTGCTCCTCCACCCCGCCGCCGAGGCCCACGTCCTCGGCCGGGTGCAGGCGGCCCCCTGGTGGCTCGGCGTCGAGGGCGCCGCGTGGCACGCCCCCGAGGGACCCGGATCCGGCGTCGAGGACCGCGCCGACCACCCCGCCGTCCACATCAGCCACGGCGACGCCCTCGCCTACTGCGCCTGGGCGGGCGCCCGGCTGCCCACCGAGGCCGAGTGGGAGTACGCGGCACGCGGCGGCCTCGACGGCGCCCGCTACCCCTGGGGCGACGAGCTCACCCCCGGCGGCCAGGAGAAGTGCAACACCTGGATCGGCACCTTCCCGCACCACTCCGAGCGGCCCGGAGGCCGTATCGGCACCGTCCCCGTCACGGCGTACGAGCCGAACGGCCACGGCCTCTACAACACCTCCGGCAACGTCTGGGAATGGTGCGCCGACGCCTGGGACGCGGACGCCCGCGAGCACGTCATCCGCGGCGGCTCGTACCTCTGCCACGCCTCCTACTGCAACCGCTACCGGGTCGCGGCCCGCTCCCACAACACCCCCGACTCCTCGACCGGCCACGGCGGCTTCCGCACCGCCCGCACCCTCGGCCACCAGGAAGGACCCGCCCCCAAATGAGCACCACCCAGCGCCGCGACCCGTACGAGGGCTTCGCCGGCCGCGTCGGCCGCACCTTCGCCGACTCGGAACCCGCCTGGCCCACCCGTACGACCCCGCCCGCGAAGGCCCCCAACATCGTCGTCGTCCTCGTCGATGACATGGGATTCAGCGACATCGGCCCGTTCGGCTCGGAGATTCCCACCCCCGTCCTCGACGAGCTGGCCGAGGGAGGAGTGCAGCTCAGCAACTACCACACCATGCCGCTCTGCTCCCCGGCCCGCGCGGCCCTGCTCACCGGCCTCAACCCGCACCGCGTCGGCTACGGAATGGTCGCCAACTTCGACCCCGGCTTCCCCGGTTACGGCATGGAGGTCGCCGAGGACATCCCCACCCTCGCCGAACTCCTCCACGACGCCGGCTACGCCACCTACGCCGTCGGCAAGTGGCACCTCGTCCGCGACTCCGCCTCCAACGCGGCCGACCACCGCGGCAACTGGCCGCTCCAGAAGGGCTTCGACCAGTACTACGGCGTCCTGGAAGGCCTCACCAGCCTCTTCCACCCGCACCAGCTCGTCCGCGACAACAGCCCGCTCGACATCGACGAGTTCCCCGACGACTACTACTACACCGACGACATCACCGACCAGGCGATCTCCATGGTGAAGTCGCTGCGCGCCCACGACCCCGACAAGCCTTTCTTCCTCTACCTCGCCCACAACGCCGTCCACGGACCCCTCCAGGCCAAGGCCGAGGACATCGCCCGCCACAAGGGCCGCTACGACGAGGGCTGGGACGCCCTGCGCGAGCGGCGCTTCGCCGCGCAGCTCGCCGCCGGACTCTTCCCGCCGGGCACCGAACTCCCGGAGCGCAACGCGGAGGCAGGCCTCGACGTCCCGGCCTGGGATTCCCTGACGGAGGATCAGCAGAAGCTCTACGCGCGCTACATGGAGGTGTACGCGGCGCTGGTCGACAACATCGACCAGAACCTCGGCCGCCTCACCGACACCCTTGCCGCGCTCGGTGAACTCGACAACACCATCGTCGTGTTCACCTCCGACAACGGCGGCACGGGCGAGGGCGGGGCCGAGGGCACCCGCTCGTACTTCAGCCGCTTCGTCCACCACCCCCGCCTCCCCGGCGACTGGGACCCGGACGTCGACCGCGAGCCCGAACTCATCGGCGGCCCCCGCAGCCTCGTCCACTACCCGCGCGGCTGGGGCATGGCCTCCAACACCCCCTTCCGCCTCTACAAGGGCCACACGTACGCGGGCGGCGTCCGCGTCCCGTTCGTCCTGTCCTGGCCGGAGGGCGCCAGGACCGGCCGGATCGCGCCGGGCGGACGCGCCCAGTACCAGTACGTCACCGACATCGCCCCGACCCTCCTCGACCTGGCGGGCGTGGAGCGGCCGGAGGCGCGCCGGGGCCTCCCGCTCCAGGAGCTCGACGGCAGCAGCTTCACCCCCGTCCTCGCCGACCCCGCGCACACCTCGACCCACCCCGAGCAGTACTGCGAGATGACCGGCAACCGCAGCCACTACCGCGACGGCCACAAGCTCGTCACCCTCCACCGCCCGGGAGCGCCGTACGACGACTCCGAATGGGCCCTGTACGACATCCGCACCGACCCGACCGAGATCCACGACATCTCGGCCGAGAACCCGGAACTGGTCAAGGAGCTGTCGGCGGCCTGGGAGGAGGCCGCCTGGCGCAACGGCGTCTTCCCGCTCCCCGACCACAGCGGCGCCCTCGCCCGCCGCAACCCCGCCGAACAGCGCCTCTCCCGCCCGCTGACCCTGCTGCCCGGCACCCCGGAACTGGAGCGCTACCGCTCCTCCCGGCTCGTCTCGCTCCGCTCCTTCGAGATCGTGATCGCGGTCGAGGAGAGCGGCGACGGCGTCCTCGTCTCCCACGGAGACCAGGGCGGCGGCTACAGCGCCTACGTCGAGAACGGCCGCCTGACCTTCGCGTACAACGAGTACGGCCGGCTCCACGAGACGGACGCGGGCCCCCTGTCCGAAGGCCCGCACGAGATCCTCCTGACCGCCACGGCGGAGGAGGGCCTGCGCTGGCGCTTCACGGTCACCGTCGACGACGAGCTCCGCGCCGCCCCCGACAGCGTCCACCAGCTCATCGGCATGGCGCCCTTCCAGGGCATCAGTGTCGGCGTCGACCGCAAGTCCCCGGTCTCCTGGCCGCTGTACGAACGCCACCGCTCGTTCCGCTACCGGGGTCGCCTCCACTCGGTGACGTACCGCCCCGGGGCACCGGGACCGGACGCGCCGGAAACGGTGGCGGCGGCGCTGAAGGAGGCGGCGGCCGCCTTCGAGTGAGCGGGGGAGAAAAGGCGCCGACCTGAAAGATAATCCCTGGTCAGACCCCAGGTCGGCCCTGTATGAAGGGCCCATGACCGCACAGGACGAGACCCTCCACCCCGACGTCGCCGAGGCCATCGCGGGCGAACTGCGCCTCCTGGAGCCGGCCGTACGCGACTCCCGCGAGCTCGCGCTCCCGCTCTTCGACCCGGAGTTCGAGGAGGTCGGCGCCTCGGGCCGCCACTGGACGTACGAGGAGATGCTCGACGCGCTCCCCGCGATCGCCGGCAACGTGGCGGAGGGCACCCAGTACGAGCCCGGCCCGGTCACGGGCGTCCTGCTCGCGCCCGGCCTGGTGCACGTCCGGTTCGAGACGGTCAAGGACGGCCGGCTGGTCCGCCGCAGCTCGATCTGGCGCCGGGACCCGGCCGGCCCGGCCGACGGACCGCTGCGCATGTACTACCACCAGGGGACGCCCGTGCCGGACGAGTTCCGGTGACCTCGCCCCTGGCGGGCGCCCGGCGGCTCTGGGAGGAGCTTGCCGGGCACGCGGGGGAGTTCCCGCCGCGCGGCGGGGTGCGCGTCCTCGTCTCCCCGGAGTCGCGGATGTGCCCGCCCGGCTGGACCGGCGCGGTCACCCTCGGAGGGGCCGCCCTGGTCACAGCCCCGGACGCCCGCACGGCGGCGCGCGTGCGCGAGGCCCTGCGGGGCCGCGCGGCGGAGGCCGCGGTGGACGTCACCGCGTACAGGGAGCGCCTGCCCGTCGCCGAGGTGCTCGGCCCGGCGGCCCTGGCGTTCCTCTCCCCGGAGGGCTTCCGTCCGGTGACGGCCGCCGCCGTGGAACGCGTACCGGCCGAGGATCCCTCGCTGAGGGCCCTGGAGCGGGCGGCAGGACCGCAGGACGCGAGGGAGGCGTCCCTGGAGGACATCACGTCACCGGCCTTCGTCCTCCACGAGGACGGCGAGCCGCTGGCCGCCGCCGGATACCGGCTGTGGCCGCACCGGACCGCCCACATCGGCGTCCTGACCGCCCCGGCGGCGCGGGGGCGCGGGCTGGCGAGGACGGTGGCGTCGGCCGCCGTCGCGCATGCCCTGGCCGCCGGCCTGCTCCCGCAGTGGCGCGCTCGCGTTCCGGCCTCCCGCCGGGTCGCCGCCGCCCTGGGCTTCGAGGAACTCGGCGCACAGCTGTCGGTGCGGATCGGTGAGGTGCGGGTCGACGAGGTGCGGGTCGGCGAGGTGGGGGTCGACGAGGTGGGGAACGCGTAACGGCCTCAGCCGAGCCCGCGATGGGCGGCCCACATGGCGCCGGCCCGGGTGGCGGCCGCCTCGACGAGGGCCGCCAGACCGGGTTCGTCGGGGACGGGGAAGGAGACGTACCCGCCCCGTCCGCCGCCGACCGGACGGCCGTACGCCTTGGTGGCGAGGCGGCCGTCGGGGAGGAGGCGCACGTTGAGCGTCATCAGCTCGAAGACCTCACCGCGGCGGGTGTCGGTCCACCGCAGCTCCTGGGGGATGACCACGTTGATGGCCAGGGCGCTGACGTCGAGGTGGTGGTCGCTCATGATCGGATGATCTCACGAGGGCCTGAGGTCACGAGGTCACGAGGTCGTACGGCCGTCGTAGACGTTCTCCGGGGTGATGATCCGCGTGACGGCCCGGGCGACGAGCGTGGACGGCTCCGGAGTGGTCGCGGTCGGGATGTCCGTGTTGAGCATGACGACGAGGGTGGCCTTCTGCTCGGGCAGGTAGACGGTCACCGTCTCGTACCCGGGCAGCGAGCCGTTGTGCCCGATCCAGCCCCCCGTCTCGAAGATCCCGAGGCCGTAGCCGGTGCCGGGGATGCCGGTCGGCAGGGTCCTGAGGCGCTGCGCCTGGGTCTCGGGGCTGAGGAGCTCGCCGGTGGCGACGATCTTCGCCCAGTGCCGCAGGTCCTGGAGGTCGGAGATCATCGCTCCGGCGGCCCAGGCCCAGCTGGGGTTCCAGTCGGTGGAGTCGGCGATCGCGCCGCTGAGCGTCTGCTTCGTGTAGCCGCGCGGGTGCGGCTCCGGGAACTCCGTTCCCTCGGGGAACAGCGTGTGGAAGAGGTGGGACGGGCGGAGCACCCGGTTGCGGATGACGTCCTGGAGCCGCTGCCCCGTGACCCGCTCGATCACCATGCCGAGGAGGACGAGGTTGGAGTTGGAGTACTCGAACTTCGCCCCCGGCTTGAAGGTGTTCTCGTGCTTCATGCCGTACGCGATCAACTCCTCCGGCACGAAGGAGCGCTGGGTGTCGCTGAGGAGGTCGCGGATGAACTCGGGGTCGGAGGTGTACGGGAACAGGCCGCTGCGCATCTCGGCGAGGTGCCGGAGCGTGATGTGGTGACCGTTGCGGACGCCGTGGACGTACTTCGCGATCGGGTCGTCGAGCCCGACCCGCCCGTCGTCGACGAGCTGGAGCAGCGCGGTCACGGTGAACGTCTTGGTCTCGCTGCCGATCCGGACGTACGAGCCGGCGTCCATGGGCGCGCCGGTCGTCTTGTCGGCGACGCCGGCCGCCCGGACGTAACTCCCCTTGCCCGGCATCCAGATGCCGACGACGACACCGGGGATGCCGGCCTGGACGCGCACCTCCTCGATGGTCCGGTCGAGCCGTGCCTCGATCTCGGGTCCGAGGCCGCCGGGCGGACAGTCGTCGTCGGCGCGGGCGACGCCTGCCGTGACGCCCGCCGCGTGCACCGCCGGGGCGGGGGCGACGGCCGTCGGAGCCAGGACGGACGCCACGAGGAGCGTCGCGGCGAACAGTCGTCGGGTGGGGATACGTCGCATGGCGGAGACGCGCCTTCCGGTACGGGAGCGGGGAGCGGGGAGCGGGTGACGAGAGGGAGTACGGGGTTCGGGTGGCGGCGGCCAGACCACCACCCGGACCCCGGGTGTCCGCCCCCGTACGCCTCCGACCGGGCCGATTCCACTCGTTCGGCGCCGCCCGGATCACCGGGGCGGTCCAGAGCACACGCCCGCGCCCCGGCTACCGTGGTGGCCGTGGGCTTCTCGGGAACCTTCCTCGTGGCACGGTCGGACCGACCGTTGACGGAACTGGCGGCGGTACGGGCCTGGGAGGCCGTCCCGGTCTGGTGGGCGCGCGACGGGGACTGGCAGCTCCTCCGCGCGTATCCCCTGTCGGACCCGCCGTCCTCGCTCCTCCAGGAGACGAGCGCGCCCGTGCTGGTCGCCCACGTGGTGGACAGCGACTTCGCCACGATCCAGGCGGCGACCGCCGACGGCACGTCCTGGCAGTGCGTCCTGTCCCCGGAGACGGCCCGCGGCTACGGCCTCCCCGAGGAGTGGATCGTCGACCCGGCGCAGGCGGCGGAACGAGCGACGGCCTGGTCCCGCCAGTGCGGCGTCGTTCCGGACCCGACGGCGCTGAGGTCGGCCCTGACGACGGAGTCCGACCCCTTGGCGGAGGACCTCGTCCTCACCTTCGTCGACGCGCTCGGGTTCCGGTTCGGGGACGGGGCCGACCTGGAGGTCGCCCTCAACGAGTGACCCCGCTTCAGACGAAGGCGTCGGTCACGCAGTCGGTGGCGCAGCCGCCGTGGGTGAAGCGGCGTCGGAGGGTGGCGGCCGCGTGGATGGGGTCGACCTCGTCGTGGCCGTAGCGCTCGCGCGTCAGCCGGACCACCGCGTCGACGGTCACGATGGCCGGCTCGCCCTCGCCCGCCGCGTGGCGGGCGGTCGCGATGGCGGTGTCGGCGGCGCGTTGGAGGTCGCGGGTGTAGGCGCGTGCCGCCGCGGCCCGCGCGCGCTTGGCGGCGAAGGGGCGTACGCCGCGGCCCTTGTCGACGATGCCCGTCACGATGAGGCCCACGCTGGTGAGTACGACGAGTACGCCGATCGCGGTGTCCCCGTTCCATCTCATCGGGCGCCCCCTGAGCCGTGGTTGACGGTGTCTCCGAGTCTAGGGCGTGACCAGGAGGGTGCCCAGGTGTCGGTGGCCGGGGGCGCGCCGGTGGCGACGGCGATGGCGGTGGTGGCGGACAGGTGGTCGCGGAGGGCCTGGAGGCCCGGGTGCGGGTTGTCCGTCGACCAGAGCAGCGAGTGCGGGTAGACCGGCGTCGGGTCGGTCACCGGGATGCGTCGCAGGCCGTGGGACTCGGGCCACACCAGGCGCGTTCCCGCGCCGATGAGCGTCGCCAGCTCCGGGGAGTCCGCGACCGTGTCGAGCAGCGGCTCGGTGCCGAAGTCCGGGCCCGTCACCTCGATCGTCAGCCCGAACGCGGCGGACAGGTCGGCGTAGTAGGCCGCCCACTCCGTGCCGCTCGCGATCCCCGGTACCCAGATCCGGTGGTCGGCGAGCCGCGCGAGGGGGACGGAACGGGCCGACGCCAGCGCGTGGCCGGGGCCGGTGAGGAGGTGGAGGGGTTCGTCGAGGACGGGGAGGACTCCGATGTCCTCGGGAAGCCGCCGGCCCGGCATGGTGACCGCGCGGAAGGACGCGTCGATCGTCCCGGCGCGCAGCGCGGCGACGGCCGTGTCGGCGTCGAAGAGCGTCACGACGTCCAGTTCCGTCTCCGGATGGGCCTGGTGGAACGCCCGGAGCAGCGTCGCGGTCGCGAGCCGCCGGCCGATCACGTCCACCCGCAGCGCCCGGCTTCCGGGGCGTACGGAGGCGAGCGCCCGAGCCTCGGCCTGGAGCAGGGCACGGGCGTGCGGCAGGAAGGCCTGCCCGTCGATGGTCGCCTCCGCGCCGTGGGAGGTACGGCTGAGGAGCCGTACCCCGAGCTCCTTCTCCAGCGCGGCGACGCGCTTGGACACGGCCTGCTGGGTGATCCCCAGCTCGTCGGCCGCCTCCCGGAAACGGCCCGATTCGAGGACGGCGAGGTAGGTGCGTACGGCTTCTAGGTCCACGCCGTCCAGCATAGGTGCACAACTGCTGGTTGTGGGGCGGGGTGCATTCGGTTGTTTGCTCCCGGTGTGGACGAGTCGCTTGGATGGGGGAGGCGACGCGCGGTTGTTCCGTGCGTCGTCGTGTTGTCGCGTGGCGGGGCGTCCCGGAACGTGCCGGGACGTGACGGCGGGGGAGTGGTGGCGGGTAGCGACGGCGGAGGAGTACGGACATGGCGCGCGGCGGACGGCCCTCCCCGGGGCGGGACTTCGGCCGGGTCTGGGCGGCCTTCGCGGCGAGCGCGCTCGGCACGGGACTCGCCTTCGGCGCCTTCCCGCTCCTCGCCGTCACCGTGCTGCACGCGGGCGCCCCCGAGGTCGCCTCGCTCGCGGCCGTGGGCGCCGCGGTCGGAGCGGCCGTCGCGGTGCCGCTCGGGCCGTGGGTGGAGTTCCGCCGCAAGCGGCCGGTGATGATCGCGGCGGATCTCGTGCGGTGCGCGGCGCTGCTGAGCGTCCCCCTCGCGTACGGCCTCGGCCGGCTCGGGTTCGCGCAGCTCCTCGTCGTCTCGGTGGTCGTCGCGGCGGCCGACATCACCTTCGGCGCGGCGACCGGCGCGTACCTGAAGGGCCTCGTCAGGCCGGAGGCCATGGTCACGGCCCAGGCGCGCCTGGAGTCGACGACCTGGACCGCGACCGTCGTCGGGCCGCCGCTGGGCGGCGCCCTGACGCAGCTTCTCGGGCCCGTCGCCACGGTCGCCGCCGACGCGGTGAGCTACCTGCTGTCGGCGGTGAGTCTGCGCGCGGTACGTCACCGGGAGCCGCCTCCCGTACGAGTGGCCGGGCGACCTGCGGCCCAGGGAGAGGCCCGCCCCCGCCACTCCCTCTCCCAAGGGTGGCGGCACATCCTCGCCCACCCCCTCCTCCGGCCCCTCTTCCTCCACACCCTCCTCGTCAACGGCCTGATCATGGCCACCGCCCCGCTGCTCGCCGTCCTCACGCTCGGGCCCCTCGGCTTCGCGCCCTGGCAGTACGGGCTCGCCTTCGCCGTTCCATGTCTCGGCGGGCTCCTCGGCGCCCGGCTGGCGCCGGGGCTCGTCGAGAGGTTCGGGAGGCGGCGGGTGCTCCTCGTCGCCGGGACCCTGAGGGTGTGCTGGCCGGTCGGGCTGGTGCTCGTCCGGCCCGGTCCGGCGGGGCTCCTGCTCGTCATGGGGGTCGAGTTCGCGCTGATCACCTGCATCGGCGTCTTCAACCCGGTCTTCGCCGCCCACCGCCTCCGGCTCACCGAGAACGGCCTCGTCGCCCGGACCCTCACGGCCTGGTCCGTCTCCGGCAAGGCCGTCACGGCCGGGCTGACCGCCCTGTGGGGAGGTCTCGCCGGGCTGGTCGGGGTGCGGGGAGCGATCGGTCTCGCGGGTGTCCTGCTGCTGGCGACGCCGCTGCTCCTGCCCTGGCGGAGGGGGACGCGGGCCGGTCGCCGCACGCAAGGATTGACACGTGTCACTGCTCGGTGACACGCTCCTACACGGCCCGGCCCGGCCCGACCGTGTGCCGCCTCGCCCGCCCAGAAGGAGCAGCGCCCATGAGCACCACCGTCACCACCACCCGAGGGCCCGTCCGCGGCGAACGCCGCGCCGACGGCACCCTCCGCTTCCTGGGCATCCCGTACGCGCAGCCGCCCGTCGGCGACCTCCGCTTCGCCGCGCCCGTACCGCCGGAGCCGTGGACCGAGCCGCTCGACGCCACCGCGTACGGCCCGACCGCCCAGCGCCGCCCCTTCGGCGAGGTCGTGATCATCCCCGAGCCGACCATCCCGGGCGACGGCGTCCTCAACCTCAACGTCTTCACCCCGGACACCGCGCCGGAGGCCCCGCTCCCCGTCCTCGTCTGGATCCACGGCGGCGGGTACGTCGCCGGCTCCGCCGCCAGCCCCTGGTACGACGGCGCCGCCTTCAACCGCGACGGCGTCATCGTCGTCTCGCTCGGCTACCGGCTCGGCATCGAGGGCTTCCTGCACCTGGAGGACGCCCCCGACAACCGCGGCGTACGCGACTGGATCGCCGCCCTGGAGTGGGTCCGCGACAACATCGCGGCCTTCGGTGGCGACCCGGCGAAGGTCACCGTCGCGGGCCAGTCGGCCGGCGGCGGAGCCGTCCTGACCCTCCTCGCCGTCCCGTCCGCCCGCGACCTGTTCCGCGGCGTGATATCCGTCTCCGGCGCGGTGCTGCGCCCCGACGGTCCCGAGGTCGCCCTCGCCGCCTCCCGCCTCCTCACCTCCCGCACCGGCGTCCCCGCGACCGCGGCCGCGCTGCGCGACCTGAGCGACGAGGAGATCCTCGCGCTCCAGGACCGCCTGGGCGAGGAGGGACCCGACCGCGAGGGCCTGCCGCCGATGCTGGCCCTCGCTCCCTTCGCCGACGGCGAGCTCGTTCCCGAGCCCGTCGCGGACGCCCTGGCCACCGGCGGCGCGGGCGACGGCGTCCCGCTCATGCTCGGCTTCACCGAGCACGAGTTCGCGATGATCCCCGCCCCCGAGGGCGTGCCGGTGCCGCTGGTGCTCGGCGGGCTCGGCCTCGGCGCCGCGCAGGTGGAGGCGTTCACGAAGGCGTACGCGGAGACCGACGAGGCCCTGCTCTTCGGCCAGGCGCTCACGGACGTCACCTTCCGCGCCCCGAACCTGGCCCTCGCGGAGGCCCGCGCCGCCCGGCAACAGCCCACGTGGCTGTACGAGTTCGCCTGGCGCTCCCCGGCCATGGGCATCTCCTTCCACTGCCTCGACGTGCCCTTCGCCTTCGACGTCCTCGGTACCGAGGGCGTCGCGGCCGCGGCCGGGGAGGCGCCGCCGCAGGCTCTCGCCGACGCCGTGCACCGCGCCTGGGTCGCCTTCGTGACGGACCGGGACCCGGGCGCCGACTGGCCGCGCTACACGACGGAGAAGCGCTCCACGATGGTCTGGAACACGGAGTCCGCCGTCTCCGAGGACCCGCTCGGCCCGGTCCGCGGGATCTGGCTCGACTGACACGCGGGGGGACAGAGGGGGGCGTCGCCGGTCCGGCGGCCGTGTCACACGTTCTTCATGTGCTGTGCATGGTTCGCCGGGCCGTCCGCGCCCATGATCGTCCGAGCGCCCCGGGTACTCCGCCCGCTCCGGCGCACGCGCGGTCCGCAGCCGCCCTCCCCAAGGAGCCCCCGCCATGGCCAGCCGCCGCCGCTTCCTCGCCGGATCCGCCGCCACGATCGGTCTGGGCGCGCTGCCCGCGACCGCCGCGGTGACGACCGGCGCCGTCGCGACCGTGGCGGGCTCGGCGTCGGCCGCGGCGGCCGTGCCGGAGGACGCGACCCGCCCGCCGAACCTGGTCGTCGTCCTCGCAGACGACCTCGGCTACGGCGAGCTCGGCGCGTACGGCCAGAAGCTCATCACCACCCCGCGGATCGACCAACTCGCCGCCTCGGGGCTCAGGTTCACGGACGCCTACTCGACGGCCGCGGTCTGCGCGCCCTCCCGCTGCTCGGTCCTCACCGGCCTGCACACCGGTCACGCGACCGTCCGCGCCAACCCGTCCGGCGCCCAGGGCTCCCTGACCGCCGCCGACACGACCTTCGCGCAGGTCCTCCGGGCGCGCGGCTACCGCACGGGCGTGATCGGCAAGTGGGGCTTCGGGCCGGAGCAGGCGGGCCAGGACAGCCACCCCAACGCCCGTGGGTTCGAGGAGTTCTACGGCTACATCGACCACACCCACGCGCACCAGTACTACCCCGAGTACCTCTGGAACAACGGCGCCAAGGAGACCATCCCCGCCAACGCGGGCGGCGCCAAGGGCGCCTACGCCCCGGACCTGATCCGGCAGAAGGCCCTCGACTTCCTCGACCGGCACGCCGCCGAGCCGTTCCTGCTCTTCCTCACCCCGACCGTCCCGCACGCGCCCAGCGACATCCCCGACACCGGCGCCTACGCGTCCAGGACCTGGACCGCCGCCAACAAGGGCCACGCCGCTCAGGTCAGCCTCTTCGACGCGCTCGTCGGCGACGTCGTCGACCGCCTCCAGGCCCTCGGCCTGGCCGACGACACCGTCGTCCTCGTCGCCAGCGACAACGGCCCCCACGAGGAGGGCGGGGTCAACCCCGACCTCTTCGACGGCAACGGCCCGCTGCGCGGCTACAAGCGCAACCTGTACGAGGGCGGGGTCCGCGTCCCGCTCGTCGCCTGGGGTCCCGGCCGCGTCCTGCCCGGCACCAGCGACCGGCCGACCCCGCTCACCGACCTGCTCCCCACCCTCGCCGAGCTCGGCGGCGCCCCCGCCCCCACCGACGTGGACGGCCTCAGCGCCGCGCCGCTGCTGACCGGCGGCGCCACCGCGGCCACGGCCACCCACGACCATCTCTTCTGGTTCCGCGACGAGCGGGGTGTCACCAGCCGCGCCGACGCCCAGGACAAGCAGCGCTCCACCTGGCTCGCCGAGGCGCTGCGCAAGGACCGGTGGAAGGCCGTCCGCTTCGCGCCCGTACGCGACCGCAACCTCCCCGACGGCCAGTGGCAGGTCGAGCTGTACGACCTCGCCACCGACCTGGGCGAGACCTCGGACGTGGCCGCACGCTACCCGGCCCGCGTCGCCGAACTGGTCGCGCTCATGCGGGCGTCCTGGCAGGACCAGTACCCCCGCGCCGCCTTCGGCACGAAACTGACCGTCCCCCAACTGGCCGTCCCCGGGCAGCCGTTCACCGCGACCGGCACCCTCGCCAACGGATCGGCGAAGGCCTGGAACTCCGCCGCCCTGACCCTGCGTGCCCCCTCCGGCTGGACCGTACGCGCCACCACGGCCACCACCGCCACCCAGCTCGCCCCCGGCGCGGTGCTCACCGCCGCCTGGGAGGTCACCCCGCCCGCCGGCACGCCCGCGGCCACGCCGTGGACCCTGACCGCCGAGGGGACGGCGCTCGCTCCCGGCGGTCCGGTGCGGTACGTCTCCGAGGGCGTGACCACCACCCCGCCCCCGCCGCCCACCGCGAACAGCTACCTCTCGGACCTCCCCTGGATCCGAGCCGTGAACGGCTGGGGTCCGGTCGAGCGGGACAGCTCCAACGGCAAGAACGCCGCCGGCGACGGCACGCCGATCTCCTTCGGCGGCACCACGTACGCCAAGGGCCTCGGCGTCCACGCGTACAGCGACGTGGCCTTCCACCTCGGCGGGGTCGCGACCCGCTTCACGGCGCTCGTCGGCATCGACGACTTCTCGGCCCGGCAGAGCTCGGCCGGCGCCACCCGCGCCACGGTCTACGGCGACGACCGCGTCCTCGCCACCACCCCCACCCTCAAGGCGGCCACGGGGCCGGTCGCCCTCGACGTCGACGTGCGCGGCGTCCGCGTCCTCCGCCTGGAGGTCACGGACGCGGACAACCGCACCTCCTTCGACCACACCTCCTGGGCCCGGGCCCACGTCACGGTCGGCTAGGACCTAGGGGGCGTCTTGCCGGCCGCCGGTCCGGCGAGGTCCGAGGCCAGCGCCGCGTAGATGTACTCGCTGCCCCAGCGGTCCCCGTCCAGGTCGTTCTCGACGAGATGCGCCTCCCGGCGCATCCCGAGGCGCTCGCAGACCCGGACGGACCCGGTGTTCTCCACGTCGAGCCGCGCGTAGAGCCGGTGCACGCCCAGCTCGTCGAAGGCGAACCGCGCCAGGGTCGCTGCCGCCTCGGTCGCGTAGCCGTGCCCCTCGTGGCGGGGATCGAGGGTCCAGCCGATCTCGGCCTGGGAGGCACGGGCGTCGGCCAGCGAGAGCGACACCTCGCCGAGAAGAAGGCCGGGCTCGTCGTGCCGGCAGACGGCGAGCGCCAGCTTGTCCCCGTCGGCGCGCCAGGCCGACTGCGTCGCGCGCTCGGCCGCGACCTCCTCGCTGCGCTCCCGGGTGTGCGGCGGCCGGTACAGATAGCGGGCCACGCTCGGCAGGCCCTGGTACGCGTACAGGTCGTCGGCGTCGCCGGGGGTGAACAGGCGCAGTGTCAGCCGGGGCGTGGCCAACGGCAGCAGCGGGACGATGTCCATACGGACGGACCTCCGGGACGCGGACGTGGATCAAGAAGCGGACGGATTCTCGCACCGCGCCCGGCGGGGCGGCCACGCGTTTTCCGTGCCGCCCTACGGCAGCCAGGGGCGGCGTCCCGGTCCGGTCGGATGCGTGCCGGTGACGGCCATGACCACGGAGTGCAGGCTCGTCTCGGCGGCGATGAAGAGACGGTTGCGCTTCGCCCCGCCCCAGGAGATGTTGGCCACCGCCTCGGGCACGTTCAGGCGGCCGATGAGGGTGCCGTCCGGGTCGTAGCAGTGCACGCCGTCGTCCATGGCGGCCACCCAGAGCCGGCCGCCGTCGTCGAAGCGGAGGTTGTCGAAGCGGGCCTTGTCGCGCGCGCCGGCCTCGGCGAAGACCTTGCCTTCGGACAGGGTGCCGCCGTCGTCCCGTACGTCGAAGACCCGGACGAGGCCCGCGCGGGTGTCGGACACGTACAGCCGCTGCTCGTCGGGCGAGAAGACGAGCCCGTTCGGCGCGCCGAACCCGTCGGCGACGAGCCGCACTTCGCCGCTGACCGGGTCGATCCGGTAGACGTTGTTGGCGCCGATCTCGCTCTCGGCGCGGTAGCCCTCGTAGTCGCTGGTGATGCCGAAGTCCGGGTCGGAGAACCAGATCGACCCGTCGGACTTCACGGTCGCGTCGTTCGGGCTGTTCAGGCGCTTGCCCTGCCAGCGACTGGCGAGGACGGTCACCGTGCCGTCGTGCTCGGTACGGGTCACCCGGCGGTTGCCCTGCTCGCAGGTGATCAGGCGGCCCTCGCGGTCGAGGGTGTTGCCGTTCGTGTGCCCGGCCGAGCGCCGGAAGACCGACACGGCGCCGGTCTCCTCGTCCCAGCGCAGCATCCGGTCGTTGGGGATGTCGCTCCAGACCACCTGACGCCAGGCGGGCACGTAGACCGGGCCCTCGGCCCAACGGCAGCCGGTGTAGAGGACTTCGAGTCCTTCGTCGCCGTTCATGCACCGGCCGGTGCGGAACCGGTCGTCGAGCATCTCGTACAGCCCAGCAGCTTCAGTGCTCACAGATCCGCTCCTCGGAGTGACGCCGTCGGCCGAACGAGAATCGGCCTGAGGTGAACATTGCAAGATGAGATATGGTCCATGCAAGCAATGAGCGAATGGAGCGTTGTGGATCACATCGATCGGGCGCTGCTGGCCCAGCTCCAGCAGGACGCCACCCAGCCCTACGCCGCGCTGGGGGAGGCCGTCGGCCTGTCCGCCGGAGCCGCGCACGAGCGGGTACGGAAACTCCGCGAGCGCGGCGTCATCCGCCGCACCGCGGTGGAGGTGGACCCCGCCGCCGTCGGCGGCGGCGTCCTGGCGTACGTGATGGTCGACTCCACGTCCTGGATGGGGGATTCGGCGCGGGACTTCGCCGCGCTCCCCGAGATCCTGGAGGCGCACGTCATCGCGGGCAGCGCCTCGGTCCTGGTCAAGGTCAGGACGGCGACCACCGAACAGCTCCAGGACGTGCTGCGGCGGATCTACGCCATCGACGGGGTCAGCGGCACGCAGGCGACGGTGGTCCTGGAGACCTTCTTCGAACGCCAGGTGTCCCCGCTGCACACGGATGGGCAGACCTGAGGGCCGGCCGGCGGATCGAACGGGTCATCTTCGACTGCGACGGCGTCCTCGTCGACACCGAGCGCCTCGCCGTACGCCTCCAGACCGAACTCGGCGCGGAACTGGGCTGGCCGCTCACCGCCGATGAGGTCGTCGAGCGGTTCATCGGCCGCTCCAAGGAGTCGATCGTCGGACAACTCACCGAGCGGCTCGACCCGGTCGACGGAGTTCCAGAGGCGCTCGCCGCCCTCACCCTCCCGAGCTGTGTCGCCTCCAGCGGCTCCCACGAGAAGATGCGGCACACCCTCGGCCGCACCGGGTTGTACGAGCACTTCGCGGGCCGTATTTACAGCGCCACCGAGGTCCCGCGCGGCAAGCCCGCCCCCGACCTGTTCCTGTACGCGGCCCGACGGATGGGTGTCGACCCGGCGGCCTGCGCGGTGGTCGAGGACAGCGCCCCCGGGGTCGCCGCGGCGCGGGCGGCCGGGATGCGCGCCTTCGCGTACACCGGAGGCCCGACCCCCGCGAGCCGCCTCGAAGGGCCGGGCACGGTCGTCTTCGACGACATGCGGCTCCTTCCGGAGCTGCTCGCGGGATGCTGACGCGGACGCGTCCTCCTCACGGCGTTACGGCACGGTCAGCACGATCTTGCCCGTCGTGCGGCCCGTCTCGCCGAGGGTGTGGGCCTTTGCCGCCTCCGCCAGAGGGAAGACGGCCTCGACGTGGGCGCGGAGCGCGCCCGAGGCGGCCAGGGCGGCGACGGCCTGCATGCCGGCCTGGTCGGCTTCCACGAGGAGGTTCTCCACGCGGATTCCGCGGGCCGCCGCCTTGGCGGGTTCCTCGGGGTCGGTGCCCGGCAGGAGCGAGACGAGGACGCCGCCCGGGCGCAGGACGTCGAGGGAGCGGGCGCGGGTGTCGCCGGACAGGGGGTCGAGGACCATGTCGACGTCCTGGACGGCCTCGCGGAAATCGGTCTCGCGGTAGTCGACGACCTCGTCCGCGCCCAGCGAGCGCAGGAACTCGTGCTTGGGGGCGCTGGCGGTGCCGATGACGTACGCGCCGCGAGCCTTGGCGATCTGGACGGCGAGGTGGCCGACGCCGCCCGCCGCCGCGTGGATGAGGACGCGCTGTCCGGCGGTGACGGCGGCGGTGTCGACGACGGCCTGGTACGCGGTGAGCGCGGCGAGCGGCAGGGCGCCGGCCTGGACGTGGTCGATGGTTTCGGGCTTGTGCGTGAAGGCGCGGGCGGGGCCCGTCACGTACTCGGCGTGCGAGCCGACGCCGTGCGGGTACGGCAGCATCCCGAAGACCTCGTCGCCCGGCTTGAAGAGCGTGACGCCGAAGCCGACGGCCTCGACCACGCCGGACACGTCCCAGCCGAGGACGAGCGGCAGTCGCCCGCCGAGGAAGAGTCCGGACTCGCGGTGCTTCCAGTCGGTCGGGTTGACCCCGGCGGCGCGGACGGCGACGAGGATCTGGCTGGGGCCGGGTGCGGGGCGGGGGAGGACGGCCTCCTTCAGGACCTCGGGCGTGCCGTGGGCGTCCTGGCTGATGGCGCGCATGGTCGGGGCGGCGGCGGCGGCGGCGGCGGAGGCGGAGGCAGCGGCAGGGGCGGTGGCCGGGTTGGCGGTGGCCGTGGTGGCGGTGTTCGTCATGCGTCCCAGCCTCGCCGCCTGCCCCGGGGTCGTACCATGGCATGAATGCCAACTTCCGACGGGATCGTGCCATGAGTCTCCACCGCGTCGTCGTCCTCGCCCTGGACGGCGTCTATCCCTTCGAGCTCGGCATCCCCAGCCGGGTCTTCGGCGCGCTCCAGGACCGCTACGAGGTCCTGACCTGCTCGGTCGACGGCGAACCCGTCGTCACCAACGCGGACTTCTCCGTCACCGTCGGGCACGGTCCCGAGGTCCTCGCCACCGCCGACACGGTGATCCTGCCGCCCTTCGACCCCTCCCGGCTCTCCCGCGAGCTCCCGCCCGGCGTGCGCGAGGCCCTCGCGACCGTACGGCCCGGGGCGCGTACCGTCTCGATCTGCACGGGCGCCTTCGTCCTCGCCGCCGCCGGGCTGCTCGACGGCCGGCCCGCCACCACCCACTGGGCCGTCGCCGGCGTCTTCCGGTCCTGGTACCCGGAGGTGGCGCTCGACCCCGACGTCCTCTTCGTGGACGACGGCGACGTGCTCACCTCCGCCGGGGCCGCCTCCGGCGTCGACGTCTGCCTCCACCTCGTGCGCCAGGACCACGGCACCGCCGTCGCCAACCACGTGGCCCGGGCCTGCGTCGTGCCGCCGTGGCGGGACGGCGGCCAGGCCCAGTACATCGAGTACCCCGTGCCCCCGGCCTCCGGCCAGGGCACGTCCGAGACCCGTCAGTGGGCCCTGGAGAACCTCCAGGAGCCCCTGACCCTCGCTGAACTCGCCGGGCACGCCCGGATGAGCCTGCGTACCTTCGCCCGCCGCTTCAACGAGGAGGTCGGCACGAGCCCCGGCCGCTGGCTCATCCAGCAGCGCGTGGTGCGGGCCCGGCACCTCCTGGAGACCACCGACCTCGCCGTCGACGACATCGCGGGACAGGTCGGCTTCGCCACCGGCACCTCCCTGCGCGAGCATCTGCACGCGGCGATCGGCGTCTCGCCGATGGCCTACCGGCGTACGTTCCGGGGGGCCGTCGCGGCGGGCTGAGCACGAAGCGACGGGCTCATCCCTCGAAACCGGTCGTGCCGTCCGGCAGGATCGCCTCCACCCGTGCCCCGTGCTCCACCGTCCGGCTCACCGTGCAGAACTTCTCGTGCGTCAGCCGCACCGCCCGGGCGAACACCTCCTCCGCGCGCGGGTTGTTGTCCGGCAGGTCGAACTCGTAGCTCACCCTGATCCGGCCCACCCGGCCGTCGTCCTCAGGACCCGAGACCGACTCCACGACGATCTTCAGGTCGTCGTGGTCCACCGCGCGCGCGGTCCGGTCCACCACCAGGCCCCCGCAGCCGCCCATCGCCGCGAGCAGCAACTCGACCGGTGTGAAGGAGGGCTGGGACGCGGCGTCGTCGGCCGCGGCCATCCGGACCTCGGCTCCCCGGTCGTTCCGGGCGGTCCAGTCGCGGTACCCGTTGCGGACGGTTTCGATCCGGTAGTCGGCCATGGCGGCGGAGCTCCTTAGCTCATCAGAGGTACGGTCGCCCGCCACGCAACCCCACGGTCGCCGACGGGCCAAGCGGACGCGCCGGTCGCGCGCCCCCTCGCGTCCGAGTATCCGCACTTCAACGCCGGAGCGCCCGTTCCCGTACGACCCCGCCCCACGCCTCCGACACCGCGCCCCAGACCGTACGGAGTTCCGGCTCGGCCTCCCGTACCGCGCGCACCGCCGCCTTCGGGTCCCCGCCCCCCGCCCGTACCGTCGCGCCGTCGGCCTCCGCCCACACCGCGACCGTCTCCTCGCCCACCTCCGGGTGGAACTGGAGCGCCCATCCCGCGTCCCCGACCCGGAACGCCTGGTACGGGCAGTCGTCGCCGCTCAGCAGCGGTACGGCCCCGGCCGGCAGCCGCTCCACCTCGTCCCAGTGCCACTGCGCGGCGAGCGCCCCCTCCGGCACCCCGCCCAGGACGGGATCGCCGGCCGCCGCGGGCAGCCGCCGCAGCGGTACGGCGCCGAGCTCGGGACCCTGAGGACGCGTCACGACCGAACCGCCGAGCGCGTCGGCGACGATCTGACCGCCCAGGCATATCCCTAGCAGCGGGACGTCCTCGGCGACGGCCTCGCGGACGAGCGCGCGGACCCGGGGCAGCCACGGCGCGGCCTCGTCGTCCTCGCAGTTGACGGCCCCTCCGAGGACGAGGAGGCCGGCGTGCCCGCGCAGGTCCGCGGGGAGCGGCTCGCCCGTCCACGCCCGCACGACGTCGAGGCGGAGGCCGGCGCGCCGGAGGCGGTCGCCGACGAGGCCGGCGTCCGCGCCGTCCTCGTGCTGGACGACGAGGACTCGTGGCCCGGGTGCAGGCTCGGTCTTCATGGTGGTCACGCCTCCGGGGTTCTGTTCGATTCCCAGAGATGATCGCCGAAGTCGCGCCGTACCGGGAGTCCCCGGCGTTTGAGTACGTCCCCGTCCCCGTCTGAGTACCTCGCCCCATCCGCCCGCCGCCGCCCGCCGGTGGAATGGGGGCATGACCTACGACGCCCAGCGACGCGCCCCCCGGCTCCGGATCCGGTACGTCACCACCACGGCCACCGCCACCGGCGCCGCCCTCGCGGTCGCCCTCGGGCCGGTCGTGATCGGTGCCCTGCTCGTCCGGAACGCCGGCGGCGACCCCATGGCCAGCGTCAACGCCCTCATCGCGGGCGGCGGTCAGCGTGCCCGGATCTCCGGGGCGCAGCTGCGCTCCTGCGGCGGACGGGTTCAGTCGAGCGGCCTGCGCGCCAGCAGGAAGGCCTGGGGCGTCCTCTCGTCGGGGTCCGCCTCCCGGACGAGGCGGGCGGCCTCGCCGAGGCCGGCCTCGGCCAGGAGGTTCGCGACCCGGTCGGGGGAGAAGCGGTACACGTCGAGCGCGACCTCGTGACCGTACGCCTGGCGGAGCCGTACCCGCTCGTCGCCGACCTTGAAGGCGAGCAGCGCGAAGCCGCCGGGCGCGAGGACGCGGTGGACCTCGGCGAAGACGGCGGGCAGTTCGGCTTCGGGCGTGTGGACCGTGGAGTACCAGAGGAGCGCGCCGCCGAGTGACCCGTCGGGGAGGTCGAGCGCGGTCATCGAGCCGACCTCGAAGCGCAGCCCCGGGTACGTGTCCCGGGCGACCGCGACCATGCCGGGCGACAGGTCGACGCCGAAGACGTCCGCGCCGAGGTCCCGCAGGTGGGCGGCGATCCGCCCCGTCCCGCAGCCGAGGTCGGCCACCACGCGCGGGCCTCCGGCGGCCCCCACCCGCTCCACGAAGGCCGCGAGGAAGGCCCGGTCCAGGGGCCGGCGGCCCAACTCGTCGGCGAGCAGCCGTTCGTAGTCGGCGGCGACGGTGTCGTAGGAGCGGCGGGTGGCGGTGACGTGCGCGGATTCGGTCATCTCGGTCATGGCGGGACTCTATGGGCGGGTGCGCGGCCATGATCACGCCGGGCCCCCTACCGCGGCGATGCCTCGTCGAGGCCGGTCCCGCACGAACGGTCCCCGGACGTCCCTCACATGGGCGATGATCCTCCCCTCCGAGTGATTACCCGGCGGTAGCAGGACCGGGCATGGGTGAAAGGGCATACGGCATGGCGAGGCGTCACCCCGAGAGGGACGAGCACCCCCCGCGCGGCGAACGGGCGGACCGGGCGGACCGGGGCGAGCGGGAAGGGCCCGGCATCGGGCGTCGCCGCTTTCTCGGGTACGTCCTCGCCGCACCCACCCTCACCGTCGCCGCCGAGCTCGGCGCCGAGGCCTTCGTGCCCCGGCAGGCGCAGGCGGCGAGCGCGCTCGTGCCCTCGCTGCCGGGACCGGCCGAGCTCCTCGATCTCAACGAGCTCCTCACCCTCGCGGCCGCCCCGACCAGCAACCTCATCACCATCCGCGTCGACAGCGACGGCACGGCCCACTTCGCCCTGCCTCGTGCCGAGGTCGGCCAGGGCGTCACCACCTCCAGCGCCATGATCGTCGCGGAGGAGCTCGACCTTCCCCTCGACAAGGTGAAGGTCACGCTGGCCGACGCCCGGCCCGAGCTCCTCTTCAACCAGCTCACCGGCGGCTCGAACACCACCTACTCGACGTTCACCCCGCTGCGGGTCGCCGCCGCCCTTGCCTGCGAACGCCTCCTGCGTGCCGCCGGGCTCGTCCTCGGCGAGGCTGTCTCCACCCTCACCACCAAGGCCGGGGCCGTCGTCTCCCCGCTGGGGAAGGTCCTCGGGTACGGAGAACTCGCCGCGAAGGCCGCCGTGTTGACGGACACGGCCGTCGCGGTCGAGCTCAAGGAGCGTGCCGAGTTCCGGGTCATCGGCACCGCGCAGCGGCGGCTCGACGCGCTCGAAGCCGTCACCGGACGCAAGAAGTTCGCGATGGACCTCCAGGTCCCGGACGCCCTGCCCACCATGGTCTGCCGGCCGCCCACGATCAACGGCACGGTCCGCTCCGTCGCCAACCTCGCCGCCGTCCGCGCGATGCCCGGCGTCACCGACGTCGTCACCGTCTCCACCGGCGTCGCCGTCCGTGCCAGGACCTTCGGCCAGTGCGTCGACGCCGTCCGCGCCCTCGTCGTCGCGTGGGGCCCCGGCACCGCCGAGGGCGCCTCCGACGCCACCGTCCTGGAGAAGCTCCGCCGGGCCGAACTCCCCCTCGTCGTACCGCCGCTGCCGCTCCTCACCAAGGCGGTCGACGCCCGCTTCACCTTCCACTTCGCCAGCAACGCGGCCCTGGAGACGAACTGCGCCATCGCGGACGTCCGCCCGGACTCCGCCGAGATCTGGGGCTCGCTCAAGGCCCCGATCGTCGCCCAGGAGCAGATCGCCCTCGCCCTCGGCCTGCCGCCCGCGGCCGTCCGCGTCCACGTCACCGAGGGCGGCGGCTCCTTCGGCCGCAAGCTCTTCCACGACGCCGCCCACGAGGCCGCCGAGATCTCCAAGGCCCTCGGCAAGCCGGTGAAGCTCATGTGGCACCGCACCGACGATTTCCGCCAGGGCCGTACGCATCCGATGTCCACGTCACGGGTCCGTGCCACGTACTCGCTCGGCGAGGTCCTCACGTACGAGCAGCGCCACACCTCCGTCGCCACCGACTTCGGCCACGGCATCGGCGACCTCCTCACGGCGGAGGCGGCCCGGCTGCCCGTCGGTGATCTCGCCTTCTCCGAGACGATGTTCGAGCTCACCCAGGTGAGCCCGTACCACCTGGGCGTGACGACCCAGCTCCTCTCCGAGACGGACAAGGGCTTCAACACCGGCTCCATGCGCGGCATCTACTCGCCCAACGTCCGCTGTGCGCAGGAGCTCGTCATGGACGAGCTGGCGCGGCGGATGGGCAAGGACGGGTACGCGATGCGGCGCGCGCTCATGAAGGACCCGCGTGCCCGCGCCGTTCTCGACAAGGTCGCCGAAGTGGGGGAGTGGGGGCGGGAGATGGCGCCCGGGACGGCCCAGGGCATCGCCGTCCACGCCGAGTACCACTCCTTCGTCGCCGTCCTCGCCGAGATCGACTGCCGCCCGGATACCGTCAACCGCCAGATCCCGAACGCCCGCACCGGCCCCCGGGTCACCAAGGTCGTGTGCGCCGTCGACGTCGGCCTCGCCGTCAATCCCCGGGGCCTGGAGGCCCAGATGATGGGCGGGATCTCCGACGGCATCGCCCTGACCCTCACCTCGGGCCTCCACCTGCGCGACGGGCGCTTCCTCGAAGGCAGCTGGGACCAGTACTTCTACACCCGGCAGTGGAACACCCCGCCCGAGCTGCGGATCATCGTCATGCCGTCGAACGGCGAGAAGCCGGGCGGGGCCGGCGAGCTGGCCGTCGCCGGGGCGATGGCCTCGGTCGCCTGCGCCTACGGACGGGCCACCGGCGCCATGCCGACGGTCTTCCCCGTCAACCACGCCGAGCCGCTCCCCTTCACGCCCCTGCCGACCGTCCCGCCCGTGCCCGCCTCGCCCGTCGACGGCCGCGACCGCGCCTTCTGAGACGTACCTTCCGAGACCTGGAGCAGCACCCGTGCCGCAGCACACCTTCATCCTGAACGGCAAGGCCGTCACCGCCGACGTCGAGGGAGACGTCCGCCTCCTGTGGGTCCTCAGGGACGTCCTCGGCGTCACCGGGCCCAAGTACGGCTGCGGGGTCGGCGTCTGCCGGGCCTGTACGAGCCACCTCAACGGCAAGGCGTTCACGCCCTGCGCCGTCCCCGTCGACCAGCTCGCCCCGACCGACGAGGTGACGACGATCGAGGGCCTCCCCGACACCGTCGGGAGCGACCTCCACCCGATGCAGGAGGCATGGCTCGACCTGGACGTCGCCCAGTGCGGCTTCTGTCAGCCCGGCCAGATCATGGCCGCCGTGGCGACCGTCCGCAAAGCGCGGGCGGCGGGCCGCGAGATCACCGAGGCCGACCTCGACACCATCCGCAACATCTGCCGCTGCGGGACGTACCACCGCATCCGGCAGGCGGTCCTGGAGGGCGCGGAGCGCATGGGACAGCCGAGCGCATGAAATAGTAGCCATGGACATCATGTCCATGTACTCTATTTCCCATGAGCAAGGAGTCCCCGGGACCCACTCCCGGCTTTCTGGTGTGGCGGCTCGCCAACAAGTGGCGGGTCGCCGTGGACCGCGCGGTGGCCCCCCTGGGCCTCACCCACGCGCAGTACGTCCTGGTCGGCTCGCTGTACGGCATGCGGCGCACCGGCGAACGGCCCAGCCAGCGCCGGCTCGCCGACCACACCGGCCTTGAGGCGCTGTACGTCTCGAAGCTGGCCCGCGCCCTGGAGGCGGCCGGTCTGGTCGAGCGCACCCGCGACCCCCGCGACCCGCGCGCCGTGCAACTCGCCCTCACCGAAAGAGGCCTTGAGGTCGCGGAGCAGGCCGTCGTGGTGGTCCAGGAGCTGTTGCAACAGCTCCTGGAGCCGCTCGGCGGCCTCGACGCCCCACGGACGCGCGCCCTCACCGACGAACTGACCGCCCTGCTCGACGTCCCTCTCGCTCCACCCGTCTCGCACGACCAGAGCCACTAAGAGGAGAGCGCCATGTCCGCCACCGCCACCGCCACCGCCACTCCCGCACCGGCCGCCGACCCGCGCAACCTCGCACTGGCCCACTACGCCGCCCGCGCCGTCCTGGAACGCGTCCTGGCCCGGCACGGCTTCACGTTCCAGCAGCAGGTCGCACTGCGCGCCGCCATCGCCGCCGAGGCCCCGCTGACCCGGGACGAGCTCGTCGCCCAGGTCCACGGTTCCCTCAAGGCCGATCCGTCCGAGATCGGCGCCACCCTCGACGAACTGCTGGCCGAGGGGCTCCTCGTGGCGGACGGCGAGCGGCTCCGCCCCACGGAGCCGGGGCGCGAGCGGTTCGCCGCGGCCGGCGCCGAGGGTGCCCCCATCTCCGCCCGCGTCTGGGGCGGCATCCCCGCCGAGGACCTCGCGGCGGCGGGCCGCGTCCTCGCCCTGGTCACCGAACGTGCCAACGCAGAGCTCGCCGCGCTGACCGACTGAGACGACACGGGCCCGCGCCACCCAGGTGGCGCGGGCCCGTCTCCGTACACGCGAGGTCAGACCGTCGGCGGCACCTGGGACGGCCGCCCCGAACCCCGGGTCAGGACGTAGCCGCCGATCCCGGCGAGCGCCGCGAGGACGCCGCCCGCGGCGGTCCACAGCCAGCGGTCCGACCACCAGCCGGACGACCAGCCGTCCTCGGGGGCCGCGGCCTCCACGGCCGACGGACGGCCCGCGTCGGCGTCCGCCTCCGCCTCGTCGGCCGTCTTCGCGCCGGGCACGAGCGGCGCGGCGAGCGAACCGTCGGTGGCGTAGGCGCCGCCCTTGTCGAGGACGGTCACCCCGACCCGCGCCGCGATCGGCTGACCGAGGTCCTCCTCAGGAAGCCCGGTGACGGTCAGCCGGACGTAGTAGCTGCCGGGCAGCGGGTCGTTCGCCCAGGCGTCCGCCGAGCCGCGGACCGGCCGCAGGACGCAGGTCAGCGCGACCGAGCCGGCGTCCTTGGCGACGGTACGGGACTGGGCGCCGTACATGCACGGCTGGCGGCGGCGCAGCCCGTCGTACACGTCGATCCGCCAGGTGGCGGGCCCGTGCCGGAGTGCCGCGTCCGGCAGCGTGACCGTGGCGTCCACGGTCGGCCGCTCGCCGGTGTCGGCGGGGAACACCCAGTAGAGGTAGTCACCCGTGGCGGCCTGCGCGGTCGCCTGCTGCCCGGGCAGGAAGCGGGCGGCGGTACGGAACGTGGTCCCGGCCTCCGTCGGCCCGGCTCCGGAAGCGGAAGGGGCCGCGGACGGGGTCGCGGAGTCGGCCAGGGCGACGGGCGCCGCGAGGCCGAGGAGCGCGGCGCCGGCGAGGGCGGCCGTGGCGAGCATGCGGACGGTACGCATCAGTTGGTCCTCCAGACGGCGACGCGCCAGCGGGACACCCAGCCCCAGAGCAGACCGGCCAGGAAGCCGACGAGCACGAGCAGGCCGAGCAGCCACCAGCCGCGGCCGAGACCGAAGGAGGCCACGTCCGAAGCGGTCGACGGGCCGTCGACGACGTCGACGGTCAGCTCGATCGGCATGCCCGGCGTCGTCTTGACCGACGGGGGAGCGGAGAAGGAGTTGCTGACCTGGAGGCAGACGGTCTCGGCGGCCGGCTTGACGTCGTCCACGAGGTCGTCGTCGAGCTGCGGCTTCGGGTAGCGCAGGCCGGTCGAGATCACGTCCGTACGCCCGTCGCCCGCCTCGGAGCCGCGGACGATCTCGCGCCCGTGCCGGGTGACCGCGCGCAGCAGCACGCCGTAGTCGTTGTTGACGGCCCGGTCGGCCGACACGCTGACGGAGGCCCGCAGTTCCTGCCCGGGCAGGAGGTCCACGCGGTACCAGCGGTGCTCGCCGAAGGACTCGCGGTCCGTGTAGAGGCCGGGCTTCAGCTGCGGGGCGTCGGCGCACCGGGCCGCGCCCTTGGCGTCCACCGGGACGACGACCGGGTCGGCGGCGCGGTCCACCAACTGCCGTACGCGACGCGAGAGGTCCTCGGTGCGGTGGATCGAGGTGTACGTGCCTCCGGTGGCCTCCGCGATGCAGGTCAGCTGCTGCCGCGTCTTGGCGTCCGGCACGAGGCCCAGGGTGTCGATGACCAGGTGGATGCCCTCGGCCGCGATCTGGCGGGCGATCTGGCACGGGTCGACGCCGCAGGTGTCCTCGCCGTCCGTGATGAGCACGATCCTGCGGGTGGCGTCGCCGCCCTCCAGGTCGTCGGCGGCGCCGAGCAGCGCCGGGCCGATCGGGGTCCAGCCGGTCGGCGCGAGCGTGGCGACGGCCGTCTTCGCCTCGGTGCGGTCGAGCGGACCCACGGGGTAGAGCTGCCGGGTGTCCTTGCAGCCGCGCTTGCGGTCCTGCCCCGGGTAGTCGGCGCCCAGGGTCCTGATGCCGAGGGCGACCTCCTCGGGCACCGCGTCCAGGACCTCGTTGAAGGCCTGCTTGGCCGCGCTCATGCGGGACTGGCCGTCGATGTCCTTGGCCCGCATCGAGCCGCTGACGTCGAGGACCAGCTCGACCTTGGGGGATTCCTTCGCCACCGGCTCGTCGGCGGCCGCGCCCGTCGGCAGGAGCGCGGCGGCCAGGGCGGCGAGCAGTGCGCAGGCCCCGGTCGCCAGCCGTTTTCTCGTGATCATCGCCGGATCGTATTGATGATTCTCCGACAAACCCAAATCCCCGTCCGGACGTTGGGTGCGCACCCCCGCGTACGCCCTCCTTATGTCCTCGTGTGCGGGCGTCTGCGGTCCGATGCGCCCTGATCGCCCGCGCTCCCCGGGCGCCTTCCTCGACGGCGTTCGCGTCACCTTCCGGACGGTTCCGGTCGGAAACCGATGAAATCCGGGGGAACAGCCGGTGTGGTCCGGTCCACGGCGTATGACCTTGTCATGGGCTTTTCCTCTCCGTACCTCCGGCAGGACTTCGCCGCCTCCCTCGTCGTCTTCCTCGTCGCGCTGCCGCTCTGCGTCGGCGTGGCCGTCGCCTCCGGCGTACCGGCCGAACTCGGACTCGTCACCGGCATCGTCGGCGGAATCGTCACCGGCCTCATGCGCGGCAGCAGCCTCCAGGTCTCCGGCCCGGCCGCCGGGCTCACCGTCCTCGTCCTCGACGCGGTCCGGACGCTCGGCCTGGCCGCGCTCGGCCTCGTCGTCCTCCTCGCGGGGCTGCTCCAGGTCGTCATGGGGCTGCTGCGCTGGGGCCGATGGTTCCGGGCCGTGTCCCTCGCGGTCGTCGAGGGGATGCTCGCGGGCATCGGCCTCGTGATCGTGGCCGGTCAGCTGTACGCGGCCGCCGGGCTCGCCGCGCCCGACTCCGGCCCGGCCCGCCTCGCGGGGCTGCCGGTCGCGCTGGCGCGCGCGGCGACCACCGCGGCCGCGCTCGTGCCGCTGGCCATGGCCGCCGGCACGGTCCTCGTCATCGTGGGCTGGCGGCGCCTGCCGCCGAGGGTCCGGGTCGTCCCCGGAGCACTCGTCGCGGTCGTCCTCGCGGGCCTGGCGACGGCGCTGCTCGACCTGCCGGTCGGGACCGTGCGGGTGAGCGGCGTCCTGGAGTCCGTCGGGGTGCCCGGGGCGGGCGCCGTCTCCGCCCTGGCCGTCCTCCCGCTGACCGACCCTGCCCTGCTCGGCACCGTCCTCGCCTTCGCGCTGATCGCCTCCGCCGAGTCGCTGTTCAGCGCGGCGGCCGTGGACCGGCTCCACGAGGGGCCGCCCACCGACTTCGACAGGGAACTCCTCGCCCAGGGGGTCGGGAACAGTCTCTGCGGGCTGCTCGGGGCGCTGCCGATGACCGCCGTCATCGTCCGCAGCGCGGCCAACGTCCAGGCAGGCGCCCGCACCAAGGCCTCCCGGGTCCTGCACGGGCTGTGGCTGCTGCTCTTCGCCGCCGTGCTGCCCGGCACCCTGGAGTACGTGCCCCTCGCGGCGCTCGCGGGGATCCTCGTCCACGCCGGCTGGAAACTGATCCCCTTCCGGGGAGTCGTCGCCCTGTGGCGGGGCCATCGGGGCGAGGCGCTCGTCCTCGTGGTCACGGCGTCGGCGATCGTCACCCTGAACCTGCTGGAAGGCGTCCTGATCGGTCTCGGACTCTCCGTGGTCAAGGCCGCCTGGGACGCCTCCCACCTGAGGGTGGACCGGGCCGACGACGACGGGGAGGGGCCGGTCCGCGTCAGCCTCGCGGGCAACGTCACGTTCCTGCGGCTTCCGAAGCTCCTCGACACCCTCGAATCGCTGCCGAGGGACCGGCCGGTCGAGGTCGACCTCTCCGGTCTCCACCACCTCGACCACGCGTGCCGTGCCACCCTGGAGTCCTGGGCGGCACGGCATCGCGCGGCGGAGGTTCACGCCACGGCGGTGACGTCGGCGGGGGTGCCGGCTTCGACGGTGGCGCCGGCGGGGGTGCCGACTACCAGATCGCCTCGACCCACTCCGGGTGGTCGATGAACGGGTTCCGGTTGCCCTGGTAGGAGCTGTAGATCACGTCGTTGCGACGCTCCTCGAAGGCGCTCGGCGGGTCCTGCTCGTTCCACTGCTTCAGGATCGAGAGGCGGCCGTGCCAGGGGACGCTGCCGTTGGTCGTCGACTCGTTGGGCTCCAGGTCGGCGAAGGCGTCGTCGCCCTCGTACCGGACGGCCATGTAGAGGATCATGCGGGCCACGTCGCCCTTGTCGGCGTTGCGCGGCTCGAAGGAGTTGGAGTCGGTGTAGCTGCCGGTGGCGCCGCTGACGGCGGTGCCGCCGAGGTCCCAGTCCTTGTTGCCCCGGGTGCTGTTGACCTGGACGTCACAGGCGCGCAGGTGGTGGAGGTCCGTGCCGGGCCCGGCGCCGGTGCCGAAGTTGCCGTGGGACTGTGCCCACACGTGCTCGCGGTTCCAGTCGCCGACGGCACCGCCGTTGAGCGACTTGCTGCGGGAGACGCCGCTGTAGAGCAGGATGACGTTGTTGGTGTTGCTGGGGTCCTGGTCGGTGACCTTCAGCGCGTTCCAGACCGCGTCGTACGAGATCTTGGTCTGGCTGCTGATGATGGTGTGGAGCGAGGACTTGAGGCTGGTGCCGGTCTTGCCGATCGCGTTCTTGTAGTACGTGCTGTCGTAGGCCGTGGTCGTGGCGCTCGCGGGAGTCGCGGTGACCGTCGGAAGGGCGAGGGCGACGAGGGTGGCGGCGACCGCCGAGACCCAGACCTTCCATCTGCCTATGTGCGCAACGGACATGGGGGGACCTTTCCCGGGGGGATCTACGCGTGTTGACTGCTGTCAGCCGGGAGCGTGGCACAGCGAGCGGGTTCACCGTGTAACCGGGAGAAGACTTTTCCGTGACGTTCTCGCATACGTCGGAACCGCTGAGGCGCCGTCAGCAAGCGTGTTCCGCAGATGCCTTGGAGCGTCATACGCCCCGAACATCCACCGGCATCCCCTTCGGCTCCTTGATCCGCTTCATGATGATCTGCGAGTTGACCTCGGTGACGCCCGCCAGCGTCGTGAGCCGCTCGATCCACAGCCGCTCGTACGCCGCGAGGTCGGCGACCGCGATCCGCAGCAGGCAGCCGGGGCTGCCGAAGAGGCGGTACGCCTCGATGACGTCCGGCACGTCCTGGAGAGCCTCCTCGAAGGCCTCCACCGTCTCCCGGTCCCGGCGCACCTCCACCGAGACGAGCACCTCGAAGCCCCGCCCCACCGCCTCCGGGTCGATGATCGCCCGGTAGCCCTGGATCACCCCGTCCTGCTCCAGCTGGCGGACCCGCCGCAGGCAGGGGGAGGGGCTGAGGCCGACCCGCTGGGCCAGCTCCTGGTTGCTCAGCCGGCCGTCGTCCTGGAGCTCGCGCAAGATGTGGAGATCGATTCGGTCCATGGCGCAATTATCCACCAAGGATCACGGTTTTCCGGGCTGAATTGGCAATCGCCTTGCGCGCCCTCTGTCCTATCGTTGCCGACGTCAGCACAGAGCACGGACGAGGGACGGCAGGCATGCAGCGGACGCACGACGGGGGACCGCGCAGGATCGTCGTCATCAGCACCGGCGGCACGATCGCCAGCCGCTGGCAGGGCTCCGGTTACGCGGCCGACGCCTCTGGCAACGACGTCATCGCCACGGCCCCGCTGCCCGAGGGCGTCACCGTCGAGGTCGTCGACCTCTTCAACGTGAACAGCTCCCGGATGACGGCGGCCCACCAGCTCGCCCTGCTGCGGACCGTCCGCGAGACCTTCGCGGACCCCGGCGTCGACGGCATCGTGGTCACCCACGGCACCGACACCCTGGAAGAGACCGCCTTCTTCCTCGACCTCCACCACGCCGACGCCCGCCCGGTCGTCCTCACCGGCGCCCAGCGGCCCTTCGGCACGGGCGACGGCGACGGCCCCGGCAACCTGTACGACGCCCTCCAGGTCGCCGCCTCCGTACGCGAACTCGGCGTCCTCGTCGTCTTCGACGGACGCGTCCACGCGGCCCGCGGCACGGTGAAGACCCAGACCCTGGCCTCCGACGCCTTCTCCGACCCCTCCGCGGAGCGCCTCGGCCGCGTCGGCTTCTCCCGTGTCGACATCGAACGGCTCCCGGAGCGCTCCGCCCCCCTGCCGCTGCCCGACGCGGCGCTGACGGCCGACCCGGACGCGACCGACCCCGCCCCGCTGCCCCGCGTCTCCATCGTCACCCACCACTCCGACGGCGACCGCTTCCTCTTCGACGCCGCCGTGGCCGCCGGTGCCCGGGGCATCGTCCTGGAGGCGACCGGCGCGGGCAACGCCACCCCGGAGATCGTCGCCGCCGTGGAGGACGCGATCGCCCAGGGCGTCCTCGTCGCCGTCAGCACCCGCGTCCCGGCGGGGCCGCTCGCCGAGATCTACACCGGCGGCGGAGCCGTCGACCTCGTCGCCGCCGGAGCGCTGCTCACCGGCACGCTCCGCTCCGCCCAGGCGCGCATCGCGGTCCTCGCCACCCTCCTCGCCGAGGGCGAGGGCGCCGACCCGGCCCGCCGTACGGCCCTGCTCCGCCGCCTCCTCGAAGGCCCGGTCCGCACGGAACCGGCCCTCGCCACCCGGGCCTGACGGCCCCACCGCGCCACCGGCTCGCGGGCGGAGTGCTTCCCCTCCCTCCGCCCGCGAGCCGGGTCTCACGTCCGGTACGCCTCCCGCACGCCTCCCGCACGCCTCCTGTACGGCCCCGCCGCCACCCGCCGGGCCGAGGCTGAGCCGCGCCCGCGCCCGTACACGTACCGCACCCGTACCCAGGCCCCCGCTCGCACCCGTACCCGTACGGGTCCCCTCCCCACGCCCTCGCACCAGGACGGAACCCATGGCTCCCGCACCCGCCCCGCACCCCGCCCCCGTCCGCAGTGAGCACGACCTGCTCGGCGACCGGGACGTGCCCGCCGACGCCTACTGGGGTGTGCACACCCTGCGTGCCACCGAGAACTTCGCCATCACCGGCACGCCCATCTCCGTCTACCCGCTCCTGATCGACGCGCTCGCCGCCGTCAAGGAGGCCGCGGCCCGCGCCAACGAGGAGCTCGGTCTGCTGCCCGCCGCCAAGGCCGACGCGATCGCCGGCGCGTGCCGGGAGATCCGTACGGGCCGGCTCCACGACCAGTTCGTCGTGGACGTCGTCCAGGGCGGGGCCGGCACCTCGACCAACATGAACGCCAACGAGGTCGTCGCCAACCGCGCCCTCGAACTCCTCGGCCACACCAAGGGGGAGTACGCCCACCTCCACCCCAACGAGGACGTCAACCTCGGCCAGTCCACCAACGACGTCTACCCGACCGCGATCCGCATCGCCGCGATCGGCGCCGCCCGCGAGCTCCTCAAGGCGATGGCCGTCCTCCAGGACGCCTTCGCGGCCAAGGCCCTGGAGTTCCGTGAGGTCGTCAAGATGGGCCGCACGCAGCTCCAGGACGCGGTGCCCATGACCCTGGGCCAGGAGTTCTCCACGTACGCCGTGATGCTGGAGGAGGACCGCGGCCGTCTCGCCGAGGCCGTCGAGCTCATCCACGAGATCAACCTCGGCGCCACCGCCATCGGCACCGGCCTCAACGCGGCCCCCGGCTACGCCGAGACCGCCCGCCGCAACCTGGCCGAGCTGACCGGTCTGCCGCTCGTCACCTCGGCCAACCTCATCGAGGCCACGCAGGACTGCGGCGCCTTCGTCCAGCTCTCCGGCGTCCTCAAGCGCATCGCCGTGAAGCTCTCCAAGACCTGCAACGACCTGCGCCTGCTCTCCTCGGGACCGCGCGCCGGACTCGGCGAGATCAACCTCCCCGCCGTGCAGGCGGGTTCGAGCATCATGCCCGGCAAGGTCAACCCGGTGATCCCCGAGGTCGTCAACCAGGTCGCCTTCGAGGTGATCGGCAACGACATCACCATCACCATGGCCGCCGAGGGCGGTCAGCTCCAGCTGAACGCTTTCGAGCCGGTCATCTTCCACGCCCTCTCCAAGAGCCTCCTCTCGCTGCGCGCGGCCTGCCTGACCCTCGCCGAGCGCTGCGTCGACGGCATCACCGCCAACACCGAGGCCCTGCGCGCGGCCGTCGAGAACTCCATCGGCCTCGCCACGGCCCTCAACCCGCACCTGGGCTACACCGCCGCGACCGCCATCGCGCAGGAGGCCCTCGCCACCGGCCGGGGCGTGGCCGAACTGACCCTGGAGAAGGGTCTGTTGCCCCCGGAGCGGCTGGCCGAGCTGCTCACCCCGGAGCGGCTGACCGGCGCCCCCGGCCCGGCGATCGGCTGATCCCCACCACCCTCCGGTACGGTGGCGGGCCCCGCGCCCGCCACCCCTCAGGAGCCGCCGCATGCCCGCCCCCGCCCCCTCCCGTGAAGCCGCCGGCGAGGAATCCGCCCGGCGCGTGGTGCGCCTCGTCCGCGAGGCGCTCGGCGAGGAGACCGTCCTCGCCGCCTGTCTGCACGGCTCCGCCGTCCTCGGCGGACTGCGGCCCACGAGCGACGTGGACGTCCTCGCCGTCCTGGCCCGGCCCACCACCGAGCGGGAGCGCCGCGCCCTCACCGACGCCCTGCTCGCGGTCTCCGGCGCGCGGGCGTACGAGGGCCCCGCCCGGCCCGTGGAGCTCAGTCTGGTCGTCCACTCCGAGGTCCGCCCCTGGCGTTACCCGCCGGTCTGCGAGTACCTCTACGGGGAATGGCTCCGCGAGGACTTCGAGCGCGGTGTCACCCCCGCCCCCGCGCCCTGCCCCGACCTCGCGCCGCTCCTGACCATGGCCCGCGCCGGGGACCGCTCCCTCCACGGCCCCCGCCCGTCCGAGCTCTTCGGTCCGGTGCCGGAGGCCGATCTGCGGGCGGCGATCGCCGGGGGCGTACCCGATCTCCTCGCCGACCTCGACGGCGACACCCGCAACGTGCTGCTGACCCTGGCCAGGATCCTCACGACCCTGCGGACGGGCCGGATCCTGTCGAAGGACGCGGCGGCCGACTGGGTCATGGGTGAACTGCCCCAGGGGGAAAGGGTGTTGCTGGCCGCCGCGCGGGACCAGTACCTGGCGGGGGAGTACGGGGAGTGGTCGGCGCTCCTGCCGGAGGTGCGCGCCCACGCGGCACACCTGGCCGACGCGATCAACAAGGCGTATCCGGCCTGAAGTTACCCGTCGGTTTCGCGTGACTTCCACGGCGGCCAGTCGTAGAACGTGTTCCCATTCACTCGCGAGTGAGGAAGATCACATGAGTGAACACCCCCTGTCCGCCCAGGCAATGCGTGAGGTCAGCCGTCGTCGTTTCCTCGCGGGAACAGGTTCTGTTCTCGGTGCCGCAGCCCTCTCCGGCGCGATCACGACCCCCGCCCGGGCCGAGGTGCCCGGCCTGGACTGCACCCCCATCGTCGACGGCGCCCAGGTCCGCGCCCTCGTCATCGGCACCGGCTACGGCGGTTCGGTCACCGCGCTCCGCCTCGCCCGGGCCGGTGTCGACGTCCACATGATCGAGATGGGCAAGGCCTGGGACACCCCGGGCCCGGACGGCAAGATCTTCGCCAACACCACGACCCCGGACTACCGTTCCTTCTGGCTGCGCACCCGCACCAAGCAGCCCCTGAGCCAGTTCCTCGGCTTCCCGCTCGACAAGGACGTACCCATCCACACGGGCATCCTCGACGCCGAGGACTTCGCCGGCATCACCGTCTACCAGGGGCGCGGCGTCGGCGGCGGCTCCCTGGTCAACGGCGGCATGGCCGTCACGCCGCTCCGCGAACGCTTCCCGGAGATCCTCCCCACCGTCGACCCCGCCGAGATGTACGACACCTACTACCCGCGCGCGCGGACGGGTCTCGGCGTCACCTCGGTGGACGTCAACTGGTGGGAGAACACGGACTGTTACCAGTACGCCCGGGTCGGCCGCAAGCACGCCCAGCGCTCCGGCTTCCCGTTCGTCTTCGTGGACAACGTCTACGACTGGGACTACATGAAGCAGGAGGCCGCCGGGAACGTCCAGAAGTCCGCGCTCGCCGGCGAGGTCATCTACGGCAACAACGTGGGCAAGAAGAGCCTCCAGAAGACCTACCTCGCCCAGGCCGCCACCACCGGCCGGGTCAGCGTCTCCCCGCTCCACCGGGTGACCTCCGTCAGCCCGGCCGCCGCCGGCGGCTACACGGTCGTCATCGACCAGATCGACACCACCGGCGCCACCCTCGTCACGAAGACGGTCCGCGCCGACCGGGTCTTCTTCGCCGCCGGCAGCGTCGGCACCAGCAAGCTCCTCACCCGCCTCAAGGCCACGGGTCACCTGCCGGGGCTCAACGAGCACATCGGCAAGGGCTGGGGCGACAACGGCAACGTCATGTGCGGCCGGGCCAACCACATGTGGGACCCGACCGGCAAGCTCCAGTCCTCCATGCCCACCGCCGGCATCGACAACTGGAACGCCGGCGGCGCCTTCGCGGAGGTCGCCCCGCTGCCGACCGGCATCGAGACGTACGCCTCCTTCTACCTCTCCATCACCCGGACCCCGCGCCGCGCCGAGTTCAGCTGGAACCCGAGCACCGGCCGGGTCGACCTGAGCTGGGACCGGGCCTGGAAGCAGACGTCGATCGACATGGCGAAGTCGATCTTCGACAAGATCAACAGCAAGGAGGGGACGATCTACCGGACCGACCTCTTCGGCGCGTACAAGATCTGGGGCGACCACCTCACGTACCACCCGCTCGGCGGCGCGGTCCTCGACCGGGCCACCGACAACCACGGCCGCCTCCACGGCTACCAGGGGCTCTACGTCATGGACGGCTCCCTGATCCCCGGCAACACCAGCGTCAACCCGTTCGTCACGATCACGGCCCTCGCGGAACGCAACATCGAGGCCATCATCGCGGAGGACTTCTGACCCACCGACGGGCCGACCGGTGACCCCACCGGTCGGCCCTGGGGGCGTCGCGCCGCGCGGGAGGCCTACCGGCGGTCGCCCGCGCCCCGCACAATCGCCCGTATGACGATCACCACGGCCACGGTTCCGCCCCCGCGCCGCAAAGTCGCCGTGCTGGCCCGGGACTTCCTGACGGGCGGCGTGGCCGGGACGGCGCTCGCCGGAGCCGTCGTCGGTGTGGTCGAGGAGAGCGTGCCGCTGTTCGTCGCGGCGCTCGCCCTGCCCGCCCTCTACGGCGGACTGCTCTTCCTCGCGGGTGCGCCGAGACGGGCCCGCGAGGCCGCGGTCCCTCCGCGCACGGCGCTCGCCGTGATCGGGAGCGTGACGGCCGACCAGGGGAAGCCGACCGAGATACCCGTGCGGTTCGGGCTCACCGTCGTCCCGGACGGCGAGCCGCCGTTCCGCGTGGACATCACCCAGGACGTCAACCGGACGTACCTGCCGGACCACCGGCCGGGTGGTGTCGTGGTCGTCGCCTACCCGGCCCACCGGCCCTGGCAGGTCCGTGTCGTCGAACGGCCGACGCCGGAGTGGGAGGCGCGCGCGGCCTCGGCCCGTCTCGCCCCTGATCCCGGGGCGGCCGAGGTGGCCGAGCCGCCGGAGGGGTGCGCCGCGGGCCTCGCCGTCCTGCTGGGCCTGGTGCTCGGGGCGGCGGCGGTCTCCTTCGGGGTCCTCTCGTCGGCCACGGACTGGGACTCGGACTCCGGCTGGGCCTGGGCCTGGGCCTGGGGCGCGGACTGGACCTGGGACTGGCACGTCTTCGGATGGCTGTGGTGCGCGGTGTTCAGCCTGGTGGCGCTGGTCGGGTACGGGCGGTCGCTCGCCGCTACGACCCGGGCGCAGCGGACCGTCCGGACCAGCGGACGGATCGAGCGGGTGGACGCGCCCCGGGACGGAAGCTCCCCCAGGGGCGGGATCGGGGTGGTCGTCGCCTTCCGGGATCCGGAGACCGGGGAGGAGTTCACCGTCACCAACGACGGCGAGCGCGGCGAGCGGATCACGGTCGCCTGGACGGGGCGGGAGATCGGGGTCCACTACCCGCGCGGCAGGCCCCACGACTTCCGGTTCACCGACCGCCCGACCGAGGGCGGGCGCGGACTGGCCTGGCCGACCTTCGCGCTCTTCCTCGTGTACGCCGGCCTGGTCGTCGTCGCCGCGGTCGACCGGGGCTGGCCGTGGGCGTTGCTCGGCTTCTGCGGCCCGTGGGCGGTCTCCGGCGCCCTCCACCTGCCCGGGAACGTACGGGACAGGAAGCGCCGCATCGCCGCGCTGGACGCGATGGTCGCCGTGCGCGGGCGGGTCGTCGCCGTCCTCACGAGCGTCACCGTCGACGCGGACGACGGCGGCACCGCCACCAGCGTGGTGCCGGTCGTCGCCTTCACCACCGCGGACGGGAAGGCCGTCACGGCGCACTGCGAGAACGGGCTGCGTGACCCCGCCGACTCGCGGGGCCGGGACGTCACGCTCCACCACGCCCCCGAGGACCCGGCGGCCCTCGTCCTGGACGTCGGCGTCGAACGCCGTTCCTGGAAGTGGGACATGGCCGTCAACGTGGTGGGTCTGCTCCTCGTGGCGGCGGCGGCCGTGGTGGGCGCGGCGGCCGTCCTGGGAGCGGTGTCGCTCTGAGGGGGGTGGCGCTTTGAGAACTCCGGGGCGGGGCCGCCCCGGAGCCCCGATCCCCGGTCAGTGCGTCGGCAGCTTGCACACCGTGTCGAGCCCGAGCACCCGGTTGAGCCGCCCGAACGCCAGCCACGAGCCCAGGCTCATCGTCAGCTCGACGATCTCCTCCTGGCTGTACCGGGCCGTCATCCGCGCCCAGAACTCGTCGTCGAGACCGTGGTGGTCGAGCGCGTACCGCTCCGCGTACTCGGCCGCGAGCCGCGTCCGCTCGTCGAAGGTCTCCGAGACCTCCGTCGTCCGCCAGGCCTCCACGACGGCGTCGAAGCCCTCCTCGACCTTCTCGCCGTCCCGGTCGGTCCGCCAGTCCAGGCAGAATCCGCAGCCGTTGATCTGCGCGATCCGCAGCCGGGCGGCCTCGAACTCGCGCAGCCCGAGGGTCGTGTGCGCGTACACGGACAGCGAGAAGTTCGCCGCCGCCGTCCCGATCTCCGGGACCATGTCGCCCCACACGTACCCGATCGGCTCCTGGTCCTCGGGAATGTCGATGATCATCGCGGTCTCCTTCCGAGCTTCCCGACCGCCGGTGTCAGCGGTACGTCCAACGCGTCGTACAGTCCCGGCTCCGCCGCCGCGAGCCACTCGATCGCCCCGACGAGCCGCCCCACCGCCGTGGCGTTGCCGCCGGCCGAGCGGTTCTCGCCCTCGTCGGTCGCCGCCACCGTGACCTCGATCCGGGGGCTGCCCTCGACGATGACCCGGTGCGCCCCTGCGCCGTCCGGCGGCACCGGCCAGTCCGGGGCGCACGAGGGGTGGATGCGGGTGACGTGCTCGATCACGATCCGGGGCTCGCCGCCGACGATCCCCTGGACCTCGAAGCGGATCGCGCCCTGCGTGCCCTCCTCGAAGACGCCCATCGTCCTGGTCTTCACCGTGGACTCCAGCGGGCGGCGCTCCAGCGTCTCGCGGATCTCGTCGAGCTCGGCGCCGAGGGCGCGGGCCATCAGGCGTATCTGCCCGCCCCAGACCATGGTCGGCACCGAGGGCCACAGCATCGGCGGGTCGTAGTCCAGGGGCTTGCCCATGCCGATCAGCTCGCGGACGGACTCCTCCTGCTCGTACGTCGAGTAGTCGAAGATCTCCTGGCAGCGGATCACGTCGACCGTGGCGGCGAGGCCGCTGACGAGCAGCGGCAGGATGTCGTTGCCCCAGCCGGGGTCGACGCCCGACACGAAGAGTCTGCCGCCGCCCTCGGCGACCGCGGCGAGGATCGGGTCGCGGAACTCGGGCGGCGCGTTGCGCTGGTCGTAGAGCGGATAGAGCGCGGGCGTCACCACGACCGCGCCCGTCGCCACCGCCCGGGCGACGTCCGCGAGTGCCCCGTCGGGCCGTGTGTCGCCCGAGGCGGCGTACACGACGGCCTCGGGGCGCGTGCCGAGGACGGCCTCCACGTCGTCGACGGCCGCCACGCCGAGGTCGTGCCCGAGCCCCGCGAGCCGGCCCGCGTCACGGCCGACCTTCGCCGGGTCGGACACGAGGACGGCCGCGAGTTCGAGGCCTGGATGGGCGTCCACGGCGCGGATCGCCGCACGCCCGACATTTCCGGTGCCCCACACCACTGTCCGCATCATGCGCGGAGGGTAGCGCCGGGCTGTCAAGGTTCCCAGACCTGCGACGAAATGATCTGACGATCCGTCAGGCGGACTGTTCCAGGCGGAGGTTCACGAACGCGATCTCGTCACCCGGCAGGACGTAACGCTCCACCTCCACGAACCCGCGCGCGAGCGCGAACCGCAGTCCCTCCTCGTTGGAGGCGAGCACCACCGTCTCCACCCCGTGCTCGCTCAGCGTCCGCGCGTGCGCGAGCCCGTGCTCGTACAGCGCCGTCCCGAAGCCCCGCTCGCGGAAGGCGGGCAGCGTCCGCGCGATGACGGTCGCCGCCGGGGTCTCGTCGTCCGGAGGCCGCACGGTCGAGCAGCCCACGGCGACCTCGCCCAGATAGGCGACGTCGAGCCGGTTGCGGCCCGACCGCTCGCGCACCTCGTCGGGGGAGAGGACGGCCGTCGGGATGATCGTGTTGTGGACGGCCCGCCAGTCCGCGAGCTGGGCCTCGGTGTGCGCCCGGACGATACGAAGATCACTCATCCGGCAAGGAAAACGGGACGGGCGCGCCCGGTCAACCGCATTCCGGACCGGCGCGTGGAAGTGCTCCGTACGGGTGGGGCCACGGACGCGAGGGCACCGTCGGCGGCCGAGCGGGTACGGATGACCGCACTGCCCCCGCCCAGGAGGATGCCGTCCCATGCCCGCACGCAAGGGCGCCACCGCGCCGCGATACGCCGGCGCACTGTGCGCGGCCCTGCTGCTCGCCGGCTGCGGCGCGGCGCCGACGCCGCAGACCGCGCCCGCCCCCCGACACCCGGTGGCGGCCCCCACCACGGGTGACGCCCGCCCGAAGCCCGCCCCCGCGCCCCGCATCCCCGGCATCGGCCCGGCGACCCAGGCCCTCGTCCCCGACGGCACCACCCAGGCCTTCGTGGTCACCGGCGCCACCGCCGACAGCAACACGGCCATGGGCGTCCTGTACGAGCGGACCGCGACGGGCCGGTGGAGGCCTTCCGCCGGCCCGTGGCCCGCCCACAACGCTCTCAGGGGCTGGACGTCCGACCACGAGGCGGGCGACCTGCGCACCCCGATCGGCGTCTTCCGCCTCGGTGACACGGGCGGCCGCCTGCCCGACCCGGGCGCCAGACTCCCGTACGACGAGGACCCCGAGTTCGCCATCAGCGGCACCGGCTTCTCCGGCGAGTCCCTCGAAGGCTCCTTCGACCACGTCATCGCGATCGACTACAACCGCGTGCCCGGCAGGACCCCCCTCGACAAGGAACGCCCGCTCGGCCCGGAGAAGGGCGGCGGCGTCTGGATCCACGTGGACCACGGCGGCCCGACCCAGGCCTGCGTGGCCCTGGAACGCGACACCCTCCGCGCCCTCCTCGTCGCCCTGGACCCGTCCCGCGAGCCGGTCGTGATCATGGGCCCGGCCCCGGAACTCGCGCGCTGAGCGCGGCCGGGGCCGGGAACCGGGTCCGTGCCCGCCGGGCGGCCCAGGGCCTGTCCGGCGGATCATGGGCCGCCCGGCTCACTTGCCGCCCGCCCCGACCTCCCCGCCGCGGAACGCCGCCGTGTGGAGGCGTACCTGTTCCGGGGTCAGGTAGACGTCCGTGTACTCGAAGTCGCGGAGCGTGCCCGCCTTCGAGGCGAGGAAGCCGGTGCGGACGAAGTCGTCGCCCGCGACCGCGTTGAGGAGCCAGTTCGTCATCACGCGGGTCTTGGCGACGTTCGTGCGCAGCGCGGACCAGTGGTAGGCGCGGGCCACCGCCTGGGCCGGCATGCCGTGGAGTTCCACGCCGAGCGGCTTGGAGACGCCGTCCATGCCGCCGAGGTCGACGACGAGCCCCAGGTCCTTGTGGACGTACGGCCGTGTGGGTTCGCCGCGCAGGGTCGCGACCACGTTGTCCGCGAGGGCCTTGCCCTGCCGCATCGCGTGCTGCGCCGTCGGCGGGCAGACCGCCCCTTCCTCGCCCTTGGCGAGGTCCGGCACCGCCGCCGCGTCGCCGAGGCCCCACACCCCGTCGTGTCCGGGCACGCTCATCTCGGGGGTGACGGCGAGCCGTCCCCGTACCGTCTCCGCGCCGAGCGTCCCGATCAGCGGGCTCGCCGCCACGCCCGCCGTCCAGATCAGCGTCCGGCTCGGCAGCACCCGCCCGTCCGTGAGCGTCACCGCCTCCTCGTCCACCGAGGCCACGGAGACGCCCAGCGACACCTCGATGCCCCGGCGCGTGAGGATGTCCATCGCGGCCGCGCCGAGCTTGTCGCCCAGTTCGGGCATCAGCTTCGGGGCGATGTCCACCAGGTGCCACTTGATGAGCCGGGGGTCGAGCCGCGGGTACCGCTTGACCGCGTTGTGGGTCAGCAGCTGGAGGCAGGCCGCCGTCTCCGTGCCCGCGTAGCCGCCGCCGACCACCACGAACCGCAGCCGCGCCGCCCGCTCCTCCTCGTCGGTGCTCGCGTCCGCCAGGTCCAGCTGGGCGATGACGTGGTCACGGATGTACGCGGCCTCCGCGAGCGTCTTCATCCCGCGCGCGTGCTCGGCCAGTCCGGGGATGTCGAAGCTGCGCGTCACGCTGCCGGGCGCGAGCACGAGATGGTCGTACGGCTCCGTCACGTACTCGCCCGCGATCGTCCGCGCCACGACCATCTGCGCCGCCGCGTCCACGCCGACCGCCCCTCCCGGCACGATCCGCGTCCGGTGCTTCTCGCTGCGCCGCAGCGAGAGGGCGACCGACTGCGGGGTCAGCACCCCGGACGCCACCTGGGGGAGCAGCGGCAGGTAGAGCTGGTACGAGAACGGCGACAGGAGCGTGATGAGCGCCTCCCGGTCCGCCAGGCGCCGTTCGAGCCGCCGTACGCAGGCCACTCCGGCGAAGCCCGCACCCACCACGAGAATCCTCGGTCGAGTCACGCTGTCCGCCCTTTCCCGGGAACTTCACGAAGGAGCGCGCACGAATGAGCGTGCGCGATGTCCCCATATGTGTCTGAGTATGTCCATGTGGCAATTTTTCGCTGACTATCCGTGGTTCACCCTTTTTATCGTCATTGCGGCGGGCTCGCTCTTCGGCATGGTCCGCTTCGGTCCGGTCAAGCTGGGCGCCGCGGGTGTCCTCTTCGTCGGTCTGCTGCTCGGCGCGCTCGACCCGGACATCGGCAAGGCCGTCCCCGCGGGCCTCTCCGTCCTCGGCCTGGCGCTGTACGTGTACACGGTCGGCCTCGAAGCGGGACCCGCGTTCTTCCGCGAACTGCGCCCGCAGCTCGCCGTGATGCTCGGGGCCGTCGCCGCCCTTGTCGTCACCGCCCTCGCCGTCGGCCTCATCGGCAGCAAGGTCTTCGGCATCAGCGGGCCCTACCTGGCGGGCGGTTACGCCGGCATCGGCACCACCACCCCCGGTCTCGCCGCCGCCCAGGCGTCCTCCGACGACCCGACCGAGGCCGCCACGGGCTACGCGATCGGCTATCCCCTCGCCGTCGTCCTCACGATCCTCTTCGTCGCCGGCATCGCCGCCGTACGGACCTGGACGGCCCGCCGCGACCCCGGCGCGGGACTCCCGAGGGAGCTCGTCACCCGGACCGTCGACGTCACCCGTCCGGCCCGCTGGGCCGACGTCCCCGGCGCCGCCGACGGGCAGCTCCTCGCCAGCGTGCACCGGCCCGAGGGCGGAGCTCCCCGGGTCGCCCGCGACCTGGACGCGCTCGCCCCCGGCGACCAGGTCGTCCTCGTCGGAGGCCCCGAGGCGGTCGCGGCCGGCGTCGCCGCGCTCGGCGCGGAGGCGCCCACCCACCTCCTCGACCGGCGCGACGTCGTCGACTACCGCCGCATCCTCCTCACCAACCCCGACCTCGCCGGCCGCACGGTCTCCGAACTCGGCCTCGGCGAGCGGTTCGGCGCCAAGGCCACCCGTGTCCGCCGCGGCGACCAGGACCTCCTCGCCCACGACGACCTGCTGCTCCAGCTCGACGACCGGGTCCGCGTCGCCATGCCCCGCGAGCGCACCGCCGAGGTCACCGGCTACTTCGGCGACACCGAGGCCAAGGTCAGCGAGGTCAGCGCCGTCAGCATGGGCCTCGGCCTGGCCGCGGGCTTCCTCATCGGCATCCCGAAGCTGACGATCGGATCCACGGTCCTCTCCCTCGGCACCGCCGCGGGCCCCCTGGTCATGGCCATGGTCCTCGGCAGGATCCGGCGCACCGGACCCCTGGTCTGGGTCCTCCCGACCCGCGCCAACCTGACCCTCCGGCAGATCGGTCTGCTGATCTTCCTCGCCTGCGTCGGCCTCACCTCGGGATACGCCTTCCGCCGCGACGCGTTCTCGCTGTTCGGGCTGAAACTCCTCGTGGTCCTCCTCGTCAGTGCGGTCCTCAGCTACGCCCTGATGGTCCTGGTGGCCCGGCTCCTCGGCCAGAGCCGGGCCCGGACGATGGGCCTGCTCGCCGGGTACGTCGGCAACCCCGCCATCACGGCGTACGCCAACAGCCGGATCTCGGACAGCCGGGTCAACACCGGGTACGCGACGCTGTTCGCCCTCGCGATCCTCGTGAAGATCGTCTGCATTCAGCTGATCGTGGGGCTGTGACGCGAGGCGCCCTGTCGAAGCGCATCTAACTTAGGTTAGGCTGCCCTAAGTTAGATGCGCTTCTGTTCGCGACCCCTCCTGGAGCACCCATGCGTCTCCGCGTCACCCCCGCCCCGCGCCCGACCCCCGCCGAGCGGATGCGGTCGATCATCACGGTGGCCCACTCCATGACCGTCGTGACCGACGGCCGACACCACGACGTCCACCACCTCGACGGAACGACGGCCATGGGCCGCATCCACCTCCACGAACCGTCCGCGGACTCCGGCCCCGGCCCCGGCCCCGGCACGGGAACGCCCCTGATTCCGATGCGCGTCGAACTCACCGACATCGCCCCCACACCCGTGCGGGACCGCCTCCGCGCCCGCGTCACCCTCACGGGCCTCGTGGCCGCCCCGTACACCGGGGACGCGGCCGAGAGCACCTGCATGCAGCTCGGCCAGGCCGTCCTGGAGGACGCGACGGGACGCACCTACGTGCCCCTGGCCCAGCTGGAGACGGCCGAACCCGACCCGGTCGCCGCCTGCGAGGCGCGCATGCTGCACCACCTCGTCGCCGACCACGCCGATCTGATCGTCCGTCTCCTCGGCCTCCTCGACCCCACGGCCCTGCACGGCCTCCTGCGCGCCGTGCCCCTGGCGATCGACCGCTACGGCATCACGCTGCGCCTCGAACACCTCGCCGGGGAGCGGGACGTCCGGCTCCCCTTCGCCGAACCCGTCACCGAGGCCGACCAGCTCGGCCTGCGCATCCACGGCCTCCTGACCTCCGGCCGTCACGGCTCGCGCTCCCACCTGTCCGCCTGAGGGGGAGCGACCCGCTGCGGTCGCCGCCCGGCGGGGACCGGGTTACGTTTCCGGAGCGGCGGCAGGCTCGCGGCGGACAGGTTCGCGGGGGACGCCCGGTCACGGAAGGCGGCGGAACGCACATGAGCACCACGTACCAGGTCGGCTACTTCGTCGGCAGCCTGTCGGAGAAGTCCATCAACCGGATCCTCTCCAAGGCGCTCATCCGCGTCGCGCCCCCCGGCCTGGAGTTCCGTGAGATCCCCATCAAGGACCTCCCGCTCTACAACCACGACTACGACGCCGACTACCCGCGCGAGGGCAAGGCCCTCAAGGAGGCCATCGCCTCCGTCGACGCCGTCCTCTTCGTGACGCCCGAGTACAACCGGTCCATCCCCGGCGGCCTCAAGAACGCCATCGACTGGGCCAGCCGCCCCTGGGGCACCAACTCCTTCACCCACAAGCCGTCGGCGGTCATCGGAGCCTCACCCGGCAAGATCGGCACCGCCGTCGCCCAGCAGAGCCTCCGCTCGGTGCTGAGCTTCTGCAACTCGCCGCAGATGAACGCACCGGAGGCGTACATCCAGTTCGTCCCGGGGCTGTTCACGGAGGACGGCGAGGTCACCGAACCGACGACCCAGCAGTTCCTGGCCGACTTCATGGAGGACTTCAAGGCCTTCATCGAACGGGTGCTGACGGTCCTTCCCCGGCAGTGAACCGCCCGGGTCCCCGGCAGTGAGCCGCCTGGTTCGCGTGCGCCGGGCCGTTGTCAGTGCCCGCGGGCAGGATGACGGGCATGACGACACCGTTGCTTCTCTCCGACATCGAACAAGCCGTGCGGAGCAGTTGGAGTGCAGAGACGTGCACCCCCGAGTACCGGTCGCGCTGGACCGCGGACAACCCGGCCCGCGACCAGTGCGGGGTGACCGCCATGGTGCTCAACGACCTCCTGGGCGGTGAGCTGATCCGCGGCGAGGTCCACGTCGGGGGCGAGCGGGTGGACTACCACTGGTGGAACCGCCTGGGCCCCGGCGTCGAGATCGACCTCACGCGCGAGCAGTTCGGGCCGGAGGAGACGGTCACCGGAGGCATCGTCGTCGCCCGACCGCCGGTCACCGAGTGGCGCAGACTGCGGGCGGAGTACGAGCTCCTCCGCGCCCGTGTCGCGAAGGAACTGGAGAGGGTCGAGCGCGTCGAGCGAGTCGACGAGCAGGACCGGGTGGTGGCGGTGGTGGCCCGGGGCGAGGCCGTCCGCCGTGGCTGGTTGCACCGGATCGCCGTGACGGTGTGCCGGGACCCGGAGGGCCGGATCCTCGTGCAGCGCCGTTCGGGGAGCGTCGCCCGGTTCCCGGGACACTACGAGGTGGCGACCGGCGGCGCCGTCGCCGCGGGCGAGTCCTACGAGGAGGCCGCCGCGCGCGAACTCGCCGAGGAGCTGGGGGTGCGGGCGCCCGTCCGCTCCGTCGTGACGTTCCTGAACCGCGACGGGCTCAGCCCCCATTGGCTCGCCGTGCACGAGGCGGTCCTGAGCGGCGATCTCACCCCTGACCCGGACGAGGTGGCCTGGTACGGGTGGCTGTCGGAGTCCGAGCTCCTCACGGCGCTGCGGGAGAAGCCCTTCACCCCGGACAGCCACGGCACGTGGCGGCGCTACGCGGCAGCCACGGGAGTCACCGCAGTGGCGGCAGCCGCTCCGGAGCGGGACGACGTGTGAGGCGGGCGCGCGTCAGAGGACGGCGATCCCCAGCGGGCGCGAGCCCGCCGGGAGGCGGCGCGTGTCCCCGGAGTCGAGGTCGATGACGGTCAGCCCGTCCCAGTAGCCGTCCCGGGTGAACCCACCGCTCACGTAGGCGGTATTCCCGTCACGGGACACGGCCACGTCCTCGTGCGGCCCTTCCAGCGGATAGACCCGCTCGGCGCCGCCGGGGCTCCGGACGGTGAGCGAGGGACCCGCGTCCTCCGACGGGTCGATCGGACCGGTCCCGACCGTCAGGAGCGTCCCGTCGGCCGTCACGGTGGCGCCGTGCTGGTGGGTGTTGGCCGTCATCGGCTCGATCGTCGTCCGGCCCGTCCGGGGATCGACGACGGCGAGCCGCTCGCCCTCGAAGGGCAGCAGCAGCTTGCCGTCCGAGGGGCGTACGGCCGTGTAGTGCGGCTTCAGCCAGGAACCGAGCCCTCCCTCCGTGCCGTACGGAGCCACCTCGACGCGCCGGGGAGCGAGCGACCCGGCGGAGACGACCGTTACGTCGAAGGAGTCGTGGTTCGTCACGTAGACCTCGGCACCGTCCTTGGACACGTCCACGTCGAAGGGCCGACGGCCCACCGGGACCGTGTCCGTGACCTCCAGGCGCGCCGTGTCGACGACCTCCAGGGTGCCGTTCCCGCCGGGCACGTTCACCCCGACGTAGACCCGCCGGCCGTCCGGGGCCATCGCGATGCCCATGCCGCCGCCCCGGTACTCGCCCGTGCCCACCGGACCGGCGTCCGTCCGGTACGGGACGAGGGCGAGGCGCTCCCGGCTCGCCGTGTCCACGACGGCCACGCCCTCGGCCGTCGCCACCCAGGCCCGCCCGTCCTTCCCGACGACGATCCCGTACGGAGCGGTCCCCACCTTCACCGAGCCGGTGGCCCCACGCGTGGGGTCCACGAAGGTGACCGTGTCGGCGCCGAAGTCGGTGACGAGCAGCGTGCCGGCGGCGGCAGCCGAGGAGGTGACGGAAGCGGACGGCGTGCCCTTCGGCGACGGCGTGACCGTGACGGAGGGAGCGGGAGCCGAGGAGGACGCAACGCCCGAGGACGGCGAGGTCCCGGCGGACGCCGGCCCGCCCCCGCCCTGGGCGCAGCCCGCCAGCAGGGCGACGGCGATGGCAGCCGGCAGGAGGACCCGGGCAGGACGGGTAACACGGCGGAACGTCGTCGACGTCGTCATGGCGGACACCTCGGTCTCGGTACGGGACACACGCGGACGGCACCACCGGGAAGGGGTCCCGCCACTGTCCCGATCCTCCGCCCGCCTCCCGCCCCGCGCGGTCCGCCGCCCGGCCCCCGGCCGACGGCCGTCCGGACGACCCCGGGGTCAACCGATCGGCTGACCCTCCGGGCCCCGTCCCGCTCAGGCGGCGAGGCCGCCCAGGAAGTCGCGTATCCGCTCGACCGTCGCCTCCGCGGCCTCCGGCAGGTAGGAAGCGGAGCCCCGTTCCATGAAGAGGTGTTCGGTGCCGGGATACAGGAACAGCGCGCGCTCCTCGGCGCCCGCGACGAGCGCGCGGGCCGCGTCCAGGTCGCCGTCGCCCACGAAGAAGGGGTCGGCGTCCGTGGCGTGCACCTGCACGGGGACGCCCTCGGGCCACGCGGGACCGAAGGCGTTCTCCGGAACGCACGCGCTCAGGAGCAGGACACCGAGCGCGCCGGGCCGGGTCTGCGCCAGCTTCTGCGCGGGCAGTACGCCCAGCGAGATCCCCGCGTACACCAGCTCCTTCGGCAGCCCCTCGGCCGCCGCCACGCCCCGCTCGGTCAGGACGTCGAACCCGGCCTCCTGGACGTACGCGACGCCGGCCTCCAGGTCGTCGAACGTCCGCCCCTCGAACAGATCGGGTGTGTGCACCGTATGGCCCGCCCGGCGGAGCTCGTCGGCGAGCGCGACGACCCCGTCCGTCAGTCCCAGAGCGTGGTGGAAGAGCAGTACCTCGGCCATGTCGTCGTCCCCTGATCCCCGTGCCCGGCCCGCACCGTCGCGGCGCAGGCCCTTCGAGGAACCATCATGGGTGACGGCACTGACAACGCCCGTTCGACTCGGCGGGTCAGCGCATCGGGCGCTGCGGGATGACGGCCATGGCGGCCGTCTGCCCCATCGCGGCGGCCTGCGTCATGCCGCCCGGCTGCTGGCCCATCCCGGCCTGCTGGCCCATTCCGCCCTGCTGGCCCATTCCGCCCTGGTGCGGCATCGGCACGACGCCGGCCTGCGGGACGGGAAGGCCCTGCTGCGGTACCGGAAGGCCCGGCTGCCCCATCGGCGCGCCGGCACCGGCGTGCGCGACGGCGCCCTGCGGGGCGGGGACACCCTGCGGCGGAAGCTGGATCACCCGGCTGAGGTCGCGCAGGACCTCCTCGGCGGCCTGCCGGACATCACCCGGAACATCCCCCCGCTCCCGTATGAGCTCGGCGTAGATCGGTGCCGTGCCGTCCGCGTGGTTCATGGGGCTCGCTTCCTTCGACTGCGTCGGTTCCGTCACCGACGGGCAGACGGCGAGTCTACGGGGCGCCACCGACACGCCCGGGATCGGGGAGGAAGGGGACCGGGAAAACCGGTGTCTTTCGACCCGCCCCGCCCCGAGAATGGATCACCTGACCCCAGGGAGGGACCCCATGAGCCAGGAGACCCTGACTCTGCACGACCTGATGGCGCCCGAGGAGCTCGACGAAGCCCTCGCGGCGGGCCACATCAGCCGGAAGAGCCACCCGCGACTGCCGCTGTCGATCTACACGTACACGCGCGCGTGCCAGTACGAACAGCGCTGGAACCGCGCCACCCTCAGCTGCCGCGGACTCGTGGCCGACGACGAGACCGGACGGATCGTCGCGCTGCCCCTCCCGAAGTTCTTCAACCTCTCCGAGCACGCCTCCGGCCGCCCCTACGCGCCGCCGCTGCCCGACGAACCCTTCGAGGTGTACGACAAGGTCGACGGCAGCCTCGCGGTCGTCTTCCACTTCGCGGGCCAGTGGCGCGCGGCCTCCAAGGGCTCCTTCACCAGCACGCAGGCGACCTGGGCGCAGCGCCGCCTCGACGCGGCCGACACCTCGGGCCTGGTCCCCGGTGTGACGTACCTCGCCGAGGTGATCTACCCGGAGAACCGGATCGTCGTGGACTACGGCGCCCGCCGCGACCTCGTCCTGCTCGCCGCCTTCGGCGCGGACGGGACCGAGACGCCGCTCGCCGAGGCCGCCGAGGGCTGGGGCCCGCTCGGCTCCGTCGTGCGGGTCTGGCCGGCCATGACCGTCGACGAGCTCGTCGCCCTCACCGAGTCCAACACGCTCCCCGGCGGCACCCGCGCGACCGGCATGGACGCCGAGGGCTTCGTCCTGCGCTTCGCCTCCGGGGTCCGCGCCAAGGCGAAGATCGCCGAGTACGTGCGCCTCCACAAGGTCCTCACCGGCGTCACCGAGCGGGACATCTGGCGCGGCCACGGCATCCAGCGGTTCGCCGCGCTCCCCGCCAAGCAGGTCGCGGGCGGCATCGGCTGCTCCGTCGCCGAGGTCGAGGCGCACGGCGGCAAGCCGCTCGACGCCCTCCTCGACCAGGTCCCGGACGAGTTCGACGCCTGGGTGCGCGGGGTGATCGCCGGCCTCGAGACGTCCGCCGCCCGCCGCGAGCGCGAGCTCGACGAGGCGTACGACCGGCTCGCCCACCTCGCGGACGACCGTGCCGCCTTCGCCCGCGCCGCGGCGCAGGTCCCCGACCGGGCCCTGCGCGCCCTGCTCTTCCTGCGCCTCGACGGGCGCGACACCCAGCTCCTCGTCTGGCGTCAGCTGCGCCCCGAGGCCACCGACCCCTTCACCCACGACGAGGAGAACTGAACGTGCCTGTCGTCCATGTCATGACCGGCCTCCCGGCCTCCGGGAAGACGACGGCCGCCCGCGCCCTCCAGGCCGCCGCCGAGGGACGCGTACGCCGCGTCAACCTCGACGACCTGCGGACCATGCTGGACGTGCCCGCGCCCGAGCGCGGCCGTTCGTACGAGCACGAGCGGACCGTCCTCGCCATCCAGGACGCGGCCGTGCGCGGTGCCGTCGACGACGGCTTCGACGTCGTGATCGACAACACCCACCTGACCCCGCACATCCCCAAGCGGCTCAAGGCCGCCCTCGTGGGCCGCGAGGTCACCTTCGTCGTGCACGACTTCACCGACGTGCCCGTCGACGAGTGCGTCCGCCGCGACGCGGCCCGCGAGCGGCCCGTGGGCGAGGAGATCATCCGGATCCTCGCCGACAAGCACGCGAAGGCCACCCGCGGCGGCTGGCGCCTCACCGCCGAATGGCTCGGCGGCGGGACGGCCGGGACGGCAGGGGCACCGTACGTGCCGGACCCCGCGCTCCCGTCCGCCGTGCTCTGCGACATCGACGGCACCCTCGCGCTGCGCGGCGACCGGGGCCCGTACGACTTCACGCGCTGCGACCTCGACCTGCTGAACGTCCCGGTCCGCGACGCCCTGCGGGCCTTCCGGCACGTCGAGAGCGACCGGATCGTGCTCCTGTCCGGGCGCAGCGAGGACCACCGCGAGCTCACCGAGGCCTGGCTCGCGCGGTACGAGGTGCCCTACGACGAGCTGTGGATGCGGGCCTCCGGCGACGGCCGCGGCGACGACATCGTGAAGGCGGAGCTCTTCGACGCGCACATCCGCCACCGGTACGCGGTCCGGGTCTCCCTGGACGACCGGGACCGGGTCGTGGCCCTCTGGCGTCGCATGGGCCTGCCGACCTGGCAGGTCAACTACGGCAACTTCTGACCGGAAACCGCAGGTCCGCACGGCGCCGGGGTGGCTTCACCCACCCCCGGCGCCGTGTCAGGATCGTGGGATGGTGGAAAAGATCTTCGCGGCGTGCGACGGCGCGTCCAAGGGAAACCCCGGACCCGCTGCCTGGGCCTGGGTCATCGGCGGCCCCGACGGAGCGGTCGACCGCTGGGAGGCCGGCCCGCTGGGCCGCGCGACCAACAACGTCGCCGAACTCACAGCTCTGGAACGACTGCTCGAAACCCTCGACCCGGCCGTGCCCGCCGAGGTCCGCATGGACTCGCAGTACGCGATGAAGGCCGTCACGACCTGGCTGCCCGGGTGGCGGCGCAAGGGCTGGAAGACGGCCGCGGGCACCCCCGTCGCCAACAAGGACCTCGTCGTCCGCATCGACGCCCTCCTCACCGGCCGGGACATCGACTTCGTCTACACCCCGGCCCACCAGGTCGACGGCGACCCCCTCAACGACGCCGCCGACCGCGCGGCCAGCCATTCCGCCCGTACACAGGAACCCCTCGGTTCCGCCACGGGATCCCCCCTTCCGCCGCCCGAGCCCGCCTCGCGCGCCTCCGCGCCCCGCAAGCGCGCCTCCGCGCCCTCGGGCCGCGCCACGGCCCCCGGGGCCTCCTCGGCCCGCTCCTCGGGTCCGTCGAGCGGTCGCGGTCGCCCGAACGGCGGCACCCTGAAGGCCAGATTCCCGGGCCGATGCCGCTGCGGGAAGTCCTACGACAAGGGCGAGACCATCGCGAAGAACGCCGACGGCTGGGGCCATCCCACCTGCGCCTGAGCGCCCACGGCGTCCGACTGGCGGGCGGCTTCGTCCGTCTCGTGAGACCGCCGGACCCGGGCGCGGGACAGGCTTCATCCGCGTGTGCGCCCGGGTTCGTTCGGGGTTCTGTTCTCGGAGCGGTTGTGGCTGCATACTGTCCTCCTCGCACCGGTGCCGAACCGTTTTACCTGCTTGTTTGTCGCTCTTGACGTAACCGGCGACCGGGCGAGAACCTCCCTCCTGCTGCCGCTGCGGCCACTCCGCAGCGGGAGCTTTCCCTGCCCGTGAAAGACCCGAGGTTCCGTGCCAGTACCTGTTCTCCTGACCGGGCGCTCCGTGCGCCTGGAGCCGCTGGCGATGCGGCACGCCGAAGCCCTTGCGCGGGCCGGCGGGGCGGACCGATCGGCCTACGCCTTCACCCCCGTACCCGACGGCTTCGAATCGGCCCTCGACTACATCGCCCGCGCCCTCGCCGACCAGGCGGCAGGAAGATGCCTGCCCTTCGCCCTGGTCAGTACGGCCGACGAACGCGTCATCGGTTCGACCCGCTTCCTCGAACTCGACTACTGGCGCGGGCCGCTGATCTGGCCGCCCGTGCCCGGCATGCCCCACGGCGATCCGCTGACCGCCGTCCCGGACGCCGCCGAGATCGGGAACACCTGGATCGCCGGCGACGCCCGAGGCACCGGCATCAACACCGAGGCCAAGCTCCTGATGCTGCGGCACGCCTTCGAACACTGGGGCGTCCGCCGGATCACCCTCCGTGCCGATGCCCGCAACACCCGCTCCCGGATCGCGATCGAACGCCTCGGCGCCACCTGCGAAGGTGTCCGCCGGGCCCATTCCCGCGGTCTCGACGGCGCGGTCCGTGACACGGCCTTCTACTCGATCCTCGACGAGGAATGGCCCACGGTCAGGGACATCATCGAGCTCCGTCTGGCGACCCCCCGCCAGGTCCGGATCCCGCAGGACCTGCTTCCCGCCTGACGCCTCCCGCCGGGGACGGTACGCACCAGGTACGCGCCAGGTGCGTGCCGTCCCCGGCGGTGGTTCCATGGAAGTGACGGGAAGGACTCGGTGTGAGGACACGGAGTAGCGGTCTCTCGGGACCGCGCACCGTGCAATCAGGATCCGCGAGAAGCGGATGAGTCCTTCCCGCCCCTCACCCACCTCTTGTCCCGCCCCCTCTCCGCCGATCAGGCCCGAGGCCGCTCCGGGTACCGTGGCCCGGACAGCGCAGCGGCAAGGGGAAGGGAACGAGTGATCGTGGAGACCGGAACGCCCGACGTACTCCTCCGCACGGAGGGCCGGGCCGGGTTCGTCACCCTGAACCGACCGCGTGCCATCAACGCGCTCACCCACCCCATGGTCCTCGCCGTCGACCACGCCCTCACCGCGTGGGAGGACGACCCGGCCGTCAGCACCGTCGTGATCGAGGGCGCGGGGGAGCGCGGACTGTGCGCCGGCGGGGACATCCGCGCCATCCACGACGACGCCCGCGCCGGAGGCACCGCGTCCGCCGCCTTCTGGCGGGACGAGTACCGGCTCAACGCGCGCATCGCGCGCTACCCGAAGCCGTACGTGGCCCTCATGGACGGCATCGTCATGGGCGGCGGCGTCGGCGTCTCGGCGCACGGCTCGGTCCGCGTCGTCACCGAACGCTCCCGGGTCGCCATGCCGGAGACCGGCATCGGCTTCGTCCCCGACGTCGGCGGTACGTACCTCCTCGGCCGGGCCCCCGGCGAACTCGGCACCCACCTCGCCCTCACCGGCGGGCACGTCGGAGCCGCCGACGCCGTCCTCGTCGGGCTCGCCGACCACACCGTCGCCTCGGCCGCGCTCCCCGCCCTGGTCCGCGACCTGGCCGAACTGCCCGCCGACGAGGCAGTCGCCCGCCACACCGTGACGCCGACGCCCGGCGTCCTCGCCGGGCAGCGGGAGTGGATCGACGCCTGCTACGCCGCCGAGACGGTCGAGGAGATCGTCGAACGCCTCTTCGACACCGGCGTCCCCGCCGCGAAGGAGGCGGCCACCACGCTCCTCGCGAAGTCCCCGACGGCGCTCAAGGCCACCCTGGCGACCCTGCGCCGCTCCCGGGCGCTCGCGACCCTCGAAGAGGTCCTGGACCTCGAATACCGGGTCTCCTGCGCGGCCCTGTCCACCGCCGACCTGGTCGAGGGGATCCGCGCACAGGTCGTCGACAAGGACCGCGACCCGCACTGGACCCCGCGCACGCTCGCCGAGGTCACGGACGAGGACGTGGCACGCTACTTCGCGGTGCCGGCCGGCGGCGACCTGGGGCTCGGCCTCCGCTAGACAGGCACGGGTGGAGACAGGCAGGGCTGCGCGTCAGCCCCGGCGGCGCCGGACGGACCAGCGGCGGCCCCGGTGCGCGGTGGCGAACGGCGCCCGCCCGTCCGTGAGGGCGGCCGGCTCGCCGAGCGCTCCGGCGGCCGTCCGCCAGGCGTCGGTGACGGCGCCGTGGGCCACGGCGGTCGCCTCGGCGACGTCCTCGGGCAGCCGGATCGGCGCCCCGACGTGGACGTGCAGACCGGGCCGCCGGACGGGAGCCGTCAGCACCCCGGCGAGCTGCTTCGTCCGCCCGCCGGAGATGATCCGCCGGGCCCCGGCCTGCCCGATCGGGACCACCGGCGCCCCGGTCGCCCGGGCCAGCCGCGCGAGTCCGGTGCGGAAGTCGTCCGGCGGCGTCTCGGCGGCGTCGCGGCGGACCGGCAGACGCCCCTCCGCGTACAGCATCACGTTCCGCCCCGAGGCGAGCGCGACGGCCGCCTGGTCGAGCGCGGCGGAGGCCCGGGGCGTGTTCCGGAACACGGGCACGTACCCGTCCCGTACCAGCACCCGGCCGAGGACCGGAACGCGCCAGAGCCCCGCCGTGGCCAGGAGCACCGGCTCGACGGCCCACCGCTTGCGCAGCGCGGCGAGAACGAGCGCGGAGTCGGCCGACGAGGTGTGGTTCACGACGATGATGCTGCCGGGCTCCACCCGCGCCTCGGGGTCGGTGGTGACGGTGAGCCGCCCGAACAACGGGACGAGGTTCGCGGAGATACGGCTGAGCACGGTAAAGCCCCCTGATCCGAGGACGACGACGCGGTGACAGGACCATCGTCGCGAGCCCGGGAGCGGGCGACATGAGCACGCGTACTCAACCGTGGGTGTGTAGCCGCGCGGCCGTTGTCCGTGCCGACTCCTAGAGTGGTGTGCGGTGGTGAAGGACCGTCGGAGCGACGGAGACGAGTCGGCACGGGGGAGCACGTCATGCGGGAACTGTTCTTGGCGGACGAGCGGGCGTACGTCCGGTGGATCGACCTGCCCGGCGAAGGCCCGGTGCGGGTCTTCGTCCACGGACTCGGGTGCACGGCCGCGTCCGACTTCGCCCACATCGCCGCCCACCCGGCGCTCGGCGGAGGCCGCGCCCTCCTCGTCGACCTGCTCGGCTTCGGCCTGAGCGACCGGCCGGCGGACTTCGACTACCGCGTGGAGTCCCAGGCCGCCGTGGTCGCCCGGATCCTCGACCATCTCGGGCTCACCTCGGTCGACCTGATCGGCCATTCGATGGGCGGTGCCGTCGCCATCCGGCTCGCCGCCGACCGGCCGGAGCTGTTCCGGAGGCTGGTCGTCGCCGAGCCCAACCTGTACGCGGGCGGGGGCGCGTTCAGCTCGCCCGTGGCCGCCCAGGACGAAGAGGCCTTCGTGACGGCCGGGTTCGCCCGCATGATCGCCGAGTCCGACCGCCCCGACTACGCGGCCCGGCTGCGCCTCGCCGACCCCCGCGCGGTGCACCGCAGCGCGGTCGCGCTCGTGGAGGGGAGCGAACCGGCGCCGGGCGACCTCCTCCTCGCGCTCACCACGGTCCGCGCCTTCCTCGTGGGGGAGTGGACGCAGCCGGACCCCGAAGCCGCGCGGATGGCCGCGCTCGGCATCCCCGTGACGGAGATCCCGGACGCCGGGCACAACATGATGCTCGACAACCCGGACGGCTTCGCCAAGGCCCTCGCCGCCGCCCTGACCTGAGGCGACGAGCCGACCCGGCCCGACGAGGCCCGTGCCTGACCCGACCAGGCCTCGGCCCGACCCGCCGCGCCGAGGCCGCGGCCTGCCCGGCCGACTCCCGGGCCGGGGATACCGTCGGCGCCATGCAAGGTGATCGCCAGCGCTGGCTGCCGTGTCTGCTCGCCGGGGCCGTCTTCGTCGTGTGCATGGCCGGCACCACGCTGCCGACCCCGCTCTACCCCCTCTACCAGGAGAAGTTCGGCTTCTCCGAACTGACCGTCACCATCGTCTACGCGGTGTACGCCTTCGGGGTCATCGGCGTCCTCCTCCTCGCCGGCAACGCCTCGGACACCATCGGCCGACGCCCCACCCTCCTCTGCGGCCTCGGCTTCTCCGCGGCGAGCGCCGTCTGCTTCCTGTGCGCCGACGCCCTGGGCTGGCTGTACGCGGGCCGGCTGCTCTCCGGCCTGTCGGCAGGCCTTTTCACCGGAGCCGCCACCGCGTACGTCATGGAGCTCGCCCCGCCCGGCGGCCGTACGCGGGCGACGTTCGTGGCGACCGCCGCCAACATGGGCGGCCTGGGCTGCGGCCCCCTGCTCGCGGGCCTGCTCGCCGAGTACGCCCCCGACCCCCTGGTCCTTCCCTTCGCCGTGCACCTGGCCCTGGTCGTCCTCGGCGGCCTCGTGCTGCTGCGGCTCCCCGAGACCGTCGCGAACCGACGCGGCCTCACCGCCGTACGTCCCCAACGTCCGGCCCTGCCGGCCCAGGTCCGCGCGGTCTTCGTCCCCGCGGCCGTCGCCTCCTTCGTCGGCTTCGCCCTCTTCGGCGTCTTCACCTCAGTCAGCCCCGCGTTCCTCGCCCGCTACCTCCACGTGGACAACCACGCCGTCACCGGCCTGATCGTGGCGCTCGCCTTCTTCGCCTCCACGGCCGGACAACTGGCCGTCGACCGCGTCGGCGTGGCCCGCTCCCTCACCCTGGGCTGCGCCGTCCTCTTCGTCGGCCTCGCCCTCCTGGCGGCCGCCCTCTCCACGGACCTCCTCGTCCTCGTCGTCCTCTCCGCCCTCGTCGGCGGCACCGGTCAGGGCCTCGCCTTCCGCGCGGCCCTGACCTCCGTGGCGGCCGCCGCCCCGGAGGACCGGCGTGCGGCCGTCATCTCGGCCCTGTTCGTCGTCGCGTACACCGGCATCTCGATCCCGGTGATCGGCGTCGGCCTCCTCGCCGACCCCCTCGGCCTCGAAGGCGCCGGCCTGGTCTTCATCGCCTGCATGCTGACGCTGGTCGCCTCGGCCGCCGCCTACCTCCTCCGCCGGGGAACACGGGCCAGGACTCCCTGAGGAGTGCGGTCAGGGCGGCTCAGAGGCCGGTGACCTTGGAGGTCGCCGTGATCTCGTAGACCAGCGTGACCGTGCGGCGGCCGCCCGGCGGCAGAGTGACGTCCCAGTGGGCGATGCCGTCGGCGTCGAGGGTGTCGGGCTCCGGGGAGCAGCCCTCCTTGCGCAAGCGGATCTCCACCGCCGAGACCTCGGAGACCGGTATCCGCTCCCGCAGGGCGACGACCCGGTCGCCCTGCTCGCCCGGGGCCGAGAACCGGGACAGACGCAGCCGGACCGTGCGGGTGACCACCGTCCGCTGCGCGAGCCCGGTCGTCTCCCGCGACTCCTCCGACTCCCGCACCACCCGGTAGTCGTCGCGGCTCCCGAAGGCCAGCTCGAAGGGCGCGCCGACGGCGGTGAACTCCATCGACCCCCGGCCGACGAAGCCGCCGCCGCGCACCAGGTCCACGGGACCGGCGAGCAGGACGTGGCCCGAGCCGTTGTCACCGCGTACCACCTGGGTGACCAACGGGGACGCCTCGGGCGACGAGGCGTACTCACTGCGCGCGGGGGCGGTGAACGCGGAGACCGGCACCCGGTGGGCGCGGCCGTCACCGCGTACCGACACCGGCTCGGGGGACCGCAGCACGCGCACCTCGCCGCCGTCGTCCACGGCCGGAAGGCCGAGGACCGGAGCGGGCCCGAGGGTGGCGATCTCCTCCTCGCGCAGCTCGACGTCGACCGTCCGGCGCTCCGCCGACGAACGCTCCTTGACCGTCAGCCGGTCCTCGGTCAGGCGCGGCGGTTCGGTCGCCCGCGCCGAACGGGCCGTCGACAGCGTCAGCCGTACGCCCGACCAGTCCTCGCCGGTCCGCTGCCAGACGATCGCCTCCGACTCCAGCGTCAGGGAGTCCCCGTCGAGAACGGCCCGGTAGGCGGGCCGCCACAGGGCGCACGGAGTGAGGTGCGTCAGACGCAGCCCGGCCGGCCCCGCGACCGCGCTCTCCACGGTCAGCTCGACGTACCCGACGAGCTCGGCCGGCTCCTCGTCGGTGAGGCTCATGGCCCTGTGGGTGGCGCCCAGTTCGTCGTCCAAAGCCTCCAACTCGGCCTCCGTGGACCGGAGCCGCTCCGCGTGGGTGTCGCGCTCGGCGTCGACGCGGTCCAGTTCGCGGGACCAGCGGTCCCGCTCCGTCTCGCCGAAGCCCGCGCCTTCGCCGATCTCCCGCAGCAGGTCGGCCGCGAGCCGGCCCAGCAGGCCGAGGCGGGCGCGGAGCCGGTCGCGCTGCCGCTCCAGGTCGGCCTGGCGGCTTTCGAGGGCGTGGACACGGAGACGGAGCTCGGAGTCCTCGTCCTGCGAGGGCTCCGGCCCGCGCGGCGTCCACGAGCGCACGATCCGCGCGTCGAGGACGGTCGCGGAGCCCGTACCGGTCAGTTCGGCGTGGAGCGTGTGGTCGACGGCGGCCGCGCCGACCGGGCCGAGACGCAGCCGCTGGACTCCGGCCGCCAGGTCGAGTGCGGTGACGCGCTCGACCTGCGCGCGGTCCTCCAGGACGGTGACGGCGGTGACGGGCAGGGGCACGACGGGATCCCCGTCGGCGGCGGCCTCGGTGCGCGGCTTCGGTTCCGTGGACATGGCGGGTCTCAACTCCTGCGGTTGCCGCCGACCAGGGCCTTGCCGGTCGGGATGCGGATCTCGTAGCCGCCGTCGAGGGCGGTGGTGGCGCCCGCGTCGAGCCGCACCCGCCAGACACGGGTGCCCGGGGCCTGGGGACCGGCTTCGGCGCCGCCGTCCGGCTCCGTCCAGTCGGCCCGCTCCTCGATGCGGACGTCCGCGTCGGAGGTGACCGGGACGCGCTCCAGGACCTCGACGGTGACGGGCTTCGCCAGCCGGTTGGCCAGCTCCACGTGGACGCGGTGGTCGAGCACGGTGATGTTGTTGCGCAGACCCGCGACCGACTCCCGCAGCTGTGTGCGGCGGCTGACCCGGATGCCCTCGGCGGGCCCGAGACCCACCCGGCGCACGGCCCCCGGTGCGAGCGTGGGCAGTGCGGCGGTCAGCAGGAAGTCGTCGTCGACGGAGACCTCCACCGGCCCGGCGAGCAGGGCCTGTTCGGTGGCGTTGGACAGCACCAGCGACGCGTAGACGGTCTGCTCGACGGACGGCACGCACACGTATTCGGTGCGCAGGCCGACCGCGATCTCGCCGACGGTGACGCTGTGCCAGGTGCCGTCCGACGGGATGTCGGCGCGGGCGGCGGCGTCGAAACGGTGGTCGAAGGAGCCGGCCGACGACCTGGGCCGTACGGTCCGCCCCGGCAGGGGCAGTGAGGCCACCGCCTCGGCGCGGCGGCGGTACTCGGTCGCCACCGGGTCGAAGGACACGTCGGGGAAGAGACGCCCTCGGCGGCCGGCCTGGTCGTCGGGGCCGGACAGGACGAGCGCGCCGTAGTCCAGCTCGGCGGGACTCGGCTGCGGCGGCCCGACCACGGGGGCCGGAGGGGGAGGCGTCGGCACGCCACCCGGCGGGGCGGGTGCCGGGGAGGCGAGACGCGCCCTGGGCGCGGACGGCGGTGCGAGCGCGGGCTGTGGCGCACCCCCGCCGTACGGCCCGGACACCGCGAAGTCGGGCACCCCGGTGAAGGCCGGCGGCCCCGAGGGCGGCGCCACCGCCGACGCGGGTGCGGGCGGCGGGGGCGGCGGCGCCGTCACGGCGCCGGCCGCGGATTCCGGGGCCGAGCCGATCGCCCGGGCACCGCGGAACCGGGGCCGGGGCCCGGCGGAGTCGTACCCGGCGAACAGCTCGGCGAGGCCCGCCGGGGGCTCGCGCCAGCCGGAGGACGCGGGGGCCTCCTGACGCCGCCCGATCCGCAGCGACCGGAGGCGGGGCAGGTCGGTGCGGCGCTGGAGGTCGGCGGTGGCGAGGGCGACCCGGACGCCCGTCCAGTCCTCGCCGGTCCGCTGCGCGACGGAGGCGCGCAGCAGGAGCCGACCGGTCTCGTCCCCCTGCCGGTAGTCGAGCCGGTAGGCCGGCACCCACACGGCGCCCGGGACCCCGTACTCCACCTCCACCGCGACCTCGACGTCCCCCGCGAGGGGTCCGCCGCCGTCCGGGGCGAGGGTCAGCACGGCGCTGACGGAGGTCTCGACGTGCGCCGACGGCGCGTCGGTGGAGGCGCGTGCGAGCCGGTCGCGGGCGAGGTCGAGCTCGTGGTCGACGACGGTGACCGCCTTCTCCAGCTCGACGAGCCGGGCATGGAGCCCGGCGAGACGCTCGTCGACGAAGTCCGCGAGGTCGAGCCAGGCATCGACCGGAGTCCGGCGGTGCGGGTCCTCGCGCTTGCGCGCGGGCGCCACGGGCTGGAGCGCCGTGACCTCGTCGATCAGGCGCGTCTGCCGTTCGACCCGCTCCCGCGCGGCGGCCTGCTCGTCCCGCAGCCGGTCGACCTCGCGCCGCAGGGAGCCGTTATCGGTGCCGGCCCGGACCGGTTCCGCCTCGACCTCCACCCGCGCCTCGGTGACCCGCAGCCCGGGCGGCCCCAGGACCCTCGCCCGCAGCGACCCGGGATCGATCGAACGGGGCAGCCCCGTCACCCGTACCCGCCGGTCGTCCGGCACCGTGCCCCGCGCGATCCGCCGGCACAAGGCGCCCTGCGCGTACACGACGACGGAATCGAGGGAAGACCCCCACCGCCGCACCACCTCGGCCGTCATGCACCCCACCCCCCACGCTTCGTCTGCTCGGAGCCTACGCCGGGTCAGGTCCACGCGTCTTCAGGGATTCTCCCTAGTGGATCTGTCCGAGCACACGGTCGGCGATGAGCTTGGCGACGTCGAGCGACTCCGCCCGGGTGGTGTCCACCTCCAGGTCGTACTCCACGCCCTCGTGGACCAGTTCCGCCTGCGTCGCCGCCATGCCCACGGCGCGGTCGCCCCGGGCGAGTTCGCGGCCCGCGGCGACGGCGCTGTCGCACCGGACGCCGACCCACAGGGCCGGCAGGTCGCCCAGCGCCTTCCGCCAGCGCGCCTGGGAGGCGGCGCCGCCGAGGAAGACGTCGTCGATGATGACGCGCGCACCCGCGCGGGCCATCGTGACGATGCCCTCGCTCCAGGCCGCCTCCAGCTCCCGGAAGTCCGCCCCGATGCTGATGCCGCCGTCGTCGCCGATGGCGATGCCGTCGTCCGACGACTGCATCCGCGCGGGCAGGGCGTCGACGAACGCGTCGCAGCCGAACGCCAGCCACGGGTCGGGCAGCAGGGACTGGAGACACCGCACGATGCCGGACTTCCCGGAGCTGGACCCGCCGTTGAGGATGATCATCTTGGTCGACATCGCGTCAGGGTAGACGGCACCGATCGCGGGGCGCGACACAATTGCGTGGCCGTGTCCGCCGGCTCCGGCCTACCCTCGGGGTACCCGTGCAGGCCTCCCTTCCGTCTCCGACGAGGAGTCCCGATGATCACCTGGCGCCGGCTCGAAGAGCCCGACTTCCCGATGCTCGGACGCTGGCTGGCCGCGCCGCAGGTCGTCCGCTGGTGGAACCACGAGACCTCTCCCGAGGCCGTCGCCCGCGACTTCGGGGCGGCGGCCCGCGGGGAGGAGCCCGCGGAGGACCTGCTCGTCCTGCTCGACGACGTACCCCTCGGCCTGGTGCAGCGCTGCCGCCTCGCCGACTACCCGGAGTACCTGGACGAGTTGGCGGCCGTGGCCGACGTGCCGGAGGGCGCGGTCACCCTCGACTACCTGCTCGGCGACGCCCACCCCACGGGCCGGGGCCACGGCCCCCGCATGATCGCGGCGGTCGTCGCGGCGACCTGGGACGACTATCCGGACGCGAGCGCGGTCCTCGTCCCCGTCCACACGGGCAACCGGCCGTCGTGGCGCGCCCTGGAGAAGGCGGGCCTCCGCCGCGTGGCGGAGATCCCCCTCAAGCCGGACAACCCGATCGACGACCGTTCCCACTACCTCTACCGGATCGACCGGCCGGAGGAGCGGAGGTCGGTGAGACCGGCCGTGGGCGGGGCGCCGGTCTCACCGTGAGTCGCCTCTACCTGGCGTACGGGACGGTCATGATCTCCAGGTTGTGGCCGTCCGGGTCCAGGAAGTACGCGCCGTGGCCGCCGAAGAGGTTGTTCACCTCGCCGGGCCTGGAGTGGTACGGGTCCGCGTAGTACGTGACGCCGGCCGCCTCCAGGTGGGCGATCATCGCGTCGAAGCGCTCCGCGGGTACGAGGAAGGCGTAGTGCTGCGACTGGATCGGTTCGTCGCGCTTCTCGTAGTAGTCCAGGGTCACGCCGTTCCCGAGGTCCACCGGGATGAACGGGCCGAAGGGGGCGCCGACTTCCAGGCCCAGGAGCCCGGCGAGGAACTCGGCGGACCGCCGCCTGTCGCGCGAGTAGATGGCGGTGTGGTTCAGCTCGATGTGCGGTGCCTTCGCCGGCTGCTCGGACGTGGCGTCGGCGGTGGCGTCGGCGGGCTGGGGGTTCTGCTGGTCATGGGGCATGCGGGGAAGATCTCCTGTCTCCGGTCTGGGTGTCGCGGGAAAGGGCGCCAGAGGAAGGCCGAAGGCCGAGACGCCGGTGCGAGGACGCGGAGAGGGAAGGCGGGCTCCTGGCCCGCCTCGGGGTCATGCCGAGGCCGGGACACTCACTCGTGAATGGCTCAAGGCCGACCCGGTAGTCACCCGAATGACTTTAGTGATCGATATCAGCCGAGGCAACATGGTTTCCGGCCGCTTCCGGAATCGATCGAATGTTCGAGTCTGCGTTTATGCTGGACCCATGACCGTCGCACCGCCGGACCTCCCCGGCTTCCAGGGCTCCCTGTTCGACCAGGGTGCCGACATGCGGCCCGGTCCGCTGCGCGGTCTCCGGCGTACGGAGCTCGGGCGCGGGGCCTGGGTCGACCACCTCCCCGGCTGGTTCCTCGGCGCCGACGCGCTCTTCGAGGAGCTGGTGGCGCACGTGCCCTGGCACGCCGAGGAGCGGAAGATGTACGACCACGTCGTCGCCGTCCCCCGCCTCCTCGCGTACTACCGCGAGGGCGCCGCCCTCCCGCACCCCGCCCTCGTCGAGGCGCGCGAGGCCCTCGACCGCCACTACGTCCCCGAACTCGGCGAACCGTTCGTCTCCGCCGGGCTCTGCCTCTACCGCGACGGGCGCGACAGCGTCGCCTGGCACGGCGACCGCGTCGGGCGCTCCGCCACGCACGACACGATGGTGGCGATCCTCTCCCTCGGCGACCCCCGCGATCTCGCCCTCCGCCCACGCGGCGGCGGGCCCGTCGCGCTCCGGCTGCCCCTCGGGCACGGCGACCTCGTCGTGATGGGCGGCTCGTGCCAGCGGACCTGGGACCACGCGATCCCGAAGACGAGCCGTGCGGTCGGTCCACGGATCAGTGTGCAGTTCCGGCCGCGAGGGGTGGGGTGAGGGGCGTATCGTCCGTCGCTCCGGTGATCATCGCCGCTGTCCGCCTCGCCGCCCCTACCCGCCCCCCGCCCCAGGAGACCCATGGCCCCCGCGGCACCCCTAGTGGAGGACGATCCCGCCTTCCGTTCGTGGCTCCGCCGCGTCGCCGTCCTCCTGGGTGAGGAGTGGAACCCGGACCCGGGGCACCGGCCCGCCCTGCCCGCCGGAACCGCCGCCTTCCTCGCCGAGGTCTTCACCCGCAACGGCGCCGTCCCCGACGACCACCTCGTCGCCCTCCTCGCCGAGCACCGGAAGGAGGTCGCCCTCGCCGTGGTCGGCGCGCTCCTCGACCAGGTCCGCCGCGACACCGGACAGGTCCTCCGTGTGCCGGTGACGTACGACCCTCCGGAGGAGTGGGGCGATCCGCTCGGGCGGCTCGCGGTTGGCGACGAGGCCGTGTGGGGCATCCACCCGGCCGACCTCGCGGTCGGCGCGGCCGAGGGGGTGCAGTGTCTGCTCGCCGACCGCGACCGCGTGCTCTGGCCCGTCTGCCCGGACCACCGCGTCGTTCCGCATCCCGCCCGCGATCCCTCCGGCGCGCCCGCCTGGGTCTGCTCCGTCACCCAGCATGTGGTGGGGTCGATACCGCGCGTGTGAAGCGTGTGAAGCGTGTGAAGCGTGTGACCGGACCCGGGGGCCGGCCGACCGGTCGTCAGGAACCTTCGAACGGCCACGAAGCGATGTCGCGGTAGCGGATCGGTGCCGGGCCGCGGCCGAAATTGCTGCCCACCAGGTGGAGGCGTCCAGTCGGCCACGGCCGGCCGGAGAACGTCGACAGCTGCCCGGCGACCGTCGGCACGCTCGTCGGGTCGTCGCGGCGGGCCCGGGCCAGCGTCAGGTGGGGGCGGAACGTGCGCTCCTGGAAGGCGATGCCGCACTCCCTGACCAGCGCCCGCACCTCGGTGGCGAGCTGCCGCAGTCCGTCGACGTCCCCGTCGATCCCGCTCCACAGCACCCGCTCGTCGAACTGTCCGCCGCCGCGCAGCGCCAGTTCGAGCGGCTCGCGGGTCGCCGCCAGGCGTGCGAGCGGAGCGCGCAGGAGGGGGGCGGCCGTCACGGGGAGCTCGCCGAGGAACGCCAGGGTGATGTGCCAGTCCTCGATGCGGTTCCACCGCATTCGGGGGTACGCGGCGTAGGCGGGGGCCAGCGCCCGGGCCAGCTCGTCCTTCGCCTCGTCGGGCGGTGCCAGGGCGATGAACACGCGGATGGTGTTTTCCGGCGCCGGTTCAGTCGGCTCAGTCATCTTTCCCGTACCCCGCTCGGCATGTCGTCCTCTGCGCCGAGGGTATGCCGTGGCCCCTGAATCCCTCCCGTCAGGGTGCCGCTGACCTGGCCGGATCCCAACCCGTGAGAACTGGTCATGTTCAAAGCCTTGTCAGTGCAATTTCACATTACTATGTTACAGCGCACACGCCGTATGAACCGCGGTCACACGGCGTACACACCGGAGCATTTCCCGCTCCGATCCCCGCAGTTCCCCAAACGCAGGAGTTACGTTGTCCCTCCACCGACGTGTGCGCTCATCCCTGCTTGCCTCAGCCATCGCGGTCACCCTCCTCGCCTCCGCCGGCCAGACCGCCGTCTCCGCCGCCACCGAAGGCCAGGCCACCGACACCCAGGCCGGTTCCTCCTTCGGTCCCGCCGCCGGTCAGGGCGCGGCGGGCCCCGAGGCCGGTGCCGAGCACGCCCACGGCACCAACCCCTTCGACGAGGTGGAACGTTTCGCCAGCGCGAGCGCCGCCACCGCCGAGCAGGCCGGATCCCTGCCCGCCCCCGGTGGTCTCGCGGCCGGTCGCATACCCGGTCTTGTCACCGCCAACCCCGGCGCCGCCGGAGACACCGGCACCGAGGCCACCGCCGTTGCCGACGCCGACGCCGAGGTCACCGCCGCCGGTGTCCCCTGCACGCTCAACGGCGTGACCGGACTCGGCCCCGAGCAGTTCGCGGACTTCCTCGCCGACCCCGCGGTCACCGCCGAGGGCTGTCTCCGCAAGCTCATCTGGACCTGGGACGCCCGCCTCACGCCCGTCATGTCCGACGTCCACGTCCAGGCCGTCGCCCGCCGCATCACGAGCCTCGCCCCCGCGCACAACGGCACCAACTCCTCGCACCTGGAGGAGATGTTCACGTACCTGCACGCCGTCATCTACCACGACTTCTCGCGCTCCGAGATCGACACCACCGACGCGGCCACCACCGCCGCGATCACCCAGGCCGTCACCGCCTTCGGCAACGCCGCCCGCACCTTCGACGCGACCAAGGCCAACGCCACCACCCTGCGCGAGGCCCTCTACGCCGCCAGCGGCCCCGGCCTGCGCCACCCGCAGCTCGGCCTGATCAAGCGCGTCCTCGCCACCATGGACGCGTCGCACACCGCGACCAACCTCGACGCCTCCTGGGCCGGTGCCGCGCTCGCCGCGCTCTCCACCAACTACCTCGGCGTCTACCCGGGCAACAACGACTCCGCCTTCCACGCGGCCGTCGCCGCCGACCCCGCCTACCGCGCCGCCTTCCGCGCCTTCGCGGGCTACGGCCACCTCAAGGGCACCGTCAACGACTGGGTCGCCCGCGACGCCCTCAACGAGTACGGCCGCTTCGGCCAGGTCGACGCGCTCAAGTCGGGGATCGTCGCCGACCTCGGCCCCGTCCTCAACCAGACCATCAGCGCCTTCGGCAGCGACACCGCCCAGTGGGGCAAGGTCGTCTCGTGGCTCAACTTCTTCGAGGCGTGCAAGCCGTACGGCGTCTGCAAGTCCGACATCGAGGCGCGGATCTTCCCGTACACGTACTCGTACGACAACGGCGCCATCAAGGTCCGCACCGGCCTCGACCGGGCCACCGTCGACCAGCTCTACTACGCCAGCAAGCAGGTCAAGGCCCAGTTCCACCGCGTCATCGGCACCGAGCAGCCGCTCGCCGGGGACACCAACGCCACCCTGAACATCGTCCTGTACGGCACGCGCGCCGGCTACGAGATCTACCACCCGATCCTCACCGGCTACGACACCAACAACGGCGGCATCTACATCGAGAACGGCGCCACCTTCTACACGTACCAGCGCCGCGTCCCGCAGGACTCCACGCTCACGCTCGAAGAGCTCTTCCGCCACGAGTACGTCCACTACCTCAACGGCCGCTTCGCCGTCCCCGGCACCTTCGGCCAGGGCCCCTGGTACACGGGCGACCGCACCACCGCCATGGACGAGGGCACCGCCGAGTTCTTCGACGGCTCCACCCGCGACAACGGCATCGCCGTCCGCAAGTCCCTCGTCCGCGGCATCATCAACGACACCGCGGGCGGCGGCCCCCGCATGAGCGTCAACCAGCTCCTGCGCGCCACCTACAGCGGCGACGGCTTCCGCTTCTACAACTACGCGGGCACCTTCTTCGAGTTCCTCTGGACCGAGCGCCCCACGCTGCTCCGCGAGATGTACACCCACCTGCGGAACAACGACGTCGCCGCGTACGACGCCTGGCGCACCCGCCTCGGCTCCGACGCCGGGCTCCAGCAGTCCTACGACCGCTTCCTCGACGCGCAGATCGCCAAGGTCGACACCCTCTACGTCCCGAACACGACGTACACGCAGAACGGTTACCTGCGCGACTCGGACGTCAGCGCGGTCCGCACCGCCTTCGCCAACGCCACCCAGAACACCCCCGACTGCGTGGAGGCAGGCGAGGCCGGCAAGCGCCGCTTCCTGTGTACGGGGCGCATCACCGCCAACCTCTCCGACGCCAACAACTCCGACAAGGTCTTCAAGGACATGTCCGAGACGGTCGACTACTTCATCCTCGACCGCGCGGGCGCCGCGTCCAACAACCTCGCCGACATGAACTGTTCCTTCGGCACCGTCGACATCTGGGCCAACCGGGTCGCCGGCACCTCGAACTTCACCTGCGAGGGCCCGCTGCGCAGCTGATCTTCCCCCTGTCCGGGTCGGCCCCTCGACACGGGGGAGGGGCCGGCCCGGCTTCACCGTTCCCTACTGAAGGAAGTCCTTCGTGAGTACCACGCCAGACACCGCCCGCGCTCTCCCGCGCTCCGTCCGCACCACCGACTACCACACCGCGGGCGAACCCTTCCGGATCGTCGACGAGGGCCTGCCCCCGATCCCCGGCGACACCGTGGCCGAACGGCGCGCCCTCGCGCTCCGGCTCGGCCCGCTCGACGACGTCCGCCGCCTCCTCGTCCAGGAGCCGCGCGGACACTCCGGCATGTACGGCGGCTTCATCGTCCCGCCCGACGACGACGGCGCCCACTTCGGCGTGCTGTTCTGGCACAAGGACGGCTACTCCACCGCCTGCGGCCACGGCACCATGGCGCTCGGCGCCTGGGCCGTCGACACCGGCCGCGTCACGGCGCCCGACGACGGCGACGTCGCCGTCCGCATCGACGTCCCCTCCGGCCGCGTCACCGCGACCGTCCACCGCGCCGGAGGCCGTACCACCGGCGTCACCTTCCGCAACGTGCCCACCAGCGTCGTCGCGCGCAAGGTCGCCGTCACGACCTCCTTCGGCACGGTAGAGGTCGACATCGCCGACTCCGGCGCCGTCTACGTCACCGTCCCCGCGCGCGACCTCGGCCTCGACACCTCCAAGGCGTCCCTGCCCGAACTCGTCCGCGCCGGACGCGAGATCCGCGCCGCGTTCCCCGAGCACGACGTCTACGGCGTCATCCTCTACGACGAGCTTCCCGACACGGCCGCGGGCCCGCGCCAGCGCAACGTCACCGTCTTCGCCGACGGCCAGATCGACCGCTCGCCCTGCGGCTCCGGCACCTCCGCCCGGCTCGCCCTGCTCGGCGAGGACGGCCGCCTCGACGGCGGAGCCGTCCTCACCCACGAGTCCGTCGCCGACACCGTCTTCCACGGACGGCTGCTCGAAGGCGGCGTCACCGAGGTCACCGGCGCCACCCACCACACCGGCAGCCACACCTTCGTCCTCGACGCCCACGACGACCTCGGAACGGGATTCCTCCTGTGACCGACGTGCTCCACATCAACGCGTCGGCCATGACCCGCGTCCTCACCCCGGGCGCGACGGCCACGGTCCTCGCCGAGGTCCTGCTCGCGGGCTTCGACCCCGAGGCCGCGCCGCACCGGACCTCCGTCCACGTCCCGGCCGGTGAACTGCTCCTCATGCCCGCGGCCTTCGGCCCGCTCGCCGGAGTGAAGATCGCGGGTGTCGCCCCCGGCAACGCGGCCCTCGGCCTGCCCCGCATCACCGGGTCCTACCTGCTGCTCGACGGGACCAGCCTCCAGCCCCTCGCCCTCCTCGACGGCGCCGCCCTCACCGAGCTGCGGACCCCCGCCGTCTCCGCCCTCGCCGTCCACCACCTCACCCCGGACGGGCGGCCCCTTCGCCTGGTGCTCTTCGGCACCGGGCCGCAGGCGTACGGGCACCTGGAGGCCGTCCTCGCGGTCCGCCAGATCTCCGAGGCGGTCGTCGTCGGCCGCAACGAGGTCGGCGCGCGGGCCCTCGCCGGGTACGCGCGCACGCTCGGCGTCGAGGCCCGCGCGGGCCTGCCCGAGGACGTCGCCAAGGCGGACCTCGTCGTCTGCTGCACGACGGCCCGCGAGCCGCTCTTCGACGGCGAGCTCGTGGCGCCCGGCGCCACCGTCGTCGCCGTCGGCTCGCACGAGCCGGACGCCCGGGAGACCGACACCGCGCTCGTCTCCCGCGCCGACGTGTACGTGGAGGCGCGCGCCGCCGCCCTCCGCGAGGCCGGTGACCTGCTCGTCCCGATCGCGGAGGGCGCGATCGGCGCCGACCACGTCGCGGGCACGCTCGCGGACCTGGTCCGCGGCCGTCGCGCGCCGTCGACGGACCGTCCGATGTTCTTCAAGAGCGTCGGCATGGCCTGGGAGGACCTGGCCGTCGCCGGCGCCCTCTACCAGGCCATTCGGAAGGCCTGAGCACCACGAGGTCTGATCGCACGAGGAACGCCCCGGCCCCGCTTCGGCGGGACCGGGGCGTTCTGCGTGCGATCAGCCGGCCTCGGGGAAGTGGCAGGCGACCTGCCGCGCCTCGCCCGGCGAGGCGATCCGCAGCAGCGGCGCCTCCGTCCGGCAGATGTCCCGCGCCTTCGGGCAGCGCGGGTGGAAGGTGCAGCCCGGCGGGGGAGCGGCCGGGCTCGGCGGGTCCCCGAGGAGCGTGATCCGCTCCCGTGCCCGCTCCGCCGCCGGGTCGGGCAGCGGTACGGCGGAGAGCAGCGCGCGCGTGTAGGGGTGGGCCGGAGCCGCGTACACCCGCTCCTTCGCGCCGATCTCCACGATCCGGCCGAGGTACATGACGGCGACCCGGTCGCAGACCCGCTTGACCACGGACAGGTCGTGGGCGATGAAGAGGTACGCGAGTCCCAGCTCGCGCTGGAGCCGTTCCATCAGGTTGACGACCTGCGCCTGGACGGAGACGTCCAGCGCCGAGACCGGCTCGTCCGCGACGACGAGCTTCGGGTTCGTGGCGAGGGAGCGCGCGATGCCGATGCGCTGGGCCTGGCCGCCCGAGAACTCGTGCGGATAGCGGTCGATGTGCTCGGGGATGAGACCGACGAGGTCCATCAGCTCGACCGCTCTTTTGCGGGCGTCGGCCGCCGAACTTCCCTGCACGATCAGCGGGTCGGAGATGATCCGGGCCACCGTCTGGCGGGGGTTGAGGGAGGAGTGCGGGTCCTGGAAGACCATCTGGAGGTCGCGGCGGAGCGGCTTGAGCGCGCGCTGCGAGAGATGGCTGATGTCCCGGCCGCCGAAGGTGACGGAGCCGGAGGTCGGTTCCAGGAGCCGCACGATCATGCGGCCGGTGGTCGACTTGCCGCAGCCGGACTCGCCGACGAGGCCGAGGGTCTCCCCGGCCGCCACGTCGAAGCCGACGCCGTCGACGGCCTTGATCGGCGCGGAGCGGGACCGCCCGGGGAAGGTCATCGTCAGGTCGCGGACCTGGAGCAGCGGCGCGGTCGGGGCTTCCGCCGCCGGTCCCGCGGTCGCGGTGGTGGTCGTGGTCATGAGGCGGCGCCTTCGTGGGCGGGGGACGCGGTGGGCGCGGGAACGGTGGGGAAAGCGGGGAAGTGGCAGGCGGCCGGGTGCCCGGCCGGACCGGTCAGGAGAGGGCGTTCGCTCCCGCACCGGGCCCGCTCCTCCTCGGTGCCGGCGGCGGCCCGCGAGCAGCGCGGGGCGAACGCGCAGCCGGGCGCCGGGTCGAGCAGGGACGGCGGGCTGCCGGGGATCGCCCGCAGCGGCGCGTCGTCCTCATCGTCGAGCCGGGGCAGCGAGTCGAGCAGGCCGCGGGTGTAGGGGTGGGCGGGGGCGGCGAAGAGGGCGTCCACCGGGGCCTGTTCGGCGGCCCTGCCCCCGTACATCACGAGGACGTCGTGGGCGACCCGGGCGACCACGCCGAGATCGTGGGTGATCATGACGACGGCGAGTCCCCGGTCCTGCTGGATCTTGGCGATCAGGTCCAGGATCTGGGCCTGGACGGTGACGTCGAGCGCGGTCGTCGGTTCGTCCGCGATCAGCAGGTCGGGCTCGCAGGAGAGTCCCATGGCGATCATCACGCGCTGGCGCATGCCGCCGGAGAACTGGTGCGGGTACTCCCCGGCCCTGCGGCGGGGTTCGGGGATGCCGACCTCGCCGAGGGCCTCGACGGCCCGCTCGCGGGCCACCGCGCGGCTGGAGCCGAAGTGGACCCGGTGGTGCTCGGCGATCTGCTCGCCCACCGTGTAGTAGGGGTGCAGGCTGGACAGCGGGTCCTGGAAGATCATGGCCATCTTCCGGCCGCGCAGGGTGTTCAGCTCGCGCTCGGGCAGGCCGACCAGCTCCCGCCCGCCGAGGGTCACGGAGCCCGTGACCTCGGCGGACGTGTGCAGGCCCATGACGGCCATCGAGGTCACGGACTTGCCGGAACCGGACTCGCCGACGATGCCGAGGGTGCGGCCGGGCAGCACGTCGAACGCGAGGGAGTCGACGGCGCGGACGGGCCCGCGCTTCGTCGGGAAGGTGACCGTGAGGTCCCGTACGGACAACAGGGGCTCGGGAAGCCCCGGTTCGGGCGACAGCGGCTCGGCCATCAGTACCTCACTCGCGGGTCGACGACGGCGTACAGCAGGTCGACGGCCAGGTTGGCGACGACGATGAAGGTGGCGGCGAGCAGCGTGACGCCGAGGATCACCGGCTGGTCGCCGGTGGACAAGGCACCGTAGAAGAGCCGTCCGACACCGGGGAGTCCGAAGAGCGACTCGGTGATGACGGCACCGGCGAGCAGCCCGCCGAGGTCCATGCCGAAGATCGTCAGGATCGGCGTCATGCCGGCGCGCAGGCCGTGTTTGACGACGACCTTGCGGCGCGGGAGTCCCTTGGCGCGGGCGGTGCGGATGTACGGCTCCGCCATCGACTCGATCATCGAACTGCGGCTCTGCCGCGCGTACATGGCGGCGTACAGGATCGCGAGCGCGAGCCACGGCAGGATCAGGTTGGTCGCCCAGGCGACCGGGTCCTCGCCGAAGGAGACGTACTGCGGGTACGGGAGGAGTCCGGTGACCCGGATGAGTCCGTAGATCAGCAGCACCGAGGTGAAGTAGACGGGCAGGGAGGCGGCGGCGACCGCGCCGACCATGAGCGTCTTGTCGGTGAGGCTGTCCTTGTGCAGGGCGGCGGTGACGCCCGCGGTGAGGCCGAGGGCCAGCCAGAGGACGGCGGCGCCGAGCGCGAGGGACGCGGAGACGGGCAGCCGGTCGACGAGCAGGTCCCAGACGCTCTCGCTGTTCTCGTACGAGTAGCCGAGGCAGGGGAAGTCGCAGGTCAGGGCGTACTCGCCGGTGCCCATCGTGCGGCCGGTGAAGATGCCGGTGACGAAGTCGGCGAACTGCTTCCACAGCGGGGCGTCGAGGCCCATGTTGGCGCGGATCGCCTCCAGGCGGTCGGCGCTGCACGACTTGCCGCAGGCGGCGGCCGCCGGGTCGGAGGGCAGGACGTAGAAGATGGTGAAGGTGACGGCGGCGATGGCGAGGAGGACGCCGAGGACGCCCAGGAGCCGGCGCCCGAGGTAGAGGATCACGAGCCGCTTCCTCTCGGGTCGAGGATGTCGCGCAGCGCGTCGCCGAGGAGGGTGAACGCGAGCACGGTGAGGAAGAGGCAGAGGCTCGGGACGACGAAGTACATCGGGTCCGTGTCGTAGTAGGCGACGGACTCGGCGATCATCTGGCCCCAGGACGGGGTGGGCGGACGGACGCCGACGCCCAGGTAGCTGAGGGCCGCCTCGGTGGCGATCATCCCGGGGATGATCAGCGTGGTGTACGCGATGACGGGTCCGGCGACGCCCGGGAGGATGTCGCGGGCGAGGATCCGCCAGGGCCCCGAGCCGCCGACGCGGGCGGCGTCGACGTACTCGCGGTGCTTGAGCGACAGGGTCTGGCCGCGGACGATCCGGGCGATGCCCGGCCAGCCGAAGAGACCGATGACGAGGGTCATGAGGAGCACCCGGTTGACGTCCCTGGCCACCGACATCATCGCGATCATGAAGATGAGGGAGGGGAAGGACATCGTGAGGTCCATCAGGCGGGAGAGCGCGGTGTCCACGCGTCCGCCGAAGTAGCCGGCGGCGATGCCGGCCGCCGTCCCGGCGAGGACGACGATCGCCGTCGCCGAGAAGGCGATGATCAGGGAGACCTGCGCGCCGTGGACGACACGGGCGAACAGGTCGCGGCCGGTGACGGGCTCGACGCCGAGCCAGTGCTCGGCCGAGACGCCGCCGAGCGGACCGATCGGCTGGCCGCCGAGGTACGGGTCGACGGCGCTCTTGTCGAACTCCTCCGGACCCCAGCCGCCGAGCCCGCCGATGAGCGGGGCGGCGACCGTCATCAGCAGGAAGACGCCGACGACGAGGAGGGAGAACTTCACGGAGGCGCGGCGGCGCAGCTCGGCGCGGGCGAGCTGCCAGGGGCCGCTCCCCGCCCGGGCGGGCGGGGAGACGGTCGTGGTGGTGGTCATGGTGATGGGTGTCCCGGTCGTCAGCGCGTGCTCTTCGACGGGTCCTTGAGACCGATCGTCGCGTAGTCGATCTGGCCGGAGAAGCCGACGTGGCCGTAGGCGCCGGCGATGTTGGTGCCGACGAGCAGCGGCTTGCGGCGGACGAGGGCCGGGGCGGCGGGGGACTTCGCGAGGATCTGCGCGTCGAGCTCCTGCCACGCCTTGTTGGCCTGCGCGGCGTCGGTCATCGCGGCGATCTCGTCCATGCGCTTCATCGTGGCGTCGTCACGGAAGAGCGAGTGGTTGCCGGAGTTGCCCTTCTCCTTGATGTAGCGGCCGTCGAAGACGAACGGGAGGAAGGTCGAGCCGGAGGGGAAGTCGGGACACCAGCCGGAGTAGACGATGTCCGTGCGGTTCTTGGTGTCGCCGATGGTGTCGTAGAAGGCGCCGGGGTCGACGGTCTCGATGGTGACCTTGATGCCGGCGCGGCCCAGGGACTGCTGGACGGCCTCGCCGACGGCCTTGTCGTTGGCGGAGACGGTGATGCTGGTGGAGAAGCCCTCGGGCTTCCCGCCTTCCTTGAGGAGCTGCTTGGCCTTCTCGACGTCGCCGCTGAGCGGGATCTTCAGGGTGTCGGCCTGCTTGCCGCCGGAGAGCAGGGCGGGCATGTACGCGGTGGCCGGGTCGACGACCGCCGGGCCGCCGGCCGCGGTCATGACGGCCTCACGGTCCAGGGCGTATCCGACGGCCTGGCGGATCTTCACGTTGTCGAAGGGGGCGCGGCCGGTGTGCATCTGGACCATCTCGGTGCAGTTCTGCGACTCGGCGAGCAGGCGGGCCTTCACGTCGGGCTTGGTGAGCACCTTGGGCGCGGACTCGGGGCGCATCGCGGCCCAGGAGACGGCGGAGGCGTCGGAGCCGCCGGAGGCGATGAGCCGGTCGTCGATCTGGCCGCCCTTGAGACCCATGGTCACGACGATCCGGTCCGGGTAGGCCTTGCGGACGGTGTCGGTCGCGGGGCTCCAGTTCGTGTTGCGGACGAGGACGAGCTGCTTGTCACGGGCGTACGTCTCGACCTTGTACGGGCCCGAGGAGAACGGCCGGTTGTCGTACTGGGGGCCCTTGTCCTGGCTCTTGGGCACGGGGCTGAAGGTCGGCAGCGTGGTCGCGTACGGGAACTCGGCGAACGGGACGCGCAGCTCGAAGACGATGGTGCGGTCGTCGGGCGTCTTCACCGAGTCCAGATGCTTGCCCTTGGCCGGTCCCTGGTAGCCCTCGGCGCCGACGAGGTAGCGGGCCGCGTAGTCGGGGCCGCCGGGCAGGTCGGGGGAGAAGGACCGCTCGACGTTGTACTTCACGTCCTGGGCGGTGATCGGGGTGCCGTCCTCGTACTTCAGGCCCGGCTTGAGTGTGAAGGTCCAGGTCTTGGCGCCGTTGGAGGAGACGCCGAGGTCCTCGGCGAGGTCGGTGGTGAGCTCCCCGCCCTTGGCGCCGGCCTCGGCCTTGTACGTGAGGAGGGTGCGGTACAGCAGGCGGGTGCCGAAGTCCATGTCGGGCATGACCCAGTTGCGGGCCGGGTCCAGGTGGGTGAAGTCCTGGTTGGAGAGGACGTGCAGCGTGCCGCCCTTCTGCGGGGCGCCGCCGATGGCCGTGCCGTTGTTGGCGACCGCGGGGTTCTTGCGTTCCGTGGGGGCGCCGGACTTCTTGCCGTCGGCACAGCCGGTGGCGCCGAGGGCCAGGGCCGTGACGAGGGCCGTGGCCAGGGTGCACGTGCGCTTGTTCATGAGGGTCACTCCGATAGTGCAGGTCGGACAGCCGAGAGCTGGAATGTGACCGGTAACATAGTAATGTGAAATTGCACTGACAAGACGTAGAGGGCTCTGTTACCCATCCGTGTCCGGGGGGTGCGCGGTCAGGTGATCACCGAATGGAAACCTCGACGTCAGGGTCTTGGCATCTCCAGTGCAATGTGAAATATTACTGATGTGCCCACGAGAAAACCCTCGGATGTCATCGTCGTCGGCGCCGGTGTCGTCGGCGCGGCCTGCGCCTACTACGCCGCCCAAGCCGGCCTCTCCGTCACCGTCGTCGACCGCGGCCCCGTCGCGGGCGGCACGACGGGAGCCGGCGAAGGAAACCTCCTGGTCTCCGACAAGGAACCAGGACCCGAACTCGAGCTCGCCCGGCTCGCCGCCACCCAGTGGCGCGAACTGGCGGACCTGCTCCCGTCGCAGGTCGAGTACGAGGCCAAGGGCGGCCTCGTCGTCGCCTCGGGCGAGCTCGGGATGCAGGCCCTGCGGGAGTTCGCGGCCCGTCAGGAGAAGGCGGGCGTCACCACCCAGGAGGTCCCCGGGGACCGGCTCCACGACCTGGAGCCCCACCTCGCTTCTGGACTCGCGGGAGGCTTCCTCTATCCGCAGGACGCCCAGGTGATGCCCGCCCAGGCCGCCGCCCAGCTGCTGCGGGCCGCCGGCGCCCGCGTCCGGCTGCGGCTGGGGGAGGAGGTCACCGGTGTGCTCACCGGCGACGCCGGCGAGATCCGCGGTGTGCGGACCGCGGCCGGTGACCTCCATGCCCCCTACGTCGTCAACGCGGCGGGGACCTGGGGAGGAGCGCTCGCCGAGATGGCGGGCGTCCCCCTCCCCGTCCTGCCCCGACGCGGCTTCGTCCTCGTCACCGAACCCCTGCCCCGCGTCGTCCTGCACAAGGTCTACGCCGCCGACTACGTGGCCGACGTGGCCAGCGGCTCCGCCGCCCTGCAGACCTCGGCGGTCGTCGAGGGCACCCCGGCGGGCCCCGTCCTCATCGGCGCCAGCCGCGAGCGCGTCGGCTTCGACCGGACCCTCAACACCGAGGTCCTGCGCCGCCTCGCCCTCGGCGCCACCGCCCTCTTCCCGGTGCTCGGCACCGTCCGGGCCATCCGGACCTACCTGGGCTTCCGCCCGTACCTGCCGGACCACCTCCCGGCGATCGGACCCGACCCCCGCGTCCCCGGGCTGCTGCACGCCTGCGGACACGAGGGCGCCGGGATCGGACTCGCGCCCGTCACGGGGCAGATCATCGCCGCCGCCATCACCGGCGCCGAACAGCCCCTCGACATCACCCCGTTCCGGGCCGACCGGTTCACCGAGGCCGACGCGCTCGCGGCCCGGGCCCAGTGAGTCCGGGGCCGGCGAGTCCCGGCCCAGTGAGCCAGGGTCCACCGATCCCCGGCTCACGCCGTACCGTCACCGTCACGTCGTCATGAGAGGAGGGCCCGTGGCCCGCCGCACCCCCGCCGACCTGGTCGGGGCCCAGCCCGACCCGCCGTTCGAGATCACCTTCGACGGCCGGAGCGTCACCGCCCTGCCCGGCCAGACCGTCGCCGCCGCCCTCTGGGGCGCGGGCATCCTCGCCTGGCGCACCACCCGCGAAGGGGGCCGCCCCCGCGGCGCGTTCTGCGGCATCGGCCAGTGCTACGACTGTCTCGCCACCGTCAACGGCGAACCGAACCGGCGCGCCTGTCTGGTCCCCGCCCGTCCCGGCGACGCGATCACCACCCAGGAAGGCCACGGCCATGACCGCCTCGCCGTCTGACCCGCAGGGGCGGCGCGGACCGCGCGAACCGTACGACCTCGCCGTCATCGGCGCGGGCTCCGCCGGGCTCTCCGGCGCCGTCACCGCCGCCGAACTCGGCCTCTCCGTCGCCCTCCTCGACACCTCCACCCAGTCCGGCGGCCAGTTCTACCGCCACCCGGCGCCCGCCCTCGGAGCCGTACGCCCCGAGGCCCTGCACCACGACTGGTCGGCCTTCTCCGACCTCCGTACGCGCCTCGCCGCGAGCGACGTCACGCACCTCGGCGGCCACCACGTGTGGTCGGCGGAGCGCGAGGCCGACGGCACCTGGACCGTCCACGCCGTCACCGGCCCCGACGGCACCGCCGAGCGGCCGGTACGCCTCCGGGCCAAGGCGCTGCTGCTCGCCACCGGCGCGTACGAACGCCAGCTCCCCTTCCCCGGCTGGACCCTCCCCGGCGTCGTCGGCGCCGGAGGCGCGCAGGCCATGCTCAAGTCCGGGCTCGTGCTGCCCGGACGGCGCGTCGTCGTGGCCGGCAGCGGACCCCTCCTGCTCGCCGTCGCCTCCTCGCTCTCCGCCGCCGGAGCCCGCGTCCCGGCCGTCGTCGAGGCCGCCGGATACCTGCGGTACGCCCGCAGCCCCCGCGCCCTCGTCACCAACCCGGCCAAGGCCGTCGAGGCCCTGGTCCACGGGGCCGGCCTCCTCCGGCACGGCGTCCGGGTCCTGGCCCGCAGCGCCGTCACCCAGGTGCACGGCACCGACCGGGTCGAGGCCGTCACCGTCAGCCGCCTCGACCGCGACTGGCGGCCCGTGCCCGGGACCGGCCGGCACATCCCCTGCGACGCGCTCGCCGTCGGGCACGGCCTCGTGCCGCAGATCGAACTGGCCACCACCCTCGGCTGCGCCACCCGGGCGCTCGCCGACGGGACCCTGGGCCTCGTCCTGGACGAACTCCAGGAGAGCTCCGTGGCCGGTCTCTGGGCCGCGGGCGAGACCGGCGGCGTGGGAGGCGCCGGTCTCGCCCGCACCGAAGGCGAACTCGCGGGCCGCGCCATCGCCGCCCGGCTCGGCGGGCGGCAGACGCCCGTCGGCAGGCTCACCGAGCTCCGGCGCCGCCGCGACCGGATGCGCGCCTTCGCCGACGTCATGGCGGCCGCGCACGCCCCCGGCCCCGGCTGGGACGCGTGGCTGGAGGACGACACGGACGTCTGCCGCTGCGAGGAGGTGACCGCGGGGCGTGTGCGCGAGGCGGTCACCGACCTCGGGGCGCGTGACGCCCGGACCGTCAAACTCCTCACCCGGGCCGGCATGGGCTGGTGCCAGGGGCGGATGTGCGGGGCCGCCGTGTCCTGTCTCGCGGCGCGCGGCGGGGACCCCGTCGAACCGCCCGCCGAGCGGCGCCCGTTCGCCGTCCCCGTCTCGCTCGCGACACTCGCGGGGCTCGACGAGCCGCGTGAGGCGGAGGAAGCGGGCGAGTAGCCCGCCCAAGGACTTCGCGAAGGACTTCGCCAAGGACTTCGCCAAGGACTTCGCCAAGGACTTCACCGGGGAAGAGGCCCACAAGGCCTCTTCCTTCTCATCCCCCATAAAATGTCACACACCACAGAAAGGCTGGTCCTCGACATGACCGCCACCACCTGGAACACCGACCGCCCCTGGCGCGGCATCATGGTCGCCACCACCCTCCCCTTCAAGGAGGACCTGTCGGTCGACTACGACGCCTACGCCGAGCACGTCGCCTGGCTGATCGCCAACGGCTGTGACGGTGTCGTCCCCAACGGTTCCCTCGGTGAGTACCAGACCCTCACCGACGCCGAGCGCGCCCAGGTCGTCCGTACCGCCGTCGCCGCCGCCGGTGACGGCGCCCGCGTGATGCCCGGTGTCGCCGCGTACGGCAGCGCCGAGTCCCGCCGCTGGGCCGAGCAGGCCGCCGAGGCCGGTGCCGGTTCCGTCCTCCTCCTGCCCCCGAACGCCTTCCGCGCCGACGCCGCCGCCGTCCGCGCCCACTACGCCGACGTCGCCGGCGTGGGCATCCCGGTCGTCGCGTACAACAACCCGATCGACACCAAGGTCGACCTGACGCCGCAGCTCCTGGCCGACCTGCACGCCGACGGCTCCATCGTCGCCGTCAAGGAGTTCAGCGGCGACGTCCGCCGCGCCTACGAGATCGCCGAGCTCGCTCCCGAGCTCGACCTCCTCATCGGCGCCGACGACGTCCTCCTGGAGCTGGCCGTCGCCGGTGCGGTCGGCTGGATCGCCGGCTACCCGAACGCCTTCCCGACCACCTGCGCCGAGCTCTACCACGCGGCCGTCGCGGGCGACCTGGAGACGGCCGTGCCGCTCTACAAGTCCCTCCACTCCCTGCTGCGCTGGGACTCGAAGACCGAGTTCGTCCAGTCCATCAAGCTCTCCATGGACATCGCCGGCCGCACGGGCGGCCCGACCCGCCCGCCGCGCTTCCCGCTCACGGGCGCGATCGAGGCCGGCGTGCGCGTCTCCACGGAGAAGGCCATCGCCGAGGGCCACCGCTGACGGACCGCGGGGAGGGCCCGCCCGGCGGGCCCCTCACCCCACCCCGACTCCCCGAAAGGACTCCCGTGCGTACGCGTCATGTCTTCCACGCCGTCGATTCGCACACCGAGGGCATGCCCACGCGCGTGATCACCGGCGGTGTCGGGGTCATCCCCGGTGCCACGATGGCCGAGCGGCGGCTGCACTTCATCGAGCACATGGACCACCTCCGTACGCTCCTGATGTACGAGCCCCGGGGGCACGCGGCGATGAGCGGAGCGATCCTCCAGCCGCCCACCCGCCCCGACGCCGACTACGGCGTCCTCTACATCGAGGTCTCCGGTCTCCTCCCGATGTGCGGCCACGGCACCATCGGCGTGGCGACCGTGCTGGTGGAGACGGGCATGGTCCCGGTCGTCGAACCCGTCACCACCGTCCGCCTGGACACCCCGGCCGGCCTGGTCAGCGTCGACGTCCGCGTGGAGGACGGCGCGGCCAAGTCCGTGACCTTGACCAACGTGCCCGCCTTCAGCGTCGCTCTCGACCGCAAGATCGAGGTCCCCGGCTACGGCACCGTCACCTACGACCTGGCCTTCGGCGGCAACTTCTACGCCTTCGTCGACCTCGACGCCCTCGGCCTGCCCTTCGACCGCGCACGCAAGGACGACCTCCTCGCCGCCGGACTCGCCGTCATGGACGCCATCAACGCCTCGCCCGACCACCGGCCCGTCCACCCGACGCAGCCCGAGATCGCCGGACTCAAGCACGTCTACCTCGCCGCCCCCGGCTCCAACGCCCAGCGGTCCCGGCACGCGATGGCGATCCACCCGGGCTGGTTCGACCGCTCCCCGTGCGGCACCGGCACCAGCGCCCGCCTGGCCCAGCTCCACGCCCGCGGCGAACTGCCCCTCGACACCGACTTCGTCAACGAGTCCTTCATCGGGACCGAGTTCACCGGACGCCTCGTCGGCGAGACGGAGGTCGGCGGCCTGCCCGCCGTCATCCCCACCGTCACCGGCCGCGCCTGGATCACCGGCACCGCCCAGTACTTCCTCGACCCGGACGACCCCTTCCCCGGAGGCTTCCTCCTGTGACCGACACGCTTCCCACCGTGATCTCCCGCAACCCCGCCGACCCGGCAGACGTCCTCGTCTCGCTCCCGGCGCCCGGTGCCTTCACCGCGGTCGACACCGTCGAGCGGGCCCGCGCCGCCCAGCCCGGCTGGCAGTACGCCGGCGCCGCCACCCGCTCGGCCGCGCTCGGCGCCATCGCCTCCGCCATCGAGGCCGCCGCCGGTGAACTGGCCGCGCTCGCCGTCCGCGAGGTCGGCAAGCCGCTCGCCGAGGCCCGGGCCGAGGTCGCCCGCACCGTCGCCATCTGGCGGTACTACGCCCAGGCCCCCTTCGAGGCCACCGGCGCCGTCCACGAGACGGCCGCGGGCCCCGGGCTGCTCCTGACCCGCCGTCGCCCGCACGGCGTCGCCGGGCTCATCACCCCGTGGAACTTCCCGTTCGCCATCCCGACCTGGAAGGCCGCCCCGGCGCTCGCCACCGGCAACACGGTCGTCCTCAAGCCGGCCCCCGAGGCCACCGCCTGCGCCCTGCGGCTGGCCGAGATCATCCACCAGTACGTGCCGGAGTCGGTCTTCACCGTCCTGCCCGGCGGCGGCACCGAGGGCAACGCGCTGGTCTCCGCCGCCGACGTGGTCTCCTTCACCGGCTCCACGCCCATCGGCCAGGCCGTCGCCCGCGCGGCGACCGCCCGCGGCATCCCGGTCCAGGCCGAGATGGGCGGCCTCAACGCCGCCCTCGTCCTGCCGGACGCGGACATCGAGCAGGCCGCCTCCCACATCGCCGCCGCCATCGCCGGCTACGCGGGCCAGAAGTGCACGGCCACCAGCCGTGTCATCGCGGTCGGCGCCGCCCTCGACCCGCTGCGCGAGGCGCTCTCCGAGGCCCTGCGGGCCCTGCCCGTCGGAGACCCGGCCGACGCCGCCACCGTGTGCGGACCGCTCATCCACGAGTACGCCCGCGACCAGGTCGGCGAGGCCGCCCGCGGACTCTCCGTCCTCGCCGGCGGCACCGTACCCGACCGTGACGGCTGGTACGCGGCCCCGACCCTCGTCGAGAAGGTCTCCCCGGGCCACCGGCTGCTGCGCGAGGAGGTCTTCGGACCCATCGCCTCGCTGCTCGCCGCCGACGACCTCGCCCACGCGATCCGGATCACCAACTCCGTCCCGTACGGCCTGGTCACCTCGGTCCACACGGCGGACCTCAACACCGCCCTGAACGGCCTCGACCTGCTCGACACCGGCATGATCCGCCTCAACGCGCCCTCCACCGGCGTCGACTTCCACCTGCCGTTCGGCGGCTCCAAGGCGTCCAGCCACGGAGCGCGCGAGCAGGGCAAGGCCGCGCTGGACTTCTTCACGTCGAGCCGGACGTACACGCTGGCACCCGCGGGCCCGGCGGCGTGACATCGTACGGTGGTGAGATCAACCGGACCGAAGGGATCACCACCGTCATGGGGCACCTGACCCACCGCGACCTCAACGCCTCCCGGGAGCGGCTGCGCGACCAGGTCGCCCACGCCCTGCGAGCCGCCCTCATCTCGGGCGAGCTCCGCCCCGGGGTGGTGTACTCGGCGCCGACCCTCGCCGAGGACTTCGGGATCTCCGCCACCCCGGTCCGCGAGGCGATGCTCGACCTGGCCCGCGAGGGCCTCGTCGAGCCCGTCCGCAACAAGGGCTTCCGGGTCACCGAGGTCGACGAGCGCGACCTCGACCAGTACAGCGAGATCCGTGCCCTCATCGAGATCCCGACGGTGGGCCGTGTCACGGAGATCGCCTCCCGCGAGGACCTGGAGGCGCTGCGTCCGGTCGCCGAGGAGATCGTGCGCGCGGCCCGCGAGCACGACCTCATCGGCTACCTGGAGGCGGACCGGCTCTTCCACCTCAGCCTGCTCGGCCTCGCGGGCAACGAACGCCTCGTCGAGACCGTCGGCGACCTGCGCAAGCGCTCCCGCCTGTACGGGCTGACCGCGCTCGACGAGAGCGGCAACCTCATCCCGTCGGCGGAAGAGCACCTGGAACTGCTCGACCTGATGCTCGCCGGCGACGCCAAGGGCGCCGAGTCGTGCATGTCCCGGCACCTCGGACACGTCCGCTCGATCTGGGCCAAGGGCGAGCGGACCTCCGGGGAGCGCTGACACCGGCCGACACACGGGCTCACCGGACAGGGCCCGGGTGGGCGGCCGACGGCCACCCACCCCTGCTCCGTACCACCTGACCGGCCGCGCCCGCGGCCGTGGAGGAACCCATGAACCCGGCGTACGCCACCGTCGACCACACCTTCGTCGTCCCCCTGGACCACGCGGACCCCGAAGGCCCCACCATCGAGGTCTTCGCCCGCGAGGTCGCCGACCCGGCCCGCGCCGGGGAGGAACTGCCCTGGCTGCTCTACCTCCAGGGCGGCCCCGGCGGCAAGAGCCCCCGCCCGTCCGCCGGTTCGCCCGGCTGGCTCGCCCAGGCGCTCAGGACCCACCGCGTCCTCCTCCTCGACCAGCGCGGCACGGGCCGCTCCACCCCCGTCACCGCCAGGTCCGCCGCCCGCTTCGCCTCGCCCGAGGCCCTCGCCGGCTACCTGGGTCACTTCCGCGCCGACGCGATCGTCGCCGACGCCGAACTGATCCGCCGTCAACTCCTGGGCGACAAGACCTGGGAGACCCTCGGCCAGAGCTACGGCGGCTTCATCACCCTCACCTACCTCTCCCAGGCCCCCGAAGGCCTGCGCGCCTGCTACGTCACCGGCGGCCTGCCCGGCCTCACCGCCACCGCCGACGACGTCTACGCGCACACCTACCCCCGCGTTCGCGACCGCGTCCTCGACTTCTACACCCGCTACCCCGAGGACGCCCCCCGCCTGCGGAAGATCGCCGACCTCCTCGCCGCCGACGACGTCCGGCTGCCCGACGGCGACCGCCTCACCCCGCACCGCCTGCGCTACCTCGGCCTCGCCCTCGGCATGGGCGACGGATTCGAACGGATCCACTGGCTCCTCGACGAAGCCGTCGACACCGACGGCGAGTTGAGCGACACCTTCCTCCACCAGGTCATGACCCTCACGGGCTTCGCCGACAACCCGCTCTTCGCGGTCATGCAGGAGACCCTGTACGGGCAGGGCGCCGGCCCGACCGGCTGGGCCGCCGCCCGCGCCCTGGACGACTTCCCCGAGTTCGCCGGGGACGCCGACCCGCTGCTGTTCACCGGCGAGATGATGTACCCCTGGATGTTCCGCGAGATAGCCGGCCTTCGCCCCTTCGCCGAAGCCGCCGACCTCCTCGCCGCGCGCGTCGACTGGCCGCCGCTGTACGACCTCGACCGGCTCGCCGCCAACCGGGTCCCGCTCGCCGCGGTCGTCTACCACGACGACATGTACGTCGACGCGGGCGTCTCCCTGCGCACGGCCCGCCACATCGGCTCCGCGCGCGCCTGGGTCACCAACGAGTGGGAGCACGACGGCGTCCACGTCTCCGGCGGCCGCGTCCTGGCCCGCCTGATGGACATGGCCGCCGGACGCGCCTGACCGACCCGCCCCACCCCCTCCAGCTCCCTCCTTCTCCCTCCCCCCGGGGAGAAGGGGGGCTTTTTCGTGTCCCCGTTCGACGGGATGGCCGGGCCGATGGCCGAATCATGTCGGCGACCCCCTTAAACCCCGAACGAAACAAGATCACTGCTTCGAGGTAATGCCTTCCTCGCAGTGAGGTGACCGCGACTTACCGAGCGTTACTGTTCCCTCGATCCGGAGGACCACCCCCGATCACCCACCCCCCTCATCCCTCTTTCACCGTCCGGCGCCCGAACGCCGGACGGCGGCACCGAAGGAGACCTCGTCCGATGACGACGTCCGTTGAGACCGGCTCGGAATCCCAGGTGGAACCGCCCAGGCAGAGCCTGAGCACCGCCGCCGCCCGCAACCTCGCCTCCACCACCAAGTCCGCGCCGCAGATGCAGGAGATCACCTCCCGCTGGCTGCTCCGGATGCTCCCGTGGGTCGAGACGAAGGGCGGTGCCTACCGGGTCAACCGCCGACTCAGCTACACCGTCGGCGACGGCCGCATCGACTTCGTCCAGGACGGCAGCCGCGTCCGCGTCATCCCGCGCGAACTCGGCGAACTCGCCCTGCTGCGCGGCTACGAGGACGACGAGGTGCTGACCGCGCTCGCCGACCGGTGCGTCCAGCGCGACTTCAGCGCGGGGGAGATCCTCGCCGTCCGCGGCAACGCCGCCGTGGAGATCCAGCTCATCGCCCACGGCCGGATCAACCAGACCTCCGTCGGCCAGTACGGCGACGAGATCGCCGTCTCCGTCCTCGCCGACGGCGACAGCTTCGGCGAGAACGCGCTCCTGGACGCCGACGCCACCTGGGACTACACCGCCACCGCCGAGACCTCCGGCACCCTCCTCACCCTCTCCCGCGCCGACTTCGCGGGCATCCTCGCCAACGCGCCCTCCCTCCAGGCGCACATCGACCAGTTCAGCTCGCTGCCCCTCAAGGGGCAGAACAAGTACGGCGAGGCCGAGATCGCCATGTCGGCCGGCCACAAGGGCGAGGCCGTCCTCCCCGGCGCCTTCGTCGACTACGAGCTCCGGCCGCGCGAGTACGAACTCTCCGTCGCCCAGACCGTCCTGAAGGTCCACACCCGCGTCGCCGACCTCTACAACGGCCCGCACAACCAGACGCAGGAACAGCTCCGGCTCACCGTCGAGGCCCTGCGCGAGCGCCAGGAACACGAGCTCATCAACAACCCGGAGTTCGGCCTCCTCGCCAACGCCGACTTCAAGCAGCGGATCCAGACCCACTCGGGCCCGCCCACCCCGGACGACCTCGACGAGCTCCTCACCCGCCGCCGCGGCACCAAGATCTTCCTCGCCCACCCCCGCACCATCGCGGCGATCGGCCGCGAGTGGAACGCCGCCGGGCTCTACCCGGACACCGTCGACCTCGACGGCCACCGCGTCCCCGCCTGGCGCGGCGTCCCGATCCTGCCCTGCAACAAGATCCCGATCAGCGAGGAGAACACCAGCTCCATCCTCGCGATGCGCCTCGGCGAGGACAACCAGGGCGTCATCGGCCTGCACCAGACCGGGCTGCCCGAAGAGGTCGAACCCGGCCTGTCCGTACGGTTCATGGGCATCAGCGAGCAGGCGATCATGTCGTACCTCGTCACCACGTACTACTCCGCCGCCATCCTCGTACCCAACGCGCTCGGCGTCCTGGAGAACGTCCAGATCGCCCGCCGTCGCGGCTGACCCACCCCCCACCGCCACGCCCGGCCCCTCCCCGGGCCGGGCCGGCACGCCCGGGACCCGGAACGGAACACCACCCCACCTAGGAGCCACGGATGCCCGACACCCAGACCCCGGGCCCCGGTCTGGAACAGATCCTGCGCGGACCCACCGGCCTCGGTACGGCCGCCATCGGCCTCTTCCGGCCCGCCGCGATCCCCGACCTCGCGCCGGTCGACGTCACGCCGCTCGACCTCACGCCGCTCGACCTCACGCCGGCCGACCTCGCACCCGCCGAGCCCCAGGCGCCGGCGGACGCCCTGCACATCCCGGGCCTCTACTACCACCCGATCGCCGAGCCCGATCCCGTCCGCGTGGCGGAGCTGAGCCGCCGCATCAAGGACTGGGCGCTCGACGAGATCCGGCTCTATCCCGAGGAGTGGGAAGGCCAGTTCGACGGCTTCTCCACCGGCAAGTACATGGTCGCCTGCCACCCCGACGCCCCGACCGTCGACCACCTCATGGTCGCCGCCCGCCTCATGGTGGCCGAGAACGCGGTCGACGACATGTACTGCGAGGACCACGGCGGTTCCCCGGTCGGTCTCGGCGGGCGACTCCTGCTCGCGCACACCGCGCTGGACCCCATGCACACCACGGCGGAGTACCAGGCACAGTGGGCCGAGTCGCTGAGCGCGGACGCCCCGCGGCGCGCGTACCACTCCGCCATGGAGTACTTCAACCAGCTCGCCACGCCCTCGCAGTCCGACCGCTTCCGCCACGACATGGCCCGCCTCCACCTCGGCTACCTCGCCGAGGCCGCCTGGGCGCAGACCGACCACACCCCCGAGGTGTGGGAGTACCTGGTCATGCGGCAGTACAACAACTTCCGGCCGTGCCCCACCATCACGGACACCGTCGGCGGCTACGAGCTCCCCACCGACCTGCACGCCCAGCCCGCCATGCAGCGGGTCCTGGCGCTCGCCGGGAACGCGAGCACGATCGTCAACGACCTGTACTCGTACACGAAGGAACTCGACGCCCCCGGGCGTCACATGAACCTGCCGGTGGTGATCGCCGACCGCGAGAACCTCTCGGACAAGGACGGCTACCTCAAGGCCGTCGAGGTCCACAACGACCTCATGCGCGACTTCGAGGCCGCCAGCGCGGCCCTCGCCGCCGCCTGGCCCATCCCCAGCGTCCTGCGCTTCCTGCGGGGCGTCGGCGCCTGGGTCGACGGCAACCACTACTGGCACCAGACCAACACGTACCGCTACAGCCTGCCCGATTTCTGGTAAGAAATGGACCCCTCTGTGACCAACACCGAGCTCACCACCGCCGGCACCTCCGCGTTCGTTCCGGCGCCGGCCTCGCCCTACCAGGGCGACATCGCCCGCTACTGGAACCAGGAGGCCAGGCCCGTCAACCTGCGCCTGGGCGACGTCGACGGGCTCTACCACCACCACTACGGCATCGGCGCGATCGACCACGCCGCCCTCGGTACGCCCGAGGACAGCGAGTACGAGAAGAAGCTGATTGCCGAGCTGCACCGCCTGGAGTCGGCCCAGGCCGAGGTCCTCCTCGACCACCTCGGCGAGGTCGGCCCCGGAGACACCCTCGTTGACGCGGGCTGCGGCCGCGGCGGTTCGAGCGTCATGGCCCACCAGCGCTTCGGCTGCAAGGTCGAGGGCGTCACCCTCTCCTCCACGCAGGCCGAGTTCGGCAACCGGCGGGCCAAGGAGCTGGGCATCGACGACCACGTCCGCGCCCAGGTCTGCAACATGCTCGACACGCCCTTCGAGAAGGGCAGCATCACCGCCTCGTGGAACAACGAGTCGAGCATGTACGTCGACCTCGACGACCTGATGGCCGAGCACTCCCGCTTCCTCAAGGTCGGCGGCCGGTACGTCACCATCACGGGCTGCTGGAACCCCCGTTACGGCCAGCCCTCGAAGTGGGTCTCCCAGATCAACGCGCACTTCGAGTGCAACATCCACTCCCGCCGCGAGTACCTGAAGGCGATGGCGGACAACCGCCTCGTCCCGCAGGCCGTGATCGACCTGACCCCCGACACCCTGCCCTACTGGGAGCTGCGCGCCACGTCCTCCCTGGTCACCGGCATCGAGGAGGCGTTCATCGAGTCGTACAAGGACGGCTCCTTCCAGTACGTCCTGATCGCCGCCGACCGCGTCTGACCCCCGACACGTCCGCAAGGGCCGAGTCCGTCACCCGACGGACCCGGCCCTTCCGGCGTGCCCGCGCATCAGGTCGCGGGCGAGGGCGAGGTGCCGGTGCTCGGGTTCGAGCACGTGGCGGACGTCCGCGAGGAAGCGGGTCAGTTCCTGTTGCGCGTCGGCGTGCCGGTCCAGGGCGATCAGGGCCTGCGCGCGTTGCAGGCGGCTGTGCATGACGTGGGGGTGGTCGGGGCCGAGGGTGCTGCTGCGGGCGGTGATCAGGAGGGTGAACTCCGTCAGTGCCTCGTGGTGGCGGCCCGCTCGGGCCGCCAGGGAGGCCTGGGTGCTGCGGATCGCGAGGGTGTGGGGGTTGTCGGGGCCCAGGGCTCGTTCGGCGTCGGTGCGGAGGTGGTCCAGGTCGGTTTCGGGTGTGGGCGGGTCTCCGCGCAGGGTGGAGAACCAGGCGAGGCTGCGGCGTGCGGCGAGTGCCTCCGGGCGGTCGGCCTCGCCCCGGCGCAGGCGGATCTCCAGGAGCGCCCGCACCTCGCGTACGGCGGAGTCCAGGTCGCCCGACTCGCCCGCGAAGTAGGCCTGTTGGTGGCGCGCGGCCAGGGTGTCGGGGTGGTCGGGGCCCAGTGCCGCCGTGGTGTCGGCGACGAGGTTCCCGAAGGCGGCCGAGGCCGTCGCCGCGTCGCCGGCCTCGCCGGTGAAGTACGCCCACTGGTGGACGGCGGCCAGCGTCTCGGGATGGGACGCTCCCAGCGCGGTCCTGCGGCGGGCCACGATGCCCCGAAGGGCGCTCGCCGCCTGGCGTGGCCTGCCCCGGTCGCCGGTGACGATCGCGAGCAGGAAGTCGGCCTCTGCCGCGCCCCCGGCGTGCGCCCGCGCGAGCGCGGCGGCCGCCCGCCGCAGTTCGCCCGCCTGGTGGGCCACGAGCCCCATGTCGTACGCGTCGGCCGGGGCGACGAGCCCGAGGAGGGCGTCCCACAGGTGGTGGGGGACGGGGGGCAGGTCCGAGGCGGTCAGGACGTAGTCGAAGGCCGTGTAGCCCTGGGTGTAGTTGCCGACGAGGAGGCCGCTCGTCGCGTAGGCGGCCTTGCAGGCCCAGGTCATCGCCTCGGTGAAGGGCTCGGGCTGGAGGTCGGGGCCGCCGCGCTCCGCGAGGTACGGCAGGTGGAGGTCCTGGAGCCACTCCCGGCTGACCGGTCTCCGCAGCCCCGCCCGCCGGCAGTCCACGGCCGCCGCCACGACCGCCGCACCCCGCGGATTGGTCCCCGGCGCCCAGGCGTTCTGCCAGGCGGACAGCAACTCGGGTCCGGCCGCGACCACTTCGGCCAGGCCGAATCGTTCGCCACTGTCCAGGGCCAGGCGGATGCGCGGATCGGCCCGGTGCGCCGCCGCCCGCCGGCGCTCGGCCTCCGACCAGTGCCGGTCGAGCCGGATCCGTACCGCCGCGCCGAGCACGTCGCGCTGGACCCGCCAGGCGTCCCGGTCGGACCCGGTGAGGCGGCTCTCCTCGCGGGCGTCGTAGCGGCGGTACTCCTCCGATCTCATCGTCGCCACGACGACGGCCCGCCCCGGCCGCCGGTGCAGCAGCCCCGTCACCATGGCGGAGGTCACCCCGTCGGCACCGAGGTAGTTCTCCAGGTCGTCGAGCCACAGGACGGCCTTGCGCCGCCCTCCCGCCGCCTCGACGGCCGCGGCGAGCGCCGTCCGGTCGAGCGGGCGGACGAACAGGTGCCGGGGGAAACGGGAGCGGGCGACCTCGTACGCCAACCGGCTCTTTCCGGCCGTTGATTCGCCGACGAGGAGTACGAATCCACCTTCGTTGAGGGCTTGTTGCACCTGCGGTTCTGCGTCCCGCTCGATGTACGGCGGCGCGGGCCGGCGCTCGCCGTGCCCGTCGGCCGGATGGACCCCGGCGAGTTCGGGGCGCTCCACCTGCGCGAACCGGGGGATCCGTCCGGCGGGGGTCCGCAGCAGCGCCCCGGCGGGCGGGTCGGGGGTCTCGCGCGGCCGGAGCCGGTCGGCGACGAGCGCGTAGAGCGCCGAGGCGGCGGCCCCTATGCCGGTGGCCAGCGGGCCGGAGGTCCAGGTGGCGGCGAGGGCGAGCACGACGGCCCCGACGCCCACGGCCGCCCCGTACCGGAGCCTGCCCCGCCCCGTGCGCAGTAACAGTGACACGCTGCCCCCATCGCGTGGCGTGGAATCCCATTCTCCCCGCCGGGCCGCCGATGTCGAGGGACCCGGCTCGGTTATGGTCGACGGAAGGCGGGGCGGACACGACGGAGGGAACGCGGTGGATCGCCTGACAGGACAAGAGGGCCGAGGGGCAAGCGAGTTGAGGCGCGTGTGGCTCGCGCCGATCGCGGTGCTCGCCGCGTGCGCGGTCGCCGTGATGGCGCTGCGGTACGGCGGCACGGGCGAACCCGGCCGCGTGGACGCGCGGATCCAGGGGGTGGTGGCGGGCCTGCCGTCCTCGTGGTGGCCGATCGCCACCGCCCTCGACGCCCTGGGGGAGCGCAAGGGGGCGGCGATCCTCGTCTTCTCCGTCGTGGCGCTGTGTCTGCTGCTCCGCCGCCCCCGCGCGGCGGTCCTCGTCGTCGCCGCCTGCGGCGCGAGCGTGGCGGCGACGACGCTCCTCAAGCCCCTGGTGGGCCGCACGATCCACGGCGGGTCCCTGGCCTACCCCAGTGGGCACACCGCTTTTCTCACGGCGTTCATTCTCGTGGTGGCGCTGCTCGTGACCGGTCGGCTCGGCCTCGTCGGGCCGGGCGGCGCCGTTCTCGTCCTGCTGGCCTCGCTGGTCGCGGGCGCCGCCATGGGGTGGGCGCAGGTCGCCACGAACTCGCACTACCCGACCGACACCATCGGCGGCTACTTCACCGCCGTCGCGGTCGCGACGACGACCGCGTGGCTCGTCGACCGGAGAAGACCCGCGCCCCGCACCTGAGGTGACGGAACATCACCTCAGGCCTTGCTGCGGAAGACCGGCTTCACCGCCCGTCCGCCCAGCCACGGGGTGGGGTCTCCGGCGTCGAGCGCCTTGCGGTAGACCGCGCACGCCTGCGCCACCACCTCCACGGTCCGGTCGATGTCGTTCTCGTCGAGCGCGCTGCTCACCACGAACGAGGGCGCGAGCACCCCGCCCGCGAGGAGGCGGCGCAGGAATAGCGTCCGGTACTCCTGGGACGGCCGCCCGTCCCCGTCGAGCGTCGCGAAGACCAGGTTGCTCGCCCGGCCCCGTACGGACACGTGGTCCGCGACGCCCAGGCCGGCCGCGGCCTCGCGGACCCCGGCGGCCAGCCGCTCGCCGAGGGCGTGGAGGCGGGCGGTGACGCCCTCCTCGGTGTACGTGGTCTGTACGGCCATCGCCGCGGCGAGCGAGTGGGTCTCGGCGCCGTGGGTGGTGGACAGCAGGAACACCCGGTCCTGGGAATGCCGCAGCCCGCCCAGCTCCATGAGGTCGCGGCGCCCGGCGAGCGCCGAGACGGCGAACCCGTTGCCCAGCGCCTTGCCGAAGGTGGAGAGGTCGGGGACGACCCCGTACAGGCCCTGGGCGCCCGCCTCCGACCAGCGGAATCCGGTGATCATCTCGTCGAAGACGAGGACGCAGCCGTGCCGGTCGGCGAGGGCGCGCAGACCGGCGAGGTAGCCGGGCGGGGGTTCGACGTGTCCGGCCGGTTCGAGGATCAGGCAGGCGACCTCGCCCTCGTACCGGCGCAGCAGCTCCTCCGTGGCGGCGAGATCCCCGTACGGGAAGGAGACGGTGAGCTCGGTGGTGGAGGCCGGGATGCCGGCGGACATCGGCGTGGTGCCGATGAACCAGTCGTCGACGGAGAAGAACGGGTGGTCGCCGCAGATCGCGATCCTCGGGCGGCCGGTGGCCGCGCGGGCGAGGCGTACGGCGGCGGTGGTGACGTCGGAGCCGTTCTTCGCGAACTTCACCATGTCGGCGGTCGGCACGGTGGCGAGGAACCGCTCGGCGGCCTCGGCCTCCAGGAGGGACGGGCGGACGAAGTTGGCGCCGCGGTCCAGCTGGCGGCGGACCGCCTCCAGGACGCGCGGATGGGCGTGGCCGAGGCTGACCGACCGCAGGCCCGAGCCGTACTCGATGTACTCGTTGCCGTCGACGTCCCACACGTGGGCGCCGTTGCCGTGGCTGATGACCGGGGCCAGGTCCTCGGGGTACTGGTCGTCGCCCTTGGCGTAGGTGTGGGCGCCGCCGGGGATCAGGGCGTGCAGGCGCTCGTTCGCGCGCCGCGACGCGGGGAGGGACAGGTCTTCGGTGGCGTCCATGGCGGTGTCAGCCCTCCGTCTGCTTGAGGGCGACGGCGAGGCTCGGCGCCTCCCGGTCCCGGGGGGACATCAAGGTGGCGGGCAGCGGCCACGGGACGGCCAGTTCGGGGTCGTCGAAGGCGATCGTGACGTCCTCGGCCGGGTCGTGGGGGCGGTCGATGCGGTAGGAGATGTCGGCGGTCTCGGTCAGCGCCTGGAAGCCGTGCGCGCAGCCCGCCGGGATGTAGAGGCTGGTCTGCGCCTCGCCGGAGAGGTCGAAGGTGGCCACGTTCCGGTACGTCGGCGAGTCCGGCCGCAGGTCGACGACGACGTCGAAGATCCGTCCGTACGAGCACCGCACGAGCTTCGCCTCCCCGGCACCGGACCGCAGGTGCAGGCCGCGCAGGACGCCCCGGACGTTGCGGGACAGGCTGTCCTGGACGAAGGAGTCCGGGTCGATGCCGACCGAGCGGATCACGTCGGCGTCGAAGGTGCGGCAGAAGAAGCCGCGTTCGTCGGCGTACGGCGTCGGCTGGAACAGGTAGGCGCCGGTGATCTCGGGGACCGCGGTCGCTTTCATCAAACCTCCTGGCGGATGGGGGAACGCCCGGTCCTCGGGAACACGGCCGTGGTCAGGTCGGCGAACTGGCGGCGGAGCCGGCGGACGGCCGCCGCGTCGCGCTCCGCGAGGGTCCGGCGGAGCTCGGCGGCCCGGAGCTCCAGAGCCCGGAACTGTTCGAGCAGCCGGTCGGGGTCGACCGCGCGGGCCGGATGGCGGTACGCGCCGAGGCCCATCGCCTCCATGAGCGCGTCGCTCTTCGCCGCGTAGCTGAGGGCGACGGTCGGCGTCCCGGCCCGGAGCGCGCAGATCAGGTTGTGGTAGCGCACCGCCACCGCGCTGTCGGCCGCCGCCATCTCCTTCATGAGGTCGGCGAGGGACGAGGTCTCGGCGGCGGTGACGAGCGGCGAGTCCACCGCGGCGAGGATCGCGTCGACCACGACGAGGTCGGCCGCGTCACCGGTGAGTAAACGGACCGGCCGGCCCTCCTCGACCAGCGTCCGGACGAAGCGGATCGTGCCGTCGAGGTAGCGACGGTGGATCTCCTCGGCCCTGTCACGGTCGTCGTTGCCGCCGTGGAAGGCCATGACGCCGACGCAGACGGTGCCGGGCGTGCCGGAGGGTTCGCTCGGCGGCGGCGTCGGCAGGGCGAAGGCGAGGTCCGGGTAGACCTCGTCGCGGCTGGTGTCCACGCCCATCGCCCGCAGCGCCTCGCGGGACTGGCTGTCCCGGTACGAGCGGTACGCGGCCAGCCGCGCCGACCAGCGCACCAGGGTCCGGGTCGCGCGCTCGCGGATGGGGGCCGCGCCGACGCTGACGAGCGCGACCGGGGTGCCGAGGAGCCGCCCCGACGCGCAGAGCAGGAACAGGGCGTACGGGAATCCCCACGGCCGCAGCGGAAGCGTGGCCTCCAGGACGCCCATGCCGGGCACGATCACCACGTCGTGCCCTCGTACCCAGGCGGCGGTGCGGTAGGCGTCGACGAGCTTGCCGACGCCCTTCCCGACGACGGCGCCCGCGCGGGACGCCGTCCGGTACTCCCCGCGGTACCAGTGCAGCCGCGTGGCCGGGATCCCGAACCGGGCCGTCACGGACTCGGGGCCGCCGCACAGCGCGTCCACGACCGCCTCCGGGTGCTCGGCGCGCAGGTAGCCGAGGATCGCTTCGAGCGAGCCGTCGTTGCCGACGTTCCCCGAGCCGAGCAGGCCGAAGACCCCGACCCGCACCGGCGTCACGCCTGACCCCCGGTGCGTCCCTCGCGGCCGGCGACGAGCGCGTCGACGGAGACGGAGAGCAGGGCCGGGTCGACGGGGGCGCGGTCCTCGACGCGCTCGCCGGCGCCCGGCCGGGTGCGGCTGGTCGCCCAGGCGGCCAGGTGTCCGTAGCAGGCGCGCCGGTCGGCGGCGGAGAGCGGCGCCCGCTGGATCGCGGAGACGAACCCCCACACGTACTCGACGAGCAGCCGGGGCGTCGGATGCAGGACGCCGGCCCGGCGCGGGTCGAGGTTGACGCACCGGGAACGCTTGGACGGGTTGGCCCGCTCGGCGCGGGTGGGGTGGTCGCGGCGGAAGTACAGCAGCTCCGGCACCTGGTGGAAGCGGCCCTGGAGGCCGATCTCGGAGACGAACGTGCGGTCCGCGTGGTGGTAGCTGTCCAGCGGTCGCACCCGGCGCAGCACGTCGGCGCGGATCACCCCGTAGAAGTCGTCGCCGCCCGGCTCGAAGAGCATGCTGCGGAAGCGCTCGGGCGCGTGCGGCGAGTTGGTGGCGAGCGTGTACGTGTACGGCACCTTCACCTGGCCGTCCTCGTCGATGACCGCCTGGTCGGCGTGGGCGAGGATCACGTCGGGGTGCTCGTCGAGCGCCTCCACGCAGCGCCGCAGCAGGTCCCGGGCGTACAGGTCGTCGTGCGAGGCCCACTTGAACAGTTCGCCGCGGGACTCGGTGAAGACCAGGTTGTGGTTCGGGGTCGCGCCGATGTTCCGGGGCAGGCGCCTGTACCGGATACGGGAGTCCTTCTCGGCGTACCGTCGGCAGATGTCCTGGGTCCCGTCGGTCGAGGCGTTGTCCGAGATGATCAGCTCGAAGTCCTCGTAGGTCTGTCCGAGCAGGGCGTCCAGTGACTCGGCCAGGTACTCCTCGCCGTTGTAGACGGGCAGGCCGATGCTCAGCCGGGGCAGGGCGGTCATGACGTCCTCTCTTCGGTGACGGGGTGCGGGATGACGGGTTTCAGGTGGTGCTCGCGCAGGGCGGACCGCAGGTGCAGCCACCAGACGGACGAGCCGATGAGGGTCGCGGCGGCGGCTCCCCAGGCCGAGCCGACCATGCCGCCGGCGAAGGCCCCGCCGAGCCCGCCGCCGACGTACAGGGTGGAGGCGAAGAGCTGGCAGCGCAGGCTGTGCCGGGCCGCCGCGAGCGCGCGGAGACCGGCCGCCGCGCCGGTCCCGAGTCCGGCGCCCGCGACGCCGAGCGTGGCCGGGACGATGAGCTCGGACGCCGAGTGCCAGACGCCGCCGAGCACGAGCTCGCCGAGCCGCTCCGGTACGAGGTGCAGGGCCGCGCCCCAGAGCAGCGCGGCGACGGCCTGCCCGGCGCCGAGCAGGAGACAGAACAGCCACAGCCGCTGCGGTGCCCGCCGCAGCACCCGGGCCGCCTCGGCGACGGTGACGAGCGAGAGCCCCATGAGCAGGGCGAGGAACGGGCCGAGCAGGAGCTCGGCGCCCCGGGTCGCGCCCACGGCGCCGACGCCGACGATCGCGCCGAGCCCGTACGCGCGCAGCTGGCCCGCGCCGCTGAGACTGACGTTCTCGACCAGGTACCGGGTGCCGAGATCGCGCTGCTCGCGCAGCCAGCCGCGGGCCCCGTCCGGGCGGGGCACGATGCCGGACTGGAAGCAGCCGTACACGGCCCCGACCGCCGCGCAGGCGCCCCAGGCGAGGAGGAAGGAGGCGACGGTGCCCACGTGGTGGGCCACCACCAGGGCGGGGACGAGCGCGAGACCCATGACGACGTCGTTGAGGAACGCCTTGCGTCCGTCGCCCGCGGCGAAGAAGCAGAACCGCCAGGCGTCCTGGAGCAGCAGCCCCGGCAGGACGACGCCGAGGCAGGCGAACGCCGTGCCCATCTCGCCGCCGATGGCGAGCCCGGCCACCACGGACACCGCGCCGAGCACGAGGCCGACGCCGAGCGCCGTACCGGAGGAGCGGGCGACCGCCGTGCGCCAGGAGGCGGTCGACACGCCGCTGAACCGCACGACGAACGGATCGGTCGCGAGGCCGCGCCCGACGTTGAGTACGAGCCCGAACGTCACCCAGGCCAGGCTGAACACGCCGAACGCGGCGAGCCCGAGCGAGCGGGCCACGTAGACGCCCACCGCGAAGTTGGTCATGCTGGAGGCCGCCTGGTCGGCGAGGCCCCAGGAGAGCCGGCCGGCGATGGCCCGTGTGGCGGACCGCCGGTCCCCGGGGGCCGTCTCCCCCTCCCCGGTGGTGATCTCCGTCATGCCTTGATCAGCCCTGCCTCGCGCAGGGCGTCGGCCGCGGCGGCGACGGTGTCGAACGCCAGCCCCGACCGCTCGGCGACGTCGAGGAGGCCGTGCTCGCCGTCGGCGAGGCTGAGCACCCAGAGCATCGCCATCTGCGCCTCCTTCGCGTCGCTCCGGCCGCCCAGCGAGTCGTACAACCCCCGCCGCCCCAGCTGCGGTTCGCCGTACGGGCTGAGGTTGACGTACCGCCGGTCGCGGTCGAGGACCGCGAACGCCTCGCGGCAGACGGCGAGCGTGTCCTCCATCGCCTCGGGGGAGACGAAGTCCGGGTTGTCCGCCGAGGTGTGGTACTCGGGGTACCCGGCGTACGGGGTCCGGCTGAGCGAGCCCACGCCGAGGTCGAAGCCGGGCGAGCAGTACTGCCGCTCGTCGTACCCGTACGGCGAGAACTCCTTGACGGTGTGCGGCCGTTCGGAGGATTCGAGCACGTACCGCACGGCCCGGTCGATCCCCGCTTCACCCCGCCGGCTCCGCTTGTACGTGAGGGCGCCCCGGTCGCCCGCGCAGGCCAGCACGAGGCCGTGCTTCACCTGCTCGATCCGGTCCGCGTTGCGCGCCAGCCAGGTGATCGCCCCGATCGTGCCCGGCGCGAAGATGAACCGGTAGGTGTAGTAAGGGTTCTCCTCGGCGAGCGCGCGGGCGAGGAACGTCGCCACCGCGACGCCGGCCAGGTTGTCGTTGGCCAGCGACGGGTGGCAGACGTGGCAGGACACGATCACCTCGTCCGGGACCTGCCCCGGGACCACGTGCTCCGCGTAGGTGAGGTGGCCGTCGGCGAGCGTGGAGTCGATCCGTACCTCGTACTCGCCCTCCGGCAGGGAGTCCAGGGTGTCCTGCGCCAGGCAGAACCCCCACGTCGGCTGGTAGTAGCTCGTGCGGTACGGCACCCAACTCGGCTGCTCCGGAAGGGTGTACAGGTGCTCGCGCAGCTCGGACAGCGGCATGGTCGCCGCCACCGGCACGCTGTAGCCGAGCACGTGCAGGCTGGACGCGGCGAAGTCGACGACCCGCCGACCGGTCGCGTCGGCCACGTACGCGTCCCGGATGTTCCACTCCTGCGGCACCGTCCAGTCCAGGACCTGCGTCCCGGTCGGCACCTCGTGCACCTGGAGCGGGATGTACTCGCCGACGATGTCCAGGGTGGCGCGCACCCCGTCGCCGGTGATGCTCCGGCAGAGCGGGTACAGCCGCTCCACCAGCGTGTGCATTTCCTCGCCGAGCAGGGTCACCCGCGCCACCGCAGGGTCTCGTCGACGGTGCCGGCCTCGGAGGCGGCGCGGAGCACGGCCAGGCGGGTGAAGCGCCGGTCGAAGTCCTCCTTGGTGAGCCCGAACTTCTGGTATGCCTCCGCGAGTTCGAGGGCGCCCCGCTTCACCGACCACTCGCAGTCGAAGCCGGGGATCGCCTCGCGGAACCGGGAGAAGTCCACGCGGTACGAGCGCGGGTCGGCGCCGTTCTCGCCGGTGATGTTCACCTTCGCGCCGTCCACCGCGTCCGCGACCTGCGCGGCGATCTCGGCGACCGTGACGTTGTTGGTCTCGCTGCCGATGTTGAACGCCCGGTCGTGCACCGCCTCGCGCGGCGCCGTCAGCGCGGCCGTGAAGGCGCTCGCGATGTCGGCGGCGTGCACCAGCGGGCGCCAGGGCGTCCCGTCGGAGAGGACGAGCACCTCGCCCGAGAGCAGCGCGTGGCCCACCAGGTTGTTCAGGACGATGTCGGCGCGCAGCCGGGGGGAGTAGCCGAACGCGGTGGCGTTGCGCATGTAGACCGGGCTGAAGTCCCCGTCGGCCAGGGCGTGCAGGTCGTCCTCGACGCGCACCTTGGACTCCGCGTACGGGGTGACCGGGCGCAGCGGGGCGTCCTCGGCGACCAGTTCGTCGCCGCCGGCGGCGCCGTACACGGAGCAGGTCGACGCGTACAGGAAGCGCCCCACGCCCGCCTCGCGGGCGAGCCGCGCGAGCCGTACGGAGGCGTGGTGGTTGATGTCGTACGTGAGCTCGGGGGCGAGCGACCCCAGCGGGTCGTTGGAGAGCGCCGCCAGGTGGATCACCGCGTCCACCCCGGCCACGTGCTCGGCCGTGACGTCGCGCAGGTCCACCCGGTGCCCGGCCGGGTCGGCGGGCCGCGGGCCGAGGACGGAGTCGGCGAACAGGCCGGAGTCGAGGCCCACGACCTCGTGCCCGGCGGCCGTCAGGACCGGGGCCATCACCGTACCCAGGTAGCCCTGGTGTCCGGTCAGCAGTACGCGCACGTTCATTCCCCCAGATCGGATGGTGCGGACGGAGCAGATGGTGCGGACGGAGCAGATGGTGCGGAAGTGACGGGCTCGGAGGAGCCCAGGTCGAGCGTGAGCTTGGAGACGGCGAACGCCTCGGCGTAGCGGGCGTGGCACTCGATGCCCCGGATGCGGGCCAGGCCGAGGAAGGCCTCCCGGTCGTACCAGGGCCGGTGCCGCTGCGAGGGGTAGTGCGCCTGGAGCAGCTCCACCTTCCGCTCGGCGGTCTCCGGCGCCAGCGGCTGGTACGCCGACGGGCGGCCGAGGTCGCCGTCCCACTTGACGATCTCGTAGCCGAGGACCAGGTGGTCGCGGAACGCCGTCGGGATCAGCCGGGCCAGGCCCCGGTGGTCCTGGTGGGCGTCGTCGGTGCGCGGGGCCAGGATCAGGTCGGGGTCGGTCGCCGCGCGCAGCTCCTCGACCGCCGCCTTGGCCTCCTCCCAGTGCACCGGCAGCCGCCCGTCCGGCAGCTTGAGCACGGTCAGCCGCAGGTCGGCGCCCGGGCAGAAGGCGGCGAGCGCGGCCCGCTCCTCCGCCTCGCGCTCCCCGCCGCCACCGCTCAGCACCAGCGCGTCGACGCGCAGGCCCGGCCGCGCCCGGCACATCGTCAGGAGCGTGCCGCCGGCGCCGATGGCGATGTCGTCGCAGTGCGCCCCCACCGCGACGATCCGGTCCGGACGACCGGCGGTGAGCCGTATCACGCGCCCGTCCCGACGCCGTCGCGCTCCCACACGGCCCACGGCCGGTCGCCCCGGGCGTACGCCTCGTCGAGGGCGGCCCGCTCCTTCACCGTGTCGGTCGGCTTCCAGAAACCGCGGTGGCGGTACGCCACGAGACGCCCCTCCTTGGCGAGGCCGGCGCAGCCGTCGGCGACCAGGTCGCCGTTCTCCGGTATGTGGTCGAAGACGTCCTGGCGGAGCACGAAGTAGCCGCCGTTCTCCCACAGCGGCAGCTCGCTCACCGGCGTGATGCCGCCGACGAGGCCGTCCTCGCCCAGCTCCACGCAGTGGAAGGAGGACTGCGGCGGCACGACCATCATCGACGCGCCCGCGTCGGTCTCCTTGAACCGGTCGATCATCTCCGGCAGCGGGGCGTCGGTGAGCACGTCCGCGTAGTTCGCGAGGAACATCTCGTCGCCGTCGAGGTGGTGGCGCACCCGCCGCAGCCGCTCGCCGATCGGCGACTCGATGCCGGTCTGAGCGAACGTGATCGTCCAGTCGGCGATGTCCGTGGAGAGCAGCTCGGTCTCGCCGCCCCGCAGCACGAAGTCGTTGGAGGTCGTCTCCTCGTACGAGAGGAAGAACTCCTTGATGTGGTGGGCCCCGTAGCCGAGGCACAGGATGAACTCCTTGTGCCCGAAGGACGCGTAGTACCGCATGACGTGCCAGATCAGCGGGCGCGGGCCGACCATCGCCATCGGCTTGGGCATGTCGTCGGAGGACCCGGCGCGCATGCGCAGCCCGTAACCGCCGCAGAACAGGACGACCTTCATCGCTTCACCTCGACGACGCTGAGTTCCGGAATGGGGAAGACGAGCCGGCCGCCCCAGTCGCCCACGTAGGACAACTGCTCGACGAGCTCGGCCCGCAGGTTCCACGGCAGGACGAGGACGTAGTCCGGCCGGTCCTCGGCGATCCGCTCGGGCGGCAGGATCGGGATCCGCGTGCCGGGCGTGTACCTGCCGTGCTTGTACGGGTTCCTGTCCACCGTGTACGCGAGCAGGTCGGGCCGCACCCCGCAGTGGTTGAGCAGGGTGTTGCCCTTGCCCGGGGCCCCGTACCCGACGACCGTCTCGCCGCGCTCCGCCGCGTCGATCAGGAACCGCAGCAGGTCCCGGCGGACCTTGGCGACCCGCGCGGAGAACTCGGCGTACCCCGACAGCTCCTGGAGTCCGGCGGCCTTCTCGCGGTCGAGGACGTCCACCACGGCCTGCGAGGGCTCCCCGGCGACCTCGGCGGGACGCGCCCACAGCCTGATCGACCCGCCGTGCGTGGGCAGCAGCTCGACGTCCACGAGCGTCAGACCGCCGCTCGCGAGCGCCCGGGCCGCCGACGCGACCGTGTAGTACTGGAAGTGCTCGTGGTAGATCGTGTCGTACTGGTTCTCCTCGATCAGCGTCAGCAGGTGCTGCACCTCGATCGAGACCCAGCCGTCGTCGGCGACCATCGCCCGCAGGCCCCGGGTGAAGCCGACCACGTCGGGGATGTGCGCGTACACGTTGTTCGCCACGACCAGCTGCGCGGGACCGTGCTCGGCACGGACCGCCTCCCCGGTCTCCGGCGACAGGAACGCCGTGAGCGTCGGCACCCCGGCCTCCCGCGCCGCCGCGCCCACGTTCACCGACGGCTCGACGCCCAGGCAGCGGATCCCCCGGTCCACCACGTGCCGCAGCAGATACCCGTCGTTGCTCGCGACCTCGACCACGAAGGCGTCGGGACCGAGCCCGAGCCGCTCCACCGCGCCGTCGACGAAGACCCGCGCGTGCTCCACCCAGGAGGTCGAGAACGAGGAGAAGTACGCGTACTCCTCGAACGTCTCCTCCGGAGTGATCAGCGGGGGTATCTGCGCCAGCCAGCAGTCCGTGCACACCCGCAGGTGCAGCGGGTACGCGGGCTCCGGCAGGTCCAGTCGGTCCGCGGCGAGGAAACTCTCGCAGGGCGGAGTCGCCCCGAGGTCGACGACGCTGGCGAGCGCCGCCGAACCGCAGAGTCGGCATCGTGTCATCTACATACCCCCATCCCCGCCCGCGCGGGCACCCCGCCGCGGGCCGATCTCGTCGTTCCCGTACGGGTCACCGTCCGGGGTCCCGTGCGGGTTCCCCTCCGGGTTCCCTTCCGGCGGCGCGCTGACCCCGCCGCCGGACCGCGCCGCGATCGCCGCGCGGTACTCCTCCACCAGCCGTTCGAGCCCCACGGCCGGACTGAAGCCCTTGTCGTACCGGTGCCGGGCCGCACGGCCCATCTCCCGGTTGCGGTCCGCCCCGGACGCGATCCGGCGCAGGCACTCCGCGAGCGAACCGGTGTCCCCCGGCCGGTGCAGCAGCCCCGTCACCCCGTCGTCGACGAGCTCGACGAAGGCGCCGTGGGCGGCGGCGACCGCCGGGACCCCCGCCGCCATCGCCTCGGCCACCACCAGGCCGAAGGTCTCCCGGGCCATCGAGGGCGCCACCACGGCCACCGACCGGGCCACGCCCTCGCGGCACTCCTCCGGGTCCCACAGGCCGGCGTACCGCACGTCGTCCCGGCCCGCCGCCCACGCCGACACCTCGCGCTCCAGGGGACCCGCGCCCGCGATCACCAGCGGCACGCCCACCCCGCCGTCCGCGGCGAGCCGGTCCCAGGCCGCCATGAGGAGCCGTACGCCCTTGGGCTCGGCGAGCCGGCCGAGGAACAGCAGGTGCTCGCCGTCGTCCGCGCGCCGGACCCCCGGGTCGGGGACGAAGTTGTGTTTCACCACCAGCCGTTCGGCCGGCATGCCGGAGCGGACGAGGACGTCGCGCTGCGCCGCCGAGATGCAGAAGAACCGGTCCACGCCGGTCCACCACCGCCGCCGGTTCACCGTCAGGTTCACCGCGAGCGGGACCGTCGCGAGCCGGGAGTCCCGGTAGCAGCCGTGCCGGACGGCCGGCAGCGGCAGCGTCCGGCCCACGCACTCGGCGCACGACTGCCCGTCCCGGTGCAGCGTGCCCGGCGGGCAGACCTGGGTGTAGTTGTGCAGCGTCGCGACGACCGGCACGCCGACGTCGGCGCAGGCGGCGAGCACGGCGGGGGACAGCAGCGGGAAGACGTTGTGGACGTGGACCACGTCGGGGCGCTGCGCGCGCAGCCGGGCGGCGAGCTCCGTCCGGACGCCCGGGTTCCACGGCACGAGCAGCGGCACCGCGACCTTGCCGAGCAGCGACTTGCCCACGATGTCGTCACTGCGCCGCTCGAACAGGTCGACCCGGTGGCCGGCCGCGCGCAGCAGTCCGACCTCCTCGTCGACGACCCTGTTCTCTCCGCTCGGCTGCGCCGACGAGTAGCGGTTGTGCACCACGAGGACACGCATGCCGGGGGTCACCTCCTGGTCCATCGGGGGACGCGCACCGCGTCCCGTTCTGCCGTGTCGGGCGTCGACACGTCCGGTGCGGCGAGGAGGGACGCCGCGAGCGTCAGGTGCAGCAGGTAGGCCGAGGCGTCCCCGAGACCCACCTCGGTGTACGAGGACAGGCCGCAGTAGCTGATGAGGAAGATCGCGCAGGCCCTCGGCAGCGACGGGGGACGCAGCAGCGCGACCCCGCCGAGGACGAGGAGGACCGCCGCCACGATGACGACGCCGAAGAGTCCCTGCTCGTCGTAGACGGCCAGCCAGCTGTTGTCGATCGGCAGTCCGTCGAAGGACTTGTCGCCCAGGCCGGTGCCGAAGACCTGCTCCTGGAGCGTCCGGGGCGAGCCGAGGAGGGCGTCCCAGACCTTGGCCCGGCCGGTGAGGTTGGTGAAGTTCTCCTGGCTCTGCCCACGCAGGAACCACTCCCGCAGCGCGGAGCTGAACACGACCGCGGCCACCACCGCGCACAGCACGGCCCAGGCGAAGAGCCGCCGGGCGGCCGCGCTGGTCAGGACCAGCGAACCGATCGCCAGGGTGAGGCCGATGAGCAGCCCGAGCGTGGCCGTACGGGTGTGGGTCATCGCGAGCAGGACCAGCGACGGCACGATGACCGTCGCCGCGCTCGCCGCCGTCGTGCGCCGCCCGAGCAGGAGCAGCGCGGTGAGGCCGATGACCACCGCCGCGTACTGCCCGATCTGCGGCGGAGTGAGCGGCCACAGCGCGCCGACGAGCCGCCCGCCGTAGTACTCGGGCATCGCCGTGCCCGGCGAGACGGCCAGCCCCGCCGCCACCAGGACGAGGACCGCGAAGTACATGCGGATGTGGTGGCGGACGAAGGACAGCGAACCGTCCCACCAGCGGCTCAGCAGCCACAGCGTGGCGGTGAAGAGCGCCAGCCGGGCGCAGCGGAACAGCGCCCCGACACCCACTTCCAGGGCGATGCTGGAGATCAGGCTCGGCACCAGGAGCAGCGTGATCAGGAAGACGAACGCGCTGCGGCGGACGAGGAGTTCGGGGTTGAGCGCGAGCGCCAGCAGGAACGCCACGACCAGCGCGCCCATGGTGACCATCTGGATGAGGGAGCGGGGGATCGGGAACACGGTCTGCGCCCCGGCCGACCCGAGCGTGTTGAGGGCGAGGAGCGCCCAGGCGATGCCGGCGGCCCTGGGCGGGCCCTCGGGCTTGTGCGGCAGCCACGACTCCACGGTCATCTCAACCACCCGCCCCGGGGGCGAAGGTGCTGCGCGCGTCCTGCCCGTACGGGGCCGCCTGCCAGGTCCCGGCGTCGAGCGCCCGGCTCCGGTCACCGGCGAGGAAGTTCCACGGTCCGCGGTAGACGTTGTCGTGCCAGCGGTTGTCCTGCCCGTGGGTGACGGCCTCGGCCACCCGCTTCCCCCGGTACGGTGACCAGTCCGGGGACGTTCCCTCGTTGGCGAAGAGCGCCATGCGGGCGCACTCCTTCGCGCAGTCGGTCTCGGCCGGGTCGAGGACGAAGCGGTTGTGGTGGACGTCGACCCGCTGGGTCTTCCAGCGGCAGTCGTCGTACAGAGGGGCGCCGGCGATGGCCGGTGCCGTGCAGCGGGCCGTGCCCTTGACCAGCAACGTGCAGTAGTCGGTGGATGTGTTGGCCGGACTGTTGCAGAACCGGTCGGCGTTCTCCCACAGGGTGATCGCGTTCCAGTTGTTCTCGAACACGTTCCCGTGGATGTCGATCCGGTCCGTGCGGGCCGGGATCCGCGGCTCGCCGCCGGACTCGGAGACGTACACCGTCGCGTACGGGAAGTCGTCGCCGTCCGCCGCGAGCGGACGGCCCTCGACGAGGTTGTTCCGCCGGATCGTGTTGTTCCGGATCACGGCGTTGTAGCTCGTCTCGTAGATCAGGGCGGCGCCGTCGTTCGCCTCGACGAGGTTGTCCTCGAAGAGGAAGTCGTTGTTGTTGGTGTCCGCCCACAGCCCGGTGCCCCGGTTGTCGTGCACCCAGTTGCCGCGCACGTCGGCGCCGTTCACCGCCCAGAACTTGATGCCGCCGGTGCAGCCGCAGCCGGGCGTCCGCCGCTCCCAGTCGTCGGTGTTGTTGCCGACGACCTCGTTGCCCTCGACCACCAGGCCGCGCAGCGTGTCCCCGGTCTTGTACGCGTTCATGCCGTACTGGCCGTTCCGGCGCAGGCAGCTGCCGACGAGCCGCTGACGGGCGCCGGCCATCAGCCCGGCACCGGAGTTGTCCTGGATCGTCGCGTGCTCGATCACCCAGCCGTCGGCCATGTCGTGGTTGACCACGCCCTCGTTGTTCGGCGCCACGAAGCCCTGCACCGTCAGGTGGCGGATGACGACGCCGGTGGCCGTGCCGCCGAACGCGTACTGGTTGACCTTCCGGCCGTCCAGCACCGCCCCCGGCGCGCCGAGATAGCGGTTGCCCTTCTTCGGGACGACCTGGTCGTACGGGCCGTCGCCGAGCCGGTGCGTCCCCGGCCGCAGCCAGAACGTGGTGCCCGCCGGGCTGTCCTCGGTCTTCGTCGCGAGATCGCTTGCCACCGCCGGGTCGACCGTCACCGCGCCCGCCGGAGCCGTCGCCGGACCGGGCACCGGCTTCGCGCACACCCGCGCCATCGCCGCGGACGGCGCCCCGGCGGCGGGCCGCGCCTCCGTGGACGGGTGCGGGGCGGAGCTCGTACGGGACGGGGCGGCCGTGACCGACGGGCCGGGCGGGACGTCGCTCGTGCTCGTGCTCGTGCTCGTGCTCGTGCCTGTGCTCGTGCAGGCGGTCACGGCCGCCAGGAACAGCGCCAGGGCCGCGGTGCGCGGCGCCCGGCGCCTCCGTGCGTTCACGACGCGGCCTCCCGGCCGTCGGCGGCGTCGGCGGTGTCGGCGGTTTCCGTCGCGTCGAAGACGAGCGTGGTGGTGAACGTGCGCGTGCCCTCGGCCGTCCCGCTGCCGACGAGCGTGGTGGCCGGCACCTTGACGCCGAAGCCGGGGGAGTACCAGCCCAGCGGCGGCGCGGTCTCGCCGCGGTGCGCCCGCCAGGTCAGCTCCCCGGGCAGCTCGAGGACGGCCGATCGGTCCTCGCCGTCCCGGTTCCACGTCAACACGGCCCGGTTACTGGACAGTTCGGCGGTGACCGTCGGCCCCAGGTGGAACGCGAGGCGTATGGCCCCGGCCGTGCCGCTCTCGCCGCGCACCTCGTCGACCACGCGCAGCTCCCGGCTCGCGGCGGTCAGCACCACCTCGCGGCGGTGTGCCGTCCGCCCGTACCCGTCGTGCTCGGCGACCCAGCGGGCCGCGTCCTCCCCGTGCGGGTCCGCGACCAGGACCCGGGTGCGGGCGTGCCGGGTCCACAGGAACGGGCCGCCGGAGACGGACTGGTCGGCGCCGTCCCACTCCAGGGTGTTGTGGCCGAGCGTCGACCGGAAGTAGCTCCGCCACTCCGGCTGCCCGTGGTAGCAGTACGTCCCCGGGTCGGCGAGCACGTCGACCCCGTCGTGCCGGACCTCCACCGACAGCGCGTCCGCGTGGGCGTGCGCGGCGATGGACAGGAACCCGTGCGGGCCGCCGTCGCAGCGGCACCAGATGCCGCCGGGGCCGCGCAGGACGGTCATGCCCGCGTCGGCGAAGTGCCCGGGACGGCGCTCCGGACGGCCCGCCGTCGACGGGCCGCCACCCTGCCCGTACGGGCGGATCAGCGCGGCGAGCAGTGGGGTGCGGACATCGGTGCCGGTGACCTCCGGCCACCACGGGAGCCGGCCGAACACGGCCTCGCCGGTGGCGAGCAGCGAGCCCCAGCGGTCGGTGCCCTCGCCGTCCACGATCAGGCCGTGCCCGTCGTCCGCGTCGCCCTGGCGCGGCGGTCGCAGCCGCCCGTCCACGACGGCCGCGAGCGCGTCCGTCATCCGCAGCAGCACCCTCCGCACGGTCGCCGGGAGCGGTACGCCGGCGGCGTCCGCCTCGGCGACCGCCGCGAGACCGAGCTCCAGGACGAGCCCGTGGTACTCGGTTGCCAGTTCCCGGTTGAGGCCCGACAGGTAGGTGTTGCCCCGCAGGTTCCGTTCGAGGGACTTCAGGGCGTCCGACCGCCAGCGCTCCGACGCGTCGAACCACGGGAACGCGCAGGCCGCGGCGAACTGGCCCGCGGTCTCGGCGATGACGTGGTTGTTCGCCGAGGAACCCCGGCTCGGGAACCCCGCGAGCCAGCGCTGGTGGTGCCAGATCTGCCGCAGCGCGACCGGGTTCTCCTCGAACAGGCCGGGCGCGCCCGGCCAGCCGTCGAGGAGCCTGCGGACCCACACCCACGACAGGAGCCGGATGCCCAGCTCGATGCCGCTGATCCAGTGCACCCCGCGCAGCGGCGCGTTCGCCGCCCACCACTGCCGCAGGTGCGCGGCGACACGCTCGGCGTACCGCTCGTCCCCGGTCAGCGCGTAGGCGGCGGCGAGCACCGTGAGGTACTGGTGCCGGGACGGCTCCCAGATCTGCTTGATGTCCCCGACCGTCTCCTCGTCCCGGTACGGGACGTCGAAGGCGTACCCCCAGGGCGCGCGCCGCCCCGTCTTCGGGTCGAGCACCCAGTCGGGGTCGACCAGGTCCTCGCGGACCACGCCGAAGAACTCGGCGCGCCCGGCCATCAGCCGGTCCGCCTCCTCGACCAGCCGCTTGACGGCGTCCGGCGGCACGGCGGCGAGCGTCCCGGCGGGCAGCACCGCCGTGAACCGGGCGTCCCGCGCCCCCGGGTAGCCCGGCGGCGCCGACCGCCACCGCCGCCTGCGCAGCGTGTCGCCGACCCGGCCGCCGACCTCCCGCGGCCCCATCCGGGACAGCCGCCGCAGGTACCAGGCGGGACTCATGGTCATCGCGCCCTCGCAAGCGTCACCGGCGCGCCGCCGGCGAGACCGGTGCGCACGGCGAGGGTGGCCGCCGTGGTGGCGACGAGCGACTCCAGCGGCACCGGCATCGGACCGCCGGTCAGCACCGCCCTTACGAACGCGGCCAGTTGGGCGTTCTGGCCCTTGTCGCGGGCCTGGGGGAGACGGGAGCTGACCCAGCGCTTGCGGCCGGCGGCGCCGCCGTCGGTGAACACCGAGGCGCGGGCGAAGTCGTCGAACCGGAGCACCTTGCCGTCGGCGATCAGGTCCAGCGTCTCCTTGGGGAAGCCGGGGGTGCCCGTGGTGACGTAGCTGATGGTGGCGGTGGACCCGTCCGCGTACCGCAGCACGATCTGGAGGTCCTCGCCGCCGGCCGCCGAGGCCGCGTACACGGAGACCGGGTCGGAACCGAGCAGCCAGCTCGCCGTGTCGACGAAGTGCCCGCCCTCGCCGGTGAAGCGGGAGCCCTCGGTGCCCTGCCGGAGGTACCAGCTGCCCTGCTGGAGGCGGCCCGCGTTGACCAGGTACCGCAGGCTCGCCGGGCCGGTCCGGGCGCCGAACCGCTGCCTGGCCTCCTGGAGCAGCGGCGCGAAGCGGCGGTTGAAGCCCACGTGGATCCGGTCGTTGCCGGACTCCTCCACCGCCGCGAGGATGTCGGCGAGCTCCTCCTCGGTGAGCGCGAGGGGCTTCTCCACGAAGACGGCCTTGCCGGCGAGCAGCGCCTTGCGGGTCAGGGCGGCGTGCGAGCTGTGCCGGGTGACCACGAACACCGCGTCGATCGACGGGTCTTCGAGCACGGCGTCGAGGTCCGTGGTCGCCTCGGCGAAGCCGAACTTCCGCTGCGCGTTCGCCGCGGACAGCGCGGTCGTCGTGACGACCGTCGACAGGGCGACGCCCTCGCGCCCCGCCAGGTGCGGGAGCAGCATCGACGTGGCGTAGTTGCCCGCGCCGACGAACCCGAGGCGGACCAGGGGCTTCGCGGGCCGGGACGGGGCCGTGACGGCGGTGCCGCGGCGGACCGCCGGCACCACGACCTCGGCGGGGGGCGCCTCTCCCTCTTCCGTCGTCTCGGCCTCGGGGTACCGGAACAGGACGGCCACGGCCCTCAGTTCGCCGTCCTTGAGCCGCTCGTACGTCTTGACCGCGTCGTCGAAGTCGGCGATGTGCGAGATCAGCGGCTCCACGTCCACGCGGTTCCGGGCGAGGAGGTCGAGGAAGCACGCCAGGTTGCGGCGCTCGGTCCAGCGCACGTACCCGATCGGGTAGTCCCGCCCGTCGAGCTCGTACTCCGGGTCGTAGCGCCCGGGGCCGTACGAGCGGGAGAACCGGACGTCGAGCTCCTTCTCGTAGTACGCGTTCCACGGCAGGTCCAGCCGCGTCTTGCCGATGTCGACGACCCGGCCCCGGTCACGGCAGAGCCGGGCGGCCAGCTCGACCGGCCCGTTGTCGGCGCCGCCGGCGGCCAGGTACACCTGGTCCACGCCGTGGCCGCCGGTCAGCGACGCGACGGCGGCGTCCACGGCGGGCGAGCCGGGCTCGCCGCACACCACGGCGCCGAGACCGACGGCGAGTTCGCAGCGCGACGGGTCGGGGTCGACGCCGACGACGCGGGCGCCCGAGGCGGTGAGGAGCTGCGCCACGAGCTGCCCGATCAGGCCGAGGCCGATGACGAGCGCCACGTCGCCGAGCTGCGGCTCGCCCTGCCGGACGCCCTGCATGGCGATCGATCCGACGGTGCCGAAGGCCGCGTGCCGGGGCGCGAGCCCGTCCGGCAGCGGGGTGTAGAGGTTCTTCGGGACCCAGTTCACCTCGGCGTGCAGCGCGTGCTCGTTGCCCGCGCAGGCCACCAGGTCGCCGACCTTCACGTCGTCGATCCCGGCACCGACCTGCTCGACGACCCCGCAGAGCGAGTAACCGAGCGGCGTGTACGAGTCGAGCTTGCCCATCACCTTGCGGTAGGTGGCGGGCAGGCCGTTGGTGGCGACGCTCTGCATGACCTTGGCGACCTGGTCCGGGCGGGAACGGGCCTTGCCCAGCATCGACATGCCGGCCTCGGAGACCTTCATGAGCTCGGTCCCGGTGGATATCAGCGAGTAGGACGTACGGACCAGCACACCGCCCGGCTTGCACTCCGGCACCGGCACGTCGAGGACGGCCAGCTCACCGCTCTTGTAGTTCTGTACTACCTGTTTCACCGAAGTCCCCTTGTTTCTCAACGGTGTTGCTACGCGCCCTGGCGGGCGTGTCGGTCGGACCCGAGGGTCGCGCCGCGATACCAGTACTCGAGCGTCAGCACGTGCCACAGATGCTTGGAGAAGTCCCGCTGCCCGGCCGCGTCCTCGGCGACCATCCGGGCGAGCGCGTCACGGCGCAGGATCCCGGACTCGACGAGCAGGCCCTCGTTCACCACCTCGCGCACCAGCGGCGCGAGATCCCGGCTCATCCAGGCGCGCAACGGCGCGCTGAACAGGCCCTTCGGGCGGTAGACGATCTCGCGGGGCAGGACCGAGGTGGCCGCCTCCTTGAGGACGGCCTTGCCCTGCCGGCCGACGATCTTCCGGTCGCCGGGCACCGCGAACGCCGCCCTGACCACCTCGACGTCCACGTACGGCACGCGCACCTCGGTCGAGGCGGCCATGCTCGACCGGTCGGTGTAGGCGAGGTTCAGACCCGGAAGGAACATGCGGCTGTCGCCCAGGCACATCCGGTTCACGAAGTCGTCGAGGTCGTTGTCCTCGTACACCTCCGCGTGCTCGGTCAGCACGTCGTCGACCGTGCCCGCCAGGTCGGGACTGACGAGGCCCAGCAGCTCCTGGCGGTCGTACATCGTGTAACTGCGCCGGAACGCCGTCTCCTCCGGCAGGTCGGCGAAGGACAGGAACCGCTTCGCGAACCGCACCGACCGGTAGCCCCGGCGGGCCGTGGCGACCGGCAGCCGGTCCACGGCGGCGGACAGCCCGCGCCGCAGCGGCCGGGGGACGCGCTGGTAGCGCAGCGCGACCAGATTGGCGTAGTGCTTGCGGTACCCCGCGAACAGCTCGTCCGCGCCCATCCCCGACAGCATCACCTTCACCCCGGCCTCGCGGGCCGCCGAGCAGATGAGGAAGGTGTTGATCGCGGCCGGGTCGCCGATCGGCTCGTCCAGGCTGTGCGTCATCCGCGGCAGCAGGTCCAGGACGTCGGGCGCGATCTCGATCTCGCGCAGGTCCACGCCGAACTGCTCGGCCACCTTCCGGGCGTACCGGAGGTCGTCCGGCATCGCCTCGAACCGGGCGTCCTCCGCCCGGAAGCCGATCGTGTAGGCCGCGATCCCCGGCACGTCCCGCGCGGCGAGCGCGGTCAGATAGCTGGAGTCCAGACCCCCGGAGAGGAACGTCGCCACGGGCACGTCCGCGAGCAGGTGGCGCCGCGTCGACTCCTCGACGACCGCCGCGATGTCCGGCAGGTCGCCGGAGCGCGCCCGCTCCCGGCCCTCGGCGGCGACGTCCCGCAGGTTCCAGAACCTGCCCCGCTCGACCCCGCCGTCCGGCCGGCACCGCAGCCAGCTGCCCGGCGGCAGCTTCTCCGCGCCGCGCAGCGCACAGCGGGAGTCCGGCACCCAGTAGTAGAGGAGCGAGGCCACGAGCGCCCCGTGGTCCACCTCCAGGGTCCCGCCGGTGGCGGCCGCCAGCGCCTTGAGCTCGGAGGCGAAGACGAGCCCCTCGCCGCGCCGCATCAGGAACAGCGGCTTCACGCCGAGCTGGTCGCGGACGAGCACGAGCTCGCCGGTCCGCTCGTCGAAGACCCCGAACGCGAACATGCCGCGCAGCCGGGGCAGGCCGTCCGTGCCCCAGCGCCGCCAGGCCTCCAGGACCACCTCGGTGTCGGACGTCCCCCGGAAGCGCGTCCCCGCGGCCTCCAGCTCGGCCCGCAGCTCGGGCGCGTTGTACAGCTCGCCGTTGTACGTGAGGACGAGGCCGTCCTTGGCCATCGGCTGCGCCCCGGTCTCCGACAGGTCGACGATCGCCAGCCGGCGGTGCCCGAGGTGCACCTCGCCGTCCCCCACGGGGTGGCTGTACCGGCCGGCCCCGTCGGGCCCGCGGTGGGCGAGGATGTCGGTGAGCCGGTCGGTGACGGTCTTCCCGTCCGGCCAGCGGTACGTGCCCGCGATGCCACACATGTGCTACCGCACCTCCTGCTCGTCTTCGGGGCCGCGCGTGGCCCAGAACGGCACCCGCTCCGGGCGCGGCCGTTCCGTCGTGTTCCGGCGGGCCGCCCGCTCACCGCGGGCGCGGAGTGCGGTCTGCGTCCCGTCCCACAGCGTCCCGTCGGTCCGGTCCCGCGGATCGGGGTCGATCAGCACCACACCGAGCACCGCCACGCGCTGGTCGGCGAGCTGCCGCGCCACGTTGTGCAGCCACGCGGCGCTCTCCACCCCGGCACGCACGACGAGGACCGTGCGCGTGCCGAGGTACGGGAGGTCGGTCCACGCCGCGCCGGGCGCCACCGAGCCGACGCCGAGCCGGAACTCCCCGTACGTCACGGGCGCCGCGTGCCCGGCGTCGACCACGATCGGGTCCCCGTGCTTCCCCTCCCGCTCGGCGAGCTGGGGCCCGGGCAGACCGTCGACGACGACCACGGGGCCGCGGGCCGTCAGGGCCCGCGCGAGGTCCATGGCGAGCGTGCTCACCTCGGACGCGCAGCCCAGCTCCAGGAGCGACACCGGCTCCTCGGAGGTCCGCACGGTACGGGCCAGGAACGAGACGAGCCGCTCGCGGGCCGCCCTGGTCCTGCGGCGCCGCCGCCACAGGGACGACCGGCGGGGCAGTTCGGCGACGACCGACGCGCCGAGGTTCTCCGCGACGTCCCGGCGCAGCACGGGCCGGTCCACGACCACCGAGGCGACCGAGGCCGCCGCGAGCCCGAGGGCCAGTCCGAGGGCGATCCCGATCCCGGCGTCGGTCACGGCCGCCTTGGGCAGCGAGTACCGCACCGTGCGGGGGGCGTCCACGATCTGCGTACCGGCGATCAGACGGGGCGTGCCGATGCCCGCCTGCGCGGCGCGCTGGGTGTAGTCGGCGATCTGCGAGGTGAGCTCGGCCCGGCGGGCGAAGAGCGACTCCATGTCCGCCGACGCCCCGGTCGCGGAGGAGTTCTCCCCGATGGACCGGTTGACCTCGGCGAGGTCCCCGCGCAGCCGGTCGCGCTGTTCGAGCAGAGCCTTGGCCTCGGAGTCCGCGGTCGCCCGCAGGCGCCGCACGTGGTCCGCGATGAAGGTGTCGGCGAGCGCCTGCGCGCGCGCCACCGCCTCCGCGTCGCTGTCCGCGCTGACGCTGATCTCCAGCACGTTGTTGGTGAGGCCGACGCTCCCGTAGTCCTTGAGGAAGTCCTCCGGCCTGTCCCCGGACTTGAGGGTCCGCAGGGCCTCGGCGGCGATCTTCGTCGTCTGCAGCAGGGCGGCGTCCGTACGGATCAGGGTGCCGGGGTCGTTGGGCTGGTCCTCCTGGTGGGCGACGAGCAGCTTCACCGTCGCGGTCGGCGGCGGCGGCAGGAACACGGCCACCCCCGTGCCGAGGGTCAGGCCGAGGAGCGTCGTGGCCGACCACAGGCGGCGCCGCCTGCGGACCGAGGCCACGAGCGTGCCCAGGTCGAGGAGCGGAGTGGCGGCCGGGGCCTCCGGAGCCGTACGCGTCGTCATCGCACCCCTCCCGTCACGCGCTCGTCCGACGCGGATGTCTGCGTGCCCGCGTGCCGGGGCCCGGCGGCGGACCGTGCCGGGCGCGCGGTGCGCGACCGGACCGGCGAGGCGACCAGGACGCCGACGACCTCGTGCTCGGCGTCGGCGCAGGCCTCGGTGATGCCCGCGAGCTCACCCGCCGTCCAGCCGCCCGCGCTCAGCACGACCAGGACACCGGACTCGTGCGTGTGGTCCGGCAGCAACGGCCGGGAGACGGAGACGCCGACCACGTGCAGCGCCGGGTTCCCGACCAGGCCGTCGTGCGCGGCCACGTCCACGAACTCCTCGGCCGCGCGCCGGGCCGCCTCGTCCCCGTCCGGGACGACCACGAGCACCTGCCGGGCGGCCGGCAGCTGGTCCCGCAGCCGCGCGCACGCCCGCCGGTAGCGGACCCTGCGGCCCGCCTCCTCACCGGCGGTACGCGGGGTGGGCACGTCCCAGCGGATGTCGAGGCCCAGGAGCCGCCGCGCCCAGGACCACCGGTCGCGGGCCCCGGTCCGGTCGCCGCCCCGCTCGACGGGCACGTCCACCGCGCCCAGGACCGGGGAGCCGACGGCGGCGGTGATCTCCCGCTCGGAGCGCGGCCGCCGGCCGACCCGCGCGGCGGCGAGGTGCGCGACGACCGTGCTCAGGAGGAACAGGAGCGCGCCACCGGCGACGAGCTGCACGCGCGTCGGAGGCGCCTGACCCGTCGGCCGGGCCGACGGACCCATGACGACCAGGGCGGTCTTGTTGTCCGCCAGCTCGGCCTTGTCCAGCGTGTCCACCGCGTCCTGCAACGAGGTACGGAGCTTCGCGAGCTCGGTACGGGCCTGCACGCTCTCCACGGTCTCCCCGGAACCGGCCGCGTCGGCCAGCTCGTCGATGCGGCGGCTCGTCTTCGCCACCAGCTCACGCAGGGCCTCGGGCCGGTCCTTCGCCTTCGGATCGGTCGGCACGCCGGAGATCTCCGCCGCGAACGTGACGAAGTCCCTGGCCACCTGGTCGGAGAGCCGCTGCGCGCGCTCCGGCGTCTCGGCCGTCCCCGAGATCCTGATGATGTTGCCGTCGGCGACCTCGGCGACCACCTGCTTCCGCAGCTCCTTCGCGCTGACCCCGTCCCAGGCCAGCGCCGTGTTCGCGCGGTCTATCACCACCGAACTCGTGGCGATCTGCGCCTGGGTGAGGAGCTCGCGCTCCTCCCACGCGCCCGGCAGCAGGACCGACGCCGAGGTCGTGTACCGGGGCGGGAGCAGCAGCGCGGTGCCCTGGCCGACGAGCGCGCCGAGCAGCGTCAGGAGGACGAGGAGCCGTCGCCGCCGACGGATGATCCGCCCGACCGTGACCAGGCGTATGGTGTCGTCGCTCAACGGCGGGGCCTTCTCCCCGACCGGATCGGTCCGCGCGCCGAGACAGGGGCGAGGCCGCGGCAGGCGGCGGCGTAGGCGTCGAGGAGCGCGCGCTGCGAGTGCCGCCAGGACAGCCGGCCGCCGATGCGCTCCTGTCCGATCTTGCCCATCCGGGCCCGCTCCTCGGGATCGTCGAGGAGTCTCGCGACGAGCCGGGCGAACTCGGACTCGTCGTCGGCGGGCGCGTACACGGCGGCGTCACCGGCGGAGACGCGCGCCTCGCGCAGCTCGAAGGAGACGATCGGCCGGCCCATCACCATGTACTCGAGGACCTTGTTCATCGTCGACACGTCGTTGAGCGGATTGCGGGGGTCGGGGGAGAGGCACACGTCCGCCGTGGACAGGTAGCGCACCAGGTCGGCGTCCGGCACGCGCCCCGTGAACTGCACCTGGTCCGTGAGACCGAGCCGCCGGGACAGCGCGACCATCGCGTCGAAGGCGTCCCCGCCGCCGACGAACACCGCGTGCCAGTCGGTACGCCCGACCTCGTCGCGCAGCTTCGCGAGGGCCCGCAGGGCGTAGTCCACCCCGTCCTGCGGCCCCATCACACCGAGGTAGCACAGCAGATGCGGCTTGCCGCGCTTCAGCTCCGGCTCCGGCGGAACCGGGTGGAAGCGCTCGATGTCGGGCGCGCTGCGCACGACGAACACGTCCTCCGGACGCTTCCCGCCGCGGCGCACGGCGACGTCCCGGTAGCTCTCGTTGGTGGCGAGCACGACGTCGGCCGCCCGGTAGGTGGCCCGCTCCAGGGCGCACACGGCCCGGTAGAGCAGGTCCTCGCCCCGGTCGAACCGCGACAGGTACAGCTCCGGCACCAGGTCGTGCTGGTCGAAGACGAACCGCGCTCCCTGCCGCTTGAGCCACAGCGCCGGAAGGAACAGCAGGTCCGGCGGGTTGCAGGCGTGGACCACGTCGACCGGGCCCACCTTCCGGGCCAGCCGCATGGTGTGCCAGAGGGCCGACCCGTACTCGCTCAGATAGCCGGCCGGGCCGCCGGTCGCGGCGCGCAGCGGGTAGCGGTGGATGCGTACCCCGTCGACCACCGCCTCCGCCTCCGTGTCCCGCTTCTCGCCGCGCGGGCAGATGACGTGCACCTCCCAGCCGGCGTCGCGCAGTGTCGTGCACTCCTGCCAGACCCGCCGGTCGAACGGCACGGAGAGGTTCTCGACCAGGACCAGCGCGCGCCGGCCGGTCCCGTTGTTGTCCTGTGATGCGGACGATGTTTCACCAGGCAAGACCCACGTACCCCGGTTCGGCCCGGCGCGCGGCGGCGTCGGGAAGGTGGACGAGATCGACGATCAGGGGGCCGTCGCCGTGCGGCAGCGCCGCCAGGACGGCCGGGTCTCTGGTGCCGACGAGGCAGACCTCGGCGTGGCCGAGGACCTCGTCGACCGAGTCCGTCAGCAGCCTGCCGAGGTGCGGCAGCCGGGTCTCGATGTACTCGCGGTTCGCGCCGAGCAGCCGGGACAGGTTCACGTTGGGGTCGTAGATCCGCAGGTCGTACCCCTTGCCGAAGAGCCGCTCGGCCAGCTCGACGAGCGGGCTCTCGCGGAGGTCGTCGGTACCGGGCTTGAAGGAGAGCCCGAAGAGCCCCACCCGGCGCTTGCCGGTGCGCTCGACCAGGTCCACCGCGCGCTGGAGGTGGTCGGCGTTGGAGGGCAGGACGTGGGAGAGGATCGGCACTGATACGTCGGCCCGCTGTGCCGCGTGGACGAGGCTGCGCAGGTCCTTGGGCAGGCACGAGCCGCCGAAGGCGAAGCCGGGCCGCAGGTAGGCGGGGCTGATGTTCAGCTTGTGGTCGGCGAGGAACACGTCGATCACCTGGTGCGAGTCCACCCCGAGCGCCCGGCACACCGCGCCCAGCTCGTTGGCGAAGCCGATCTTGAGCCCGTGGAAGGCGTTGTCGGCGTACTTGATGGCCTCGGCCGTCGGGATCGGCACCCGGAACGTCTCGCCGGGCAGCCCCTCGTACAGCGAGGCGACCACGTCGCCGCTCTCCGCGTCGAGTTCGCCGATGACGGTCTTGGGCGGGTCGAAGAAGTCCCGCACGCTCGAACCCTCGCGCAGGAACTCCGGGTTGACCGCGACGCCGAAGTCGACGCCGGCCGTGCCGCCGACGTACTTCTCCAGGATCGGCACGAGCAGGTCGAGGCAGGTGCCGGGGAGCATGGTGCTGCGGAACACGACCGTCTGCCGCCCGCCCCGCTCGGCGACGGCAGCGCCGATCTCCTCGGTGACCCGCTCCAGATAGGTGGTGCACAGGCTGCCGTTGGGCTCCGACGGCGTGCCGACGCAGATCAGCGACACGTCGCTGTGCGCGATCGCCTCGCGGACGTCGGTGGTGGCGCGCAGCGCCCCGCTCCCCACGACCTCGGCGACCAGCTCGCCGATCCGCTCCTCGACGAGCGGCGGCTTGCCGTCGTTGACCAGGTCGACCTTCACCTGGTTGACGTCCACCCCGATGACCTCGTGGCCGAGGCTCGCCAGGCACGCGGCCGACACGCAGCCCACGTACCCGAGCCCGAAGACGCTGACTCTCACGACCCGTTCCTCCCCCCGGGCAGGCCCTCGCGGCCTGCCTTCCGCACCCCGGCCGGACGATGGCACCCGTGTATCGGATGGCGCCCGTGCATCAGTAGGCCCCCTGTCCGTGCAGCACCGCACGGAGCGTCTTCCACAAGATCACCGCGTCGAGGGCGAGCGACCAGTCCTCCACGTACCGCAGGTCGAGCCGCACCGCCTCCTCCCACGGAAGGTCACTGCGGCCGCTGATCTGCCACAGGCCCGTGAGGCCGGGCTTCACCAGCAGCCGCCGCCGGATGTCCTGGTTGTACGCGGCCGTCTCCTCCGGCAGCGGGGGCCGCGGGCCCACCAGCGACATCGATCCGGTGAGGACGTTGAACAGCTGCGGGAGCTCGTCGAGCGAGTAGCGGCGAAGCACCGCCCCCACCCGGGTCACCCGCGGGTCCCTGCGGAGCTTGAACAACAGCCCCGCGCCCTCGTTGAGTTCGGCGAGTTCGTCGCGCGCCCGGTCGGCCCCGACCACCATCGTGCGGAACTTGAGGATGGTGAACTCCTGGCCGTCCTTGCCGACCCGGCGCTGGCGGTAGACCGCCCCGCCCCGGCTGTCGACGAGGACGAGCAGCGCGACGCAGAGCATCAGCGGCGTGAGCAGCAGGAGCAGCAGGGCCGCGCCCAGCCGGTCGACGATCCCCTTGACCGCGCGGCGGCCACCGGTGAACGTCGGCATGCTGACCCGCAGCAGCGGTATGCCGAGCACCGCGTCGATGTGCAGCCGCGGCCCGGCCACCTCCATGAGCACCGGCGCCACGATCATCTCGGCGTCGCTGCCCTCCAGGTTCCAGGCGAGTCGCTGGAGCCGGTCGGGCGACCAGTGCGGGTCGGGCGTGATGGCGACGACCCGGTAGCCGTCGCGGCGGACGTGTCCGGCGACGTCGGTCAACTGCCCCACGACCGGCACTCCGTCGAGGTGGCCCCGGTCGACGTGACCTGCGTCGCCGTGGCCGCCGTCGCGCCCGGCGGTCTCCGCCGTGCACACCGCCTCCACGCGCCAGCCGAGGTGCGGGAACCTGCGGGTCCTGGCGATCAGATCGCGTACGGTCGCGGGGCTCCCGGCGGCCAGCACCGGACGCAGACACCGGCCTTCGTTCCGCTGCTTGTGCAGCCACAGGCGGAGCAGGTACCGCTCCGTCATGGTCACGAGCGCGATGGCCGGCACCGCGACGAATATCCAGAGCTTGATGTTGTTCGAGCTGAGCGCTATCCCGCCGAGCGCCAGGACGACGGCGGCCGTGAACAGCGCACGTCCGAGCCGGCGGAACTCCTCGGCGCCCTGGCCGAGCACCGCCGGTGCCCACGCCCTGCCCACCGCGAGCGCGCCGAGCACGAGCAGCTCGGTGCCGAAGGCGAGGATGCGCCACTTCTCGTGCCAGTTCGCCGCGTCACGGGCGCCGAAGAAGCCGCCTATCGTCGCCACGACGAAGGCCGTGGCGGCGGTGTCGCTGACGATCACCGCACGGCGGTAGCGCTGCTCCCAGGCGATCGGGTGACGGGCGACTGCCGCCCTGTCGTCCACCCGCTCGCGAGTCGTAGGAAACGGGCTGATCAATTCCCGCTGCTGCACAGCCCCCCCAGGGCGTCAGAAAACCCGACGTGATCGCTTGACACGGTTCCTCCCCCTCAGGAGGATCCGCCTCCCGCGCCACTCCTCCCCTCGGGAGGCCCCCGCCTCCCGCGCCGCACTGATCTCTCGTCCAGAAGAGCATCATTTGTCGGCTCGTGTCCGATCATGTGAAGCACGGTCAATCTAGACCATGGGGACCCCTCTTGAGGGCAGATGTACGGAACTTGTGGGCAACCTTTGAAGACGGAGAGGCGTCGAGGGAGGCTCCCAACTCGCCCAAGATCACCGGAACTTGCCCCGCGACCTGTGGAGACTCCAGAATCAGGCCCTCCGGAATGGGGAGTTGGGCATCAAGATCGCCAACTCGGTTTCTTCCGCAGTCTGTTGAAAAGCCGCCAATCCGGCCGATTTCCTCAGGCCCCCGCGCCCCCGTGACCCTGCTCCCGAAGGTCCGGCCGGTGCCGCGGCAGGCCGAAGCCGGCCATCCGCTTCTCCTCGTACGAGAGGAAGCCCAGGCTCCGGTAGAACGCGTGGTTCCGCTCGCCCTCGGGGGAGTCCGCGTGATCGGTGGAGAGCAGGAAGAAACGGCAGTGCGCGTAGCGCCGCGTGAGCTCCTCGACGAGCGCCCGGCCCACCCCCTGGCGGTGATGGGCCGGGTCGACGACGACGTCCTGGACGTAACAGATGTGCTCGTCGTCGGAGACGGTCCGGGCCAGCCCGAGCAGGGCCCCCGAACCGTCCCGCGCCGTGAGGACGAGATGCGAGTTGCGCAGCCCGCGCACGAGCCGGTCGACGTCGGAGGTGTACCCCTCCCACGCGACGGCCGAGTAGAGCCGGAGCATCTCGTCCGGGTCGAAGGACTCCTCACGCGCGATGACGAACACGCCACACCCACTTCACGGCGCTGCCGCCGCATCGACGTTCGATTTACGTCGAACCTACCGGCCTCACCGGACGAGGTCGTCGAGCAGCCGGGCGAACGGCTCCGGGCGGCTGAAGTAGCCGACGTGGGAGGTCGCCAGGGTGTGCACGTCGAACGGGTTGTCCGGGGTCAGCGCGTCCGCCGCGCGGATCATGTGGTCCTGGACGGCCGGGGTGTTGCTGCGGTCCTGGGAGAGACGGACGTACGTGTGCGGGACACGGCCCCAGGCGTCGGCGTCGATCACGGCCCCGGGCTCCAGGACCGCGTGGTTCTCGTCCGGGTCGAGGGAGTCGAGCAGCAGCCGGAACTGGTGATCGGTGGAGTCCGCCATGACCGCCTCCTTCAGCTGGGCGAAGAGCGCGGGGTCGGCGTGGGCGGAGCGCCAGTTCAGCCGGACGACCCCGGGACCGGGCACGCCCGGCACGGCGATCCGGGCCGCCGCCGCGTCGAGGAGGTTGTCGTCGGCCACGTCCCACGGCTCCGTGAGCATCGCCGGATCGGCGATGCAGAGCGCGGAGAGGTAGACCACGCGGTCGAGGAGGCCGGGGACGGCGTTGGCGACGGCGGTGACCGTCAGCCCGCCGAGGCTGTTGCCGACCAGGACGACCGGCCCGCGCGCGGCGAGCCCGCGCAGGGTGTCGACCACGTGACGGACGTTGTCCTGGAGGGTCACGTCCCGCATCGGGGAGGGGGCGGCGGCGAGCGCCGCGAGGTCTTGCGGCTGCCGGTAGTACGCGGCGGGGGAGTCGGCGCGGTCGCCGTGGCCGGGGAGGTCGAAGGCGTACGAACGGTGGCCCAGCCGGGCCAGCGCGTTCTGCAACGGGCCCCAAGCCCGGGCGTTGCTGGAGCCGCCGTGAACGAACGCGAACGTGGGGCGCGGGAATGCGCGCATGGTGAGGATCCTCGTCATCCGGAGGGGAAAGGGCGTGGTGAACGCGAGGGCCTGTCCGGGTTCGCGTAGGAAGTCGCGCCGGAAAGGCCCTGGACCCCATGCCGGAGACGCCGGCGGCGGTGACGCACGCCGACGGGCCGACACGAAGGTCAGCGGGCCGACCGGATGCGGGTGGCGTGCCAGTTCTGGATGACGGAACTCATGGGACGGACGCTAACCCGCGGGACCGCGCGGGCGCGAGCGGTTTTTCCGGGGCTCGGGCGGTGGGTGCGGCTCAGCCCCCGGGCGGGCAGGCGACCGCGAGCGGCAGCAGCGGTACGGCGAAGGCGACGGCCGCCGCCGCGCCGCGGAGCGCCGGGTGCGGGGCCGGGAGCGCGCGGAGCAGGCGTTTCACGCGCAGCAGCGCGGTCGACGGCGACGTGGCAGCAGGCGGGGTCGTGCCCGGACGGCCGGCACCGCCGTGCGCCGCGAGCGCCCCCTTCGGGGCCCGGCCGGCGGCCAGCTCGTACATCGCCGTCGCGAGTTCCTCGCGCCGGTGGCTCCGCAGCGCGCGGTCGTCCGCGAGCATCTCGACGAGCACGGGCATCTGCTCCCGCGCGCGACGCGCCAGCGGCAGCCACGGGACGACGGCGGAGAAGGCCCGCGCGGCCGCGAGCAGCAGGTGGTGACGTCCGGCGACGTGCGCGCGCTCGTGGGCGAGGACGGCCCCGAGCTGCCCGGGCGTGAGCAGCCGCACGGCGCCGTCGCTCACGACGACACGCGGCCGGAAGCCGGGGAGGCAGTACGCGGCGGGCGCCTCGTGCGGAAGGACGGTCGCCCCGAGGCGCGCGGAGCGGACCCCGACCTTGTCGAGCCGGTCCCGGTGCCGTGCCCGCAGCGCCCCGCCGCGGAGGAGCCGCAGGGCGAAGGCGCCGAGGAACGCGGCGAGCGCCCCGAGCGGCAGAAGGGAGGTGGCGAGGTCGAGGCCGGTCACGCTCGACACGGGCCGCAGGACGTCGCCGAGGTCGATGCCGGCCCCGATCCCGACTCCGCACGCGTGCAGCAGCTCCCCGAGACCCGCCAGTCCGGCATGCACGTGCCCGTCGACCGAGGCGAGTTGGGCGACCGCGAGCACCACCGTGAGCACGAACGACACGATCAGGGCCAGCCACAGGGCCACCCCGAGGCCCGGCGCCCGGTGCGGCCAGGCGCTGCGCACCAGGACGTGCGGGGCCACCGCGCCGACGACGGCCGCGTACCCGAGAAGAGCGGGCGCCGCGTTCACGGCCGGGTCCGCCGTCCCACGGTCTTCAGAGCCTTCCGGAGCGCCTCGACCTCCTCGGGGTCCAGGTTCTCCACGAACCGGACGAGCGCGCCCTCGCGGTCCTCACTGGCCCCGAGGCCGTCCTCCATCAGCGCGGCCGAGTACGCCTCGCGGGAGGCGGAGGCGCGGTACAGCCAGACCCGGCCCTCGCGCTCGCGCGTCAGATGGCCCTTGTGGAAGAGGATGCTCGTCACCGTGGTGACCGTCGTGTAGGCGACCTCGCGGTGCCGGTTGATGTCGTCCACGACCTCGCGCACCGTCGCGGGGCGGTCCCACTTCCAGAAGCGGTCCATGATCTCCGCCTCGAGCTCGCCCAGCCGACGCATGGCCCGTTCCTCTTCCCAGTTCACCGTTCCGCGGTCCGCAGCCATAGTAGAGCGGCCCGGACGCCGTCGGCGGTGCCGGACGGGGCCCTGGTCAGCCGATGCGGACGCCCCACATGAAGGGCATGCCGCTGCGGGCGATGGACTCGTACCGCACCTGGGCCCCCGGCTTGGGGGAGTGCAGGATCTGCCCGTTCCCGGCGTAGAAGCCGACGTGGCTGAGGTCGGTGCGCATGATGACGAGGTCGCCCGGCCTGAGGTCGCCGAGGGAGTTGACGCGCGTCCCGGCGCTCGCCTGCGCCTGGGAGGTGCGGGGTATCGAGACGTCGGCCTGCCGGAAAGCCCAGGAGGTGAGTCCCGAGCAGTCGAAGGAGCCCGGGCCGCTCGCGCCCCACACGTACGGCAGTCCCACCCGGCTCCGCGCGGCGGCGAAGGCGGCGGCGGCCCGGCCCGAGGCGCTCGGCTGGCTGCCGAGCTCGACGCGGGCGCTCGCCCGGTTGGCGCGGGCCTCGGTCTCGGCGATCCGCGCGCGCTCCTTGGCCGAGAGGGTGTTGAGGAGGCGCCGGGCCTCGCGCAGCTTGCCCTGGATCTCCTCCTTCCGCCGCCCCGACTCCTTCTGTACGGCGTCGAGGTCGCGGAGCTTCCCCGCCGCCTCCGCGCGCTGCTGGCCGAGCGCCCGCTGCTGGGAGAGGAACTGCTGGAGCACGGCTGTCTGCCGGTCGCCGGCGCGGTCGAGCGCGGTCGCCCTGTCGAGGTACGTGTCGGGGTCCTCGGACAGGAACAGCTGGAGGGCCGGGTCGAGCCCGCCCGCGCGGTACTGGCCGGTGGCCACCGTGCCGATGCGGTCGCGGAGCGCGTTCAGCTGGGCCTGCTTGCGGGCGGCGGAGTCCTGGAGCGCCGCCACCTCCCGCTTGAGGGCGCCGGCCTTCTCGGTGGCGCCGTTGAACTTCTCGGTGGCCTGGGTCGCCTGCTCGTACAGCCGGTCCACCTGGGCCTGGACGCCCTTCTTGGTGGGGTCGGGGAGCGGGTCGGCGGAGGCGGAGGAGGCCCCGAGGGAGACGGTCGCGGCCGCCGCGGCGGTGGCGGTCAGGACGCTCGCGCGACGCGGACCGGGCTGCTTCGGGCGGCGGTGGGTGGCCACGACGGTGCTCCTTCTGCTCAGTGGTTTCGTAGATACTAAGCAGCTTAGAAATAAAGTCTCCGTATGGAGGCCGGTCCAGCTCCGATCCGTCCCCGACCGGTTTCGGATCCGCTCCGTTTGACAGCCCCCATCACCCGGCGTAGTCCGGAGGGAGGGGAACCTTCCGGGGGCGGCTCGGAAAGGAGTCCCATCATGCTGGGCGACCTGATCGGCGAGGAACTGGGCGAGACCACCGGCATCCGGGTGCTCTCGGCGGAAGGCGGCCACGCCGTCCTCGAGGCGTCCTTCCAGGCGGCCGGCACCCTGCTGGGCGTCGAGGTCAAGGACATGGGCACGTACGAGTCGGCCACGCGGCCCGACGGCACGCTCTTCGGCGAGGGCCAGGGTGTGCTCATGGCCAAGGACGGCGAGACCGTCACCTGGCACGGCTCGGGCGTCGGTCGCTTCGACGAGACCGGCGCCATCGACTGGCGCGGCGCGATCTTCTTCGAGACGGCGTCGACGCGCTTCGCCCGCCTGACGGGGATCGCGGGTGTCTTCGAGTTCCACGTGGAGGAGAGCGGCAAGGCCACGGCCAGGATCTACGAGTGGAAGTAGCGGTCTGACGGAGCGAAGGATCGGAACCGGTCAAGCGCGCCGCGCCACGCCGCGAACCGAAAGCTGTTTCGGACGGGTGCCGGAGACTCCGTTTGGCCCCTGAGTGGCCCATGATCACCCCGCCAAAACCGCACGATCGAGTGAACGGACGGGCTCCACAACTCCCTTGTCAACTGTCTCATTTGCGGCTTCTCTTGCGAGAAGTCCACGAGGACGATGGGGATGTTCAGGGGCTTATCGTACGTATTCCGTTTTCGTTCGTCGTGCGCGTGAAGGGTCGGGGCGAGGCTGATGACCGGTGGTGTACGCGGTCGGCGCTGGGCATTCCGGATTCCGTGGTCCACCCGGACACTCAGCCGGGGGCCGGCGCTCGTGCTGGCCCTCGCGCTGCCCGTCTCCATGGTCTCGGCGAGCGACACGATCGCGGCCCGCGCGGACCTTTCCGGCCGCCTCGGACCCGTCGCTGCGTCCGCGCCGGCGCCCGCGCTCGGCCGCTGCGTGCCCGGGACCCGGGCCCGGGCGAAGGGCCCGTCCGCGACACGCGCCTCGACGACGTGGGTCACCCCGGCCACGGGCGTGACCAAGCGCGTCGCCCGCGACGGCGCCGAGGTGACCCTCGCACCCGACGCCGTGTCAGAACCCACCCAGGTGGGCGTCCAGCCCCTCGACGGCACCTCCCTGCCCGGGCTCGGCGCGGGCATGGACAACGTCACCAAGGGACCCGTCGGCTACCGCTTCACCCCCACCCCGCACACCTTCGAGACCGGCATCACCGTCTCCCTCCCGTACGACCCCGCGGAACTCAAGGCATCGGGACACACCCCGGCCGACGTCCGGACCTTCTACTTCGACGAGGCGGGCACCTGCTGGCGCGCCCTCGACCGGATCGGCGTGGACGAGACCAAGCACGTCGTCGTCTCGCGCACCGACCACTTCACCGACATGGTCAACGCGGTCGTCACCACCCCCGAGGCCCCCGACCAGGTCTCCTCCGACCCCAACCAGATCAAGAACATCCAGGCCGCCTCGCCCGTCTCGGGCGTCAACCAGATCGCCGCGCCCACCGCCAACAACCAGGGCGACGCCCGGCTCGCGTACCCCCTCGAACTGCCCCCGGGCCGCGCCGGCCTGGCGCCGTCCCTCTCCGTGGCCTACGCCTCCTCGGCCGCCGAGACCTGGCTCGGCACGGGCTGGGACCTGTCCGTCCCCTCCCTCTCCGTCGACACCCGCTGGGGCGTGCCGCGCTACGACAAGGACCGCGAGACCGAGACGTACGTCCTCGGCGGCGAGGAGCTCGCCCCCGTCGCCCACCGGGGCACCCCCGGCCCCCGGAGCACCGGCGACAAGGTCTTCCACCCGCGCGTGGAAGGCGGCTTCGAACGCATCGTCAGGACCGGCGACTCCCCGTCCACCTACGCCTGGACGGTCACCGACAAGACCGGCACGCGCTTCCGGTACGGAGGCGAGGGCGCCACGCTCGCCGACGACGCCGGCAACGTCTTCTCCTGGGGCCTGCGCGAAGTCCGCGACCCGCACGGCAACACCGTGCGCTACGACTACGCCCTCGTCCAGGACCCCGGCGTCGCGGGCGGCACCGTCCCCGGCCGCGCCCTGTACGTCAAGCGGATCGCGTACACCGGGCGCGGCGACACCGCCGGGCCCTACACCGTCACCTTCGTCCGCGACCGGGACCTCGGCGAGCCCCGGCGCCCCGACGTGTCGATCGACGCCCGCGGCGGCTTCAAGCGGGTCACCGCCGACCTCCTGCGCCGCGTCGAGGTCCGCTTCCAGGACCGCCCGATCCGCACCTACACCCTCGGCTACACCACCGGCGCGTTCCACAAGACGCTGCTCACGTCGATCGCCCAGTCCGGCGCGGACGGCAAGGAGTTCAACCGGCACACCTTCGAGTACTTCGACGACATCCGCGACGCGAACGGCGCCTACGAGGCCTTCGCCCGGGTCAACTGGACCTCGCCCGACGACGACGTCCGCAACAGCGTCGTCAACACCGTGAACCCCGGCTCGGGCGAGGCCGGCGCCCTGCACGGCAACACCTCGAAGACCATCGGCGGCCACCTGTACGTCGGCTACGGCGTGAGCCCCTCGAAGAGCAGCTCGGCCGGCGTCAAGGCGGGCTTCAGCAGTACCGGTGACGAGGGCATGCTCTCCCTCGTCGACGTCGACGGCGACAGCCTCCCCGACAAGGTGTTCGAGGACGGTGACGACTTCGTCTTCCGCAAGAACCTCTCCCGCCCCGGCGGCCAGCCCCGGTTCGCGGACACCACCGCCCCCCTGCGCAACCTGCCGGGCATCCTCAGCGAGACCGCCAACTCCCTGACCGTCGGGATCGAGGGCTTCCTCGGCGTGGCGTCGGCACAGCTGGACTACGTCGACACCGTCTCCACCACCCGACGCTACTTCAGCGACGTCAACGCCGACGGCGTGATCGACCTCGTCGACGGCTCCTCCGTCCGCTTCGGCCGCGTCGACGACGACGGCGGCGTCACGTACGGCTCCGCCGCACAGACCCCGGTGCCGATCGGCGCCGGACAGGTCGACACCGGAAAACTCCTGCCCGACCTCGACGCCGAGCGCGAGCGGCGCATCGACTCCTCCCCGCTGGTGGACACCGTCCGCCGCTGGACGGCGCCCTACGACGGCATCGTCCGCGTCACCGGCACCGTCGCCCTGAAGAAGACGACCGTCCAGGCGGACTTCGCCCATCCCGACGGCGTCCGGGTCGCCGTGCAGCACGAGGACACCGAGCTGTGGACCCGGCGCATCGAGGACGGCGACCACACCGCGTACACCCCGGAGGGCGTCGACGCCGTCACCGTCAGGCGCGGCGACCGGCTGTACTTCCGGGTCGGCTCCGTCCTCGACGGCGCCGGGGACGAGGTCGCCTGGGACCCGACCGTCGCCTACGCCGGATTCCAGGCGACCGACGCGAGCGGGCTGCCCCTGCACTCGTACACCGCGTCCGAGGACTTCACCCTCGCCGGCCGGGCCATCACCGCCGAGTCGCCGGTGGCCGGCACCCTGCACCTGAGCGGAGACGTCCGGAAGACGGCCGCGACCAGCGACGACGTCACCGTCCGCATCACCCAGGCCGGCACGACGGTCTTCGAGAAGACCATCCGCGCCGCCGAGACCGGCACTTTCCCGGCCGACGTCACGATCCAGGCCACCAAGGGCCAGAAGCTCCAGTGGCGGATCCTCGTCGACTCGCCCGTCGACGTCACCGCCCTGGAATGGACCCCGCTCGCCCGCTACACGACGGCCGAGGGCATCCGGAAGGTCGCGGCGGACCGGCCGCTCGAGTTCCGCCCGCCGTACGACATCGACACCTACGTGCCCTCGGGACCCGGCGGCGTGCAGCGGCCGGTGGCCGCGCCGGGCAGCGGCACCTTCGCCGTCACCGCGCACGTCACGACGAACCCGGTCGCCACCGGACGGCTCGTGCTCACCGTCAAGAAGAAGAACGGACTCCTCGCCAAGCGGTTCTTCGACATCGGCGACACACCCTCCGTCCAGGTCTCCGCCCCGGCCGGCGAACCCCTGTACGTCGACATCACCGCGCCCACGGCCGAACTGGCCGCGAGGATCACGAGCGCCAAGGTCTCCGTCGGCGGCGGCGGACTCGTCCCCGCCACCGTGCAGGCCCCGTCCACCGAGGACGTCTTCGCCCGCCAGTACCGCGGCTGGTCCACCATCGGCTACAACGGCAACCGGGACCGCGCCACCCAGCCCATCAAGCAGTCCGAGCTCACCGCCCAGAAGATGAAGGAGAGCCTCCCCGAGGACGTCGACGTCGAACGCGACCGCCCGGCCTTCGAGAAGAACCCGAAGATCACCCCGCCCGCCGCCGTCCCCTTCGCCCCCAACCCCGAACACCACCGCTGGGGCTCGGGGGAGTACACCTGGGCCGCACCGGGCACGGCCTCCAGCTCCCGCTTCGGCGGCCAGACCATCGGCCTGCCCACCGCCGACTCCCTCGCCTCCGCGTACGCCGTGCCCCGCATGTCCCACTCCTGGCAGCTCTCCCTCACCGGCGGCATCGGCGGCGGCGTGGGAAGCCTCGGAGGCAGCCTCGCCACCGGCACGTCCAGCGGCGAGACCGACTACCTCGACATGAACGGCGACGGCTTCCCCGACGTCGTCGGCTCCGGCGGCGTCCAGTACACCGACCCGACCGGCGTCCTCGGCGCCACCCGCGGCTCCGTCCCCGACGACGCCATCCGCTCCACCGAGACCCGCAGCGGCAACGCCAACGCGGGCAGCGCCGCCCGCACCATCGCCACCGGCCGCGGCCACGCCGCACCACCCGCCCACGGCAGCTCCACCACCTCCTCGTCCGGCGACGACATGCCGCCCTTCGGCTTCGGCGGCGAGTACGGCGGCAACACCGCCGACACCTCGTACGACCTGCTCGACATCAACGGAGACACCCTCCCCGACCGCGCCTACGAGGACGGCCGCGTCGCCCTCAACCTCGGCTACCGCTTCGCCGCCCCCGAACCCTGGCCCGGCGGCAAGCTCAACGCGGGCAGCGGCACCACCATGGGCCTCAGCATCGGCTTCAGCACCGACTTCTACGGCTTCGGCGGCGGCGGCTCCTTCCACCAGCAGACCACCTCCACGAAGGACTCCCTCGCCGACGTCAACGGAGACGGCCGCGTCGACCGCGTCCACGAGGGCAACCCCGTCACGGTCGCCCTCAACACCGGCTCCGGCTTCGCCCCCGCCGTCCCCTTCCGCGGCAGCCTCGACGGCATCAACGCCGACGTCAACGCCCAGCTCGGCGGCGGCGTCTACTTCACCGTCCCCATCTGCTTCATCGCCGGCTGCATCATCATCAACCCCGGCGTCAACCTCTCCACCGGCGCCGCCCGCGCCCAGCAGATGATCCGCGACATCGACGGCGACGGCCTCGCCGACCACCTCTCCTCCGACGAGGACGACGAACTCGTCGTCGCCGCCAACCGCACCGGCCGCACCAACCTCCTCAAGAACGTCACCCGGCCCCTCGGCGCGCGCGTCGAGCTGACGTACCAGCGCGACGGCAACACCTACGACCAGCCCGGCTCCCGCTGGCTCCTCTCCGGCACCCGCGTCCACGACAACCTGCCCGGCGACGGCCCCGACACCCAGGCGCACTCCTTCACGTACGAGAAGGGGAAGTACGACCGCCTGGAGCGCGAGTTCCTCGGCTACGGCACCGTCACCAGCACCGAGCTCGCCGAGGACGCCAAGCCCTACCGGTCCACCGTCCGCGAGTACAGCACCCACAGCCACACCACCCGCGGACTCCTCACTCGCGAGGCCGTCACGGACGCCGGCGGCGCCCTCTTCACCGAGACCGTCAACACGTACGCCCTCCGGGACGTCGTCCCCGGCTCCGTCGCCCCGGAACTGGAGCGCACCGAAGCCCGCTGGTACGACGGCCGGGGCGGCACCACCCCGGGCAAGACCACGTCCACCGAGATGACCTACGACGATCTCGGCAACCTCACGCGCAAGGTGGACTACGGCGAACCCGGCGCCGCCGACGACGTCGAGACCAGGACCGGCTACACCAGCTGCACCGACACCCACATCGTGGGCATCGGCAGCACCGTCGAGGTCCGCGGCGGCGGACGCCTGATGCGCTCGCGCGTCGCCGACGTCGACTGCGCCGACGGCGAGGTCACCCGCCACACCGCCCAGCTCGACGACGGCACGACCGCCGTCACCGACCTCACCTACTATCCCGACGGCACCCTCGAGACGATCACCTCGCCCGAGAACCACCGGGGCCAGCGCTACCGGCGCACCTACACCTACGACGCCGAGACCGGCACGCACGCCACCTCCATCGAGGACAGCCACGGCTACCGCTCGACCGCCGCGTACGACCCGCGCTACGGCCTCCAGACCGAGTCCACGGACATCAACAACCAGACGACCAGCTCCACCTACGACGAGATCGGCCGCCTCACCACCGTCACCGGACCCCACGAGCAGGGCGGCGGCCGCCCCACGATCGCCTTCGCCTACCACCCCGAAGCCCCCGTGCCGTACGCGATCACCCGCCACCTCGACCGGGACGCCACCGGCCGGGCCAGGGACGACACGATCGACACCATCGGCTTCTCCGACGGACTCGGCCGCATCGTCCAGACCAAGAAGGACGCCACCGTCGGCGGCCAGGACGTCATGACCGTCACCGGCCGCACCGTCTTCGACGCCCTCGGCCGCTCGGTCGCCCAGTACTACCCCGTCACCGAACCCAAGGGCGAGGCCAACACCGCCTTCAACAAGACCCTCGACACCGTCCGGCCGGCGACCGTCACCCACGACGTCCTCGACCGCCCCCTGCGCACCGAACTCCCGGACGGGACCACGACCTCCGTGGCGTACGGCTTCGGCGAGGACCGCGACGGCACCACCCGGTTCGAGACCGTCTCCACCGACGCCAAGGGCAACCCCACCGCCTCCTACAGCGACGTCCGGCAACAGCAGACGGGCATTCGCGGACCCGGCGCCAAGACCGGCGACGCACCGATCTGGACCAGCTACGCCTACGACCCGCTCGGCTCGGTCACCAAGGTCACCGACGACCGGAACAACGTCACCACCTCTGCCTACGACAACCTCGGCCGCCGCACCGTCGTCGACTCACCCGACGCCGGCCGCACCGTCACCGACTACGACCCGGCGGGCAACGTCGTCCGGCTCCGGACCGCCAACCTCGCCGCCAAGGACCAGGCCCTCACCTACACGTACGACTACGACCGCGTCACCGAGATCCACCACCCCGTCTTCACCCACAACGACGTCCGCTACACGTACGGAGCCCCCGGCGCCAAGTACAACGCCGCGGGCCGGGTCACCAGGATCGAGGACGCCGGCGGCGACCTGACCCGCCGTTACGGTCCCCTCGGCGAGGTCACCGAGGAGATCCGCACCCTGCCCGGCCCCGGGCCTCAGGTGCGCACCTTCGGCACGGCCTACCGCTACGACGCCCTGGGCCGCATGCTCACCCTCACCTACCCGGACGGCGAGCTGCTCTCCTACACGTACGACAGCGGCGGTCGCATCGCCGCGGCCGTGGGCACCAAGAAGAACTACGACTACACGTACCTCCGCTCGCTCACGTACGACAAGTTCGGCGACCGGGACACCCTCCAGCTCGGCAACGGCACGCGCACCACGTTCACGTACGGCGCCGAGGACCGCCGCATGGCCAGCCTCACGTCCACCCTGCCGACGGGCTCCGTCTTCCAGAACCTGGCGTACACGTACGACGCCAACGGCAACCTCGCCACCCAGAAGAACAACACCGAGCTTCCGCAGGAGGCACCGAAGCTCGGCGGCCCGACCGAGCACACCTACACCTACGACAACCTGAACCGGCTCACCGCCGCCAAGGGCTCGTTCCAATTCACGGCCAACAAGACCGACCGCTACACGTACTCCACCTCGTACGACACGATCGGCAACATCACCGAGAAGGACCAGGACCACCGCATCGTGGTGGGCGACGTCCACGAACAGATCCAGCACCCCACCACGTACCAGCACGCGTACGGCTACGCGTCGACGCGCCCGCACGCCCCTTCCGCGATCGGTCGCTCGACGCTCTCCTACGACGCCAACGGCAACCTGATCGACAGCGTCACCGCCGTGCCGGGCAAGCCGCGCCGCCAGCAGATCTGGGACGAGGAGAACCGCCTCGCCTGCGTCCACGACACGTCGAGGAACGAGACGCAGCCGCAGGACCCGTCCGCCTGCACCAGGCCCGGCAAGCCGCCGACGGTCCGTTTCCTCTACGACGACCAGGGCACCCGCCTGGTCAAGGACGGCGCCCAGGTCACGTTCTACCCGAACCAGTACTACACGGCCCGCGCCCCCGCCGAGTTCAAGCACGTGTTCGCGGGCGGCGTCCGCATCGCCACCAAGACGTCGAAGCCCGGCGAGGCCTACGAGAAGGACCAGTTCTTCTTCCACGGCGACCACCTGGGGTCCTCGAACTTCGGCTCGGACGCCGACGGCCGCCTCGCCGAGCACCTGGACTACTTCCCGTCGGGCGAGCCCTGGGTTGACGAACACCCGGGGAACAAGGACCCCTACGGCTTCACGGGCAAGGAGCTCGACCAGGAGACCGGGTACACATACCACGGGGCGCGCTACTACGACGCGCGCGGCGGAATGTGGCAGTCCACCGACCCGGCCCTGGGCAAGTACTTCGACAGCGGCCCGAACGAAGGCGTCCACAAGCCGTCCAACCTGCAGCTGTACGGCTACGCGTACCAGAACCCCCTGCGCTACACGGACGCGGACGGCCGCGAGCCCAACACCCCCTTCAACGTGGGGTCGTTCCTCCGGGAGACGTACACGCTCCACCACGACCAGGCGATCACGATGGCGGCGTCGCAACTCGCGGGCCGCGGCCTGGTCACGATGCACCTCCAGTCACAGGTGGGCGGTCTCAACCCGAAGAACGTCATCAAGTCGATCGGTGGCCGAGCCGACCTCATCCTGTGGACCGACAAGATCGTCTACGTCTGGGACGTCAAGCACAAGGGCGGCCAGGCGGAGGCCGACGGCCCGAAGGAGGTGGCGTGGTACGTCGCCGGCCTCACGGCCGAACTGCGGGCGAAGGGCGACATGCGCGAGGTGGTGGCGGGCTACGACATCGCTCCCATGGCGGCGCCGTCGCGCACCATGCCCAACACCACCGTCGAGGTCGAGTCGTCGGCCAAGTTCCCGGGCTCGGGAACCATCACCTACGAACTGACCCAGCGCAAACCGAAGGAGGTCCCGGTCCCCGTGGCCGTACCGGACCGGAAGGCGGAACGTCCCACGTCGGAGACCGTGGGACTGGTCGTGGGGGGAACCGCCCTCATCGTCACCGCGGCCGTCCTGACAGTGGGCACCGTCGCCGAGGACTTCGCCACCCTCTGCGCCGGCTGCTTGGACGACCCGATCTCCTTCGGAGCGGCAGCGGTCATGGCGCGGAAGGGCTGGGAAATGATCACCCAATGACCTGCCGGGGGGTCACGTCCAGAACCATCGTGTCCGCGTCGCCGCACCGCCCGACCCGGGTGAAGCCGAGGGCGGTGTAGAGGCGGACGGCGGGGTTGCCGTCCTCGACGCTCAGACTCAGCCGAGCGACCGGGGACGGCCCCTCGGCGGCGGCCCGGATCAAGGCCTCCATCAGGACCCGGCCGAGTCCGCGGCCACGATGCCCGGGCAGCAGGCCGACGGTCAGCTCGGGAACGTCCGCTGCGACGAAGCCGTACCCCGGCTCGCTCTCGGAAAGACACCGCGCCCACGCCGCGCCGATCGGCTCGCCGTCCTCGCTCTCCACGACGACCCCGAAGTCGCCCGTGCGGGGCCACCCCACGACGTACCGCGAGGCCTGCGGTTCGCTGTCGAGCCTTTCGGCGGTGAACCGTTGCTCGCCGGTCCAGTTGTACGCCTCCAGCAGGATGCGCCGGAGGAAACCGGCGTCGGCGGCGGTGGCGGTGCGAACGGACATCGACGTCCTCCGGGTCCGGGAGCAGTGCGGGCCGATCGACGGTAGGAGCCCCCGCGCCCGTCGGCAAGGGGAATTCCCCTGGCGGTGCGGTGCGGAGACAAGGCAGCCTTCCGGGCATGACCACCACGGACGCGTCGCGCGACGACGACGACGAGACACTGACGGCACGCCCCGACCTCACGGACGCCGACCTCAACGACCTGTTCACCGCCTCGTGGCCGGGCCACCGGCCGACCTCCTTCGCGCCGCAGCTGGCCCGCAGCCTGACGTGGATCGCGGCGCACCGAGGAGACCGACTGGTCGGCTTCGTCAACGTCGTCGGCGACGGCGGCGCGCACGCCTTCGTCCTCGACACCACCGTCCACCCGGACGCACGCCGACAGGGCCTCGGGATCCGCCTGGTGAACGCGGCCACCGCCGAGGCGAGGGCCCTCGGAGCCGAATGGCTGCACGTCGACTACGAGCCGCACCTGGAGTCCTTCTACGCCCAGTGCGGCTTCCGCCCGACGGCGGCCGGACTCCTGCGCCTCTGAACGAGCCGACATACCCCCGGCCGAAAAAGAAGATGAGCGGGCGAACGCGCGCTGCTACGTTGGCCGAATGGCAACGATCAAGGAAGTCCAGATCACCTTCGACTGCGCCGACCCGGAGCGCGTCGCGCGCTTCTGGTGCGAGGTGCTGGGCTACGTAGCACCCGAGCCGCCCGAGGGCTTCGACTCCTGGGACGCGTACAACGCCACGCTGGCGCCCGAGGAGCGCGGCGCCTGGTTCGCGTGCAGTGACCCCACCGGGGCGGGCCCGCGCCTGTACTTCCAGCGCGTCCCCGAGGGCAAGGTCGCCAAGAACCGCGTCCACGTCGACGTCCGCGCCGGCAAGGGCCTGGTGGGCCAGGAGCGCCTGACCACGCTGGAGGCCGAGTGCGAGCGCCTCGTCGCCCTGGGCGCGACCCACCTGAAGACGCTGTACGCCGACGAGGAGAACGAGTCCTGCATCAACATGCAGGACGTCGAGGGCAACGAGTTCTGCCTCGACTGAGCAAGCCGTCCGCCGCGAGGCGGCATCTCCGCGCCCTGCCGGTCAGCCTTCCGGCAGGGCGCGGAATTGCGTGGCCGCCCCCAGGCGCTGCCGATACGGTCCAGGTCCCAGGCCCGCCGGAGCGGCGGCGCCGCGTACCGAGGACGATTCGCATCACAGCTTCCATCCGGTCCTGCTGGGTCCCGGCCGAGGAGCTGGACGACTTCAACGCGCGGATCGTGGGCGTGATCGAGGTCGTCCACGAGTTCCGCTGAGAGTTCCGTCGAGTGGGCGGTGGGGCGGGCGCCCGGCGTGCTGGGCGTCAGAGGATGGCGCAGAGCGCGTCGCGCGCGCCGTACAGGAGCGCCAGTTGGCCCTGGGTGTCGCTGGCTCCGTGGTATTCGTTGCCCATGACCACGACCGCCTTGCCGCCGTCCTCGCTGACGAACCACCGGCTGGCGTAGCCGATCACGTTGCCGCCGTGCGACCAGAACGTCTTGGTCCCGGAGGCGCAGTCGTACGTCCAGTGGTTGGCGCCCATGCCGCCGGGCTGGCCGGCGCCGTCGAGCGGCACGCTGCTCCGCAGGGTGGCCATCTGCGCGGCGGGCAGCAACTGCCCGCTGAACACGGCCTGGAGGAACCTCGCCTGCTCGTCGAGCGTGGACACCATCGCGCCGGCGGGGCCGAAGAGGCTCACGTTGGAGTTGGTGGCGTCCTGGATCGGGGGCTGCCAGCCGAGCCAGAGCTCCGGCCACTTCCAGCCTCGGACGTAGTTGCCGTAGACGTGGGGGTGTCGTTGAGGGAGAGCCTGCCCTCCGCCTCCAGTTGAAGGACCGTGACGGCGGTGAACAGCTTCGTGTTGCTGCCGATCCGGAACTTGGCGGCCGGGTCGATCGGCTGCGTCGATCCCGCCGTGCTGGACCCCGCCTTGACGTAGGTGGTGGACTGCCCGTCGCGGATCAGGCCCATGGCGCCGGGGTACCCGCGGCTGACGCCCAGCGTGACACCGTTCTGCAGCGCGGCGACCGCATCGACCGTGCTCGCGCCGGCCGCCGGGGCGGTGCCGACCATTACGGCCAGACCGGCCGCCGCGCCTAACAGGGCCGTACGGATTCTTCGCATGAGTGACTCCTCGCCGACTGACACGTGCCGACGCCACCCGCGTACCGCGGGTAACGGCCGGACGCTATCCGTGCCGCCGAAGGAGTTCAACGCTTCCGTGTGGTCGATTTCCGGAGGGAGACCGCCGGCGTGTCCGGCGGGTGACACCCGTCGCCGCGCGGTCATTCCCCGAGTGCGAACGACTCCCGTACCTGCCACGTCTCGCCGTCGTGCACGATGAGTTCGACCGACGAGACACGGCACGTGAAGGGGAGCCGCCCCGCGAGGTCGGCCTCGATCTCCTCCAGGGTGGCGTCCTCCTGTCCCAGGGCGACCGTCAGGTGCGGGACGACGTTCGCGTGACGGCCGCCGTACGGCGGAGCCTCCGGCCAGCGCGCGGCGACGGTCTCCGTCAGGCGGCGCAGCGGTTCGGCCGGTTCGGGGGAGAGGTGGAGAACTCCCGGGAACCGCCCGCAGTGCGCGAACCGCAGCTCGAAGGCGGGGTGGCCGCCCAGGACTTCTGCGAGGGCGGTACGGACGCCCGCGTCGACGACGCTCGCGTTCAGGAACGGGAAGAGCACGGTGACGTGGGCGGGAACGCCGGCCCGGGCCGAGGGGTCGCAGCGTTCCCGCCATCGGCCGACCGACGGCTCCGCCTCCGGGACGCGGACGATCAGGGCCGTCTGACCTGCCTGGAAGGGGGTGGTGGTGCTGTCATCTGCCATAGCGCCGCATGGTGTCATCCCCACCGGAGGCGGCGCGGCCCCTTTTCGCCCCGCCGCCCCCTCTCCCCCTGCCCCGTCTCTCCGCTCAGGCGTCCAGCAGCTCCGTGACCAGTCGCACGGCCTCCGGCACCTCCACGTGGTCGTCCGGCGTCGCCCCGAAGTGGCCCCCGTCCGGCGTGACGACGGCCGTCGCGCCGAGGCCCCGGACGAACAGGCCGACGTGCTCGGCCGGGTCGGGCTGGTTGACCGGGTCGTCCATGGCCTGGAGGACGCGGAAGCCCCGCGCCGCCCGCCGGATCCGCTCCCAGTCGAAGCCGCCCTCGAAGAACTCGGCGAGCGCGTCGTATCCGACCTCGTGCGCCGATCCGGCCACCAGGAGGACGCCCGCGAACACCCCGTCCACGGCCGGGTCGTGCCGCTCCAGGAAGCGCAGCACGTTCACCGCGCCGATGCTGTGCCCGACGAGCACGGTGGACTCGGCGGGTCCGGCCGCCCGGACCGCCTCGCCGTACGCCGTGCGCCACGGCTCAAGGCGCGGCGCGCCGGTGTCCGGAAGCCGCGGCACGGTGACCCGGTGCCCGGCCGCACCCAGCTCCTTGGCCAGGTAGGGGAACCACACGCTGTCGTCGCTCGCGCCGTACCCGTGCGACACCACGATTTCACTCATGATCAATCCACTCCCCGTAATCAAAACGATCCGTCGCGTTTCGATTAAAGCTAGCACACTGCTAGCGTGAGTACGTGCCCACCGGAGAAACCCCCACCCGCCGCACCGGCGGACGGACCCGCAACCAGGACGCCCACCACGCCGTCCTCGCCGCCGCGATCGAGCTCGTCGAGGAACTCGGCTACCAGGCCGTCACCATCGAACGCGTCGCCACCCGCGCAGACGTCGCCAAGAGCACCATCTACCGCTGGTGGAAGTCGAAGGCCGTCCTCGTCATGGACGCCTACCGCGCCACCGTCGAGCAACGCATGCCCGAACCCGACACCGGCGACATCGCGGGCGACCTGACCGCCTTCACCACCGCCCTCTACGGGGTGTCCGAGCACGCCCTGCGCATGCGGGCCTTGCGCGGGCTCATGGCCGAGGCCCAGCTCGACCCGGCCTTCGCCGACGCCTTCCGCGAGTGGGTGGAGACCCGCCGCGCCGTCGTCCTCGCCCTCCTCGCACGCGGAGTCGACCGGGGCGAACTCCCGCCCACCGCCGACCTGGAAGCGGCGACCGACCGGCTCTTCGGCCTCTTCTGGTACCGCCTGCTCGTCGGCCACCAGCCCCTCGACCCCGGCGAGGCCGCAGCACACGTCGCCCAACTCCTCCACGGCCTCGGCGCGCCCCGCCCGCGATGAGCAAGCCACCCAAGGGGGTACGCGGTCCGTGGATGACCTCGGAGCAGGCGGCCGCGGCCCTCGGCGTGCGGCTGCCGACGCTGTACGCCTACGTGTCGCGAGGCGTCATCGACCGCGAGGTCGCGGCGGACCCCAACGGATTGCGCGTCTCCCGGTTCCGCCGCGAGGACGTCCTGAAGCTCGCCAGAGCCCGCAGCCGCCCCCGGGCGGGCACGTGGTCGCCCCTGATCGAGTCCGACGTGACGCGGCTGGACGCCTCCGGGCGACTCGCCTTCCGGGGTGCGGACGTCACGACCTGCGCGGAGTGGGGGTACGAACGCACGGCACGGCACGTCCTCGGCGACGAGTCGTCCGAGTCGTCTGAGCCGTCTGAGCCGGACATGCCCGGCGAGCCCAGCGCACCCGACAAGCCCAACGCACCCGACAGGCTCTGGCTCACCGCCCCCGAGCAGCCGCGGGATCCCGCTCCGGGGAGGGCCACGGACGTGATCCGCGGGACCGTACTGCGCCTGGCGGCCGAGGACGAGCAGCGCGAGCGTACCGACGCCGCCCACTGCCGCCGCGTGGCGGAAACGGCGATCACAGTGGCCACGGCAGCGCTGACGGGCCTCCGGCAGGGCACGGTAGCCGAACGCCTCGCCCGCCACTGGGCACCCGAAACACGGGCCGGCGGGGGCGCGCTCATCGCGGCCGTCGACACCGCTCTCAGCGTCCTCGTCGACCATGAACTCACCGCCTCGACCCTCGCCGCGCGCGCCGCGGCCGGTGTCCGCGCCGACCCGTGGATGGTGCTGCTCACGGGCCTCGCCGCGATGAGCGGCCCCTCGCAGGCGGGCGCCTCCGCGCACGCCCTGGCGGCGCTACGGGCGTGGGGGAGGAGCGGGACCGTACCCGAGGAGCCGGTCGCCGGGTTCGGCCACAAGGTGTACACCGGCCCCGACCCCCGAGCCGTCCTCCTGCTCGACCGCGTCGCGGCCGTCCGCCCCGCGACGGCGGACGCCATCGACGAACTCGCCGTCGCCATGGCGCGGAAGCACAGCCTCCACCCGAACATCGACATCGCGCTCGCGGGCCTGATCGTCGCGGCGGACCTCCCGGACGACGCGGGCGATGTCGTCTTCACGCTCGCCCGCATTCCGGGCCTGATGGCGCACGCCCTGGAGGAGTACCCGCACGGCCTGCGCCTCCGCCCGAGGGCCCTGTCCTGAGCCGGCGCCCTCAGAGGTCCCCGGAGGGGCATGTTGACTCCATCAACATCGACGCCGCGACCGAGGGTCGACGACTCTCCCTCCATGACCGACGAGATCGCCGCCATCGCCCTGCACACCGCTGCCCGCTACCGCGCCTTCGCGACCACGGAGGCCGCCGGATCGTCCCCGACCTTCGTGCGCTGGGCCGGGACACTCGCCGATGACGAGGACCTGCTGGCCCTCCTCGCCGGGCTGCCGCGCGACAAGCGGCAGCCGAACCTGGTGTTCGCCGCAGCGCGCCTGCACGGCGCGCTCCCGGGCGACGCGGACTCGCTGCGCGAGGTCCTCACCTCCCGGTGGACCGCCGTCGAGGCCACGATCCGCACGCACGCGACCCAGACCAACGAGGCCGCTCGCTGCGCGGCGATCCTGCTGGGCCTGCGGCAGATCCCCGGCCCCGGCCCGATCGCCCTCCTCGAACTCGGCTCGGCCGCCGGCCTGTGCCTGATCCCGGACCGGTACTCGTACGCGGTCGACGGCACCGCCCTCCTGCACCCATGCACGGGCCCGAGCCCCGTGACGGTCGATGTCCACCTGGGCGAGGGCCTCGAACTCCCGGCCACGATGCCGGACATCGCATGGCGCGCGGGGCTCGACCTGAACCCCCTGGACCCCGCCGACCCCGACACCCTCGCCTGGCTCCGGACCCTCGTCTGGCCCGAGCACGAAGCCCGCCGGGCCCGCCTCGCCGCGGCTGCCGCGCTGACGGCCCAGCACGGTGTACGCGTGGTCGCCGCCGACCTGCGGAACGGCCCGGCAATGGCCCTGGACACCCTGGCCGCCGAAGCTCCTCGCGACGCGACGCTCGTCGTCACTCACTCCGCGACCTTCGCCTACCTCGACGAACCGACCCGTCGCGCGACGGCGCGGCACGTCGCCGCCCTGGGCGCCCACCGCATCGGCTACGAAGCCCGGGGGATCGACCCGGCGGTCCCCGACCTCGACATCCAGGTCACCCCGAACACGTCCTTCGTGGCCGCGCTGGACGGAAAGCCCTACGCCCTGGGCGACGGTCACGGCACCGTACTGACCCGCCCCTGACGGGTGAGTACCGACCTGCAGAACGCCGGGAGTCCTACGAGGACTCCTCGGACCGCTCCTCACGCGCTCCGGCGATCCTCCCGCCGACGAACAGCACGCCCAGAGTGGCGGCGGCCACCCCGGCGGTTGCCACCGTCTTCATGCCCAGCCCCAGGAAATGCTTGCTCTCGGTGTCCTTCTCGGACACCCGTTGCACGTTCCGGTCGAGCCGGTCGTGGAGGGCCTCCCGCTGTGCCCAGCTGAGGTCGTCCCGCCGGAGATCGGCCTGCAAGGCGTCCCGCTGGTCCTGCGCGGCCTGGTAGAAGCGGTTCTGACTCTTCTCGTTGGCGGCGATCGTGGACTTGTGGGCGTCGGAGACCGCGTCGATGTCGGCCTTGGCCAGGTCCTTGAAGGCGGGGAACTGATCGATGAGCTTGATCCGTACCTCGGTGGCCATCTCGGGCATCGCTGCCGCGAACCTGAGCACCTTGTCCTTCGACAGGTTCCGCCAGTTCGGGATGCCCAACTTCCGCTTGACCGCAGCTTCGTTCACGCCGCCCACTCTAGCGGTGCCCGCAACCACCGTCCCCCGAGACAGTTCTAGATCCGTCGGACGCGACAGGCGCGTCCGGCGCGTCACGGGTGGTGGGTCGTGGGGATGATGATGCGGAAGAAGACGAGGATCGCCCTGGCCGCGGGCACGGTAGCCCTCGGGCTGCTGGGTGTCGGCGGCTGGTTCGGCTATCAGGCGTGGACCGCTCCGGGATACGGCGGGTGCTCGCTGCGCGGGTACCGCGCGAGCGACGCGGCGAGCACCGCGCCCCACGCCGACGACCTGTTCACCGGTCGGGTGACGTCGTTCGAGGAGCGCCGGGAGTTCTCGGCGTCCGTGCAGGACGTCTACCTCGTCGAGGTCGTGTCCGTGCTCCGGGGAGACCTGCACGGCACGGTCCGCGTCACCTACGGCCTCGACTCCGGCCGTACGCCCCGCCTCGCGGACGGCTCGACGTACGTGTTCGCCACCTCGGCCTGGGAGGACGGGCACATGCAGCTGTACCAAGGTGCGATGAGGCCGGTGGACGACGTACAGCTCGCGCTGTGGAGGAGGCTTGCCGCCCTGCCGCCGGTGAAGGACTAGCCAGGGGGTGGCGGGGGAGTGGCTATCGTCGGGTATCCCCATTTCTTGGACTGCTCCACCGGGAGGAAGCCGTGTCGGAACCGCGACCGCTCGCCGCCGAGGCGGAACTCGCCACAGCGAAGAAGCGCCTGGGCCTCCCGCGTATCGTCGCGATCTGCGGCTCCACGCGCTTCATGGCCGAGATGATCGAGGCCGACGTGCGGGAGACCGCGGCCGGACGGATCGTCGTCAAGCCGGGGTGCGACATGAAGTCGCCGCACCGGCTCTGGTCCGATCCAGTCGAGGCCGAGGCGTTGAAGGTGCGACTCGACGAGCTGCACCGGGCGAAGATCCGGCTCGCTGACGAAGTCCTCGTCGTCGGCGACTACATCGGCGACAGCACCCGGGCCGAGATCGCGTACGCCCGCTCGCTGGGCAGGCCCGTGCGCTTCACCCACCCCGAAGTCGACCCCGACGCCTGACCTTGGACCGGTGCGTCGTCAGTCGCCGACCCCGAGGTGCAGGATCGTGGCCCAGTCGTCGGTGACGAGCAGGACGTTGCGCCACGCGATGTCACCGGCGTGCGGGCCGTCCACGTCGGCGGCGGTCCGGACGGGGCCCAGGTGCTCCTCGACGAGGTCGGCGATCTCCTCGGCGAGTTCGCCCGCCCGCCGGACCAGGTCGGCCGGCGGACCGTCGGTGCGCGCGTACCTCGTCGCCGGTTGCAGGAACCCCTCGCTCACCTCCTGGCGCAGGACGTCACGCCAGGCCTCGGGCGAGGTGTACGGGCGGACCGGCGTACGGACCTGGTGGCCGCCGGCCCCCGCGTCGTACACCGCTTGGGCGAGTCCCGTCAGCCACTCGGGGGCGCGGAGTCCCCCCGTCACCGGGACGACGGGGACGACGGGGAAGAGGGCGATGGACGGCACGTGGTTCACGTCGGCGAGTAGCTCCTCCAGCGGTTCGGCGGCGGCCGACACCGCCTCCGGGGCGTCGAGGGGATGCGGCATGGGTGTCGTGTCCTGGTGTTCCGTGGGCGGGGGTTGGCGCGGGGTGCGCCCTGAGGACAGACTGCCGCACATGGAGTTGATCGCGAGGGGGCGGGACGCCGACGTGTACGCCGTGGACGAGTCCAGGGTGCTGCGCCGGTACCGGGACGGTCGGCGGACCGGTCACGAGGCGCCCCTCATGGCGTTCCTACAGGCGGCCGGCTACCCCGTACCGAAGGTGTACGAGGCCACCGGGACCGACCTGGTCATGGAGCGGCTGCACGGGCCGACCTTGATGGAGGCCGTGGAGCGGGCGCCCTGGCGGGTTGGCGCGTTCGGCCGGACGCTGGGCGCGCTTCACGACCGGCTGCATGCGATCGCGGCTCCGGGCTGGCTGCCGAAACGATTCAGTAGAGAGACCGGAGACCGGGTTCTCCACCTCGACCTCCACCCGGGCAACGTCATGCTGACGGATCGCGGACCCGTGGTCATCGACTGGTGCAACGCGGCCGCCGGCGATCCCGCCGCCGATCTGGCGATGACCGTCGTCACCGTCGGCGGCGCGGACGTTCCCGGTCTGGCCGCGCGCCTGGGCCGGGGTCTGCTGCTGAGGGGCGTACGGAGCGGGTCGAGGACCGATCCCTCGGTACGGCTCCGCGAGGTCGCCCGGCACAAGCTCGCCGATCCGAACCTGACGCCCGCGGAGGCGGCGTGGCTGCGGCGGCGGGCCGGGGGCGCGACGGCTGAAGCGGACATCGGCCCCCGTCGGTGAGCCCGCCCCTGTCGGTGAGCCCGAGCCGACCGCCTCAGACGGTCGTCGCCGTCGCCGCCGCCGGTTCCACCGCCCGGCGCTTCACCACCACCAGCACGATCAGCACCACCTGAAGCAGGATCGGCAGCACCATCCCCGCCGACGCCTCCGGCTCCTCGCCGACCAGGTTCGACGTGAGTCCGAGGTCCCACAGCCCGTGGACGAGCATCGGCAGCAGCAGCGTGCCGCCGACGCGCAGGCAGAGGTAGAAGAAGTAGCCGGAGGTCGAGACGATCAGGGCTTGGAAGACGGCCTGGACACCCTCGCCGAAGGCGTTGCTGACGTGGACGAGGCCGAAGATCAGCGAGGAGTACAGGGCGACCTTGCCCTCGCTGAATCCGGCGCGCTTGAAGACCTGCACGCCGATGCCGCGGAACATCAGCTCCTCGCCGATGCCGACGAAAAGCGTCATCACCACCAGGGCGAGGACGAGTGAGCCCTTCTGGTCGGCCAGGTTGGCGTAGTTCATGCCGAGCAGGGCGCAGACCGCCATGGAGACCGGCACGAACCAGACCCATCGGCGGACGGGCGCGCGATAGCGCAGGACCTCGCCCCACCAGCCGAGCCAGGTCACCACGATTATGCCGAACACCACCGACAGGCCGATGGGCACGACCCCGTTGCGGACCACGGCCTCGGTGGTCGGGAACGGGCTGTCGGAGCCACCTGTGCCGCCGGTGCCACTGGTGTCGACGCCGACGAGGAGCCCCGCGCCCTTGAGGACCGCGAGGTACACCACCACCACGGCCAGGAACCACGGCCAGGTCAGCGTCCTCCCGCGCGAGGCGGGCGGCTCGGTCACGGACATGTGTCGTCACTCTCCCTTCGGCGAGGGCGCCCGGAATCCCGGTCTCACGGGCCGCGCCGTCGCGGAGCCGAGTACACCATCGCCGAAGGGGGAGAAAACGGGGCGACACGCCCCGCGGAGGTCAGGGACGTTCGAGCGCCCGTGCGAGGAAACGCTGCGTGGCCTGCTCGCGCGGAGCGGTCAGGACCTGCTCCGCGGTGCCCTGCTCGACGATCACGCCACCCTCCAGGAAGCAGACCCGGTCCGCGACGCGACGGGCGAAGTCCATCTCGTGCGTGGCCATGAGGATGGTCAGACCGCGCTGCTTGAGGTCCGCGACGACGTCCAGGACCTCCCCGACGAGCTCGGGGTCGAGCGCCGAGGTGATCTCGTCGAAGAGCAGCAGCTCCGGCTCGGTGGCGAGCGCGCGGGCGATGGCCGCGCGCTGCTGCTGTCCGCCGGAGAGCCGGTCCGGGTGCTCCCGCTCCTTGTCCGCGAGCCCGAGCCGGGCGAGCAGCTCGCGGGCCGTCGCCTCCGCCTGCTTGCGCGGGACGCCGTGGACCTGGCGCGGCGCGAGCGTGATGTTGTCGAGGACGCTGAGGTGCGGGAACAGGTTGTACGCCTGGAACACGATGCCGATCCGCCGGCGGGCGACATCGGGGTCGAGCCGCGGGTCGGTGAGCTCGCTGTCACCCAGGTGGACCGTGCCGTCGTCGACGACGTCGAGCAGGTCCACGCACTTCAGGAGCGTCGACTTGCCCGAGCCCGAGCCGCCGATCAGGCAGACCACCTCGTGCTCGGCGACGTCGAGGTCGATCGACCGCAGGACGAGCCGGGACCCGTACTGCTTGCGCAGCCCGCGGATGCGCAGCAGCGGCCGGCTCGACGCCTGGCCCGCCGGGCTTCCCTCGCTCATCGGCCCGCCTCCGCCCACTGGCGCTGCGAGGCCCGCCGCTGGAGCCGGTCGGCGAAGCGGGTCAGCGGAATGGTCACCGCGATGAACAAGAGAGCCGCTCCGAGATAGGGGGTGTAGTTGAAGTCGTAGTCCGCCTTGATCTGGGCGGCGCGCAACGCCTCCAGCGGGCCGAGTACGGCGATCAGCGCGGTGTCCTTCTGGAGCGCGATGAAGTCGTTGAGCAGCGGCGGGAGCACGTTGCGCACGGCCTGCGGCAGGACGACGTGGCGCAGGGTCTGCCGCTCGTTCAGCCCCAGGGCCCGCGCGGCGTTGCGCTGCGCGGGGTGCACGGAGTTGAGACCGGCGCGCAGGACCTCGCCGACGTAGGCACCGTACGAGAGCACGAGGGCGATCACACCGAGCACCCAGGGCTGCGACGGCGTGCCCTGGAGCTGGAGCGCGGGGAGCCCGAAACCGACGAGGAAGACGAGGAGCAGGGTGGGTACGCCCCTGAAGACGTCGACGTAGACGGTCGCGGCGAGCCGCAGCGGCTGGAGGCCCGGCGAGCGGGTCACCCGGATCAGGGCGATCAGCAGGCCGAGGACGAGGATCAGCACCTCGGCGACGAGGAACATCTGGATGTTGAGCCAGAAGCCCCGCAGCAGCTCGGGGAAGGCCTCGCGGAGCTCGGCCCCGTCGAAGAACAGGCTGTCGACGCGCTCCCAGCCCGGCGAGGAGACCGCCGCCGTGCCGATGACCACCAGCCCGAGCAGGGTGCACAGGAAGGAGATCCAGGTGTGGCGGCGACGGCGGGAGCGGCGATAGCGCTGCCGCTCCAGCTCGTGCTCGCTCGGCCGGTACGCGTCGCCCGCCGCGCCGGAGGAGTCGGAGGGGTCCGTGCCGTCCGAGGGCGGCGGCACCACGGTCTTCGTGAGTTCCACAGCCGGCCCGTTACTGCTTCAGCTCGGGGACGTTCGCGGAGGCGGAGAGCCACTTCTCGGTGAGCTGCGCGAGCGTGCCGTCGGCCTTGAGGGACTCCAGGGCCTTGTTCACGCAGCCGGTGTACTTGCTGTCCTTCGGAAGCAGCAGACCGAACTTCTCCGGGGTGCCGCCCGCGTAGCCGAACTGGCCGATGATCTTGCCGTTGTCGAGCTCGGCGCCCGCGAGGTAGAAGACGGTCGGCAGGTCGGTGACGATCGCGTCGATCTGACCGTTCGTCAGCGCCGTGACCTCGTCCTTGGTGGTGTTGAAGACGCTCGGCTGCTTGCTGGGCTTGAGCTGCTCCAGGACGGCCTGGTAGCTGGTCGTCGCGACCTGCACGCCGATCTTGGCGTCCTTGAGCTCGCCCAGGGACTTGGCCTTCGCGTACTTCGAGTTCTCGAGCGTCAGGATGGCCTGGTTCGCGGTGTAGTAACTGGTGGAGAAATCGACCGCCTTCTCGCGCTGCGGCGTGATGGAGATCTGGTTGATGTCGAAGTCGAAGGACTTCTTGCCGGGGGCGTAGGAATGGGCGAAGGGTTCGGTCACCCATTTCACCTGCTCCTTGGCGAAGCCCAGCTTGCCGGCCACCGCGTAGGCCACCGCGCTTTCGAATCCCTTGCCGTTGGAGGGGGTGTTGCTGTCGAACCACGGTTCGTAGGCGGGGGAGTCGGTGGCGATCGTCAGCTGGCCGGACTTGAAGAGGGCCGGGCTGTCGATCGTGCAGTTCGGGGCCCCGGAGCCGGCGGCTCCGGTGTCGGCCTTCGGCTGCGGCGCGCAGGCTGCGGCGGCGAGGACGACGGTGGCGGCGGAGGCCGTGAGGGCTATGCGGGAACGGAGCATCGGAAATCCTTCGAAAGTCCGGTAAAAGATAAGGAAAGTGGGCCGGTGGCGTGTGCTCAACGACACAGGTCGGCCGCGCAGCGCACGTTGTCCACGTGGCGGCGGCGTACCAGCAGGAGGGTTCCGGACATACTTTTCAGCATTCCGGCTCGTGGAGGCCGACGTCAATCCGGCCGGGTGCCGCGGGAGTAACGCGTTGATAACGGGTCAGCCCGCGAGGGTCAGTACCCGGTCGCCCTGGTCGAGGCCGAAGACGGCGGCGGCGGAACCGCCGCGGACCACCAGCTCGGCGAAGCCGACCCCGGAGCTCCCGACGGTGATGCCGGGCTCACCGAGCGGGACGTCGGGGAGCCGGTCGTAACAGCGCACCCGGACGTCGCGGCCCTCGTGGCGGTTGTGCACGAGGAGGGTCTTCTCGCCCGTGTAGCCGGGCAGTTCGGCGGCGGGTCGGTCCAGCTTGCAGTTGCCGAAGTTGTCGACGACGGCGACCCGCACGTCGTCCGACTCCGTCTCGCGCACCGGGTGCGCCTGCGCGGGCACCTCGCGGCCGTCGGCGAGCCAGCGGGCGAGCAGCGGCACGTACCAGAGGCTGCGGAACTGCGTCCGCACCATCTCCTCGACCTCGTCCGCCGCGAGCTCGGCCCATCCGGCGGCGGCGGCCTCGAGAACCTCGCGGACGTCGGTGACGTGCACCTCGGTCAGGCCCAGGTAGGTGGCGAGCGGGGCGAGCACCCGCTGGCTCAGGGTGCTGATGACCAGGTGCTGCCCGTGCCGGAAGTAACAGAAGGGGACGCCGTTGGGCCAGTGGCCGTCCCGGGGGGCGATGTTGACGAGGACGACCACGGGCTGGGTCGGTCCGCCGATGAGGTCCGTGGAACGCAGCAGGTCGAGCAGGGTGAGCGCGGCGGCGCCCTCCGGGTCGGCGCCCGTGAGCGGCAGGACGGTCGGAGTGGCGCCGAAGAGCGTGGCGATACGGGCGGACTGGCGGGCCAGGGCGTTGGGGTCGGCGCAGTCGGTGAGGGAGACGACCGGTACGGGGGCGGGGGCGGGGGCGGGGGCCATGGTGGGTACTTCGCCTTCTGGAGGGTGGGGAGGGGAGGGGGAGAGCGAGGGTGGAGAGGGGGAGGAGGCCCGGCCGGGGCAACAAAAAAGGACCCTCCGTTTCCGGAGGGTCCGTCGCAGCTAGTGCGCACACGGCTTCGCTAGCGAAGCGCCTCCGGTGTCCGGGGCATCATTCGCATCATGGCGAGGGTGGCGGTGTGCTGCATGGCCGGGACGCTAGCACCCGTCGGTGGTGAGCACACACAGGTGTCCATATCGTGGACACTTCCGTAAGACGTCGGGTTGCGGAGGCGGCCGTCCACTCGCCTTCAGGCCCCCTGGGTCCCCTGGGTCCCCTGGGCCCCCTGGGCGGCCGAGGACAGGGCGCCGAACCACTGCTCGGAGCCGTACTCCTCGAACCGCTCGATCTCCGTGAACCCCAGCCTCGCGGCCAGGCGCATCGCTCGGTCGTTGGCGGTCCGCGTCGTGAGCACCACTGGTTCGCCGGGCTGGACGCCGGCGAACCAGTCCAGGACCGCGCGGCAGGCCTCGGAGGCGTACCCGAGCCCCCACGCCTCCGGCAGCAGCAAGTACCCCAGCTCGGTCTCCCCGCCCTCGGGGCGGACGCGGCCGAGGCGCTCCGGTCCGCGGCGATCGAGGGTGATCATGCCGATCATCGCGCCGTCGGTCTCGACGACGAAGCAGCCGGGGCGCCGCCCCGGGACCTCGGGGGCGGAGCGCTCCACCTCGTCACGCGGCCGGGAGCCGCCTATGTGGGCGCCCACCTCGGGCGACGCGAACAGCTCCACGAACGCTGCCCGGTCCCCGGCCTCGGACTCCCGGAGGACGAGCCGTTCGGTCCTGAGGGGTGCGGGCGGCCAGGGGAGCGAGGGAGAGGCGGTCATGGCGGGCAAGCTAGCGCACGCACCCCGTCAGAGGTGCTCTTCGAGGAGACCGCGGAGCTCGGCGCCGGTCATCAGGCCCGAACCGTGGGCCACGGCCTCTCCTGCCTCCCCCGCCTTCAGGAGGACGTAGGACGGCGCGCCGGTGACCTCGTACCGCTTGGTCGCGACGGGGCAGCGGGCGATGTCGGTCCGCACGACGGTGAGGCGGCCGGTGTACTCGTCGGCGACGTCGCCGATGACGAGGTCCATGGCCCGGCAGGGCTCGATCGCCTTCGGCCAGGTCCCGATGAAGTACGCGAGGACCGGAACCCGGCTCATCCGGAGGATGAAGTCGAACTCCGCGTCCTCGCGGGGCTGGTGGACCTGCTTCGCCATGGAGGCTCCTGACCTGGTGTTCCGTCGTTCAGGCCCATCATCTCGCGAGTCCTGCGGTACGCGCGGACGGCCCCGCTCAGTCGTGCGTCGCCTCGCGGTGCACTGCGTGCGCCGTGTCCTGCCGGGTCCGGAACGGGCGGAGCACGGCCATGCCGTCCTCAAGACCGAGTCGCATGGCGAAGTCGAAGCGGTCGACCTGGCAGCACAGGTCCACGTCGGCGGGGCGGGAACCGTCGCGCGCTCCGGTGCGCAGGGCTTCCGCGGCCGGGGACGTGCGGGCACGGTGCAGGTAGGGAGCCGGGTCGGGGGCCGAGGCGGGGGCCGAGGCGGGGGTCGGTGTGGGGCGGCCGCCGCCGGCGGCGAGGAGCCGGTCCAGGTACGCGGCACACGCCAGGTCCTCGGTGGCGCGGCCGTCCTCGCCGGTGGCCACGAGGGTCACCGACTCGGCCCCGGCATCGGTCAGGGCGCGGGCCGTCGCGCCGGCCACGGCGAAACTGGCGCACAGGGCGAGTTCGGCCTCGACGACCGCCAGAGCTCCGACCGTCCCGGCGGTGGTCTTCTGGACCACGGTGCGGCCGGTCAGGTCAAACTCCTGTATCAGGACAGGGGAGTTGACCAGGTCGAACCCGCTCGCAGGCGCCCCGTCCTTGAGCGCGAGCCAGCCCGGGTTGCCCGCCTTGATCTCCAACGCCTCGTCGGCGTCGGCGGCGAGGACGATCCGCTCCGCGCCGAGATGGAAGGCCCACGCGGCGGTGGTGAACGCCCGCATCACATCGATCACGACGGCCACCTTCTCGGTGCCGTCCAGGTCCGGAATCCCGACTGTTCGCGAGCGCATCCCGCGATGGTCGCAGGGCGCGGAGGTGATTCACAAGGAACGTCGGCGATCTGTCGCCGGTTCGCTGTCGCCGGGTCGTACTCTGCCCCGTATGTCCTGGGATGTGGAAGGGTGCCCGCATCGGCTGGCCGCGCGGCGCTCGGGTCCGTCCGAACTGGAGGCGGACCGTCTGCCCGAGGTGCGGGAGCTGGAGCAGCTGGGGTGGGTTCTCGCGCCGCAGGCGCCCGTGTTGGTGTTCCTTCCCTACGTCTGGCCGCCGGGCGCCCGGACCTGGGTGCCCGATCGGTCCTCCGTCTGGCTGATCGACACCACCCTCGCCGCCGACGGCCGGGTCCTGGACGTCGAATGCCGGCCTGCCCCGGTCGCTGAGCGGGCCGCCTTGGAGGCGGACGCACTCGCCGATCTCGGTCGGGCGGGGGTGCCGCCGCGGCCGCCGGGGCGGCTGTGGTTGCTGCGGCCGGTCGGCGGCCTGCCCGATCTGGAAGCGGTACTCGGCTGGCTGCTCGCGGCGGCGGTCCGTCAGGGCATCGGCTTCAGCCTGTCCGCCGCGTTCGTGCGGCTGTGCGCGCGGGAGCTGGAGGCCCTGGGGACCGGGGGGTCGGGGTGATCAGCGCTTGACGATCCGGTCCAGCGTTGCGGCGACGGCCGACTTGACGGCTTCGGGGTGCCGCAGGGGCTGGGCCGGAAGCTCGCTGGTGGGGCGTACACCTCGGTCGGCGAGGATGTAGAGCAGGCGCAGCGTGCGCAGGCAGTTGCTGACGTGCGCGGGCACCGGAGTCACGATCCGGTCCGCTCCGAAGCGGTCGGCGACCGTGTCCAGCCATCCGACGGAGTCGGCCTCGGTGAGGTCCGCGCGGGTGAGGACGCGAGCCACGGCCCGGGCCAGGCGGTCGTCCTCCAACTGGTCGAGGACGTGGTCGGTGGGCGTGGTGAGTCGGGCGGCGGCGAGGGCGAGCATCCGAGCGGGATCGACGTCGGGGTGGAGCCCGAGCGTGGCGAGGAGATCCGCGCCGTGGGCGACGGCGTGCAGCCAACCGATCGTCGCGTCGTGGCCGCGGAGGTCGGACTCCGCCGGGTACCAGGCCTCGAAGGCGTCCACCCAACCGGCCTTGAGGTCGCCCCCGTTCACGAGCATGTCCAGGACGAGAGGGGCGAAGGTGCGCGCCTCGGCACGGGGATGCGTGAACCGGGCGGCCATCTCGTCACCGAGCTCAAGGCGCCGGGCGGTCCCGATCGTCCTGCGGTCGATCCAGGTGGCGAGAACGGCGTACGGTGCGCCGTCACGGATCTGCGGATCGGGGTCCGCAAGGGCGGCGGACAGTTCACCGACGAGGTCGTCCGGGGACCGGGTGCCGCCGGGCACGGCGTAGTCGGCGGCCTCGACGCCGCTCCAGTTGATCATGGTCGGCACCCTAGGTCGCCCGGGTGGGTGTGCGCCTCCGTTTTTCTCCCGATTGCCGGATCGCCCCCGTTCTTGGCCGGCCTGCCGCGCGGCAGCGATCGGCCCTGGTGGTGGACGGCGAGGGCGTCGGCCTCGCGAGATCGCGATCTAGGCTGAAGGGCATGACGACGAGACTTGTGCAGGTCACGATGCAGGCGAAGGACGACGCGGCGCTCGGCCGCTTCTGGGCGGAGGCGCTCGGATGGGGCGTCGACAGCGAGGGGCCGGGGATCACCAACCTCGAACCGGTCGGGTTCGACTACCCCGATCCCGTGGCCGTATGCCTCGACATCGTGGCCCGGCCGGAACCGAAGCGGGTCAAGAACCGGCTGCACATCGATCTCGCCACCACCTCGGCCGCCCACCAGACGGAGTTGGTCGAACGGCTCCGCGGTCTCGGCGCGACGCTCGCCGACGTGGGGCAGGGAGACGTCCCGTGGACCGTGATGGCGGATCCCGAGGGCAACGAGTTCTGCGTCCTGGAGCCCCGCGAGACCTACCGGGACACCGGGCCGGTCGCCGCGATCGTCGTCGACTGCGCCGATCCGCGGGAGATGGCCCGGTTCTGGGGCGAGGCCATGGACTGGACGGTCCACCGGGTCGCCGACGACCAGGCGGCGCTGCGGTCGTCCAAGGGCGTCGGGCCCTACCTGGAGTTCATCCGGACCCCGGACGCCAAGACCGTCTTGAACCGTGTCCACCTCGACGTCCGCCCGTACGCGGAGGACGACCCGGCGGCGGAGGAAGCCCGCCTGCGCGCCTTGGGAGCCGGCGACCCCGGCATCGACCAGTCCGCCATCTCGTGGCGGGTCCTGACGGACACCGAAGGGAACGAGTTCTGTCTGCTTGCCCCGCGCTGACCTCGGGAAAAGGAGCGGGTCCGAGGGCGTAGCCTGCCCTCGGACCCTGACGGTGCCGCTCACATCACACGCCGGCACACTTGAGAACCCGGGTCAGTCGTCATTGCGTCGCGTCCTGCCTTTGGACCACCGCCGATCGAGCTCGGCGGACCAGATTCGAACTGGCATTTCGACGCACCAGGGCCCGGGCCCGGTCGATCCGGCGATGAGCGGCGCATGCTGAGTCTGGAGCAATAGTCTGAGATTGACCGCGGTTCGCCTCTGCCAGGTTGGGCCATCCCGGCGCGAAGTGCCGGGAGGAGGACTCGAACCTCCACATCAACCGCGGATGTCACGACAAGGCTCAGCTTCAGCTTTGCGCTCCTCGCGCACCCCGGCCGCTTGCCACGGCCGGGGAGTCTGTGTGTCCCGGCTACCCGAAGAGGTAGCCGAAGACGGCGTCGCCGACGCGCTGGTCGGTGACCTCGGCGCTGTTGGCCTCCTCGCGGGCGTACTTCACTGCCTGCTGGAGCTTCTCCACCCGCTCAAGCAGCTCGTTGACCCGCCGGGCGGGCAGCGCGCCGGAGAACTTCACCGTCGTCCAGTACCCGACGGGAACGTCCTCGTAGTAGACCTCGACCTGCGCCGGGTGCTTGTCCGTCGCCTCGGCCTTGACGTGGTTGCGGGGCACCTTCTTCGTCCGCACCGTGCGCACGACCTCGGTCTTCCACGCGTCGGTCGACGGGTCCTGCGTCCACGACTCGGCGGCGTCGAGCACGGGAAGCTTGCGCACGAACGTCCAGATGTCCGTCAACTGCTTCTCCAGGAAGAGTAGATACGCGACGGGTACGCGCTCCACGAGCACCCGCCCGTCGACGGTGACGTCCGCACGCGCCTCGCAGTTCGCCCAGTCCTTCGTGGCCGTCACATCGAACAGCCGGGTCAACGCCCGTGCGGTGTCCCGCAGTACGTCCTCGGCCTTCACCTGCACGAGGGTCGACTCGGGAGGGAGCTGCTCGCCCTCCTCGTCCTTCGGCTGGTACGTACGCGAGATTCCGGCGAGCAACGCGGGCTTGCTCAGGCCGTGGTGAGCAGTCGTCAGGTCTTGGTGAGCCCGCGACTTCACGCCCTTCTCGACGGCGATGATCTGGTTCAGTTTCGTTGCCACGTCGCAGACCCTAGAGCGAGAGGCCCGGGTTGATCGAACCATTTTCCGAGTCCCGGGCCGAGGGAACCCCGCTCACGCTCCGACGTGCAGGTACGCCGCCCACAGCGACGGCGTGCGCGGGAAGGCATCCCGGCGCTCCCGGATCACCCCGTGCAGGGCGACGGCCGACCGGCCGCAGTCGAGTGTGCCGTCAGGCCCGGCCAGCCCCCGGTAGAAGGCCGAAGCGATCTCGTCGCTCTCATCGTCGTACGCCTTCCACAGCGTGCCGATCACCTGCCGGAACCCCATCAGCTGGAACGCCGAGGCGAGATGGATGGACTCGTCCGCGAGGTCGTCGTGGGTGCTCACCGCCGTCTCGCACGCCGACAGGTAGGCGAGTTCCGCGCTGTCCAGGTTCACGGGGGCCAAACTCAGCACGGTGAAAGGGACTTCGCGGTGGTCGTGCAGGAGGAGACGGCTGTGAGAAGGGTCGGCGGCTTCGCTGATGCCGTGGCAGATCAGGTGCACGACGGAGGCCGATCCCAGGGCGTCGAGGACCCGGGCGGAGGTCGGGAGCGAGGTCGGGGCTGCGCCCGTCCCGTGCGCGTAGCTCTCGTCGGGCGAGGCGAACACCTCGTACGGTAAGCCGAGTTGCTCGGAAACGGCATCGGCCTCGTCCAGTGCCCGGTGGAGGTCGGGATGTCCCGGCGTGGTCGGCATCGCGACCACCACGGCCCGGCCCGGACCACCGGTGGACACCGTGGGGCGCCGGGCGTGCAGCAAGGCCTGCACGGTGGGGGTGTACGAGGACACCACCCGGTCCATGACGGTGCGGCTTTCCGCGGCGTCCTCACCCTGGTGGTATCCGGCTGCGTGCAGCGGGAGTTGGCCGAGCAGCCCGCCGGGAGACCACCAGAGGCGAGGCAGTGGCCCGGTCGCTCCGTCGCCCGGTGCGCGGAGGCCGAGCGCGTCGAGCACCGGGCCGGTCGCGGCGTCCCACAGCCATTCGAGCAGCGCGGTGAGGTCGCGCTGGGCGGCGACGGAGACGGCGGGATCGTCGTCGGCGGAGGCCGTGACGACGGCGCGGAAGTGCTCGGTGCGGTGCGCCACCGCCCCCGGGGTGAGACCGGGCAACGGGAGGAAGTCGACACCGGTGGTGGTCAGGAGGAGGGCCCCGCTCCCGTACCGGCTCACGGTGAAGACCACCACGGGACCCTCGTCGGCCGCCCGGAAGAGGCTCTGCGCGGCCGGCGGCAGCATGAAGGACGCGAAGCCGTCGAGCGCCCGGATCGCGGCCACGGTCTCGCCGAACTCCCGGAGCAGCCGCTGACGGGTGTCGAGCTCGGGCGCGGCGTCCGGCCGGGTGAGGAGCTCGGCGGGGAGGCGGCCGACCTCGTCGGTGTCGAGCAGGCGGCGCAAGTGCTCGTACCGGTCGGCCAGTTCGGGGCGGCGCTCGCGCAGCGCCGTGAGGTCGTCGCGGGTTTCGAGGAGCTGACTCAGCAGCAGCGCCCGGCCGGACTCCAGCAGGCGCAGGGCCGCGAGGCTCCGGCCGGGATCCCCGGCGCGGGCCGCGAGAGTGAGCGCGGCGGCGTCGCCGGCGAGGCCGGAGAACCCACCCAGCGCGTGCTGCTGGTCGCGACGGTGGATGAACCGGGGGGCCGCCTCCGGCAGGAGCTCCACGGCCTGCGCCAGGAGCCGGGCGCCGAGCGCGGGGTCGGTGACCGACGTGTACAGGGCGGCGAGGCGGGCCGCGTCGATACGCAGCGTGGTCTGCCCGGTGGGGGCGTCGGCGGCTGCCGTGAGGCAGCGGACGGCCCCCGCGAACGCGGCGCGCGCCTCGTCCCGGCCGGTCGCGGCGGCGCCGATGTGGGTGAGCGCGGTGCCCATCTTGACCAGGCCCAGGGTGTGCCGTGGCCCGCCCGGCTCGGTACGCGCGAGCAGCCGGCGGAGCAGCTCGACGGAGCGTGCGGGGTCCCGGGCGTCGCGCGTGCGGTCGTAGCGCTGCTGGAGGGCGGTCGTCAGGTGGAGCACGTACTCCGGCCAGGACGGGTGCGCGGGCGCGGTCGCGTCGACGGCCTGCCGGAACAGGTCGACGGCCCGGTCGAGGTCGGTGACGTCGTACGCGGGGTGCTGCTCGAAGCGGCAGTGCAGCAGCGCGCCCAGCGCGTAGGCGAGCAGGGGATGGTCCGGGTGGTCGGCCGGTGTGAGCCGGCGCGCCTGCTTGGCGTGGCGCAGGGCCTCCTCGTTGTCCTCGATCCGGGACTCGCGGCGGTACCGCAGGAGCAGCGCGCCGCCGAGGGTGGTCAGTGCGCGTCGGTGCACCTCGCCTCCCGGCGTGGCGCGGCCGACGGCGTCGCGGAGCCACTCGACGGCGGCGTCGACGTCGGTCAGTGCCCCGGAGCGTTCGAACCGCGCGGTCAGGGCCGCGCCCAGGTTGAGCAGGAAGGCGGCGGCGTTCGGCTCGTCCGCCGTGATCGCCGTGATCACCTGCTGGTGGAGGGTGATGGAGGCGTCGAGGTCGGCGAGCGACCAGGTCTGTTCGAAGCGGAGCATGAGGACGGTCGCCAGGTTGGAGAGGGACCCGGCCCGGTCCGGGTGGTCGGCGGGGAGGAGGGTGATACCGCGCCGGAGCGACGCGATGGCCCGGTTGGCATCGCGGAGGTCCGCGGTGTGGTCGAAGCGGTGGCTGAGCACCAGGCCGTGCACCAGCCACACCCCGGCCGGGGTGGCGTCGTTCAGCAGCGGATCCAGCACCTCGACGGCGCGCGCGGCCTCGACGGGGTCGTCGGAGACCCCGAGCCGCAGCTGCAGCACGGCGCACAGGCTGGAGACGAGGGTGTCGCGATCGGGGTGGTCGGCTCCCGCGAGCCGGATCAGCCGGTCGATGCCGGTGACGGCGCGGGACGCCGCGTCCGGGCCGGGGTCCTCCAGGACCGCCATGAAGAACCGCTGGGCCCGCATGCTCACGGCCATGCCCATGAGGGCGTCGAGCGCGCGCGGGACGTCGCCGACGCCGCTGAGCCGGCTGAGCGCGAAGCAGCCGAGCGCCGCCATGAGTGCTTCCTGTTGTTCCTTCTCCCCTTGCTCGTACGCGTGGAGGAAGAAGTGCAGCCACCCGAGATCGTTGCGGGCCGCGTAGTCCTCGTCGAGGTCCAGCTCGGCGTCGAGCCGGGCGGCGAGATCCCGCACCTCCGCCAGACGCCCGTGAGGAAACGGCACCCCGTCCTTGAGGCGCGCCACCAGGGTGCGCACGATCGTCCTCGTGTCGGCTGCCACGTTGGCCCCCGCCCGTCGTCGGTCCTCAACCTGCCTTCGTACGATGGCAGTTGACGTCATACTCGAATCGTCTGGGTCAGTCCAGGGGGAGGTGGGCGCACATGCCACGACGAGCGGACGAGACGGCTCGGGCGGTGGAGTACCTGTGCAAGCGGGAGGCCGTGTTCCGTTCGATCCTCGTACGGGACGGGGGTGCGGCGGCGCTCGACGCGGCGCTGACCGCGATTCGTACGGGCGCGGGCGGGGGATCCGGACCGGGCGCCGACGTGCGCGAGGCGCTGGACGGCCTGAACCTGGCCCTGCGGCGCGCGGGACACGCCAAGGGCCTGTACGGGGAACTGCGGGGCGCGGACGTGCCCCCACCGGCCTCCTCCTTCCCGGGCCTGGACACGACGCAGCCCCCCGACACCGGCGCCGGACCCCTCACCCCCATCTACGCGTGCCCGGGCGCCCGGTGCCGACGGCTGGAGGCGGTGAGAGGCCCGGCACCGGTGCCGGTCTGCGCCGTGACCGGAGGACCGATGGAGCTCCCCGTCCCGGGCGACGGATCCTGAGATGGACGCGATCCTCTCCTCGGTCGGCAAGAAGATGATCGAGGGGCCGCTGCTCCTGTGGGGCGCGCTCTACGTCACGCTCGGGGCCGTGGCCTCCCGGCTGGGCCACGGCCTCGACGTGGACCGCCTGAAGGCCGCGGCGAAGACGGCGGCTTCGCATCTCTCGGCCGAGGGCGCCGGACTGGTCGCGCTCGCGGTCCTGGCGTTCGCCCTCGCGGCGGCCGGGGCCGGACTCGCGGCCCGGGCCCTCGGCCGGATCACGGAGATCGCCGCCCTCACCGACGACTGGCGGCGCTGGCCGGCGATCCTCGGCGCACCCGTCCACCGCGTCGTCAGGCGCCGGGTACGGCGGTACGAGGAGACCGTGCGCCGGGAAGCGGCGCGGCGCCTCGCCCGCGAACGCGGCACGCCCGGCACCCCGCCGGACGACGCACCCGGGGTACTCCGCCGGAACGCCAGGATCGACGCCGGGGAGCCGCGCCGGGCGACGTGGAGCGGCGACCGGATCTGGTGGACGGGCACCGACCTGCGGCACGCCTACGGCATCGACCTCGCGGTGGTCTGGCCGAGCCTGTGGCTGGTCCTGCCGGACGGCGACCGCGCCGAACTGAACGCCGAGCGGCAGGCGGTGAACTCGGCCACCCTGCTGTCCGGTTGGGCCTGCCTGTACCTGCTGCTCGGCACGGTGTGCTGGCCCTTCCTGCTCGCGACGGCCGCGATGCTCCTGCTGTCCCGTCACCGCCTCCGCGCCGCGACGGCGGCTTTCGCCGAACACGTACGGCGCGTCACCCAGCTGTACGCCCCCGAACTCGCCCGGCGCCTGGGCGGAGACCGCACGGGCCCCCTGGACCGCGCGACGGTCACGGAACTCCACGAGGCCCTGGACCTCCGGCGCCCCGGCGGGCCGGGGGCGCTCCGTAGGTCACCGTAGCCAGGCGTGGAGGGCGGCGTAGTCGTCGTCGGGCAGGCCCTGACGGGGGTCGACACGATGGAGGAGGGTGGGGCTCGGGTGGTGGGCGGTGACCCAGTCGCGATCGACGCCGGTGATCTCGTCGTCGACCCAGACGAAGGGGCGCCCGGCGGCCCATGCGACAAGGGTCCGGGTCTTCCAGTGCAGTCCGCTCCGCGCGTCCGACTCCTCCAGCTCGCCGTCGGCTGACGTCCCGTCCCAGAGCACGACGTCCAGCGGGGGCAGACCGAGGCGCGGCGCGATCAGCTCGTTGGCGTCAATCGTCCACGTCGTCGCCCAGACGAGGTCGCAGGGAAGTGCCGCCAGACGGGGACCGTGTGCGGGATTGAGCCGTGACAGCAGCGGATTCCCGGAAGCGCCAAGAACAACACCGTGCGTATAGGTCGGATAGGGCTGGGAGCGCGCGCCGAAGGGGATGAGTGGACCGTCGACGTCGAGGAAGAGCAGGGGGCGCTGCGGGGAGCCGTTCACGGACGCACGATAGCCGCAGCCCGTAACGTACAAGGGCCGCCCGAGTTGGTAGGGCATGCGCTTGCTGATCTTCCCCACCCTCGCGGCGGCCACGCTCCTCGCCGCCTCCGCCGCCTCCGCAGCCCCTGCCGTCGCCACCTCCGCCGCCGGTCCGGACCGTACAGCCGCCTCCGAGTTCAATCCCTGCGGCTACGACGTCAGCGCCGACACCGTGAATCTCCGCACCGGAGCCGGGACGCGGTTCGCCTCCCTCGGGCATCTACGGAAGGACGACGACGTGACCGTCGACCGTGCCAGCGGCGACTGGTACCACGTGACCCTCGCGGAGAAGTCCCGGGGCGGACTGGCCGAGGGGACCGCCGGGTGGGTGCACAAGAACTACGTGACGCCTTCGGTCTGCATGCGCCTGGACTGAGCGGCCTCTTTCGGATCCGCCCCGCGATCATGCTCGCGGGGCGAGAACCAGTCGCGGCGGCTTCGACCTCAGCAGCATGCGGGCATCACCACTCGCCGAGCAGCTCATCCACACCGGCCGCTCGTGGTGCGGGGCAGGGAGCGGGCCGGTCCGGGCCGGTCCGGGCCGGTGTCAGACGGCCACGGACAGGAGGTCCACGACGAAGACGAGCGTCGAGCCCGGGGGGATCGCCGGGGTGGGGGACTGGTTGCCGTAGCCGAGGCGTGGGGGAACGACGATCTCGCGGCGGCCGCCGACCTTCATGCCCCTGATGCCGCGATCCCAGCCCTTGATGACACGGCCGCCGCCCACGGCGAACTTGAACGGCTCCCCGCGGTCCCAGGAAGCGTCGAACTCCTTGCCGGACGCGAAGGTGACGCCGACGTAGTGGACCCGTACGACCCTACCGGGCTTCGCTTCGAGGCCGTCCCCGACGACGAGGTCACGGATGGTGAGCTCGGTCGGAGCCTCGCCCTCCGGGACGGTGATCTCGGGCTTCGTCGGTTCTGCTTCGCTCATCGCGGTGGCCTCGCTCCTCGGTGCGCGTGGTCGCTCCACGCCGCAGGTGATCACGCTACCGAGCCCACGCTACCGAGCCCACGCCGCCGAGCGCCGCCGTGGCCGGGCGGCGGCGCGGACGCGACCCGCCTCAGCCGAAGTCGGGGATGGGGTGCCGGGGCGCGAGGGCGGCGGCGATGCGCTGGGCGATCAGGTGTGCGGAGTGCCCGTCGGCGGCGTCGGGGGCCCGGGTGGTCGAGACGGCGATGGCCAGACGCTCGGAGGGGAGGTACGCCTGGGAGGCCGAGTAGCCGAAGAACAGGGGGTGCTGGGCGACCCAGTCGCCGAGGACGAGGACGCCCAGGCCGTAGTGGGTGGTCCTGGTCTGGGCGATGCAGACGGTGGCGGGACAGTCGCGGGTGGCGTGGCCGAGGCCCACTGTCCCGGGGTCGAGGAACTGCCGGTAGGAGGCCGGGGAGAGGAGTTCGCCGGAGCCGAGGCCGGCGGCCGAGCGGGCCAGGTCGCAGATGTCGGTGGTCTGTACGGCCCCGGGGGCGGTGGTCCACGAGGGGTTCCAGAAGGTGGACTCCTCGTACGTCCCCCGGTCGGTGGTGAAGGCGTGCAGGACGGGCGCCGGGATGTCCGGTGTGAAGGCGTTGCGGGTCTCGCGCAGTCCGAGCGGCCCCGTGACCTCCTTCCGGAGCAGCCGGTCGAGGCGTGTTCCGGTGATCTTCTCCAGGGCCGCGCCGAGGAGGACGAAGTTGGCGTGCGAGTAGTTCCAGTTGGTGCCGGGCTCGTACCACCGCTTCTCGCGCGTGGAGAGCCCGACCACTTCCTTCGCCGTCCACTGCCGGAACGGGTCGGCCCCGACGGCCTTCTGGAAGGCGGGGAGCCGGACGTAGTCGGCGAGTCCCGTGGTCGAGGCGGCGAGCATGCGCAGGGTGATCCTCTCGCCCTGTGGCAGGTCGGGCAGCCAGCGTGCGACGGGGGCGTCGAGGTCGGCCCTGCCCTGGTCGACGAGGCGCAGGAGGGCTACTCCCATGTAGCTGATCGCGATGTTGCCGTTGCGGAAGTGCATGGCGGGGTCGGCGGGGACCCCGGTCATCGACTCGCCGAGCGCGGCGGTGACGAGTTCGCGGCCGTCGACGGTCACCCGCAGGACCACGGACTTGAGGTGCAGGTCCGCCGCGGCGCGTTCGGCGATGCGGAGGACCTCGCGGGCCGGTCCGCGCCCCGGTGCGGGGGAGGCGGCGCACCTGCTGCCGTCGTCCTCGCCCGGGGTGCCGGCGCCCGGGGTGCCGCCGGTCGCCGGGGTCGTGCCGCCGAGGGCGAGGAGGGCGGTGAGCGCGGCGACGAGCGCTCGGCGCGGGCGCGCGGCGGAACGGGCGCGGGGGGCTGGTGTCATGGCCGGAGTATCGGCCCGTCGCGCGTGCGTGACGGCCCCCCGGCCGTCGACCCGCGGGAACGTCACCCGTCGGGTCGCGCGGCGGCGGTTACGGTCGGGGAGCGTCGTCTCGTACGCGACGCGGGTGTCGACGTCCTGCTGCCGCGGCGTGGGCCGGACCCGCTGACGTCGACGGCCCCGCGCACCGCCGCACGGATGAGCGCCTGCCCGTCCGCGGCTCCGCCTGAGTCCCCCCTGGCGCGGCCCGTCGGACAGTGGTGGGGACCCGTCGTCCTCCTCGATCAGGGAGCCGGATGGCCCGCCGCCCGTTCCTTCGATGCCGTCAGGCCCTCGTCGTCCTGGCCCTCGCCGTCCTGACGACGGCCGGACCCGCCGCGATGCAACCCGTGCCCGCCTCCGCGACGCAACCCGCGCGCGGCTCCGCGGAGCGCCCCCCGTCCGCGCCCGCCTTCGACACGGCGCCCGCGCGCGCCGCCCTGGAGCGCCTCCTGCCCTCCCACGCCTCGCAGTTCACGTTCGTCCCCGTCGTAAGGACCGGCTCCGGCTCCGGCGACAGCTTTTCGGTCTCCGGCACGACAGGCGCCATCGAGGTCGTCGGTACCTCTCCCGCGACGCTCCTCACCGGGGTGGGCCAGTATCTGGGGCGGGTCGCGGGCGTCGACATCGGCTGGCCCGGCGACAGCGTCGACCGGCTCCCCGAGGCGCTCCCCGCCGTCCCTGGCACCCTCACCGGCTCGGCGTCCGTCCCCCACCGGTACGCCCTGAACGACACCGACGAGGGCTACTCCGGCGCCTACCGCGACTTCGACGCGTACCGCCACCAGATCGACCTGATGGCGCTGCACGGCGTGAACGAGGTCTTCGTCCCGACGGGCGCCGAGTATCCGTACTACGTCGCCCTCCAGCGGTTCGGTTACGACGCGGCGGAGCTCCGCCGCTGGATCCCCGGCCCCGCCCACCAGGGCTGGTGGCTGCTCCAGAACATGTCGGGCTTCGCGGGACCCGTATCCGAGCAGCTCGTCGAGGCCCGGGCGACGCTTGGCGCCCGCATCGCCGGGCATCTGCGCGCGCTGGGGATGACACCGGTCCTGCCTGGCTTCTTCGGCACGGTCCCGGCGGGCTTCGCCGAGCGGAACCCCGGCGCGGTCACGGTCCCGCAGGGCCGTTGGGTGGGATTCGAACGGCCCGACTGGCTGGACCCGACCGGTCCGGTCTTCGCTCGGCTCGCCGCCACCTACTACCGCGTGCAGCGGCAGCGCTTCGGCGACACCGGCATGTTCAAGATGGACCTGCTCCACGAGGGCGGCACGGCGGGCGGCGTCGACCTGGCCGACGCCGCCGGGGCCGTCCAGCGGTCCCTGGAAGCCGCGCGCCCCGGAGCCACCTGGGTCATGCTCGGCTGGCAGAAGAACCCGACCGCCACCCTCCTGAGCGGAGTGGACCGCCGCCGGGTGCTCGTCGTCGACGGGCTCTCCGACCGGTACGACGGGCTCGACCGCGAGGCCCAGTGGGGCGGCACGCCCTACGCCTTCGGCGCCATCGGCAACTTCGGCGGCCACACCACCCTGGGCGCCAACACGGCCGTGTGGACCCGCCGCTTCCAGGAGTGGCTCACCGCGCCCGGCAGCGCCCTCCGGGGCATCGCCCACCTCCCGGAGGCCACCGGCGGAAACCCCGCCGCCTTCGACCTGTTCACCGCGCTGGCCTGGCAGCCGGGCCCGATCGACCACCGCGCCTGGTTCGAGGCGTACGCCGCCCGGCGCTACGGCGGGGCCGACCCGCACGCGGCCGCCGCGTGGGAGGAGTTGCGCCGCGGCCCGTACAGCACGCCGTCCGGCACGTGGAGCGAGCCGCAGGACAGCCTCTTCGCCGCACGGCCGAGCCTGACGGCGACCAGGTCCGCGCGGTGGAGCCCGACCGCCATGCGCTACGAGGCGGTCACCGTGGAGCGGGCGCTCGCCGAACTCCTGCGGGTCGCGCCGGAGGCGCGGGCCACGGACGCCTACCGCTTCGACCTCGTGGACGTGGCCCGGCAGGCGCTCACCAACCGCGCCCGCGTCCTGTTGCCCCGGATCCGGGCCGCGTACGAGGCGGGGGACCTGACGGGGTTCCGGGTACTGACGGCCGAGTGGAACGCCCGTCTGGGGCTGCTCGGGCGTCTGGTCGCCTCCGACCGGCGGTTCCTGCTCGGCCCGTGGCTGGCGGCCGCCCGCTCCTGGGGGGCCGACCCGGCCGAACGCGACCAGCTGGAGTACGACGCCCGGTCGATCCTCACGACCTGGGGCGGCCGGGGGCAGAGCGAGCAGGGCGGACTGCGCGACTACGCCAACCGCGAGTGGGCCGGACTCGTCCGGGACGTGTACGCGCCGCGCTGGGCCGCGTACTTCGCGGGTCTGGAGGAGTCCCTTCTGAGGGGCACGCCCCCAGCCGCCGTCGACTGGTTCGCCCACGACGACACCTGGGCACGCGGCCACGAGCGCTACCCGACGGCCCCGGTGGGCGATCCCATCGCCCTGGCGACGGAGGTGCAGGCGACGCTGACCGCCGGCCGGTAGGCGGGTCGGGGCCGGGCCGTCGGCGATCGCGGGCACAGTGCGACAGTTTTCCCTGTCGCATCTCCCTCTCGACAGGTATTCTTGTCGCATGAACGATGTGATCCCGACCCCCGACAGGGACGACGAGAACTTCTGGACCACCGCGATGACTCTGGTGGAGCCCGCCTGGCGCGAGCCCACCGAGGGCGACACGTTCGTCATGGACGACAAGGTGCTCGAGGCGGTCCGAGCGCTGGCCGAGAGCATCTCGACGCGTGCGCTCGCCTATCGCGCGGCCGACAAGCCCTTCGACACCGCGCTCATGGCCGCCCCCGACGTGCAACTGGCCATGCTGCGGTCGCTGTACGAGGCCAAACGGTCCGTCGACCGTCTGGCCGAGAGCGCCGCCACCGTCGCCGGCCGCAGCGGAGCCAACTACGCCCAACTGGGCGCGGCCTGGGGCGGCATCAAGCGCCAGTCGGCCCGCCTCAAGTGGCCGCACGCCGTCGCCAAGAGGGCTGCCGGCGAGTCCATCCCCCTTCGGTACGCGGGCGGCCTCGCCGTCATTCACCATGACCCGGATGCCGACGCATGGTGGTTCACCGCCACCGCCGCGGACCAGCAGGAGAAGGAGTCCGAGGCCGTCCACGCCACCTCCGCCGAAGCCATCGCGGGGGCGACCGAGTTCCTCCTGTCACACGCCCTCCCCACCCGGCAGGCGCCCGCCTGACCGTGCGGCCGGCCGAAGAGGAGGCCAAGCAGGCTTCCTTGGGTGGTCGAGAGCCTTGGGCCCGGTCCAGGGTGTGTCGGCTGTGGCCGAGCATGTGGCGGTACTCGGTGGCCGAGCGGGTGCGCCGGTAGTGCTCGTCGACGGCGCTGCGGAACGCGGCCGCGACGGGGCCGGACGGGGCGCAGGGCCTCGTCCGGCCTCGGGGGGAGGGATACCGCGGCCGAGGTCGATCTCACCGGAAGCCCGGCCGGCCGATCCGCTTCAACGGCGGTGTCGTTACTGGGGATGCATGAATTCATCATGTCCGAGTCGTGCACGTATCACTACTTGCTTGACCGTCTGATGCACCGCTGTCAGGGTGTCGACGTAGCGCACAGTGCTTGAGGGGGAAACTGTGGAGCAGACGATGCCAGTGGGGGCCGGACCCGCCCCGACTGGGAAAGTTCCCGTGTCCCCCCTGCCTGCGGCGGCGTGACGCGCGCGCTCGCGCCCGCGCTCACCTTTCTCTCTCCTTTCACTGCCCGTCCGCCAGTCGTACTCGCAACGGAGACACCCATGACCCTCGACCTGACCACCGAGGCACAGGACGACATCACCACCCTGCGTTCCCGGATCGACGACATCGACACGGAGATCTGCCGACTCGTGTCCGAGAGGCGCGCCCGATCCGCCGACATCCAGCGGATCCGCCTCGCCGTCGGCGGTCCGCGCACCGAGCTCAGCCGGGAGAACGAGGTCATCACCCGCTACACCCAGCTCCTCGGCTCCACCGGTTCGGCCCTGGCCGGCCTCCTGCTCACCACCTGCCGGGGCGCTCGACCTGCCACCCGGCCCGCCCAGGGGGCCGAATCGGCGAAGAAGCGCCGCTTATGGTGATCGGTTCCGAAGCCGCGGCTCCTCTGTTCGCTCGTCCTCCCGAACGACTCCGCTCCCGCACCTGGAGTTGATGCGGACGGCGCGTCGGATTCGGCGGCTCGGACTCGGGCGCGTCACGGGTCGCGCCTGGCGAAGGGGCCGTCGAGCGCGGCCCATTGCAGGAGCATGATGGTCTTCCCGTCGGCTATGCGTCCGTCGCGGACCATGTCGAGGGCCTCGTTGAAGGGGAGTTCGAGGACCTCGATGTCCTCGCCGTCCTCTTCGAGCCCCCCGCCGGCGCCCGTCCGGTCGGCCGGCGTGTAGGGAGCGGCGAAGAAGTGGAGGCGTTCGGTCACGGAGCCGGGGCTCATGTAGGCGTCGAGCACGTGCGTCAGCGGGCCGAGGGTGACGCCGAGTTCCTCGGCGCTCTCGCGGCGGATCGCGGTGTACGGGTCGTCCGCGTCGAGCAGTCCCGCCGCGGCCTCGACGAGCATGCCGTCCGGGTGGTCGTTCACGTAGGCGGGGTAGCGGAACTGACGGGTCAGCAGCACGCGGCCGCGCTCGGTGTCGTACGGCAGCACGACGGCACCGTTGCCCCGGTCGTACGTCTCGCGCTGCTGGGATTCCCACCGGCCGTCGGAGCGACGGTAGTCGAAGGTGGTCCGGCGCAGGACGTGCCAGCCCTGGGAGGTGACCTCGACGTCGCGGACGCGGACGTCGGGGTTGCGGTCCAGGTCCCGCCCGGCCCGGTCGAGGCCCATGCGTCCGCGATGGTCCGGCGTGTCGACACCGGGGCGGCCGGGGCGGCCAGGGCGGATCGGATGGTTCGTGCGGTTCGGGTCGCTGCTCATGCCTTCTCCTGTGGTCTGCGAGGGGGTGCCTCTGTCGCGTACGGCGGAACCGCTAAGCTACACGCAGAATCATGCAAGAACAGGAAGGAACGTGCATGCTGGCTGCTGAACGGCGCGACCACCTGCTCGACCTGCTCGCCCGCCAGGGGAAGGTCGTCGCCAAGGACGTCGCCGCCGAACTGGGCATCTCCGAGGACAGCGTGCGGCGCGACCTGCGCGATCTCGCCGCCGAGGGGCTCTGCCAGAGGGTGTACGGGGGTGCGCTCCCGGTCTCCCCGGCGATCGCCGACTACGCCGCCCGGCAGACCGTGGCCCTGGACGGAAAGCGGAAGGTCGCCCAGCTGGCCGCCGGACTCGTGCGGCCGGGAGCCGCGCTGATCCTCGACGGCGGCACCACGGCCCTCGCCGTGGCCCGCGCCCTCCCGCACGACCTCGCCTGCACGGTGATCACCCACAGCCCGACGATCGCGGCGGCCCTGCTCGACCACCCTCAGGCGGAGTTGTTCCTGCTCGGGGGACGCGTCTTCAAGCACTCGGCGGTCACGTGCGGAGCCGCCGCCGTCGAGGCCGCGCAGAACGTCTCCGCCGACCTCTGTCTGCTCGGCGTCACCGGCGTCCACCCGGAGGCCGGCCTGACGACGGCGGACGCCGACGAGGCCGCGATGAAGCGCGCTCTGTCCGGCCGTGCCGCGGACACGTACATCCTCGCCTCCTCGGAGAAGATCGGCACGGCGTCCCGCTTCCGCGTCCTGCCCTGGGAGAACGTCACGGCTCTCCTCACCGACGCCGACGCCCACGACCCGGTGGTCGAGGCGCTCGCGGGGATGGGTGTCACGGTCTTGACGGCTTGACGGCTTGACGGCTTGACGGCTTGACGGCCGGACGGCCGGACGGCCTGACGGCCTGACGGCCGAGGACTGCCCCATGCCCAGACCGGGACCCGTCCGGCCCCTGGGACCCCGGACTCCAGCCGGAGCGCACGGCACTCGCCTGGAACCGTACGGCCCTGGCCACGGCGGTCGCCGCGCTCGTCCTTGCCTACGGCCTGGGGGGGCTCGTGTTCGTGCTGTGGCGGCGAGGCGCGCGTATCGCACCGATGTGCGCCGGGCTCACTGGGACGAGGGTTTTCCCGCCGCGCGCTCCGGCATCCGAGTGAACGCGAAGCCCGTCTTAATGATCTTCCTGATGGTATGAGCAGCCGTGGTGCCCTACACCGGAGGCACCCCAGGAGGAAGGCAGTACGTGTCTCACGGCCAGCACGAGCACGTCCGCGTCATCTGTCCCCCGGCCGTCGCGACCCTCGGTACCGACGGACACCGGTCCGGCGACGGATGGCTCGCCTCACGCGGACCGGGACAGGTGTTCATGATGGGCGACAACAGCACTCTCCCGGTCATGCCGGAGCGTCCCACGCTCGCCGACTTCTTCCGCCGGCGGCTCGCGCTCGACCCGTTCACCACCCGGCACATGCTCCAGAGCGCACGCCGGGCGCGCGAGCAGGGGATGGACGACAAGGTGGTGCTCGCCTGTCTGCTGCACGACATCTCGGTCGCGGTCCTGCTGCGCAGCCACCACGGGCACTGGGGCGCGCAACTGGTGGAGCCGTACGTGGACGAGGAGGTCGCGTGGGCCATCCGGGAGCACGAGACCCTGCGGTACTTCCCCGACGAGAGCGTGGGCTACGGCTACCCCGAGGCCTACAGCGAGTTCTTCGGCGTCGAGTACCGGCCGCCGGCGCACACGAGGACCGCCTACGAGGAAGCCCGACGGCACCGGTGGTACATGTCGGCCCGCATGGTCACGATCAACGACCTGTACACCTTCGATCCCGAGGTCGAGGTCGACTTCCGGGAGTTCGAGGACGTCGTCGGCCGCCACTTCCGGCAGCCGGCCGAGGGCCTCGGTTTCGACGGGTCCCCGGTGGCGCACATGTGGCGCACGATGATCTGGCCGAACAACTTCCTCTGAGGAGGGGCAGCCGCGCGGCAGCGGTGACGACTACCCTGTCGTGATCAACCGGCCGGGGCATATGCCGCGCGACAGGAGGACAGCGATGAGCACGGACGCCGTCGAGGGTGGTGAGATCGTCCGGGCCAAGTGCCGGACCAACCCCTACGCCTACATGTTCAGCGACAGCGAGCTCGACCAGCTGTTGCTGGACCTGGGCCGCCGCAGGGCGGCGAGCATCCGGCGCAACCGTACGGAGGCCGGGTCGGTCCCGTCCCGGGGCGTCTACCCCGAGCCCGGCATGGGCTTCGTGATCATGGACCCGACCGCGGACCCGTGGGTGCCGCACGACGCCGCCGTGCTCGGCGTCGTCACGGTCGGCGCCGACGGCCACCGCTGGCTCGTCAACGCGGCGGCGAAGGCCGCCGGCCACCGCCGCCTGGGCCGCAACTACGGCGAAGCGGTCCTCACCGACCCCCACCTCTGCGGCTCCGGCGCCTTCCGCTGGGGCCACTCGGTCGAGGTCCGCGGCGTGATCGTCGGCGCGAGCTCGCAGACCTCCGACCAGGACGCCTTCGAATCGACCCACCTGGCAAGCGAGTTCGTGGCCGCCGTCACCGCCCGCCACCTCGCCTGGGAGCAGCAGGCAAAGGGCGAGGACTGGCTCTCCCCCCACGACCTCCCGGCCCCCGAGTTCCGGAACATGGTGGCGGAGTTCCTGCCGACGGACTGACCGCTGACCGCTGTGAGTCGTTCGACGGCGACCGGTCGAGCTCGTCCTGGAGCGCCTGGCGCAGGGCGTCGTGTGGCGCGCCGTCACGGCACCGGTCGCGCGGATACACCACGCTCTGATTCCCGGGGATGTCACTTCCCGGGGCCCCGACCGCCCGACGGCGTGCGCAGGCGGTCGAGGAGGAGGGCCTCGGCGGCTTCGGAGCGCGGGTCCTGCCAGAGGTCGAGCGGGACGGGGCGCAGGTGGTGGCCCCTCGGGTCCAGGAGGTGGCCGCCCAGTTTGATCTGCCAGAGCGTCAGTGCCCGGTCGGCGACGGCGAGTTCGGGGAAGCGGGCGACGAGGCGCGACTCGAAGGCGGCGATGTCGTCGACCGAGCGCAGCCAGGCGGCGAGCAGCAGGTTGTGGGGTCCTGTCAGGGAGGCGCAGAGGCGGATCTCGCGGAGGGCGCTGACGCGTTCGGCGAGGCGGACGGCCTGGCTCTGCGGCACGGAGGCCCACAGGGAGACCGAGACGGGCCAGCCGGAGTGGGCCCGGGCGACCTCGCAGCGGTAGACGAGGGCGTGCTCGGCGTCGAGCCGGTCGAGGCGGCGGCGGACGGTGGTCGGGCTGAGTCCGGTGCGTTCGGCGAGCCGGGCGGCGGGCTGCCGGGGGTCCTCGCTGAGTGCCTGGACGAGTTCCAGGTCGCGGCCCTGGAGGAGCCGGCCGCCCTGCGGCCGGGCTCCGGAGCCGGCGGTGGGGGCGAGGCGGCGGCGCTGGTCCTCGGAGAGGCGGTCCAGGCGCCAGCGGCTGCCCTCGGTGTGGAGGGTGGTGGCGATCTGGGTGCGTGAGGCGGCCGCACCGGGGAGGGCGCCGAGCCGGAAGCCGACGTAGCGGGCCAGTTCCGCCTGGTCGGTGAAGACGGCGGTGACGAGCAGGTCCCGGCCGCCGCTGATGTGTTCCAGGTTGAACACGTGCGGGTCCTCGGCGATCTCGGCGGCGACCTCGTGGAGCCGGCCGGGCACGCAGTCGACCTCGATGAAGGCGACGACGGAGGGCGCGTGCGCGTGGGCCCTCGGGTGGACGCTGATCCAGGCGAGTCCGGCCTCCGTCAGCCGCGCCCACCGGCGCGCGACGGTCGAGGCGTCGAGCCCGAGGACGTCGCCGATCCGCTGCCAGTCCCCGCGGGGCGCGACCTGGAGCGCGGTGACGAGCAGGAAGTCGAGTTCGTCGAGCACGGGACCGCTCCTCATGTGGCGGCTCGACGCGGGGTGGCCTGTTCGCGCAAATGATCACGTGATCCCGGCGGATTCCTGCACCAGGGGAGCGTCGAGCGAAGAGATCGGCACTATACCGGCCATGTTCCAGCACAGCGACGCCCTCGTCCTCGAAGACTCCCTCATCCGGCTGCGGCACGCCCTCCACCGGGAACCAGAGCTCGGTCTCGACCTGCCGCTCACCCAGCGGAAGGTCCTCGACGCCCTCGACGGTCTGCCCCTGGAGATCACCCTGGGGAAGGGGCTCAGCTCGGTGACCGCCGTCCTGCGCGGCGGCCTGCCCGGCCCCGCGGTCCTGCTGCGCGCCGACATGGACGCCCTGCCCGTCCAGGAGGAGAGCGGTGTCCCGTACGCCTCCGAGGCACCCGGCCGCATGCACGCCTGCGGGCACGACCTGCACACCGCGGCCCTCGTCGGCGCCGCGCGTCTCCTCGCCGGACGGCGCGACGAGCTCGCGGGCGACGTCGTCCTCATGTTCCAGCCCGGGGAGGAGGGCATGGGCGGCGCCGCCCTCATGATCGAGGAAGGGGTCCTCGATGCCGCCGGCAGCCGCGTGGTGGCGGCGTACGCGCTTCACGTGACCTCGACCATGCTCCCCACCGGCTACGCCGCCGTCCGGCCGGGCCCCATGCTGGCCGCCTCCGACGCGGTCGCGGTCCGGGTCACCGGTGCCGGAGGCCACGGCTCCTCCCCGCACTTGGCGAAGGACCCGGTGCCGGCCGTGTGCGAGATGGTCACCGCCCTCCAGACGATGGTCACCCGCACCGCGGACGTCTTCGACCCGGCGGTGATCACGGTCGGCTCGCTGCACGCCGGCTCCGCGGGCAACGTCATCCCCGAGCACGCCGAGTTCGAGGCGACCGTACGGACCTTCTCCGACGAGACCCAGGCCAAGGTGCGGGCCGGGGTCGAGCGGACGGTCCGCGGCGTCGCCGACGCGCACGGCCTGGACGTCGTCATCGACTACCAGGAGAACTACCCGGTCACGGTCAACGACCCCGCCGAGGCCGCCCACGCCCTGCGGACGGCCCGGGAACTGCTCGGCGCCGACCACGCCTTCGAGGCGCCGCGCCCGATCGCCGGATCGGAGGACTTCGCTTTCGTCCTGCGTGAGGTCCCCGGCGCCTACCTCGGCATCGGCGCCTGCCCGCCCGACCGCGACCCCGCCACCGCCCCGTACAACCACTCGCCCCGGGCGGTCTTCGACGACCGGGCCGTCCTCGACGCCGCCGTCCTGCTCGCCGAACTCGCCGCCCGCCGCCTGCGGGACGCCGCCGAGGAGCGCCCGTGACGCCGACCCGTTCCCCCTTCTCCGGCACCACGCCCACCCCGGCGGCCGAACGCCCCGCCTCCGTCCGCGCCGTCGTCGGCCTCCTGGTCCTCTTCGAGCTGACCAGCGGATTCCTGCAGGGCGGGATCACGCCCCTGCTGCCCGACATCGGGCGGGAACTCGGCATCCCCGACGCCGAGCTGACCTGGGCGGTCTCGGCGCAGCTCCTGGCCGCCGCCGTGTCCGTCCCCGTCCTCGGCAGGCTCGGCGACCTGTACGGCCACCGGCGGGTGCTGCGCCTCTCGCTCGTCTGCGTCGCCGTCGGCACCCTGCTCACGGCGCTGGCGCAGTCGCTGCCGATGCTGTTCGCGGGCAGGGTCCTGCTCGGGCCGCTGGCCGCGCTGCTGCCGCTGGAGATCGCCCTCGTCCGCGACCGGCTCCCGGTCGACCTGGCCCGCTCCGCGATCGCCCGGCTCGTCGGCGCGCTCGCCCTCGGCACCCTGATCGGCGGGGTCGTCATGGGGGCCGTCCACCAGGCAACGAACGACCTCGCGATCACGCTCCTCGTCCCGGTCGTGCTCGCCGTGGTCTGCGTCCCCGTCTCCTTCCTCGCGGTCGTCCCGGAGTCGGCGCGCCGGGCGGCGGGGCGGCTCGACTGGCCGGGCGCTGCGCTCCTCGGGGTGACCGTGGTGCTGCTCCTGTCCGGGCTCTCCGCCGGGGACGGCGGTGGGCTGTCCGGGGCGGCCTGGGGGCAGCTGTTCCTCGCGGTGCTGTTCGGCCTGGTCTGGGTGGTGGTCGAGCTGCGTACCCCCGACCCGTTGGTGGACGTGCGGGCGCTCGCCGACCGCAGGGTCGCGCCGTTCTTCCTGTGCGCGTTCGTCTACGGCGTGGTCTACTTCGGCAGCCAGGCGCCCGAGGCCACGTTCCTGGCCGCCGACCCGGCCCCTACCGGGTACGGCTTCGCACTCACCGCCCTGCAGATCTCCCTCGTCACCGTGCCCGCCGCGGTGATGGCGGTCCTCACCTCCTCGCTCACGGCGCGCATCGCGGGCCGCCTCGGCTACGTTCCGGCGCTCGCGCTCGCGTTCTCCCTCATCGGAGCGAGCTTCCTGATCACGGCCGTGCTGCACGCGGAGGTGTGGCAGCTGGTGGCGGCGAAGGTGATCGCCGGGCTCGGGATCGGGGTGGCCCTCGGCGCCCTGCCGACCGTCATCGCGGAGGGCAGCGACCCGTCCCGTACCGGGGTGACCACCGCCCTCTACAACAACGCCAAGACGCTCGGTGGCGCCGTCGCGGGCGGGGTGATCGTCTCGGTCCTGGCCGCGTCGGCGGGACCGGGCCGGGGCTCGGGCTCGGGCCCGGTCGCGGGTGACGCGACTCCGTCGGAGTCGGGCTACGTGACGGTCTGGCTGCTGTTCGCGGTCCTCTCCTTCGCCGCGGCGGCGGTGACGACCGTGGCCCGCAGGGCGGGACAGGACTGAGGAGGCCGACGCCCGGACGGAGGAGGGGGGAGGAGGAAGAGCAGGAGGAGGCCGGTGCCCGGAAGGACGGGGCGCCGGCCTCAGCCGTCCTGCTGCACGACGCCCCGCGTCGAGAACGTGACCGGCTCGCCCCCCGTGAAGTCGCCCGGGGGGATCCCCGGGTGATGCCCCTCCTTCGCCGCGGGCTGCGCGGCCTCGGCGACGTTGAGGGCGAGGCGGGAGACGATCCGGTAGCGGTCGCCGCGGTAGAGGGAGTGCACGTACTCCACCGCTCGCCCCCGGGTGTCGGTGGTGAGGCGCTCGAAGAGGAGCGCGGGGGAGAGTTCCGGTACGTCGAGCAGCTCGGCCTCGTCCCGCGTGACGACGGTGGGCTCGATCGACTGCACCGCCTCGTTGACCTGGACGCCGTGGTGGTCGCGCAGGTGCTCGTAGAGATCGCCCTGCTCCAGTTCGTCACTGGTCAGACCCGGGGCCAGGTCGGCCCGGACGTGGAGGTGCTCGATCGCCATGGGGGAGCCGTCCACCAGGCGCAGGCGGGCGACGTAGAGGATCTCGGCGGCGGGGGAGACGCGGAGCTTGCGGCTGACGCGGGCGCCGGCGGGCAACGTGCTGAACTCCAGGAGTCTGCTGGTCCACACGCCGCCGGCCCGGGGCAGGCTGAAGGCGTTCCGTTCGGACACCAGCTCCTGGGTGATCTTCTCGGCGGCCACGAACATGCCCCGTCCGTGTTCGCGGACGAGGAGCCCGGCGACGACCAGTTCGTCGACGGCGGCCCTCAGGGTGGGGCGTGACACGCCGAGCTCGGAACAGAGGGCGCGCTCGGAGGGGATGGGGTCTCCGGGGTGCCGCGCCTCGATGAGTTCGAGGATCGCGTGACGTACCCGCTCGCGCTTGAGCATCGCGCCGGAGGCCGCCGCGTGACTCTCCATCTCCATCTCCGTACCGGGCTTTCGTTCGTCGTCACCAGCTTCTCTGGTCAACTATAGCTGGTCAAGTGGTCAGGTCGGACGGGTTGGGCAAACCCCCTCTTTGCGGCAGGGGTTGACGACGACATTGGTCCATGCCACCTTCATGCCGCACCAACTGGTAAACCTTCGACGCCCAAGTGGTCAGGTCGAGGGTGACCTCCTGTTCCCTTTTCCTGCCCCCAGAGGTGAACCCGTGAAGCACCGTCCTCTCGCCCTGATCGGCGCCATGCTGCTGAGCACCGGACTCGTCGCCTGCTCCGCGTCCGGCGAAGGCGGCCCGGCCGCCGACGGACCGACCGCCCTCGACGTCTGGCTGATGCGCGACAGCGTGTCCGAGGCCTTCCAGAAGGAGTTCGAGGCCGGCTTCGAGAAGGCGCACCCGGACATCGACCTCAAGATCCAGATCCAGGAGTGGGAGGGCATAGGCGAGAAGGTCACCGCCGCCCTGGCCAGCAATGACGCCCCCGACGTCATCGAGGTCGGCAACACCCAGGTCGCCCAGTACGCCCAGAGCGGCGGCCTCACCGACTTCACGGACAAGGTCGCCGAACTCGGCGGCGACGCCTGGCTGAAGGGCCTCGCCGAACCCGGCGCCTGGGAGGGCAAGCAGTACGGAATCCCGTACTACGCGGCCAACCGCGTCGTCATCTACCGCACCGACCTGTTCGAGAAGGCCGGCATCGACCCGGCCAGGATCACCACACGCGACCAGTGGCTCACCGTCACCGAGAAGCTCAACAAGAACGGCACCCAGGGCATCTACCTCCCCGGCCAGAACTGGTACGCCCTCGCGGGCTTCGTCTGGGACGAGGGCGGCGACCTCGCCGTCCGGGAGGGCGCGACCTGGAAGGGCGGCCTCGACACCCCCGAAGCGCTGAGAGCCATGGAGTTCTACCGACGACTCCAGGCCCTCGGCAAGGGCCCCAAGGACTCCGACGAGTCCCGTCCGCTCCAGGCCGAAGTCGTGGCCAAGGGGCAGGTCGCCCAGGTCATCGCCACCCCCGGCGGGGCCAACGTCATCGCCCAGAGCAACCCCGCGCTCAAGGGCAAGCTCGGCTTCTTCCCCATCCCCGGCAAGACGGCGGACACCCCCGGCGCGGTGTTCACCGGCGGCTCCGACCTCGTCGTCCCCTCCGCCGCCGCGCACCAGGAGGAGGCGTACACCTTCGTCAAGGAGCTCACCGGGGACGCCTGGCAGAAGAAGCTCGCCCTCGCGATGAGCTACGTCCCGAACAAGACCACCCTCGCCGCCGCCGTCTCCTCCGACCCGGGCGCGGCGGCCATGGCGGTCGGCGCCGCCCAGGGGCACGCCACGCCCAACACCCCGCAGTGGGCCGCGGTCGAGGGCAAGAACCCGATCAAGGACTACATGACGGCGGTGCTCATCGGCCGCGACGCGAAGTCCGAGGCCGCGGAGGCGTCCCAGTCCATCGCCACCACCCTGAACAGCGGTTCCTGACACATGCAGGCCAGCACCCCCCGGCGGCTCACCGCTCCCCGGCTTCGCGCCACCAACCTCGGCCCGTACCTCCTCGTCGCCCCCGCCGTCCTCGGCATGCTCTACCTCCTCCTCTATCCGTTCGCCCGGGCCCTGCTCATCTCCTTCCAGGACTTCCGGCTGCGCGAACTGATCCGAGGCGACGCCGAGTTCGTGGGGCTGCGCAACTACCAGACCCTGCTGACCGACCCGAGGTTCTGGGACGTCGTCCGCCGCACGTTCCTCTTCATGGCGGTCAACGTCGTCGCCATCATGATCCTCTCGACGCTGGTCGCCCTGATGACCGAACGCCTCGGCAGAGTCGGCAGGACCGTCGTCCTCAGCTCGCTCGTCCTGGTGTGGGCCGTGCCCGTCGTGGCGGCCACCACCGTCTTCCAGTGGCTGTTCCACTCCCAGTTCGGCATCGTCAACGAGACGCTCACCGGCCTCGGCCTCACCTCCTTCGAGGGCTACACCTGGTTCGCCGACGGTCCCGCCGCCTTCACGATCCTCGTCGTCCTCATCGTCTGGCAGTCGGTGCCGTTCGCCGCCGTCACCCTCTACTCGGCCCTCACCACCGTGCCCGAGGAGCTCTACGAGTCGGCCCGCCTCGACGGCGCCGGGGCCGCGAGGATCTTCCGCTCCGTGACGTTCCCCCTGGTCCGGCCGATCTTCATGCTGGTCCTCTCCCTGGAGGTGATCTGGACCTTCAAGGCGTTCGTCCAGATCTGGGTGATGACCCGCGGCGGCCCCGGCGACGCCACCACCATCCTCCCGGTGTACGCCGTGCAGACCGCGCTCGCCAACCAGCGCTACGACCTGGGATCGGCCGCCTCCATGGTCACCGTCCTGCTCATGAGCGGCGTCCTCGTCGTCTACTTCCGCCAACTGTTCCGCCAGGAAGGGGAGGACCTGTGACGCCGACCCGCGCCCGCGCCCTCCGCCGCCTCCCGCTCCACGCGGCGGCCGGCCTCACCGTCGTGATCTGCCTCTTCCCCGTGTACTGGATGGTGACGACCGCCTTCAAGCCGTCCCGCGACATCCAGTCCTACGAGCCCCGCCTGATCCCCCAGGAGTGGACCCTCGTCCACTTCCGCACGGCGGTCCAGGCGGACGGCTTCGGCCTGTTCTGGCGCAACAGCGTCCTGGTCACCCTCGGCGCCGTCCTCCTGGCCCTGCTCGTCGCGCTCGGCGCCGCGTACGCCGTGGCGCGACTGCGCTGGCCGGGCCGCAGACAGTTCATGCTGGCGGTCTTCATCGCCCAGATGGCACCGTGGGAGTCGCTGATCATCCCGGTCTACATCATCTCCCGCGACACGAACATGCTCGACCGGCTGCCCACGCTCACCCTGGTCTACTTCATGATCACCCTCCCGTTCACCGTGGTGGTCCTCCGGGGCTTCATGGCGGGCATCCCGCCCGAGCTGGAGGAGGCGGCGCAGGTCGACGGCTGCACCAGGACCGGCGCGTTCCGCCGGGTCGCGCTCCCGTTGCTCATGCCCGGTCTGATGGCGACCTCGCTCTTCGGCTTCATCACCGCCTGGAACGAGTTCACGTACGCCAACTTCCTCATCATCAAGCAGCAGGACAGCCGCACGCTGCCGGTCTGGCTCTCGTCCTTCCAGACGACCTTCGGCACGGACTGGGGAGCCACCATGGCGGCCTCGACACTCTTCGCGCTGCCCGCGCTGATCGTCTTCCTCGCGCTCCAGCGACACGTGACGTCGGGCCTCACCGCCGGCGGAGTCAAGGGCTGAAGCTCCCGGCGGGCCAGGGCCGCAGCCCATCCGGCGGATCAGGTCCGGACAGACGCGGCCGCCGTCACCGTCACCACCACCGCACCTCTCACCTCGGGAGACACCACCCGTGCACCTGCGAGACGTCACCGCACCCCCACGACCCGAACTGTCCCTCGTCCCCCGCCCGACCCGGCTCTCCCCGCGCCCCGGCGGATTCCGTCTCGACACCACCACCCGACTCCGCGTCGCGCCGAGCGCGGAAGGGGCGGCCGACCTCCTGCGTACGTACGTGGGACCCGCCACCGGCCTCCGCCTGGAGCCCGCCGAGGACGGCGCCTTCGTCCTCGCCCTCGACCCGGCCCTGACCGGGCTGGGGGAGGAGGGGTACGGCCTGACGGTGAGCGCGGGCGGGGTGCTGCTGCGCGCGGCGCGGCCGACCGGACTGCTACGGGGAGTGCAGACGATCCGTCAGTTACTGCCGTACGAAGGGCTGTCGGGGGCGTACGGGCGGGAAGTCGACCTCCCCGGCGTGGAGATCACCGACGTCCCCGCCCACCCCTGGCGCGGCATGCTGCTCGACGTCGCCCGGCACTTCCAGCCGGTCTCCTACCTGCGCCGCTTCGTCGATCTCCTGGCCCTGCACAAGCTGAACGTCCTCCAGCTGCACCTCACCGACGACCAGGGCTGGCGGATGCCGGTCACGGCGTACCCCCGGCTCACCGAGATCGGCGGCCGACGGCCGGAGTCGCTGATCGGCCCGGCCGGCGGGGAGGACTTCGACGGCCGCCCGCACGGCGGCTCGTACACGCGCGCCGAGCTCGCGGGCCTCGTCGCCTACGCGGCCGCGCGCGGGGTGACGGTGGTCCCCGAGGTCGGGATGCCGGGGCACGTACGGTCCGCGCTCGCGGCCTACCCCGAGCTGGGCAACGACCCGCACACGCGCCTCGACGTGTGGACGCGGTGGGGCGTCTGCCCGAACGTCCTCGGCGTGGGCGATCACGTCCTCTCCTTCTTCCGCACGGTCCTGGACGAGGTGATGGACCTCTTCCCGTCCCGGTACGTCCACATCGGGGGCGACGAAGTCCCGACGGAGGAATGGGAGTCGAGCCCCGAGGCGAGGGCGCGTGCCGTCCGGGAGGGGCTGTCCGGCCCGCGAGACCTGCACGGCTGGTTCATGACGACGATGGCCGACCACGTCGTACGGGCGGGCCGGCGGCCGGTCGCCTGGGCCGAGGACGGCACGACCCTTCCGCTGACCTGCACGGTGATGAGCTGGCGTACGCCGGAACACGCGTGGTCGGCCGCGCGCCGGGGCCACGAGGTCATCCACGCCGACCACCGCTCGACGTACTTCGACTACGCGCGCGGCCCCGGCGCGACCGAGCCGCCGGCGCAACCGGGCCACACCCTGGACGTGCGCACCGTGTACGGAGTCGACCTCCGCCCGCCGGCCGGCGAACCGCACCTGGCCGGGAAAGTCCTGGGGACTCAGGGCCAGTTGTGGACCGAGTTCGTCCCGACACCCGCGCACATCGAGTACCTCACCTACCCCCGTCTGTGCGCCCTCGCGGAACGGGCGTGGGACGGCGCCACCGGCGACTGGCCGGACTTCCGGACCCGGCTGGAAGGTCACCGGGCGCGGCTGACGGCGCTGGGCGTACCGCACGACACGCTCGCTCTCTGACCCGCCCGAGCCCCCGCGTGAAGCGCGAGCCCCTCCTCTGTCCCGCGCACCCTCTCCCGACCCCTCCTGCGTGAAGGCAGGAGCCATCGAAAGGAACCGTCGCATGACGAAGCACGTCCGTACCGCCGGCCGAGGAGCCCGCGCGGCCCTCGCCCTGACCGCCGCCGTCGGCAGCGCGGCGCTCGCGACCCTGCCCCTCACCACGGCGTCCGCCGCGTCGGGCGACGGGCTGGCCGTCCAGTACCGCACCAGCGCGAGCGGCGCGACGGCGGACCAGACCGAACCGTGGCTCAAGGTGCGCAACACCGGCACGACCACCGTTCAGCTGAGCCAGGTGAAGATCCGCTACTACTTCAAGGCCGACTCGGCGACGGCGGCGTACCGCTTCGCCTGCTCCTGGGCGGTGAAGGGCTGCTCCGTCATCACGGGCACCTTCGGCACGCTCACCAACCCGACGGCCACCGCGGACCGTTACCTGGAGATCGGCTTCACCCCCGCGGCCGGCACGCTCGCCCCCGGCGCGGACACGGGCGACATGCAGCTGCGCTTCTACCAGTCCACCTGGCAGACCCTGACGCAGAGCGACGACTACTCCTTCGGCGGAGCGCAGACGGCCTACGCGGACTGGACCAAGGTCACGGCACAGATAGCCGGTGCGAACGTCTGGGGCACCGCCCCCGCCGGAAACGAACCCACGGACCCGCCCACCCCGACGCCCACCCCGACCCCGACCGATCCGCCGGCGGGCGGCGGCCAGGTCCTGTTCGACGACTTCTCCTACACCTCGCACACCGACCCGGCTTTGGCGAACCACGGCTGGAGCGTCCGTTCCAACGCAGGCGGACCCGGCGTCCCGGGCGCCACCTGGGACCCGTCGAAGGTCACCTTCGTCAACCAGAGCGGCAACACGGTGATGAACCTGGAGACCTCCAGCGCCGGGACCGGTGCGACCACGACGCACACCGAGGTCCTCACCAAGGCCACGAAGTTCAAGAACGGCACGTACGCGGCCCGTGTGAAGTTCTCCGACGCGCCCAAGTACGGCCCGGACGGCGACCGCGTCGTCCAGACCTTCTTCACCATCAACGACCTCAAGGCCCCGATGGCCGACGACTACGCCGAGTACGACTTCGAGTACCTGCCCAACGGCGGCTGGGGCGAGCCGGCGAACATCCTCTACACGACCTCCTGGGAGACCTACAACCCCGACCCCTGGCAGGCGGTCAACCAGCACAGCGAGAGCCGTACGAGTTTCGCGGGCTGGCACGACCTGGTGGTGACCATCGACAACAGCAAGATCACCTATTACGTCGACGGCGCGGTCTTCGGCACCCACGACGCCGCGTACCTGCCCGAACGTCCCATGTCCATCAACTTCAACCAGTGGCTGATCGACCTCAACGGCCAGCCCTCGACCACTCCGCGCGCCTACGACCAGCAGGTCGACTACGTCCTGCACGTCAAGGACCAGGTCCTGACCCCGGCCCAGGTCGCGACGAAGCTCGCCGCCCTCCGCGGCGCGGGCACCGCCTTCGTCGACGAGGTCCCGGCCTCCTGACGGACGACCGCCGACCGAGGCGCCGCCGCGGCCGTGAGCCGCGGCGGCGTCGTCGGGTCGGCGTCGTCAGGTCGGTTCCGGGTCACCCGCGGAAGGACTCCGGCCGCTCCGGCGACGCCTCCGCGAGGGCGCGCTCCACGGCCGCCACGCCCGCGCGGAGCCCGTACACCGGGGTGTCGGGCTGCTGGCGCCAGGAGTCGTCGATGCCGCCCGCGTCGACCGTGTCGAAGCCGAGCTCGTCGATGAGCTCGCGGACCGCCTTCTTCGCCTGCTCGTCGTCGCCCGCGACCGGCAGCGCCATCCGCTCGGGGTCGCCGGCCGGGCGCGGACGGTCGAGGATGTCCTCGGCGTACGTGCCGTTGAACGCCTTGATCACCGGGTGCCCCAGGTGACGTTCGGTCCAACGGCTCTCGGTGAGTCCCTCGTCCTCGATGGCCGCGATCCGGCCGTCGCGCTGCTGCGGGTAGTAGTTGCCGGTGTCGATCACGGCGAAACCTTCGGCGGCACCGTCGAAGAGCCCGGCCGACGGAAGGTCCGGGATCGCCTTCAGCGGGATCGTCACGACGACGATCTGAGCGCCCCGGGCGGCCTCCGTGACGGTCACGGGGGTGGCGCCGGTCTCCTCGGCGAGGGCGGTGAGCGTGTGCGGGCCGCGGGAGTTGGCGACGTACACCTCGTGTCCGAGGGTGGTGAGACGGCGGGTGAGGTTGCCGCCGATGTTGCCGGCCCCGATGATGCCGATCCTCATGACAGTCCCTCCTGGTGAACGGGTGGCGCGCTGCGCCGTTGTGACAGTCCGCAACAGGGCTGTCCCCGCCCGCTATTCCCCGCGCCGGGAGGACCACGCGGACCGCCGCACCTCCCGGTGCGGGAGATGCGGCGGCGGAGAAGCGGCGGTGAAGGTGTGGCGGACGGTCAGAGCTGGGTGACCGGACGCATGGCCATGCCCTCGGTGAGGGCCCAGCCGTGCAGCCGCGCGGCGTCGTCGACGGAGACGGTGTCGAGCCCGTCGGGCAGGTCGAAGATGAGCGTGCCGCTCAGCTCGGTGCCCTCGCCGGCGACCAGGGTGGCGGTGAAGCGGTCGGACTGGTCGTACTCGGCCTCGCCGCCCTCGTCGTTGCCGAAGACGTACAGACCGGCGTAGGCCTTGCCGCCCCCCTCGACGACGATCGGCTCGCTGCTGGGCTCGCCGAGGGTCTCGACGATCGGCGCGTCGTTACCGGCCTTCAGCCGCACCATCGGCGCCTCGTTGAGGACGCAGGGCGTCCGGTCGTTGTTCGTGACGGTCAGCAGGAAGTGGCGGGGGGTCTCCCCGCGCGGGTCCTGGAGCTCGACCGCGGTGCCGAGACCGTCGGCCTCGCAGTCCGGGTACTTCGTGCCGTTGCCACCACCGGTCTCGCCGCTGTCCCCGGTCTCCCCGCCGGTGGGGCTGCTCGTCCCGGTTCCGGAGCCCTTCGACGGCGTCTTGGTCGCCGGCGCACCGGCATCGGTCGAGGCGGAGCCCGAAGGCTCGGTGGTCGGCGACGCGCTGGTCGGCGCGGTGGTGGCCGACGGCGCGCCGGCCGACGAGGAGGCGGCGGGCGGAGCGGCGGCCCCGTTGTCACCACCGGAGGGCTGACAGGCGGTGGTCGCGAGGAGAGCCGCGACCACGGACGCGCCCAGAGTGGCGCCCCGCAGACCCCGACGCACTGAACCGCCTCTGGCAGTAATGGAGTTCATTCCTGGTTCCTCTTCCCCCGTGACCGAACCGGAGCCGGTCCGTGTGCAAGCGACAAAACGATTCTCGCCAAGCGGCGAACGGAGGAGGAGGGGCAACTCGGTTTCGTTACAGGCCCAGCACGATGCGGCGACCGTGGCGTGACCGTGACGCGGCGAGACGGGGGAACCCGCGGACGCAGGCCGAGCTCTCGGCTCACGGTGTGCGCTGTCGTGCCAACCCCTGGGCGCGGGAGGTCAAATCGGTCGGGCGGGTCGCTCGTAGCGTGAAGAGGTGCCGAGCCGCGGAGGCGGTGGGCGCGTTTCCTACCGTTTCGAAGGGACCCCTCATGTTCGACATCGCCAAGGTGCAGGCCGCCCCGAGCAAGGACCTGCTCACGCCCGACAACGCCGTCATGCTCTTCGTGGACCACCAGCCGCAGATGTTCTTCGGCACCGGCAGCGGTGACCGTGCCGCGATCATCAACAGCACCGTGGGTCTCGCCAAGGCGGCCGTCGCGTTCGACGTTCCGACGGTCCTGACCACGGTCGCCGCCGAGTCCTTCTCGGGCCCCCTGCTGCCGCAGCTCGCCGAGGTGTTCCCCAAGAACGAGGTCATCGACCGCACGACCATGAACGCCTGGGAGGACGAGGCGCTCGTCGCGGCGGTCAAGGCGACCGGGCGCAAGAAGATCGTCCTGTCCGGGCTCTGGACCGAGGTCTGCCTCGTGCTGCCCGCGCTCTCGGCCCTTGAGCAGGGTTACGAGGTGTACGTCGTGACCGACGCCTCCGGTGGCGTCAGCCCCGCCGCCCACGAGCACGCCCTCCAGCGGATGATCGCCGCCGGTGCCGTGCCGGTGACCTGGGTGCAGGTCCTCCTGGAGCTCCAGCGGGACTGGGCGCGCCAGGAGACGTACGGCGCCGTCATGGAGATCGTGAAGGCCCACGCGGGCGCGTACGGCCTGGGCGTCGTGTACGCGCAGAGCGTCATCGGCGCGCACGCGGCCGGCTGACCCCCTTGGACACCGGCATTCTGATCCTGCGTCTGCTGGTGGGTCTGCTCGTGGCGGGGCACGGGGTGCAGAAGGTCAGCCGTCACCTCGGCGGCAAGGGCCTCGCGGGCGGCACGGAGGAGTTCCGCGCCGACGGCTTCCGGGGCGGTGCGCTCACCGCCCTCGCGGCGGGCGGCGGCCAGATCGGCTCCGGTCTGCTGCTCGCCGCCGGCCTGCTCACCCCGCTCGCCGCGACCGGCACCGTCGGCGTCATGACGGTCGCCCTCACCGTGAAGTGGCGCCACGGCCTCTGGGTGCAGAACGACGGGTACGAGTACCCGCTCGTCCTCATCGGCACCGCCACCGCCCTCGCCGCCACGGGCCCCGGCGCCTGGTCCCTCGACGCGGTCCTCGGCCTCGCGCCGTACCCGCCGTGGTGGGCGGCCCTCGCCCTCGCCGCCGGTCTCGGCAGCGGACTCCTCACCCGGCTCGTGCTGCACACCCCCCTTTCCCCTCAGGAGTAATCGGTGGACACCACCCTCACGACCCCGCACGGCGGCGGTCAGCCTCTGCTGCATCAGAAGGGCGCCGAGACGCAGGCGTTCGGCACGCTCAAGCAGCTGCCGATCGGCCTCGGCCACGACACCCGCATGTACGCCTGCCAGCGGCTGAACCGCGTCCTCGCCGACACGCAGATCCTGTACTCGCTCTACAAGAAGCACCACTGGCTGATGCGCGGTGCGACCTTCTACTCGCTCCACCTCATGCTGGACAAGCACGCGGAGGCCCAACTGGCCATCGTGGACGCGCTGGCCGAGCGGGTCCAGAGCCTCGGCGGCGTCGCGGTCGGCGACCCCCGCCACGTCGCCGAGCTGACCGCGATCCCCCGGCCCCCGGACGGCGTCGAGCCGGTGCCCGTCATGCTGTCGCGGCTCCTCGACGCCCACGAGCGGATCCTGATCGACGCCCGGGACGCCGCCGCACGGATCGCGGCGGAGGGCGACGAGGGCAGCACCGACCTGCTCGTGTCCGAGGTCATCCGCACCGGCGAGGCCCAGGTCTGGTTCCTGGCCGAACACCTCGTGGACACCCCGTTGGTGCGCGGCTGATGGACACGTACGACGTCGTCGTGGTCGGCGGCGGACCGGGCGGCGAGGTCGTCGCCGACCGGCTCGTGCGGTCCGGCCTGACCGCCGTCGTCGTCGAGGCCGACGCGGTGGGCGGCGAGTGCTCCTACCGTGCCTGCGTGCCGAGCAAGGCCCTGCTGCGGCCCGGAGCCGCCCGGGCGGACGCCCGAGCGGTCGACGGGGCCCGGCAGACGGTCACGGCGGACATCGACCCGGCGCGGGTGCTGGCCCGCCGCGACCGCTTCACCGGGCGCGGCGACGACACCGGTCAGGCCGACTGGCTCGACGGCGCGGGAATCGCGCTCGTACGGGGGCACGGACGGCTCGCCGGTGAGCGCCGCGTGGAGGTGACCGGGGCCGACGGCGAGGTCCGTACCCTGGCGGCCCGGCGCGCGGTCGTCGTCTGCACCGGTACGGAACCGGCCCTCCCGCCGGTCGAGGGGATCGACCGGATCGGCGTCTGGACCAACCGGCAGGCCACCACGGCCGACGCGGTACCCGGACGGCTCGTCGTCATCGGCGGGGGAGTGGTGGCCTGCGAGACGGCCACCGCGTGGCGTTCGCTCGGCTCTTCCGTCACCCTGCTCGTCCGCGACCAGGCCCTCCTGACCGGCTGGGAGCCGTGCGCCGGCGAGGAGGTCACCCGGGGGCTGAGCGACCTGGGCGTCACGATCCGCTTCGGGGTGTCGGCTGTCCGCGTCGCCCGTGACGAGGACACCCGCGCGGTGACCGTGCACACCGACGACGGGGCCGCCCTCGTCTGCGACGAGGTCCTCGCCGCCGTCGGACGGCGGCCGCGCACCGCGGACCTCGGCCTGCGCTCCGTGGGGCTGCCGGCCGGCGACTGGCTCCCGGTCGACGACACCTGCCGGGTCACCTCTGTCGACGGCGACTGGCTCTACGCCGTCGGCGACGTGAACCACCGCGCCCCGCTGACCCACATGGCGAAGTACCAGGCCCGCGCCTGCGCGGCGGCGATCGCCGAGCGGGCCGCGGGACGCCCCGCCGAAGCCGGCGGCCTGAAGCCGTGGAGCGCGGGTGCCGACCGCACCGCCGTCCCGCAGGCCGTCTTCACCCGCCCCGAGATCGCGAGCGTGGGGCTCACGGAACACGCGGCACGCGCGGCGGGACTCGCGGTACGCGTCGTGGAGTACCGCGTCGACGACGTCGCGGGGGCCGCGCTCCACGCGGACGACTACCGGGGTCTCGCCAAGCTCGTCGTCGACGAGAGCCGAGGCGTCGTCGTCGGCTGCACGCTCACCGGCCCGATGGCGACCGAGCTCATCCACACCGCCACCGTGGCCGTCGTGGGCGAAGTCCCCCTGGAACGCCTGTGGCACGCCGTGCCCGCCTTCCCGACCGTGAGCGAGGTCTGGCTCCGGCTCCTGGAGGCGTACGGCCTCTGAGCGGTCGGCGTGTCCGGCCGCCCCGTACCGGCGCGACACCGCACCATTTCCTCACCCGACAAGGACCATCCCATGCATCCCACGCATCCCACGAGGCGCACCCTCGCCCTCGGTCTCGCCCTGCCCGCCACGCTGGCCGCCCTGGTCGGCGCCGGGCCCGCGCGCCGCCCGGCCTCCGCCGCTACGGACCCGTACGACTCCGGGCCCACGTCGAACACGCCGAAGCCGACGATCGTCCTGGTCCACGGAGCCTTCGCGGACGCCTCCAGCTGGAGCGGCACGATCCGGCGGCTGCGGCACGCCGGCCATCCCGTCCTCGCCCCCGCCAACCCGCTGCGCGGCCTCGCCGAGGACACCGCCTACCTGCGCAGCGTGCTGGCCACCGTCGACGGCCCCGTCGTCCTGGTCGGGCACTCCTACGGCGGCGCCGTCATCAGCGGCGCCGCGGTCGGCGACAGCCGGGTCAAGGCCCTCGTCTACATCGCCGCGTTCACCCCGGACGAGGGAGAGAGCGCCGCCGAGCTCGCGGCGAGGTTCCCCGGCTCGACCCTCGGCGACACCGTGACCCCGCGCTCGTACCCCCTGCCCGGCGGCACCGGCTCCGGCACCGAACTCGTCATCGAGCAGGCGAAGTTCCACCGGCAGTTCGCCGCCGACGTGCCCGCCGCCGACGCGGCCGTCATGGCCGCGAGTCAACGCCCGGTCGCCACCACCGCGCTGGAGGAGAAGGCCGGCCGGGCGGCCTGGCGGGAGATCCCGTCCTGGGCGCTGATCGCCACCGCCGACAAGAACATCCCCCCGGCCGCCCAGCGGTGGATGGCCCGGCGCGCCGGTTCCCACGTCACCGAGGTGGACGCGTCGCACGCCGTGGCCGTCTCCCGCCCGACCACGGTCACCCACGTTATCCTCGCCGCCGCGCGCGCGACCCGCTGAGGCCCACCATCCCACCCCCGCAGACCTCTCACCTCCACCAACACCCACAAGGAGCAACACTCATGACGAACCGTCCGGTCCTCGAACCCGCCGCCCAGGCGTTCGCCGCCGCCACCGCCCAGCCGCCGTACCTCTACCAGATCCCCGTCGCCGAAGGCCGCAAGGCCGTGGACGACGTCCAGAACGGCGAGGGCGTGCCCCTGCCCGAGGTCGACGAGGAGTGGATCACCGTCCACGGCGGCCCGACCGGCGACGTCCGGGCCCGGATCGTCCGCCCGCGCGGCGCCACCGGCCCGCTGCCCGTCATCCTCTACATCCACGGAGCGGGCTGGGTCTTCGGCAACGCCCACACCCACGACCGGCTCGTCCGTGAACTCGCCGTCGGCGCCCGGGCGGCCGTGGTCTTCCCCGAGTACGACCTCTCGCCCGAGGCGCGCTACCCCGTCGCGATCGAGCAGAACTACAGCGTCGCCCAGTGGGTCGCCCGCGAGGGTCACCACAAGGAGCTCGACGGCACGCGGATCGCGGTCGCGGGCGACTCGGTCGGCGGCAACATGAGCGCTGCCCTCACCCTCATGGCCAAGCAGCGCGGAGACGTGACGCTCGTCCAGCAGGTCCTCTTCTACCCGGTCACGGACGCGGGCTTCGACACCGACTCGTACCATGCCTTCGCCGAGGGCTACTTCCTGCGCCGCGACGCGATGACGTGGTTCTGGGACCAGTACACGACGGACGAGGCCGAGCGTGCCCAGATCACCGCCTCGCCGCTGCGTGCCTCCACCGAGCAGCTCACCGGCCTCCCGCCGGCTCTGGTCGTCACGGCCGAGGCCGACGTCCTGCGCGACGAGGGCGAGGCGTACGCGGCGAAGCTCCGCGCCGCCGGAGTGCCGGTCACGGCCCTGCGCGTCCAGGGCGTCATCCACGACTTCGTGATGCTGAACGCGCTGCGCGAGACGCACGGCGCGGAACTCGCGATCAGCGTCGCGGTCGACGCCCTCCGGAAGGCCCTCGCATGACCACGACCGGACCTTCGACGACTGGTTCCTCGACCGGCTCCTCGGCGAGCATGCCGGTGGCCGGGCTCGTCCCCGCCATGCGCGGGGAGCACGCGTACGCCGACCTCCTCGTCCGCAACGCGAAGGTGTTCACGGGCGACCCCGACCGACCCGAGGCGCGCGCGGTCGCGATCCGCGACGGCCGGGTCGCGGCGCTCGGTGACGACCACGACCTCGCTCACCTCGTCGGTCCAGGCACGAAGGTCGTCGACGCGCTCGGCCGCCGTGTCGTCCCGGGGCTCAACGACTCGCACCTGCACGTCATCCGGGGCGGCCTCAACTACGTACTGGAGCTGCGCTGGGACGGCGTACGGAGCCTCCGCCAGGCCCTGGCGATGCTGCGGGAGCAGGCCGGGCGCACGCCCAAGGGGCAGTGGATCCGGGTGGTCGGCGGCTGGACCGCCGAACAGTTCGTCGAGCGCCGGATGCCGACCGTCGCCGAGCTCAACGCCGCCGCTCCCGACACCCCGGTGTTCGTCCTGCACCTGTACCAGTCGGCGCTGATGAACCGGGCCGCCGTCAAGGCCGCCGGATTCACCCGCGCCACCCCCGATCCCCGGGGCGGGCAGATCGTCCGCGGCCGGGACGGCGAACCCAACGGCGTGCTGCTCGCGGCGCCGAGCGCGCTCATCCTCTACTCGACGCTCGCGAAGGCACCCACGCTCGACGACACCGACAAGCGGACGTCGACGCGCCACTTCCTGCGCGAGCTGAACCGCTTCGGACTGACCTCCGCCGTCGACGCCGCCGGCGGATTCCAGAACTTCCCCGACAACTACGCCACGGTCGTCGACCTCGCCAGGACGGGAGAGCTGACCCTCCGGATCGCCTACCACCTGTTCCCGCAGACCGCCGGGCAGGAGCTCGCCGACCTCAAACGCTGGACCGAGACGGTGAAGCCGGGGGACGGGGACGAGTGGCTCCGGCTGAACGGCGCCGGCGAGAACCTGACCTGGGCCGCCGCCGACTTCGAGAACTTCTCCGAGCCGCGGCCCGAGCTGGCCGCCGGCTACGAGACCGAGTTCGAGGACGCCGTACGGCTGCTGCTCGCGAACGGCTGGGGATTCAGGCTCCACGCGACCTATGACGAGACGATCCGGCGCGACCTGGCCGTCTTCGAGAAGCTCGCGGCGGAGGGACTGTTCCCCGGCGGCAACCGCTGGCTCTTCGACCACGCGGAGACGGTCTCGGCCGACAGCCTCGACCGGATCGCCGCCCTGGGCGGCGCCGTCTCGGTCCAGAACCGGATGTCCTTCCAGGGCACCGCCTTCCTCGACCGTTACGGTGCCGAGGCCGCCGCCCACACCCCGCCGGTCCGGGCCATGCTCGACCGCGGCCTGACCGTCGCCGCCGGAACGGACGCGACCCGGGTCTCCTCGTACAACCCGTGGGTCGCCCTCCACTGGCTGGTCACCGGCCGCACCGTCGGCGGGACCGCGCTCTACCCGGCCGGGAACCTGATCGACCGGGAGACCGCCCTCGGCCTCTACACCCGGGGCGGAGCGGAGCTCACCGGCGAGCAGGACGTCAAGGGAACCCTGAGGGAGGGCTGTTACGGCGACCTCGCGGTCCTCTCCGACGACTTCCTCACCGTGCCCGAGGACGTCATCCCCGACATCGAGGCCGTCCTCACCGTCGTCGGCGGCCGGATCGTCTACGCGACGGCGGAGTACGAGGGACTCGACGAGGCCGTACCGCCGGTGAGCCCCGCGTGGAGCCCCGTCGCCCGGTTCGGCGGCTACCAGGGCGGCACCCGCCAGGCCTCGCTGGTGGCCGAGGCCGCCGCCGAGTCCGAGCAGCACCGCCTGTGGCGCGTCGCGCGCGGCTCGGCCCCGGACGCACAGCCGTCGTTCGTCGACCCCTGCTTCGCGCACTGAAAGAGAGACATCAGATGACCGACGCCCCGCCGGACGTCCCCCCGGAACGCCGATTCGAGCCGGACCTGCGGTCGATGACGCGGATCACGCTGCGTCCCATCGCCTCACCCATGCCGCTCGGGTTCTTCACGATCGCCATCGCGTCCGTGATGACGGGCTGCCTCCAGCTCGGCATCCTCGGCGAGGAGGCCCGCACCGCGGTCGCCTTCACCGTGCTGCCCGCCTTCGTCCTGCAACTCCTGGTCAGCTACCTGGCCTTCGGGGCCCGTGACGTGATCGCGGCCACGCTGATGGCGGTGTTCGCCGGCAGCTGGCTGCCCTACGCGCTCGTCATGCTCACCGGCGCGGCCGACGGCCTGAAGGTGCTCGGCGTCTTCAATCTGGCCCTGCTCTGCTTCGGGGCGCTGATGACCGCGGTGACCGGTCCCAAGCGGGCGCTGTGGCTCGTCCTCGCCGTCTCGCTGCCCCGCTGGGCCGCCACCGGTCTCGCGGGCGTCACCGGCGCCGAATGGCTGACGCGCACCGCCGGGGTGCTCGGGCTGGTGGTGGCGGTGGTAGCGATGTACACGGCGTTCGCCCTGATGCTGGAGGACATGCGCAGCGAGCAGGTCCTGCCGATCGGCCGCAGCGGCCCCGCCCATCTCGCCGTGGAAGGCGACCTCGCCGTCCAGCTCCGCAACCTGGAACGCCAGGCGGGCGTGCGCCGCACCCTCTGACCCGGCCACCTCCCCCGTACCACCGCCACCAGACAGGAACCCTCATGGAACCCCAGGTTCTCGACCGCCCCGAGAAGTCCCGCTACGAGATCCTCGCCGTCGCCGGGGCGGACGACGCACGCGGCGAGGCCCCCGAGACCGCGGGCTTCGCCGAGTACCACCTCTCCGAGGGCGAGATCGCCTTCATCCACACCGAGATCGATCCCCGCTTCGGCGGGCGTGGCCTCGGCGGGCTGCTTGCCCGGGGCGCCCTCGACGACGCCCGGGCGCGCGGGCTGCGCGTCCTGCCGTACTGCCCGTTCATCCGCGGCTGGATCGGCAAGCACCCCGAGTACGCCGACCTCGTGCCCGAGGACCGCCGTGCCCGCTTCGGGCTGTAGGGGGTTTGTGCGGCCTTGACCAGGCACTTCCCCTTCGAACGATTGGTCTAAGTCGTTCGGACCCGGTAGCTTTCCGAAACGCCCGTCGAGAACGCGCGGCGGGCGATCGGAGGAAGCACACCCATGAGGTTCGGCGCGAGGCTCGCGCTCGCCGTCATCACCCTCGCCGCCACCGCCACCGCCTGCGGCACCCCGCAGGACAGCGGTTCGCGGTCGCACACCACCGCGGACTGCGCACCGTACGCCCGCTACGGCACACACCCCGGCACTCGGGTCACGGTGTACGCGGAGAACCGGGACCGGGAAGCGGACCTGTTCGAGGAGACGTGGGCGGACTTCGCCGACTGCACGGGAATCGACGTCCAGTACGAGGGCGACGGGGAGTTCGAGGCGCGGATCCAGCTCCGGGTCGACGGCGGCAACGCCCCCGACGTGGCGTTCTTCCCCCAGCCCGGCCTCATGGAACGGTTCGCGCGGGCGGGGAAGCTGAAACCCGTGAGCCCCCGTACCGCCGCTCTCGCGCGCCAGGGCTGGTCGGCGGACTGGAACGGCTACTCCACCGTGGACGGCACTCTCTACGGCACCCCGCTGGTCGCGAACGTGAAGTCGTTCGTCTGGTACTCCCCGGCGTTCTTCCGCGACAGGGGCCTGAGCGTTCCCCGTACGTGGACCGAACTGATGGCCCTCACCGAGAAGGTCGCGGCCTCCGGCGTCACACCGTGGTGCGCGGGCGCCGAGTCGGCGGAGGCGACGGGCTGGCCCGTGACGGACTGGATCGAGGACGTCCTGCTGCGCCAGCAGGGCACGGACGTCTACGACCAGTGGGTCGCCCACGAGATCCCGTTCGACGACCCGCGCGTGCTCAGGGCCATGGACACCGTGGGGTCCGTCCTCAAGAACGACCGGTACGCCAACGGCGGCTTCGGTCCGGCGAAGTCGATCGCGTCGATCTCCTTCCAGGAGGCCGGCACCCCGGTCCTGTCCGGTGACTGCGCGATGCACCGTCAGGCCTCGTTCTACGCCGACATGTGGCCGAAGGGCACCGAGATCGGACCGGACAAGGACGTCTACGCCTTCCTCCTGCCCGGTACCGACCCCGCCAGCCGCCCCGTCCTCGGCGGAGGAGTGTTCGCCTCGGCGTTCGCCGACCGTCCCGAGGTGCGGGCGTTCCAGGAGTACCTGGCCACCGCCGAGTTCGCGAACGCGCGCATGAGGAAGGGCCCGTTCGTCTCGGCGCACAAGGGCGTGGACCCGGCGAACGCCGCGACCCCGGTCGACCGGCTGTCCGTCCAGCTGCTCCAGGACGCCAGGACCCAGTTCAGGTTCGACGGCTCGGACCTGATGCCGGCGTCGGTCGGCGCCGGGACGTTCTGGAAGGGAGCCGTCGACTGGGTCGGCGGCGCGAGCACCCGGCAGGTCGCCGGCGCCGTCGAGCGGTCCTGGCCGGAGAGATGATGTCGTTCGACGTCGTCGCCCAGCAGCCCAAGGTCCTGTTCATGCTCCAGGGCCTCGCCGCCTTCGCGGCGGTCGTCGCCCTGCTCCTCCTCACCCTCCACCGGGGGTCGGTACGCGGGCGGGGCGCCGCCCTGATCCTGCTGGCGCCCGCGTTGCTCCTGCTCACGATCGGCCTTCTCCTGCCGGGTCTGCGCACCCTCGCGCTGTCGTTCACCGACAACGGGGGAGACACCTGGGTCGGCCTCGACAACTACGTCTGGATGTTCACCGACCCCGGGGCGCTGGTGGCGCTGCGCAACACCCTGGCGTGGACGGTCCTCGTGCCGCTGACGTCCACGGCGATCGGTCTGCTCTACGCGGCGACCGTCGCGCGGTCGCGGTTCAGGACGTTCGCGCTGGCCCTCGTCCTGACGCCGATGGCCGTCTCCCTCGTCGGGGCAGGCATCGTCTGGAAGTTCGTCTATGCCTACCGTCCCGCGGACGCCGACCAGATCGGGCTGCTGAACCGGCTCGTCGTCGCGTTCGGCGGCGAACCGCGGCAGTGGCTCGTGGACTCGCCCTGGAACGTCCTGTTCCTCGTCGTGGTGACCGTGTGGACCCAGACGGGCCTCGCGGCCGTCCTGCTGACCGCCGCGATCAGAGCCGTACCGCCGGAGCTGACCGAGGCCGCGCGGCTCGACGGGGCGTCCCCCGGGCAGATCCTCCGGCGGATCACCGTGCCGTCGATCAGGCCCGTGCTGCTCGTCGTCCTCCTCGCCCAGGCGATCGGCACCCTCAAGACGTTCGACGTCGTCAGGACCATGACCGGCGGGCAGTTCGACACGGACGTCGTCGCCCACGCCATGTACGAGCAGGCCTTCCGCTACGGCGAGACGGGCCGGGGCGCGGCGCTCGCCGTGTTCCTCTTCCTCCTGGTGACCCCCTTCGTAGCCCACCAGGTCCGGGCGCGGCGGAGGAGCGGGTGAACGGCGTCCGGGAGCGTCTGGCCTCCCGTGCCTTCACGGCGGTCGCCGTGGTGATCGCGGTCCTCTGGACGACGCCGACCCTCGGCCTCCTGCTCTCCTCCTTCCGTCCCGAGGAGGCGATCAAGACGACGGGCTGGTGGACCGTGTTCGGGGCGCCGCGGTTCACGCTCGACAACTACGGCGAGGTGCTGTCCGGCGGAGGGAACGGCTCGGGGCGGCTCGCCGAGTACTTCGTCAACTCCGTCGTCATCACCGTTCCCTCGGTGCTTTTCCCGCTCGTCCTGGCCCTCTTCGCCGCGTACGCCCTCGCCTGGATCGACTTCAGGGGGCGCGACGCGCTCGTCGTGGGCGTCTTCGCGCTCCAGGCCGTCCCGCTCCAGATGGCGCTCGTCCCGCTCCTCAGACTCTTCTCCGAGGGTTGGCTGTTCCTGCCCGCCTGGGACCTCACCGGTGCCGCGAGGTTCGGCCAGGTCTGGTTCGCGCACACGGCCTTCGCCCTGCCGTTCGCGGTGTTCCTCCTCCACAACTTCCTCGCGGGGCTGCCCCGGGACGTGATCGAGGCCGCCCGCGTCGACGGCGCGTCGCACGGGACGCTGCTGCTCCGGATCGTGCTGCCGCTGGCCCGCCCCGCCCTGGCCGCCTTCGCCGTCATCCAGTTCGTCTGGGTGTGGAACGACCTCCTCGTGGCCCTGACGCTGTCGGGCGGAACGGCCGAGACCGCGCCGATGACGGTACGGCTCGCGAACCTGGCCGGGACCTACGGCGACGACTGGCAGCGGCTCACCGCCGGAGCCTTCGTGGCCGCCCTCGTCCCGCTGCTCGTCTTCTTCCTCCTCCGGCGGCACTTCGCCCGCGGACTGCTCGCCGGATCGGTGAAGGGATGAGCCGCGACACGGCCGGCGGGCGAGCGCCGGCGACGGATCTCAGCCGCCCCGGCCTCCGTGGCCGCGAAGCCGAGTTGGAGCGACTGCGCGCCCTGGTCGAAGCGGTGCGCGACGGCGAGGGCGGCGCGGTCGCGCTGCTCCTCGGCGAGCCCGGGATCGGGAAGACCGCGCTGCTGCGGGAGACCGTCGCGCTCGCGCGGGCCCGCGGATTCGCCGTCAGCCACGGACGCGCCGAGGAACTGCACCAGCTGGCACCCCTCGCCTCCCTCGCCTCGGGCCTGCTGCACGGTGACCCGCCGCTGCTCTCCGGCTCGGACTTCGCCGACCTCGCGGGCCACCACGACCAGCGCATCTGGCTCGTCGAGCGGCTGGCCCAGCTGATCGAGGAACGCTCGGCGGGCACGCCCGTGCTGATCGCGGTCGACGACGTTCAATGGGCCGACCCGCTGAGCCGGTTCGCCCTCGGCGTCATGCCGGCGCGACTGCTGAGCTCGCCCGTCCTCTGGCTGCTCACCAGCAGGGAGAACCCGGAGCTGTACGGGCAGGGGTCCCTGGCGACGACCCTTCCCCTGGGGCCGCTGTCCGAGACGGCCCTGGGCGAGCTGGCACGCGACGCCCTCGGCGGGGACGTGCCCGCGCGGGTCGAGCGGCTCCTCGACGGGACGGGCGGCAACCCCTTCCTCGCGGCCGAGCTGCTGTCGGCCGTCGCGGCGACGGGGGCGGAGGGAACGACGGGCCCGGAGGGCACTGCGGGCACGACCGGCACGACGGGCGCCGCAGGTGTGACGGGCGCCGTGGGCGCCCTGGGCGCGGACGGGCCGGAGCCGCCCGAGCGGCTGATCGTCGGCGTACGCGGCCGCATGGCCGACCTGCGGCCGGACACCCTGCACTTCCTGCGGATCGGCTCGGTCCTGGGCCGCGCGTTCTCCCTCGCCGACGCCGCGGCCCTGTGCGGCCGGCCCGCGTCCGCCCTGAGCGCCGAAGTGGGAGAGGCGCTCGCCGCCGGACTCCTCGACGACGACGGCGAACGCCTCCGGTTCCGCCACGACCTGCTCCGCCAGGCGGTGTACGCCGACCTCGCCCCCTCCGTTCGCCGCGCCCTGCACCGGGAGGCCGCCGCCCGGCTCGTCGCGGCCGGCCGGAGCTCCGGCGACGCGGTCCCGCATCTGCTGAAGAGCGCCGAACCCGGCGACACGGAGGCGATCGGACTGCTCCGCACGGCCGCCGACGACGCGCTCGCCGTGATGCCCGACCTCGCCGCCGACCTCGCCGTGCGCGCCCTGGAACTCGTACCGCCGCGTGCGCCCCTGGCGTACGACGTGGGGGAGCGGGCCGTCGTCGCCCTGACCCGCGCGGGCCGGTACACCCAGGCACGGGACACCGGCGACGCCCTGCTCGCCCGGCAGCCGCCCATGGACGTCTTCGCCCGCCTGCAGTGCGTCCTCGGCGACGCGTTCTGGCACCTGGACGACGTCCACGAGCTCACCCGCCGTACGACGACGGCGCTCGCGGCCGTCACCGATCCCGTGATCCGTGCCCGGCTGACCGCACGGCAGGCGCTGGCCCGGTCCCGGGGGCGCGACCTCGGGGCCGCGCGCGAGACGGCGGAACGGGCCCTCGCCGAGGCGGAGCGGTCCGGCGACCGCGAGGCCCGCGTCCTCGCCCTGTGGGGTCTGGGCGAGATCGCCCTCAACGCGGGGGACTGCGCCGCCGCCGTCGCCCACCACACGGCACTGAGCGTCTTCGACGCGGCCTTCCTTCCCGAGGAGGCCGTCGCCCTCATCCACAGCGACGACTTCGACGCCGTACGGCGACTCCTCCGGACGGTCGGCGACGCTCCCGCGCGCCCCGCCATGGTGCTCTGGGCCCAGGGAACCCTGAACCTGGGGCTCGGGCGGCTCGACGACGCGGACGCCGACTTCGTCACCGCCGAACGCCTCGAAGCGGACCTCCAGGTACCCGGCAACCTGGTCAACATTCGCGTCAACCGCGGCCTCGTCGCCCTGCTGCGCGGCGACCGCGAGGCCGCGCGGGAGCACCTGGACCTCGTGCGGTCGGCCGTCGCCGACCGGCCGAACACGGGCAACCACGCCACGCACCGGTTCCTGGAGGCCGTCGTCGCCGACGCCGACGGCGCACACGCGGCGGCGGCCGAACACCTGCGGTCGGTGGGGCGGGACCACCCGTTCCTCCGGTGGCGGCTCCTGCGCCCGCACGTCGTCCAGGCGGTGCGGATCGCCCTGCGCGGCGGGGACCGGCAGACCGCCGAGGACCTCGCGGCACAGGCCGCCGCACACGCCGCCCGTAACCCCGCCGTGCCGACCGCCCAGGGGACGGCCGCCCACGCGGCCGGCCTGGTGACCGCCGACCGCGGTCTCCTGGAGCGGGCGGTGGACATCCTCCTGCGCGGCCCCCGGCCGCTGCCCCTCGCGGCCGCTTCCGCCGACCTCGGCCGCGCCCTGCTGGCCTCCGGCGACCCCGCCGCCACACCCGCGCTGACCCGGGCACACGAGCTGTACTCCCGGGCCGGGGCCGGGGCGGACGCCGATGCGGACCGGGTCCGGGCCGACCTGGAAGGGACCACGAAGCGTCCCGGCCAACGCGCTGGCCGGCGACCGGGCCGGCCCCGGCCGCGTACCGACCAGGGCTGGGACGCGCTCACGGCCTCGGAACGGAAGGTGGCCCGGCTGATCGCCGCGGGCCACACCAACCGTTCGGCCGCCGAGACCCTCGTCGTCTCCCCGCACACGGTCAACACCCATCTGGCGTCGATCTTCCGCAAGCTCGCGGTGCGTTCCCGGGTCCACCTGGCCCGGATCGTCCTCGCGGAGGACGAGGCCGGAGCGTCCGGCGACGAGTGAGCGGGCTCTGCGCCCCCGTGCAAGGGACGGTGCGCGGTACGGCAAGAAGGGGCGCCGGACCGGTCCTAGCGTGACGGGCACACCGCGCCGCTCCGACGCGCGGACCCCTCATCGCGAAGCGAGGAAACTCCCCATGCCGTACATCACCGTGGGCCAGGAGAACACCAACCCCGTCGAGCTGTACTACGAGGACCAGGGGGCCGGACAGCCCGTCGTCCTCATCCACGGCTTCCCGCTCGACGGCCACTCCTGGGAGCGCCAGACCGCCGCGCTCCTCGACGCGGGCCACCGGGTGATCACGTACGACCGGCGCGGCTTCGGGCGCTCCTCGCAGCCGACCACGGGCTACGACTACGACACCTTCGCCGACGACCTGAACACCGTGATGGAGGGCCTCGACCTGCGCGACGCCGTCCTCGTCGGCTTCTCCATGGGTACCGGCGAGGTCGCCCGTTACGTGGCCTCGTACGGCTCCGGCCGTGTCGCCAAGGTCGCCTTCCTGGCCTCCCTGGAGCCCTGCCTGCTCAAGAGCGAGGACAACCCGGACGGCGTGGCTCCGAAGGAGTTCTTCGACGGAGTCGTCGCCGCCGTGAAGGCCGACCGCTACGCCTACTACACGGCCTTCTTCAACGACTTCTACAACCTCGACGAGAACCTCGGCACCCGCATCAGCGAGGAAGCCGTCCGCAACAGCTGGGACACCGCGGCCCGCGGCGGCTCCTTCGCCGCCTCCGCCGCCCCGGCGACCTGGTACACCGACTTCCGCGCCGACATCCCCGCCATCGACGTCCCGGCCCTGATCCTGCACGGCACCGCCGACCGCATCCTCCCGGCCGAGGGCACCGCGCGCCCCTTCCACAAGGCGCTCCCGGCGGCCGACTACGTCGAGATCGAGGACGCCCCGCACGGTCTGCTGTGGACCCACGCCGAGGAGGTCAACGCCGCCCTCCTCGCCTTCCTGGCGAAGTGACGCGCCGCCCCTCGGCGTAGGACAGTCGACCCGCCGGGGTGGCGCCGGAGCCAACCACCGGTGTCACCCCGGCCCCGCGGTTCCCCGGAGCGGGAACCGGACGAGCTCAGGAGAGCGACCACCCCATGCAGTTCGGCATCTTCACCGTCGGGGACGTGACCCCCGATCCCACCACCGGCCGCACCCCGACCGAACACGAGCGGATCAAGGCGATGGTCGCCATCGCGCTCAAGGCCGAGGAGGTGGGGCTCGACGTCTTCGCGACGGGCGAGCACCACAACCCGCCCTTCGTGCCCTCGTCACCGACGACCCTGCTCGGCTACATCGCCGCCCGTACCGAGCGGCTGGTCCTGTCCACGTCCACGACGCTGATCACCACCAACGACCCGGTGAAGATCGCCGAGGACTACGCGGCGCTCCAGCACCTGGCCGACGGCCGGGTCGACCTCATGCTGGGCCGCGGCAACACCGGTCCCGTGTACCCGTGGTTCGGGCAGGACATCCGCCAGGGCATCAACCTGGCCAAGGAGAACTACGCGCTGCTGCGCCGGCTGTGGCGCGAGGACGTCGTCGACTGGGAGGGCACGTTCCGCACGCCCCTCCAGGCCTTCACCTCGACACCCCGGCCCCTGGACGGCGTTCCGCCGTTCGTCTGGCACGGCTCCATCAGGTCCCCCGAGATCGCGGAGCAGGCCGCCTTCTACGGCGACGGCTTCTTCCACAACAACATCTTCTGGCCGGCCGACCACACCAGGCGCATGGTGCAGCTCTATCGGCGTCGGTACGCGCACCACGGCCACGGCACCCCCGAGCAGGCGATCGTCGGCCTCGGCGGCCAGGTCTTCATGCGGAAGAACTCCCAGGACGCGGTACGGGAGTTCCGCCCGTACTTCGACAACGCGCCGGTCTACGGCCACGGCCCGTCGCTGGAGGACTTCACCGAGCAGACCCCGCTGACCGTGGGCTCGCCCCAGCAGGTCATCGAGCGGACCCTGTCGTTCCGGGAGACCGTCGGCGACTACCAGCGCCAGCTGTTCCTGATGGACCACGCCGGTCTGCCCCTGAAGACCGTGCTCGAACAGCTCGACATCCTCGGCGAGGAGGTCGTCCCAGTGCTCCGCAAGGAGCTGGCCGAGGGCCGTCCGGGCGATGTGCCGGAAGCGCCCGCGCACCCGTCGCTCCGCGCCGCCGGGGTGGTGTCCGCCGCATGAGCACCAGGCTGATCGTCGTCTCCGCGGGGCTGAGCACCCCCTCCTCCACCCGCCTGCTCGCGGACCGGCTCACCGAGTCGGCCCGCGAGGAACTCGCCGTCCTGGGGCGCGACGTCTCGACGGAGGTCGTCGAGCTGCGCGAACTGGCAGGCCACCTCGCCAACCACCTCGTGACCGGGTTCCCGCCGCCGCGACTGAACGCCGCGATCGAGGCGGTGACGGCGGCGGACGGTCTGATCGTCGTGACGCCCGTGTTCGCGGCCTCCTACAGCGGGCTCTTCAAGTCCTTCTTCGACGTGATCGACCCGGACGCCCTCACGGGGAAGCCGGTCCTGACCGCCGCGACGGGCGGCACGGCCCGCCACTCCCTGGTCCTGGAGCACGCCGTCCGCCCCCTCTTCGCCTACCTCCGCGCCGTCACCGTCCCCACCGCCGTGTTCGCGGCCTCCGAGGACTGGGGCTCGGGCGGCGACGAGTACACCGACGGCCTGCCCGGTCGCATCCGCCGCGCGGGCGCCGAGCTCGCCGCGCTCATGGCGGCGCGACCGGCACGGGAGGAGCCGGAGGACGACGTCACCGCCCTCGAACGCCAACTGGCCGACCTGCGCTTCGACTGAGACCGGCCCGCATCCGGGCGGTTCGCGTGGTTCATACTGATGTGCCGTATGAGCGTGAACCGAGTGACGACAAGCCCGCTGCCCCTCCGAGGCAGGGACGCCGAACTGGCGTTCATCGAGGAGCGGCTCACCGCGCTGGGCAGCGGCGAGGGCGGGATCGTCCGGGTCGAGGGCCCCGCCGGCATCGGCAGGTCCAGGATCCTCACCGAGGCAGCGGCCGCCGCGCGACAACGCGGCATCCGGGTGTTCGCGGGGGCTGCGGACCCCGGCGAACCGTCCGTACCGCTCGGGCCGCTGCTGGAAGGCGTACTCTCCGGCGACGAACCGCTGTCGTCCGGCCCGCGTCTCAGGGAGCTCGCCGCGGCGCCCGGCCAGCGGTTCTGGCTGCTCCAGGAGCTGGGGGACCGTCTGCGGGAGGCGGCCGGGAGGACACCCCTGCTCGTCGTCCTCGACGACCTCCAGTGGTGCGACGACCTGACCCTCCTCGCCTTCCACACCCTCGCGGCCGGGCTCTCCCCGCACCGGGTGCTGTGGCTCGTCGCCGTGCGGGGCGGCCACGTCCCCTCGGGCGTACGCACCGCGCTGGACCGGATCCGGCAGGCGGGCGCACGCGAGCTCGTCATGGAACCGCTGGAGGACCGCGCGGTCGCCCGGATCGCCGAGGACGTCCTCGGCGCCGCTCCCGGCCCCGACGTCCTGGACCTCGCCCGCCGTGCCGAGGGGGTGCCCCAGCTGCTGATCGAGCTGCTGGCCCCCCTGCGCGAGGAGGCGGTGACGATCGAGGACGGAACGGCCACGCTGCCCGCCGGACCTCCCGCGCCACGACAACTCCCCTCCGTCGCACGCCGACTCGACCAGCTGTCCGACGAAGCACGGGAGCTGGTGCGGGCCGTGGCCGTCGCCGGCGGCACCGTCACCGTCGCGGGCCTCGCCGAACTGCTCGACCGGTCCCCGGTGGGGCTCATCACCGCCGTACGGGAATCCCTCGACGCCGAACTGCTCACCGAGACCGGCGACCTCCTCGCCTTCCGCCAGGACCTGATCCGCGAGGCGGTGGAAGCCGGCCTCCCCCTGCCGCTGCCCCTGCGCCAGTGCCTGCGCCGACAGTCCGCCGGGCTGCCGCCGGAGGCACCCGCGGACGCGGCGGAGGCCGACCGGCTGCGCACCGAAGCGGCGGAGCTCGCGCCCACCGCGCCCGGACCCGCCGCCGAACGGAGCCTCCAGGCGCTGGAACTCGTCGGCGCGACCGCCCCGGAACGTCCGGCGATCATCGCCGAGACGATCCCGCTGCTCTGGCAGACGGGCCGGGCCGCCCAGGCGCGTGAGCTGGGCACCGCCGCCCTGGCCGCCGACGGCCTCGCACCCGAGGGCGAGGCGCTGGTACGCCTCGCCCTGGCACGCCTCGCCGTACCCTTCGACTTCTCCGAAGCGGTCACCCACGCCCGCGCCGGCGCGGCACTCCCCGGGATCTCCGCCGCCGTGCGCGGGCGGCTGCTCGCCATGCTCGCCGTCGGCCTGTCGATGTCGGGCGAGCACGCGGTCGCCGAACAGGTCGCCGCTCAGGCGTGGGAGACCGCCGCGGCCACGGGGGACCGGGGCACCGAGGCCACCCTGACGACGGTCCGTTCGGCCGTGAGCTTCCACCGCATGGCCCTGACCGAGGCGTTCCGGCAGGCCGAGCGGTCCGCCGCGCTGGCCGACGCCCTGGGCGTCAGCACCTCCCTGTGGGTCCCCGAGGCCCTGTGGCACGCCCTCCTGTCGAACACCACCGGGCGCAGCGCCGAGGCCCTCGCCGTCGCGGACGAGGGCATTCGGATCACCGGGGAACAGGGCAGGACGGCCGCCACCCGCATGTGGCGCATGACCCGTTCCCGCGTCCTGCTGGAAGCCGGACGGCTCGCGGACGCCCGCGCCGACTGCGCAGCGGCGACCGCGCCCGACGACCCCGGCCCGGGCAACCTCGCCGACGTCACCCTCCGGTACGTGATGCTGCGCGTCGCCCTCCACACCGGCGACCGGGAGACCCTGCGGACGTACGCGGCGGAGGCGCGGCGCATGCGGACCGACGACGCCCCCGTCGTCCGGCACTTCGGCTCCTGGATGCTGGCGCTGGCGGCCGACGTCGAAGGCCGTCCCGACCGTGCCATGGCCGAACTCGACGCGGTGATGACCTCGCCCGCCGAGGCCCGCCCCGCGTACGCCGGCCTGGTCGACCCCGCCGACGCACCCGTGCTCGTCCGGCTGGCGCTGCGGGCGGGCGCCCTCGACCGGGCCGCGCAGACCGTCGCCCAGGCCGAGCGGCGTGCCGCGCTCAATCCAGGCTTCCCGTTCCTCGCCGCCACCGCCGCGCACGCCCGCGGGCTCCTCGACAACGACCTCGCCTCGCTCGTACGCGCCGTCCGGCTCTACGAGGACAGCCCCCGGGTACTGGCCCGGGCGTCGGCGCTGGAGGACGCCGGACGCAAGCTGGCCGCCACCCGAAAGTCCGAAGCGGTGCCGTACTTGGACACGGCCCTCGCCCTCTACGAGCGCGCGGGCGCCGACCGGGAGGTCGCACGGGTACGCCGCCGCCTGCGGGCCGCCGGGGTCCGCAAGCGCCCTTCACCGGCCGTACCGGACTCCGCGTGGCCCGAGCTGACGGCCGCGGAGACCCGCGTCGTACGACTGGTGGCGCAGGGCCTGACGAACCAGCAGACGGCCGAGCGGCTCTCCCTCTCCCCGCACACGGTGGGTTCGCACCTGCGCCGTGCCTTCACCAAGGTGGACGTCACCTCGCGCACGGAGCTGACCAGGCTGGTCAGGCAGCGCGACTGCGGAGAGTAGTCGCTTCGTATCCCCTGTGGGTGTCGGCGCAATGGACGATTCATGCGATGTGCCGATGTCGTCGTTTCCTCAGAATGATCAAGAACCGCCCGTGGCAGGAGGAAAGCCGCGGGTCACCTGATCAAGAGAGGAACCACGCGTGACCGTCAGGTTGTTACGGGCCGAGGAACCGGTCAACAGGGTCTGAGACCGCTCTCCGCCCGTACGCGCCCCCACGGCTAGGAACCACCATGCCCCCCACACTGATGTCCTCCCGGGCCCCCGAACGGGGTCCCCGCCAGGGACCCGCCCCCACCGTGCCCTCCCCCCGCCCCGGATGGCTGGTCCGGATGCTCGCCGAGCTGCCGGACATCGATGACGGGAACCACGTCTACCTCGGCGTCCACGTCCGGGGGACGGTCACCGTCGGCCGTCAGCGCGCCAGGACCCTCCTGGAGCCGAACGACCTCGTCTTCTGCGACCCGGCCCGACGTCACCACCTCCGCTTCGGCGAGGACGGCCGGATGACCTTCTTCCGGGTGCCCCGGCACTACCTGGGCGTCCCCGAGCTTGAACTGGAGCGGCTGCTCGGCGTCCCCGTACGCGGCGGTGACGGCATCGGAGCACTGGCGTCCGACTTCCTGACCGCGCTCGCCGCCGACGCCGAGTCCCGCCGTTCCCCCAACGAGGACCGGCGTGCCCGTACGGCCGTGCGCCTGCTGGCCGTCCTGGTGTCGGAGCTCCTCGCAACGGACCCGGCGGCCTCGACGGAACCGACGGGTGCGGCGGAGGAGGGGTCCCCGGCGGGCGACGCGATGCTCGCCCGCGTCCACGCCCACATCGAAGAACACCTGACGGACCCCGACCTCTCGCCGGAGTCCATCGCACGCGCCCACCACATCTCCGTCCGGTACCTCCAGAAGCTGTTCCAGAACGACGGCAGCACGGTGAGCCAGTGGGTACGGCAGCGCAGGCTCGAGGCCTGCCGGTGCGAACTGGCCCGCTCCACCCGGAGAACCACCATGGCCGCGATGGCCCACCGCTGGGGATTCAGCAGCCCCTCGCACTTCAGCCGCACCTTCCGCGGCGCCTACGGCATGAGCCCCAGCGCCTGGCAGACCCTGGCGACCTCGGCCTTCGCGCCGATGCCCGCCGACACCCAGGAATCCACGGAATCCACGGAAGCCACGGAAGCCACGAACGCCATGGAATCCACGGAAACCACCGGCTGACCGGCCGAGCCGGAAAGGAGAGTCGTGTACGAGAACAAGTCCTTCGGCACCGTGCTGCGCGGCCTGCGCCAGCGAGGCCGACTGACCATGGAGGAACTGGCCGAGGCGTCGGGCGTCAGCGTCCGGGCCATCGGCGACATGGAGCGCGGCCGCAGCCTGGTCCCGCAGCGGCGCACGGTCGTGGCGCTGGCGGAAGGCCTCGGGCTCACGGACGAGGAGCGCGAGGCGCTGCTGCACACCGTGCGGGCGGCACGCCCCACGCGCGCGGTCGCGGTGGCGGGAACGGTCGTTCCACCACGATCGGTGGGGGACTTCACAGGACGCGAGCCGGAGCTGGCCGTCCTCCGGGCCGCCGCCCTGCGAGCCCGTACAGGCGGCGGCGAGGTGTCGGTGTGGGTCGTCTCGGGCCCGCCCGGGTGCGGGAAGACCACGCTGGCACTGAAGGCGGCGGCGGACCTCGCGGAGGAGTTCCCCGACGGGTGCTTCGTCGTCGACCTGCACGGAGTGGACGGCCCCGTCGACACCGACGAGGCGCTGATGAAGCTGCTGAAGGCCCTGGGAGTGTCGGACCGCCGTCTGGCGCAGGAGGACGCACTGGGGCGCGCGGGGCTGCTGCGCGCGCTCCTTGGCGACCGCCGCTGTCTGGTCGTCCTCGACAACGCCCGCGACGAGGGCCAGGTCCGTGCGCTGCTGCCCGCCGGAGGGCGGAGTCTGGTGCTGGTCACCAGCCGGCGCCCGCTGACCGGACTCGAGGACGTCGGCCGCCTCGCGCTGACGGAGATGGCCCGGGACGAGGCCGTCGAACTCCTGCGACGCATCCTGGGCGAGGAGCGGGCCGACGCGGAGGCCGAGGCCGTGGCGCACGTGGCGGAGCTGTGCGGTCGGCTGCCCCTGGCCCTGCGGGTCGCGGGCAACTGGCTGACGGTCCGCTCCGGATGGACCGTCGCCCACCTCGTACGGCGCCTGGCCGACGAGGAGCGGCGGCTCGGCGCGCTCGCGGCCGGGGACGTACGGGTGGAGGCGGCCTTCGAACTGTCCTACCGGCAACTGACCGGCGAGGCCGCGCGGATGCTGCGGCTCCTCAGCCTGGTCCCGGGCCCGGACATGACCGCCGCCTACGGCGCGGCTCTCACCGCGACCGGCGTCTACGAAGCGGAGGACGTCATGGAGGAGCTCGTCGAGGCCGGACTCCTCCAGGCCACCTTCACCGGACGCTACCAACTCCACGACCTGCTGCGACTGTTCGGCCGCGACCGGCTGTCCCGCGCGGAGGAGGACGGAGACCGGGAAGCGGCGGACGCCCGACTGCGCACCTGGCTCCTGGAGACCTCCGCCGTCGCCGGCCGCTGGTACAAGCCCGGGTACGGCGCGCCGCCGCCCTCCTGGCGGGGCCTGGTCCCGCTGGAGAGCGCGGAGGAGGGCCGTACCTGGCTCCAGAGCGAGGCCCCCTCCTGGCTCGCCGCCCTGCGCGCGGCCGTCCACCGGGGCGAGTACGACCAGGTCGTTCAGGCCACCCATGCCATGGACTGGGTCTGCGACCTGTGGGCCCACTGGGGGCACTGGCCCGAGGTCTTCCGCCTGGGGGCCGAGGCCGCCGCCGCGCTCGACGACCCGTACATGCGGGCGTTCCACCTCAACTGCCACTCCTGGGCCCTCAACACCTGCGAGCAACGCTACGAGGAGGCCATCGAGCAGGCGGAGGAGGCGCTGACCCACGCCCGCCGGGCCGAGGACGTCCACCAGCAGGTCTCGGCCCTGGTGCACGCGGCGAGCGGCTACCGGCAGCTCGGCGACGCCGCGAGGCTCGCCGAACGGTCCCTCGCCGCCATCGAGCTGGCGGAGGCCGCCGGTCACTACGAAGTCTGGCCCCAGGCGATGCGCCTGTACGGAAGCGCCCTGCGCCTGCTCGGCCGAGCAGGCGAGGCCCTCGTCCTCCACCGGCGCGTCATCGCCTTCCTCGACGCCCCCGACTGCCCGCTCAGCGCGCACACGGCCGCCATCTTCCGCGCCACCGCGACGCAGGCGGTCGGACTCGACTACGCCGAGCTGGGGCGGTGGCGGGAGGCCGCGGACCACCTGCGCAGCGCCCAGATCCAGTCGAACCGCATCGGCATCGTCCACCGAGAGGCCGAGCAGCTGCTGCATCTGGGCGAAGCCCTGGTGGAACTCGGCGAGACCGAGGAGGCCCGCTACGTCCTGCGCCAGGTCCTCGCCCTGGGAGACGCGGCCGACGACAAGGAGCTCAAGGCCGCGCGGAAACTCCTGGACACGCTCGCCGGGGAGACGATCGCGGCATGAGAAGCCCCCGACAGGTCACCCTCGATGCCGGTGCAGGGCCACGTGCACGGTGTCGAGGACCTGCACGAGGGCGGCACGGGCGGACGCCGTGTCGCGGAGCCGGTCGAGCACCATGAAACCGTGGATCGTCCCCTGGTAGCGCACGGACACCACCGCCACCCCGGCCGCGCGGAGCTTCGCCGCGTACGCCTCGCCCTCGTCGCGCACCACGTCGGCCTCGCTGGTGACGACGAGCGCCGGGGGCAGCCCGGCGAGCTGCTCCAGGGACGCCCTCAGCGGGGAAGCGGTGGCCTGGCTCCGCTGCCGTACGTCGGGCAGGTACTGGTCCCAGAACCAGCGCATGGTCTCGCGGCCGAGGAGGTACCCGTCGGCGAACTCCCGGTACGAGGGAGTGTCGAAGGCGGCGTCGGTGACCGGGCAGATCAGCACCTGCTGGAGCAGCCGCACCCCGCCGCGCTCCTTGGCGAGCAGAGTCAGCGCCGCGACCAGGTTGCCGCCCGCCGAGTCGCCCACGACGGCCATCCGGCTCCCGTCCAGGCCGATCTCGCCGCCCCGCTCGCAGACCCACCGGGCGACGGCGTAGCACTGCTCGACGGCGACCGGGTACCGCGCCTCGGGGGCGCGCTCGTACTCGACGAAGACCACGGCGGCGTCCGTACCGAGAGCGAACGCGCGCACCAGCCGCTGATGGGTCCCGGCATCGCCGAGAACCCAGCCGAGACCGTGCAGGAACAGCACGACGGGAGCCTCGCCGACGCTGTCGGCCGGCCTGACGACCTGCACCCGTACGTGCCCGGTCGGCCCGCCCGGCAGGGCGAACCACTCCGTGGAGACGGCGTCGTCGCGAGGGTCGGCCTCGTCGCGAAGGTCGGCGTCGTCGCGAGCGTCGGCGTCGGCCTGGAGCATCGCGAGCCCGAGACGGGCCTGCTCCGGGTCCAGGCCGTCACGAGACGACGGACAGGCGTACCGGGACAGGAGAGCCCGAGTGGGATCGTCCAGGAAGGGTCGAGGGGACGGAGGAACGGTCACGCACGGTCTCCTGCCGGGACGGGCCGAAGCGAGTGGGAGGTACGGCGCAGGGCCCCCGGCAGACGCGAGGTCCTACCCCTGGGCGGCGGCACGCACGTCACGCCATTCACGGGGAGAGACACCGTAGGCGGCGCGGAAGGACCGGCTGAAGTGCGCCGGGCTGACGAAGCCCCACCTCTGGGCCACGGCCGACACGGTGGGGGCGGTCCGGCCACGGCGGGCCAGCTCGCGCCCGCACTCCTCCAGACGGCGCTGCCGGATGAGCTGGCCGACCGTGGTCCCCTCGCCCTCGAAGAGGCGGTGCAGGTACCGGACCGAGATCCCCTGCGCCCGGGCGATGCGCTCCGGCGACAGGTCCGGGTCGCCCAGGTTCCGGTTGATGTGGTCACGGACGCGCTGCACCAGATGGCTCGGAGCGTCCGCGTCCGCGCCGCCCGGATGGGCCCGCTCGGCGATCAGCGTCGCGAACAGCTCGACCACGTTGCCGGCCAGCCGGTCGGCGACCGGGGGCGGGTAGCCGTCGGCGGGGGAGGAGGCCAGGGTGGCCAGGAACGGGAGCAGCATCGCGCCGAAGCCGTCCCCGGTACCGATGGCGCTGCCGGTTACCTGCCGTATGTCGCCGTCCGGCACGCCCAAGGTGCGGCGCGGAAGCTGAAAGACATGGGTGGCGAACCGCCGCGGATAGTCGAAGGAGTACGGGCGGGTCGTGTCGTACACCACCAGGTCGCCCTCACCCACCTCGGCCCGCCTGCCGTCCTGGACGAACGTGGCCGTGCCGGCCACCTGGACACCGACCGCCACCAACGCCTCGGACGACCGGGCGATGAGCGCCGGCGTACGACTGACCCGCTTGGCGTCGGCCTCCATGCTGGACACCTGGAGATACCCGAGACGGTCGGCGGAGATCCGGCCGTCGAACGGCCCGTCGCTCCGAGGGGCGACCTCCATCGGCACCAGCGTCCTGCTCACCGCGTCGTTCCAGAACGCGACCTTGTTCCGGTCGGGCACGGAGGCGGTCGTGAACACCACGCTCAATTTCTCTCCGCTCAGGGAAGTGACTCCGGGGACTGCCACGGGCGCCTCGGCGGAACGCCGGGTTCCCGCCCGCGGAGACCAGCCAAGCAGCGGGCCTTCCCCGACTCCAGGCAGAACCACAGGCAGGAATCGGCAGAACAAGCCATCGCGCCCGCGTGGCCTTGGGGGCCGGCCCGGCACGTCACGGCCGCACGGGCGGGCCGGAATACCGCAGGACGGGGAACCTGCTGATCTTCCCGCCCATCGGCGCGGCCCTCTCCGCCCTTCCCGACCCCCGCGCCGGCGTCACCGATGCCGCCCTCGGAGCGGTCACGGACGACAACTACACGTGGGTGTGACCACCTTCCTGCGGGAAACCCGGGAATGCCCTTACGGGGTCAGCCAGTTGCGGAGGAGTCTGCTGACGGTGGGCATGGCGATGTAGGTCATGAGGAGGTTGAAGACGGCCGCGGTCACCGCCGTGCCGAGGGGGAGCGGGAGGGCGGTGAGATGGGGCGTGAGGACGTAACCGGCGACGAGCGTGATGGGGTAGATCGCGAGGGTCGCGCTGATCGCCATCTTCCAGCGGGGCGGGGCGGGCCGCGTGGATCCGGGCTTGGCGAACCAGGTCTCCATGCCGGTCAGGGTGCGGCGGGCGATCTCGATGTGGTGGTGCCCGTGGCAGTCGGCGAACCAGGCCGCCCGCTCCGGCGATTCCTGCCACGCCTGGCAGGCCGCCGCGTCCCGGAAGCGGTGGACGAGGAACCAGGGCGCGTCGCCGCCGGAGGAGCGGAAGAAGCCGTACCCGAGGTGCCCGGGGAAGGCGGCGGCGCTGCCGAGGATGCCGTGCGCCCAGGCCTCGAACGCGGCTTCGTGGCCGGGCTCGACCCGGCGGGCTATCAGCAGGGTCACTTCGCCGGTGTCGGCGGGGACGGTGGCGAGCTCGGGGCTGGCGGTGGGCACGGCTTCTCCAGGGTGATCACGCCGCGCCGTCCCGTACTTTACGCCGTCGTCCCCACCGGGTCGGGCTACCGCGTGCTGAAGTCCCCCATCATGGCCATGTCCTCGTGTTCGAGGTTGTGGCAGTGGAGCATGTAGGTCCCGGCGTAGTCGGTGAAGCGGATGGCGACCTCGACGGTCTGGGCCGGACGGATGTTGATCGTGTCCTTCAGGCCGTGATCGTGCGAGCCGGGCGGCTGGTTGTTGCGGGTGAGGATCTGGAAGGGGTCGAGGTGGATGTGGAGGGGGTGGTGGAAGTTGGTGGTGAAGCGCCAGATCTCGGTGGCACCCAGGGTGGGTTGGGCGAAGTCGTAACCCGGCACGTACGGCAGGCCGTTGATGGTCCAGCCGGAGTCGTTGCCGGTGAGGTGGAAGTCGCGGGTCGTCACGGCCTTGGACGGGTCGAGACGGGGGATCGTGGAGAGCTTGGCGGGGACGCGGGTGTCATCACGCGGAGCGCCGGAGCCGATGTCGAACCGCATGACGTGACTCGTGGAGCCGTCCGCGAGCTGGTTGCGCAGGTGGACCTTGGTGCCCGGGGCGTAGCGGGAGAAGTCGACGACGACGTCGTAGCGCTCGGCGGGGGCGACGTCCAGGGTGTCGTGGGCGACGGGCGCTTCGAGGAGCCCGCCGTCACTGCCGATCTGGACGAAGGGCTGGCCGCCCGGCGGCGGCGGGTCGAGGCGGAGACGGTAGGGGCGGGCGTTGGAGGCGTTGAGAATGCGCAGGCGGTAGCGGAGGCGCTGGGTCTGGTGGACGGGCCAGGGGGCGCCGTTGACCAGGACGACGTCGCCGAGGACGCCGTTCATGTAGGGCGTGGTGACGCCGGGGGTGCGGTGGCGCGGGTCGACGGCCGGGTACTGGAAGGTGCCGTCCTCGTTGAATGAGCGGTCGGTGATCATGAGGGGGATGTCACGGTCGCCCTTGGGCAGCGGGAGTCGCTCTTCCTCGTCGTCGTGGACGATGTGGAACCCGGCGAGTCCCTTCCACACGGCGGCACCGGTGTGGCCCATGCGGTGGTCGTGGTACCAGAGCGTCGCGGCGCGCTGGTCGAAGGGATAGGTGTAGGTACGGCTGCCCTCGGTGAGGTCCATGGCTCCATGACCGCCGCCGGAGCTGGGGGAGCTGGAGGCACCGGAGTGCATCGCGGCCATCTCCGCCATCTCCTGATGGACGTCGTGGGCGGAGTAGGAGCCGTTCGCGGGAAGGATCAGCGAGGTCGGATAGCCGTCGCTCGCCGCCGGGGTGTGCCCGCCGTGGAGGTGGACGACGGTGGGGAGGTCGAGCTCGTTGCGGTGGCGCACGACGGTACGGCGGCCTGACCGGGACACGATGGTGGGCCCGGGGAAGGTGCCGCCGTAGGTCCAGGCCGGGGTCTTGAGCCCGGGCAGGATGCCGAGCTCGGCGTGCTGCGCGGTGATCTCGTAGGTGTCGGTGGTACCGGTGGAGGCGACCGGCTTGAGGACCTGCGGAATCGGCAGCGCGGTGGCGTAGACGGGCGGGAGCGCCGTACGGCTGCGCAGGAGCAGGCCGGGGTGCCCTTCACGGGCGTACGCGCTCAGCAGGGGCCAGCCGGCCGCGGCCAGGGCACCGGTGCCGAGCAGCGCGCCGCTCGCGGTGAGGAGGGTGCGGCGCTTCATCGGGCCGGCTCCCGGTCGACGGGGGCGGGCGCGGAGGCGGGGGCGGGGGCGGGGGCGGGCGGGGCGGCCGGGGCGGGGATGTCGCCGCCGGTCGTGACGTCGGGAGCCTGGCTTCGCGCGGGAAGGGGCGTGGTGAGGGCGCGGTGGGTGAGGAGGGCGACGCCGGCGGTGAGGACGGCCCCGAACAGGACGTGGAAGGAGACCACGCGACCGAGGCCGAGGGCGATCTGCCCGACGAACGCGACGACCAGGACGGCCGCGAAGGTCAGCGGAGCCTTGGGACCCCCGGCGCGGCGGACGAAGTAGGCGGCGATGGCGGTCAGCAGGGCGGTGACGGTCAGGACGCGTGCGCTTGTTCCGTGGAGGGCGAGCATGTCGTAGTGACCACCGAGGAATCCTCCGGCGAGCGCTGCCTGAAAGAGCATCAGGGCGGCGAGCAGGATGGCGGTGACACGCAGGGACAACAGGGATGCACGTAAGGACATGCCTTTGATCCAACCTGAGCCCCCAAGCGGCCGCAACCTCGACTCCGGCTTCTCGTAAGCAAGTTGAGCGGTACTCAGGCGCCACTCAGGCGGTGCTCAGGAGGTGCTCAGGGGGTGCTCCGGTGAAGCTCCGGCGGCTGCGCGAAGGAGACTGCCCGGCCGACCGCCCTGTCGGCCGGGCTTGTGTCGTGCTGTGTTACTGGGTCGTGGCGATGGTGAGGGTGGCGGGGGTGCCGGTGGGGTGGTGGGTGATGGTGGTGTATCCGGCGTTGGTGAGCCAGGTGGTGTAGTCGTTCTGTGTCCAGGTGCCGCCGGTGTTGCTTTTGGCGAGCATTTCGGAGGCGAAGAGGAGGGGGAAGGACGGTCCGCTGCGGTCGTTGTCGACGGTGTAGTCGCAGATGATGAGGGCGCCGCCGGGCTTGAGTGTTTCGCGGATTTTCGCGAAGACGGTGGTGTTGTTTTCGGGGCTTTCCTGGTGGGCGATGTGGGAGTAGAGGGCGATGTCGTAGGTGTGGGTGGGGAGGGGGGTGGTGTGGAAGTCGCCGTTGAGGGTGGTGAATCGGTCGTCGAGGTGGTTTTGGGCGAGGCGTCGGCGGGCGATGGCGTTGATGGGTTCCCAGTCGAGTTGGGTGACGTGGGTGGTGGGGTTCTGCTGGAGCCAGACCTGGGAGAAGATTCCGGATCCGCCGCCGATGTCGAGGATGTTGAGGTTGTCTCGCTTGGTCATGTCGAGGATGTCTGATGCGGTGTGGGCGGCGGGGACGGAGATGCCGGCGATGGCGGTGACGACGTTTTCCCAGTGGGGATTGTCGGCGACTTCGACCATGGGGTGGTGTTCGGGTCCGCCGGTGGTGAAGACGTCGAGGCGGCTGACGAGTTTGTCCATTTCGCCGAGTTTGAGCTGGGCGAAGCCGCTGATGTCGGTGGGTTTGCCTTCGACGAGGTAGTGATCGGCTTCGGGCGTGTTGCGGTAGACGCCTTCCTGGGTCGTCAGGAGTCCGAGTCCGACGAGCCCGTCGAGGAGGGTCTGTGTCCCGCGAAGTGCGAGGCCGGTTTTGGCGGCGAGTTCGTCGGGGGTGGTGAGGCCGTGGTGGATGTGGGTGAAGAGGGAGTTCTGGGTGGCGACGGCGAGGAGGCCGGTGGCCCAGTAGCCGCTGGCGATTTCGAGGATGCGGCCGGGGGAGGGGTGAGGGTGAGTCATCGGGGCTGTTTTCCTTACCGGGACGCGGAAGTCGGGTTTGCGGTTACGGGGGTGTTCCAGGTTCCGAGGGCCATTTCGGCGGTGATGCCGGGGCCGAATCCGGCGATGATTCCGGTGGCGCCGGTGGTGAGGGTGTTTTCTTCGAAGAGGCGGCGGGCGGCGTCGAGGACGACGGCGCTGGCGATGTTGCCGTATTCGGTGAGGGTGGCGGTGGAGTGGCGGAAGGTGTGGAGGTCGACGCCGAGGTATTTGGAGAGGTCGGCGAGGATGCGGGGGCCGCCGGCGTGGATGATGTAGAAGTCGAGGTCGCCGATGTTCCAGCCGTGGCTGGTGGCGAGGTCGGTGAGGACGGGGGCGAGGGGTTCCATGGTGCCGGGGACGCGGCGGTCGAGCTGGAAGTGGAATCCGGTGGAGCGGACGGCGTAGGAGATCCAGTCCTCGGTGTGGGGGATGAGGTAGGCGGCGTTGCGTTCGAGGTGAATGCCGTTGCCGCCCTGTCCGCGGACGACGGCGGCGGCGACGGCGTCGCCGAAGAGGCCGTCGGAGAGCAGCGATCCGATGTTGTCGTCCTCGGGCTGGTAGCACAGCGAGCACAGTTCGCAGGAGACGATCAGGACGTTCGCCTGGGGGTAGGCGGTGGTGAAGTCGTGGGCCCGGTTGATCGCGGCGCCGCCGGCGGCGCAGCCGAGCTGGGCGATGGGGATCTGCCGGGTGTCGGTGCGAAAGCCCATGCTGTTGATGAGCCAGGCGGTCATCGAGGGCATCATGAATCCGGTGCAGGACACGAAGATGATCGCGTCGATGTCGGAGGCCGTGAGGTCGGCGTTGGCGAGGGCTTCCTCGATGACGGCGGGGCACCGCTTCTTCGCCTCGGCTTCGAAGATGAGGTTGCGTTCCTCAAGGCCGGGATGCTGAAGCGTCTTCTCGATCGGCTGCACGATGTGCCGCTTCTGAACTCCGGTGTTACGGATGAGGCGAAGCGCGAGCGGGAGTTGGGGCTTTCCTCGGTGGGCTTCCTCGGCGAAGGCGAGGGTTTCTTCCATCGTGATGATGTACTCGGGCACGTTCACCGACGGTTTGCATAACGTGGGCATGTCCGGTCAGTCCACCTTCTGAGAAGTCAGCAGGGCATGAGCATGGGCATGAGTGATGGGCGCCCTCGTACTTTCACCGAGCACGCTTGCCGCCGACTTGTCTCCAACTTGGTACCCATACGCATTGCCTGTCGCTCGTGCGCTGAACTTCGCACCGAACTTCGCACCCGACTCCGCGCCGAACACGGGACGGGCCCCGACTGGATGTCGGGGCCCGTCGTGTGTGATGCCGTCATGTGACGGCGCGCGTCCCCAAGGACGTGCGTCCACAAGGGTTTACCGCGAGGGGCCTCCGGCGCTGATCCGCCTCAACGGCGGCTTCGGGTAGCCGACGATGCCGTCCCAGTTGGAGATCTCGAAGACCGCCCACTTGGTCTTGGTCATCGCGTTGCCCTTGTAGGCCGTGGTCTCGAAGACGAGCATGCGGCCTGCCGGGGAGAGTCCGTAGCTTTCCCCCTTCTTCGGGAACAACTTGACCTCGTTCTCGGTCTCCCCACTCGTGGTGTTGGTCTTCTCCTTGCCTTTGGTCTCTTCCCACTCGTTGGTCTGGGTCAGACCGAGCGCCACCCCCACGACCATGATCGTGCCTTCGACGCCGAGGTCGATGTCCAGCCCGTGCATGCTGGATTCCTCGTACGACTCCATGACCTCGGACTCGAAACCCTGCTTGAAGTTGATCCGGCGCTCCTGATCGCCGCCGGCGCTGCCGACGTAGCCGTAGGAGGTCGCCAGGTCCGTGTAGTCCTCCGCGCTGACCAGTCGGTGGTACGTGCTGGTCGTGTGGGGGATCTTCGGCGCCTGCTTGATGTACCGCGACCAGTCGACGCCCGAGGGGATGTTGCAGGTGGTGCAGTAGTCCCAGGTCTTGACGAGGATCTCCTCCGTCTTCTTGACCACCTTCTCCGTGAAGTTCTCCTTGTTGCCGTCCGCGATCCCGGTGAAGTCGTCGTACGCGATCAGGCCCGACGGGTCGCTGCGCGTCACCGGGTTGCTGCCCGCGTAGTTGTAGCCGCCGAGCTGCTGCGGATCGGTGGTGGTGAAGAGCGGGTCGGCGCTGAGGAAGCGACCGAGGGCCGGGTCGTACTTGCGGGCGCCGACGTCGCTGTAGCCCGCCGTCGCCTCGACCGGGGCGCCGAGGAACCCGCGTGACGGGTCAGGCCAGCCGGTTGCCGTTCCCCGGCTCTCGCCGTAGGGCTTGTAGAGCTTGCGGGTGACCTGCTGGGTGGTGCTGTCGAGGGCGAGGGTGGCGGTGCCCTGCGGGTCGGCGAACACGTAGTGCGTGCCTCCGGCGGGCAGCGTCGAGGCGACGGCCACCTGCCTGCCGTCGATGCGGTAGTCCCGGACCGCGCCCTTGATCACCTTGGGGGTGACCGCGGTGTTGACGACGATCTGGGTGTTGCCGATGAACAGTGTGGTCGTGCCGGGGTCACGACGGATCAGCTGGTTGCCGTCGGCGTCGTAGACGAACGTGGTGTCGGTCGTGCCGTGCGCGATCCGGTCCAGCCTCCCTTCGGCACCCCAGGTCAGGTCCTGCTTCGTGCCGGCGGACGGCGTGCGGGAGCTGAGGGCGCCGATGGCGTTGTTGGTGAACGAGGTGGTCGTGCTCCCACCGGGGCCGCTGGTGCTGACCGAGGTCAGGGCGTGCGGCTGCCGCCCGAAGGGGCACTGGGTGGCGTCGCCGGCGCAGCCGTTGGTGTACGTCGTGGTGGTGTCGCCGCTCTGGCCACCGGTGGCGTGCTCCACCGACGAGGTGCGGTTGCCGAGGAGGTCGTACCGGAAGGACTGCCAGTAGGCGGCCGTTCCCGCGGCGATGCCGCCGGCCGCCGGTGCCGTGCCGGCGGCGGGGCAGGACCCGGCCGCCGTCCACGCCTCGGAGAGCCGGTTCAGCGCGTCGTACTGGAAGCACTGCCTGTCGGTCAGGGTCGGGCCCGTCTCCGACCGGAGACCGGTGACGGAGGTCGGGTTGCCGGCCGGGTCGTAGGTGTACGTGGTGTCGTCGACCAGGTGCGGGAACTGGTTGCGGTACGCGGAGGTCTGCAGCAGCCGGCGGGTCTGGTCGTCGTAGCGGTACGTCGCCCACGACGGGTTGTCGGAGCTGCCGAGGGTGGTCCGGGAGGGCAGCCCGTCGTCCGTGAGGTCCGTGGTGGCCTTCACGCCGGGGGCGGTGACGCCCGTGACCCTGCCCAGCGCGTTGTACCCGTAGACGACGTCCTCGGCGAGGAGGCCGCCGACACCGGGCGAGCGCGCGGTGAGCAGCTGCTCGGTGGCGGGGGAGTAGGCGTAGCTGGTGACGTACTCGCTGGGGAGCGGGGCCTCGCTCGCGGGGAGCTGGAGCTTCGTCCCGGTGGACTTGCCGAGCGCCGTGAACCCGGTGTTGTGGATGACGTACGGGCCGCTCACGTTGGGCACGTAGCGCGCGGCGTAGGTGAGCTTTCCGGGCCGTACGCTGTCGTACTTCCAGACGCCGAACTTGAAGTTGTTGTTGGTCTTGTCGACGGCGGTGAGCTTCCGGCCGGAGAGGTCGTACGTGTAGGTGGTCTCCCTGCCGCGGGCGTCCTTGGCGGCGACGAGGTTGCCCGCGTCGTCGTAGGTCGAGGTCATCCGTCCGGCGTCGGGGTCGAGCTGGACGGTGCGGCGGCCCAGGAGGTCGTACTCCGAGGACCAGACGCTGCCGTCCGGGCCGGTGGTCGTGGCCGGTTCGCCGGTCGGCGTGTAGGTGAACGCGGTCCGCGCGAGGGTGCCGCCGGTAGCCGTGTACCCGGTGGTCGGGTCGCCGGTGAGGGTGGGCGGCGCGGTGTACTGGCCGAGCTCGGTGCGCCGGCCCCGCGCGTCGGTGACCGTCCGGGTGGTGACGCCGCCCGCGAGCGGCACGGTGACCGTGGTGTCGCCGGTGTGCGCGGTCGTCGTGCTCATGCCGGTCGCGACGACGCCCTCGGACTCCTCGTGGGTGGCCGTGACACGGCCCAGACCGTCGTAGTCCGTGACCGTGCTGCTCGGTACGTCCGACTGGGCGACCTTGAGCAGCGTCGTCCCGGGCGAACCGGCCAGGCTGTAGCGGTTGTTGGTCCGTACGGTCCAGCCGTGCGAGTCGTACTGGACGTCAGAGACGAGCATCGCCCCGTTCTCGCCCCGGGTCTGCGTCTGGCGGGTTCGTGCCAAAGCGTCGAAGAGCGCGACGCTGTCCGCGTAGGAGCCGTTCTCGAGCAGGCTGCTGGTGACGATCGCGCTGGGCGCGGCCGGGTTGATCCGGTACGTGAAGCGCTGCGTGGCCGGCTGCCCCGCCGCCTTGGACTGCGTGGGCAGCCAGACGGAGGTGATGCGCCCGAGGCCGTCGTACCGAAGGCTCGTCCGGGTCCCCGCGATGTCGATCTTCTCGGTCGGCTGACCGCGTCCGGGCGTCACCGTGTCCGTGGAGACGTGATAGGTCGGCGTGGCACCGCCGGTCACCTGTTCCTTGGTCTGCACGCTGGTCGGCAGACCGGTGGCCGGGGTGTAGACCTTGGCCGTCGTACGGGCGAGGCTGCTGCCGTCGGGAGCCTTCGAGTCCGGGGTGCGGGTCTCGGTGAGCGGGCGTCCGTGGCTGTCGTAGGTGTGGCGCGCGGCCACCGTGAAGGCGCCGGCCTCGGAGCCGGAGGCAGTCTTGCCGACCTCCTCGGTGGTGGCGAGACCCCGTGTCGGGGCGGTGCCTCCGGACAGGCCCTCGCGCGTGAACGCGTTGCCGTCGTAGGAGGTGCGGCTGTGGGACAGCAGGGTGCCGGAACGGGTGTCGTCCTGGCCGTTGCAGTCCTGCGCCGTGCGGACCGTCTCCGCCTCCAGGGCCATGGCCTGGGCGGAGTTGACGGCATAGGCGTGCCAAGTGCACACGGCCGTGTTGCCGCTCGCCGTCGGTTCCCCGCGGTCCACCTCGTGGACGGCGAGACCCGCCGTGGCGCTGCCGGGAGCGGTGTCGTAGAAGGTGGCGCTCTCCGTGTCGCGCCAGCCGTACGAGACGGCCTGCCGCTCGTGGACCCGGGCGGTGCGGACCATGAAGGCCGACACCGGGCGCAGACCGCTGCGCGTGCGGGTGGCGGTGGGGCCGATACTGGTCGGCAGGGAGACGCGTGACGAGGTGACGGTGTCCGTGTCGCCGAGGTAGGAGATCTCCTCGAACGGCAGGCCGTTCAGCTCGTCGCGGTCCTCGTGGCTGAACCGGTTGTCCCCGGAGCTGAGGACGATCTGCGAACCGCCGCTGCCGTCAGGAGTGTTGCGGCTCATCCCGCGGAAGTAGACCGTCTTCGTCCTCGTCAGCCGGTCGTCGACGCGGGCGCCGTTGCGACGGTGGAACACGGAGGTGTCACCGCTGCGGGTCTCCACTGCCGCATACCCGCGGAACTGGCTGTAGGTACGCGTCCCTTCAGCGGCGAAGTCCGAGTCGTCGTGGTGCCAGGCGACACCGCCGAGGTAGCGGTAGGTGGTGAGCAGGCTCGGGTAGGTGCCGTCCTGGTTGTCGGTGTTGAGGTCCTGGGTGCGGACGCTGGCCACCGAGTACTTGTGGAACCAGTCCTTCTGCTTCGAGGAGAAGCCCGGCGGCTGCCAGAGGACCGGGAAGCACGGCAGGGTGTTCGCGGCCGGATCGCCCGGCACGTTGGCCGGGGTGCAGGTGACCGGGTTGTACGTGACCGTGATCTTGGCACCGGTCTCCGTCGTGATCGACTGGATCCGGTCGTGGTACATCGCGGGCTGGCCGCTCACCGTGCCGACGCGGTTCGCCAGCTGCGCGGGCTTGCCGAAGTCGAGCGCGGGCATCTCCACGGGCGTGGGGTTGTCCTCGGTGGTGTCCGTGCCGGTGCGCTTGATGCTCTGCAGCCACAGGGTGGGCGCGTGGTCGCCGCCGTCGGGGAACGCCTGGGTGAACGCGTAGGCGTCGACGGGCTTGGTGACACCACCGGTCGTCACCTGCGTGGTGATGCCGGTCAGGCGCTTGCGGGACCAGAACGAGGGGGACGAGACGGTGCAGACCGCCCCGGCCTTGCAGTCGAGGTCACCGGGGGTGTCCGGCCACCAGGCGGTGTGCGCGGAGAACTCGTTCTCCTCGCAGGTCGACCCCGCCGGGACGCCGGGGATGCAGCGCTCCTTGACCTCGAAGACGACCTGGAGGGGCGCGGTCCCCGTGTTCACGGTCGCCGACGTCATCCCGTAGTCGATCCGGCGCAGGTAGCCGCCGCGCGTGTACGAGCTGCCGGTCGTGGTGCCGGCCGCGCGGTAGTGGTTGGTCTCCGGCTGGTAGTAGTACGCCGTGGCGTTGCCGTGCGGATCGACCACGTAGTCGAGGTTCCAGCGCCAGCCCAGCAGGCAGGCCGTCGCGGCCAGCGTCGCACCCTGGCAGGCGCTCTCCGGCGTCCGGTGGACGGGCACCGTCCAGGCGGATCCGGTCTCCTCCTTCCCGGCGGCGTGGCCGGGCAGCTGGTTGAGGCCGAAGTAGTACGCGATGCCGTTCTCGGTGACCTTGAAGTACTCGCCGTTGCGCGTGCCGTTGGACGCGCCGCCGGAGAGGAAGAGCCGCTCGACCTTCGTGGTGGCGCTGTCCGCCATGGGGCGGAAGGTGGTGCCGTCGTAGACGATCTGGGTGGTCGACCCGTTGAGCGAGAGGCTCAGGACCTGCCCGCCCCAGCACAGGTCGCCGGAGTCCGCGGGCGCCCCCGCGGAGGGATCGTCCGCGCAGGGACGGTAGCTGCGCTCGATGTACGACTCCGACGAGGTCCAGCCGTCACCCAGCCACGAGGACTGGTTGTTGGTGGCGTTGGTACGGCCGTCCTGGAGGGACGAGTCGTAGCTCAGTGACACGTCCGGAGTGGGACCGCCGACGGCGGGCGGAACCGCGATCGGGTACTTGTACGTGAAGCCGCCGGTGTTGGAGCCCGCGCTCCAGGTGCCGGTGGGGGAGAGCGAGGTCGCCTCGTAGCTGCCCGCCGAGCCGTCGGCGGTGGAGGTCGCGGCGAGGACGGTGGCGCCCGCGGTCTGCGCCGATAGCGCCGACGTCGTGGTGGACCGGGCACCTGACCCGTTGGTGGAGCGTGCCCCCGGGGCGGCGGTGGAGCGGGCGTCCGTCAGGTTCACGTCGGCGCTGAGCGCATCGCCCGCGACGGCCTTCAGCGGGGTGTGCTGGCGGCACTCCGGTCGGGCGGGCGTGGTGAGCGCGCAGGCCGGGAGCCGTACCAGGCGGAGCCGGGAGGTGTAGTCGCCGCCGTAGGCGGAGCGGAAGGACGACGGGTCGACCGTGACCGTCGTGCTGCCGGGAGTGGCCGCGTCGGCGGCGCCTTCCGGGCTGAGGGTGAAGAGCAGACCGTGGACGCCGGCGGCCTCGGCCTGCGCCCGGCTCGCGGTGGTCACCTTGATCCGCACGGGCGAGGTGCCCTGCCGGGCCGACGCGCCGGTTGCGGAGCTCAGCAGGATCGGGAGCCGACCGGCTCGGACCCGGTCACCGGCGCTCGCCCCGAGGAGCTCCGCCTTCTTCCCCCGTGCGGAAGGGAGTTCCACGACCGTGGAGCTCGCGGCCGGTACGGACGCGGCGCGGCTGGGATCGAACTTTGCGTAGCCGACAGGCTTCTGTGCCTGCTTCGGTGTCGCACGCGTGTATGCGAGCTGCTTGGTACGGGGTGCCTTCGGTGCTATGGCCGATTCGGCCCCCTGGATCGGAGTGAACCCCGATATCAGAAGGGAGCTGACTGCCACCACCGAAACGGAAGTCAACACCCCCATTTTTCTTCGGTGCAGACGACGGAACGCGCCTTCCCCCACGACGACCTTCTCTCCAGTCAAGTGCGCTGATGTGCGTCGACATCCTGTCAGGCGTGATCAAATCCCCAAGATCACAAGTTGGTTACTGTGAAGCCTTCATGTGTCGACAAGCCTGTGTAAAACCGGACACATGCATGTCCCCTGCTGCGACACGGAGTTGGAAACCAGACAGGTTTTCTGACGCTGAGCCGCAGAATGCTGTCAATGGGCGCCGCCGGACAAGTCGGCGCGCCCCAACAGGGGATGGGAACTCGGCCACATGGCCTTCTTCAGACATGCCCGCGACCCGCGGTCGCGGATGACCAGCCTGCTTCGCCCCGGCTCCGGTGCCACGGCGCTCGCCCTCGCGGCGGGCCTGCTCGCCGGCGCGGCCGCACCGGCCGGAGCACTGACGGGCGGGACGACACCCACCACTCCCGCGCCCGGAGTGACGCCGTCCGCCAAGGCGCCGACGGCCGCGACGCAGAAGCACGCGACCGGGGGGAAGGCGAACGGACCGATCGCACCCGGCGGCATCGGGAAGGCGGTCGAGCAGGAACCCGCGGCCGTCCGACGAGCGCAGGAAGCGGCGACCGACCGGGCCCGGGTGTCCGGCAAGACCGTGCCCGTCGAGACGCTCACCACCGAGAGCACCCGGACCGTCGCGAACCCCGACGGCTCGTTTACGATGACCCAGAACGCCGAGCCGGTCCGGGCGCGGAAGGGCCGGACGTGGGTTCCGGTCGACACCACGCTCGGGCGCCGGGCGGACGGGCGGCTCGCGCCCGCCGCGAGCGTCACCGAGGTGTCCTTCTCCGGAGACGGCACCGGACCCCTCGTGACGATGGTCCGCGACGGCAAGAAGGTCTCCCTCGACTGGCCGGGCGAGCTGCCCGCTCCCGTCGTGGCCGGCGACACCGCGACGTACCGCTCGGTCCTCCCGGACGTCGACCTCGCCGTCACGGCGAACGCCGACGGATTCCGGCACGTCCTCGTCGTGAAGACCGCCGAGGCGGCGGCCGATCCCGCCCTCGCGAACCTGCGGATCGGCACGGACACCGAGGGGGTCAGCCTCTCGGAGAACGGCAGCGGCGACGTCGTCGCCAAGGACAAGAGCGGCCGCACGGTCTTCCAGGCCGACCCGCCCCTCGTCTGGGACTCCTCGGCCAAGGGCTCGGGCAACGACCGGACCCGCTCCAGCGTTCGCGGCCCGGGAGCCGGTGCGCACCACACCCGGATGGCCATGACCGTACGGGACGGCAGCATCTCGCTCGTCCCCGGCAAGGAGCTCCTGAAGAGCCCCGACGTGGTCTACCCCCTCTATATCGACCCGGTCTGGCAGGGCTACCCCTCCGTCACCAGCTGGGCCTCGATCAACAGCATGGGCTGGAAGGCGACCAGCGGCACCGAGGCCCGCGTCGGCTTCCTCGGCAACTGGGAAGGCTGCGGTTCGTACTGCAACTCGACGGCCCGCTCCTGGTTCTCCATGAACGTCGACGGCATCCGCGGCGGGAAGGTCACCTCCGCCTCTTTCCGTCCCTTCTTCTTCAAGGCCGCGAACTCCGTGGCCGAGCCCACCGAGGTCTGGCTCTCCCAGGACATCCCGGGCAACCTCGCCTGGAACAGCCAGCCGGGCGACCCCTGGTACATCCGGGCCGAGACCTCGTGCAAGGGCTGGGACGCCTGCGGGGACGACGTCGTGCCGTACGACGTCCAGGCCGCCGCCCAGGGCGCGGCCGATGGCGGCCGCCGGACCTTCATGGTCAAGGCGCAGAACGAGTCGGACAAGTACGAGTGGAAGAAGATCGACCCGACCAAGACGTACTGGACGGTCACCTACTTCCTCAGGCCGTACATCAACAACGACCGCCAGACCACCCCGACGGTGAACGCCTTCGGCACCGAATACGTGAACTCCCGCGACGTGACCATGCGGGTCACCGGCGGCAGCCCCACCGGTGAGAAGGTCGCCACCGCGTACGAGATCTGGAACTGGTCCAACGGGCAGCCGACGTCCGGCTACCAGGGCGGTCTGTGGACCGCGCACACCGCGAACGGCGGCTCCTTCACCTACAGCGGCCTCCCGGACGGCACCTACGCCTGGCGCGGTGTCATCCACTCCGAGGAGGGCGACCTGTGGTCGAACTGGTCGGACTGGTCGCCCTTCACCGTCGACACCACGGCCCCACCGACCCCGACGATCTCCTCCCTCGACTTCCCCCGGGACAGCTACGGCGGTGCCTACAGCGACCAGGGCACCTTCGACTTCACCACACACGGCGTCGACAACGTCGCCGGCTACGTCTTCTCCCTGGACGGCGACCTCGGTTCGACCGCCTGGAGCCAGCAGTCCCCGCCGCAGAACTGGGACCCGGGGCAGCCCCTCGTCCGGGGTAAGCAGTACTGGGTGAGCGCGGGCAACGCCTCCCTCGCCTCCGTCCGCTTCGCCCCCGGCGTCGTCGGCCCGCACTGGCTGAACGTCAAGGCCGTCGACAAGGCCGGCCACACCTCCGCGCAGCAGGGCACGCACGGCTTCTACGCCGGTCTGACCCGCGCCGAGTTCGTCCACGGCAACCAGCTCGTGAGCGGCTACACCAGGGACTCCCTCAGCACGAGCCCCGCGACCTGGACCACGGCCGACAGCGCCGCGAGGGTCATCGTTCAGAACGCCTGCTGCCCCGTGAAGTGGGGCAACGACACACAGGCGATGCTCGCCGGACCCGTGTCCGTCGGCGACACGGCCGTCTTCCGGTTCATCGTGCCGAAGACCGGCTACTGGACCCTCGGCGCCAACGTCACCCAGTCGTACGACTACGGCCGCTACAGCATCACCTTCGACCAGGGCACCGGTACGGAAGCGGTCCTCGCCTCGGACATCGACGGCTACAACGGGCACGTCACCACGGCCTACCGTGACTTCGGACCGCCCAAGCGCGCCAACGGCAAGCCCATCGAACTGGCCCGAGGCGTGCACACGCTCACCGTGAAGGTCACCGGCAAGAACGCCGCGTCGGGCGGACACCAGGTCGGCATCGACACGCTCCGCGTCGCCCTGATGAGCCCGAGCTGCACGCTCACCGACCTGACCGACTGCCGCAACAACATCGCCGTCAGCCCGGACGCGAACCACGACGCCGCCGACGCCGACGGCGGAGGCATCAGCTTCTCCGCCCGCGAGCTCACAGAGGCCGGCTGGGCCCCCGGCACCGCCCTCACCATCAACGGCGCTCCGATGAAGCTGCCCTCGTACGGTGACGGCAAGGCCGACAACATCCTGTCCAGCGGCCAGACGATCACCGTGGACACCAAGGGCGCCGCCAACAGCGGCAACGCGCTCGTGTTCCTCGCCTTCGCCACCGCCGGGACCGTCGAGGGGGCCAGTGGGTCCGTCACGTACGAGCCCAACACCGACGGCTCCAGTCCCTGCGGCGCCTCGGTCACCCACCCGTACACCCTCGACACCGTCCCCGACTGGGTGCAGGGAGACCCGAAGGCCCGGGCCGCCGGCTTCGCCACCCGCAACCTGCGGGGCGGCGGCACCGACCCGTACAAGCCGCAGCTCTTCGCCGTCTCGGTCGCCCTGCCCTGCCCGGGGCTTCCGATCAAGGCGATCCGGCTCCCGGTGGTCACCGACCAGCTCACGTACGGAACCACCGCCCTCCACGTGATGGGCGTCGGCATCCGGACCGCCTCGTACGTCCCCGACATGGGCACCGCCCAGAACTGGAACGGCACCTGGGGTGCCAACCTGGACTCCAACGGCGGCACCTTGAACGAGCAGACCGTCCGCATCCCCGCACGGGTCACCGTCGGCAACAGCGTCGGCGGAAAGGTGCGCATCCGCCTCTCGAACGCCGTGAGCAGCCACCCCGTGACCCTCCCGCGCGTCTCCATCGCCCGGCAGGGCGCAGCCGGAACCGCCGCGACGGAAGGGACCCCGATCGGTCTCACCTTCGGCGGATCCACCTCCGTGACCATCCCCTCCGGCAGCGAGGTGACGAGCGACCCCGTGACCATGGAGGTGGTCGAGAAGAGCACGCTCCTGGTCAGCCTCAACATCGGCGGCCAGGTCCCGAACGTCCCGGTGCACAACGACGCGCAGGCCCCGATCTGGACCACCGCACCGGGCTCGGGCGACCACACGGCCGACACCGAGGCCGTCGAGTTCACCGGGAAGAGGTCCTCCTTCCCGTACCTGGCGGCTGTCGACGTCACGCCGACCGAGCACAACAACGGCGCGCTGGCCCTGTACGGCGACCAGACGGTCAACAGCGACACGACCACCGGTGACAACGCCCACCACCTGTCGGACCTGATCTACGACCGGGTCTCCGCCGAGTACGCGGCGGAGCCCATCGAGAACCCCAAGCCGTACGGGGTGCTCAACCTCGGCCGCAACAGCTGGAACGTGAACAACAACCTGCTCCCGGCCCTGTCCGGCAGCCCGGAACGGCTGAGCCCGCCGAGCGCGACGAACCCGGTCGACCGTGTCGTGCTGAGCCAGGCCAACGTCAGGAAGGTGCTCATCTCCACGGGCGCGTCGGACATCCTGAACAACGCCTCGGCCACGGACATCCAGCAGCGACTGTCCGCGCTGGCACAGCAGATCCGTCAGCGGTACGTCGACGAGAAGGCGGGCTTCTCCAGCAAGATCGACGTACAGGTCGCGACCATCCCGCACAGCCTGTCCATGACGGCCGGACAGGACACCGTGCGCCGCGCGGTGAACAACTACATCCTGTGCGGCCGTTCGGACCCGACGGCCGGCGCCTGCACCGGCGACGGCCCGGCGCTCGGCGGCAACGCCGACGGATCGGTCGACTTCGCGGCGGCGGTCTCCGCCGACGGCACCGCTACGGGCCCGCTGAACGCGGACAGGTACCTCTTCACGGAGACGGGAACGGGCAAGAGGTACCCGAACCAGCGCTACTACGAGGCCCTGGCCGAACGCTTCACCCAGGAGGTCCGCGGCATCTGACAGCTCCTGCGACTCCGCCCGGCCCGGCATAGCAGGGCCGGGCGGAGCCGTATCGTCATCAGCGACCGTTCCGGCCCGAGCTCAGCGGTGTTCGGGGTTCTCGAAGTCGAACCGGCAGCCGGCGTCCCACTCGGAGCGCTGGTTCCCGTAGGCGGGGATGCCGCCGCTGTCCCTGAGCATGCGGGCGAGGTGGAGCTGGTTCCAGGTCATGAAGGTCGTGTTGCGGTTCGTGAAGTCGTTCTCCGGCCCGCCCGAGCCGGGGTCGAGATACGACGGTCCAGGGCCGGCCGGGCCGACCCACCCCGCGTCGCCCTGCGGCGGAATGACGTATCCGAGGTGCTGGAGGCTGTAGAGGACGTTCATCGCGCAGTGCTTGGCGCCGTCCTCGTTGCCGGTGATCAGGCAGCCGCCGACACGACCGTAATAGGCGTACTGGCCGCGCTCGTTGAGGATCGACGAACAGGCGTACAGCCGCTCGATCACCTTCTTCATGACGGAGGAGTTGTCACCCAGCCACACGGGCCCCGCCAGGGTCAGGATGTCGGCGGCCATCACCTGCGAGTAGACGACCGGCCACTCGTCGGTCTCCCACCCGTGTTCCGTCATGTCCGGCCAGACACCGGTCGCGATGTCGATGTCCACCGCCCGCAGCACGTCGACCCGCACGCCCTGGCGCTCCATGATCCCGGTGCTGATGTCGATCAGCCCCTGCGTGTGGCTGCGCTCGGGGGAACGTTTGAGGGTGCAGTTGATCACCAGCGCGCGCAGGTCGGCGTAGGACGTCGTGGGGTCCGGCACGGATTCCTCCTCCATACGCTCCGGGAGCCCGGACGTACCGGGTGTGCCCGGATACGCAGGCACCGGAGATCTCCCAGCACAGCTCACCAGGCCTTCACCGCACGCGCGCGCGGAACTGGGCCGGTCGCCTGACGCTCCGGCCCCGGCGGTGTCAGTGCCCGCTGTTAGCTTTCCGGGGTGCTGTTGAGGAGATCATTCCGCCACCCCCACGGCCATGCGCCTGTCAGGTACCTGCCAGGCGAAGCATGGCCCTCACGACAGCCACCGATGTTCACGTACCGCACCACTCACGGCACAAGGAGCACCACTCCATGAACACCACCCGCACCACCCGCCTCGCCCGCGCGGCGGCCGTTCTCACGGCGGCGGTGACCCTCGCGGTGACGGCGGCCCCGCTGACGGGTACGGCACAGGCCCACGAGGCCGTCACGGGCACCCTCACCTTCGCCGGCGACCCCGGCGAGTACATCTCCGGCGGCCAGTCCCACACCCTGACCCCCGAGACGACCGACATGTTCGACGTCTCGGGCCCCACCTCCCAGTCCGCCGCCGGCGTCACGGCGGTGACCCCGGAGGGCGAGCGCTGGTCCCTCCACATGTCGGCGCCGTACGGCCAGAAGCTCCAGGAGGGCGTCACGTACACGAACACCCGCAGCTGGCCCGAGGCCGGACCCGAGGACCCGCAGCTCCAGTTCTCCGGCGACCGCTACTGCGAGAGCGGCACGGGCTCCTTCACCGTCTCGCACATCGCGTACGGCCCGTACGGCTACATCCGCGAGATCGACGCCACCTTCGAGCGCACCTGCACCGGAGCCACCCTTCCCGTACGCGGCGAACTCCACGCCCGGATGCCCGAGCCGCCCGCCGTCCTCACGGTCGACGTCGGCCTGAACCCCGCCGGCACGGTCGACACCCGCACCGGCGAGATCACCGTCGGCGGCACGGTCACCTGCAACAAGACGGCGTACGTCACCCTCAACGTCAGCGCCCAGCAGACCCAGAAGAAGGGCGCCGCCACCGGCTCCCACGAGAACCTGCTCGTGCCCTGCCAGCCGGGCGGCCCGGTCCCCTGGACCACGTCCTTCCCGAGCAACATCGACCCCACGGCCACCTTCCAGCCCGGAGCCGCCACCCTCAACACGTACGCCACGGCCGACGACCGGGACTACCCGACCACGGTCACCCGCTACGACACGACCGCCCTCACGCTGACGCGCGGCTGACGCCACGAAGGCCGCCGCCCCGGAGCTCCGGGGCGGCGGCCTTCGGAGTCGGCGTTTCGGCCACCTGCCGCACGGAGGAGGGCCCCGGTCCCGTACGGGTCGATGTACAGCACACGAACGCGCATTCGCCTGTTTCCGGGGTTCGAATGGCGTCCGATTCACCTGTTCTCGCGGTGAGTCCCCACGTCGTTGAGCCAGCCGACACCTCAGCTCGACCTTCGGAGACCGCGATGCGCCCTCTTCCCGCCGCTCATGTTCCCAAGCCCGTCGACGCCTCGACGGGACCCGTGTCCCTGGTTGACGAGTCGCTCCGCGCAGCACGTACGGATACGAGGTGGGGGGCATGACCAGGGCCACGGGTACCGAGCCGGCCGTCGACGCGGACGCGTCGGAGTCGGAGCAGCTGCTGTTCGGCGGGAAGCTCACCTATGACCAGGGCTTCGCCGCGCACTCCGGGGCCTGGGCGGGGCTCGGGCTGTGGGAGATGGGGCGCTCGCTGCCGCGGCAGGTCGGCCTCGCCGTCCGTCTCGCGCGTGAGGCCGACCGCCGGGCGTTCATCACGGTCGCGCTCAGCGAGATCGCCCGCGGTATCGCACAGGCCGTCTCCCTGATCGCGGTGAACGCGCTGCTCGTGGAGCTTTTCGCGTCCGGTGACGTACCCGGTCGGCTTCGGGCAGCGCTGCCGGCCATCGTCGTCGTCGCGGTCTTGTCCGTGATCGGCTCGGTCTGCAAGTCCGCCTCGGCCGCCGCCACCGGAATCCTGGAGCCGAAGGCGCAGCGGGTGGCGACCGAGCGGTACCTCGGGCTGGTGGCGAAGGTCGAGCTCGAGGCGATCGAGGACGACGCCTTCCACCGGCTGATGGACACCGCGCAGTGGGGCGCGGACGCCGCCCGCCGCATGGTCGGCTACTGCACCGCCGTGGTGACCTCCCTGATCTCGCTGATCGCGGCGGCCGGCGTGCTGACCGTGCTCCATCCCGTACTTCTTCCGCTGCTGCTCCTGATGGCCCTGCCGAACGCGTGGGGCTCGCTCACCATGACCCGGCACCGGTACACGAGCTGGCACAGGTTCGTGCAGCACGTGAGGGCCGCGAAGCTGCTGAACCAGCTGCTGATCGACCAGAGGGCCGCCGCCGAGGTACGCGTCCACGGCGTCGCCCCCCTCCTGCTCACCCACTTCCGGTTGATGGCGGAGACCAGCGAGGTCGAACAGACCCGGCTGGCGTGGACGGGCGCGCGCGTGAACCTGGTCGCGGACTCCGCCCGAGGGCTGGCGACCCTCACCACGTACGGCGTGCTCGGGCTTCTGCTGTGGGCGGGGCGGATGGACCTCGCCATCGCCGCCACGGCTGTGCTGGCGATCCGTACCAGCTCCGCCAGCATCACCGACCTGGTCGTGCGCATCACCGACGTACAGGGCGAGACCCTGTTCATCGCCGACCTGGAACGCCTCTGCGAGGAGGCCGTCGAGCGTGCCGTGCCCGAGGGTGGACAGGACCTGCCCGAGGTGGCGGACGAGATCCGGTTCGAGAAGGTCGCCTACACCTACCCCGGCAAGGACGCGCCGTCCCTCCGGGACGTCGACCTGGTCATCCCGCGGGGCAAGACCGTGGCGTTGGTGGGGAAGAACGGGTCGGGCAAGTCGACGCTGGTCAGTCTGCTCAGCGGGGTGAGGCTGCCGAGCTCCGGGGAGGTCCTGTGGGGCGGGGTCAGTACCGCCGTGGCCGACCGGGCGCAGCTGTTCAGCCGGGTGGCGATCGTCGCCCAGGACTTCTTCCGCTGGCCGTTCACCGCTCGCGTCAACGTCGGCATCGGTCGCAGCGACGTGCGCTGGGACGACGAAGCCATCGAGGACGCCTCCGCGTACGCGGGCGCCGACGAGGTGATCGCCGGGCTGCCACGCGGTCTGGACTCGCTGCTCGGCCGGGGCTACAAGGGCGGGCAGGAGATCTCCGGCGGCCAGTGGCAGAAGCTGGGCCTCGCGCGGGCGAGGTTCCGCCGGGGCGAGTTGCTGATCGTCGACGAGCCCACGAGCGCTCTCGACGCGGCGGCCGAGCAGCGTGTCTTCGACCAGATCCACCGGCTCGCCGACAAGGGCCAGACCACTGTCCTGATCACCCATCGCCTCGCCAGTGCCCGGCACGCGGATGTCATCTACGTTCTCGACGAAGGTCGTGTCGTGGAGAGCGGTACGTTCGCGGAGCTGATGGACCCCGCTACCGGGACCGGCGCGTTCCGTGAGGCCTATGAGCTACAGGCGCGCCAGTTCGAGACGGCCTCGGTGCCGGCCCAGGGCACCGGCGTCGACGACGAGTCGGAGACACGCCGGTGACGCCCTCACCTCGCGAGAGGGAGCGGGGCACCGGCAGGGGCAGGGGCAGGGGCAGGGGCAGGGGCAGGGGCATGCTCCGCGAGGCTGCCGCCTTCCTCGCTCCTCGTCGCGACGACTGCCACGTGGGCGGCCATCGCGCCCACGCTGTGTTAGAGGCGCTGCAGGCACGCCGCCCGGGAGGTCAGTGGTGACCGTCGAGCGATACAAGGTCCCGGTCGACGTCCACCTGATCGCCGTCCGCGAAGGAGAGCGGGGACCGGAGGTGCTGCTGTCGCGCCGCGCCGGCTCCGTCTACGCCACGGGGCACTGGCACCTTCCGTCGGGACACCTCGACGGCCCCTTCGAGGACGTCGTCACCGCGCTCGTCCGCGAGACCAGGGAGGAGACGGGCCTCGTCGTGGACCCGCACGACGTGCGCGCCGCCGTCACCGTGCATCACCGCTCGCCGTCCGGGCACGGACGGATGGGCGTGTTCTGCGAGGTCCGCTCCTGGTCCGGTACGCCGGAGGTCATGGAGCCGGAGGTCTGCGACCGGATGGAGTGGTTCGCGTTCGATGCCTTGCCGGAGCCGATGGTGGCGTACTGCAGGGCCGGGTTGGACGCCTACCGGGTCGGTGTGCGGTTGGCCGTGCACTTCCAGGAGCCCGGCGACCCGATCGCGTACGACCGGTCCGTCGACCGGCTGGTCCTGGTGCACGACCCCGCACCGCGCGGTGCGCCTCGCGGTGCGGCTCCGGAACAGGCGGTACGCGCGTTCGCCGAGCGGGCGGTCGGCAGGATCGCCGGCTGGACGGATGTGTCCTGGCCACGCGAGGAGAGCCGGGTCTGGCGGGTGGACGGGTCCGAAGGCGGCGAGTGGTACGTCAAGATCCACCAGAACGACCGCTTCCACCGACGTGAGGTGAGCGCGCTCCGCGGCTGGGTCACCGCCTTGGGGGCGGCGGCGCCGAGGCTGGTAGCCGCCGACCAGGCGCTGCGGGCCGTCGTGCTGACGGCGGTGGGCGGCCGGACCCTGCACGGCGCCCTCCACCCGCCCGAGCAACAGCGCCGGATCTTCCACCGCATCGGGCAGGTCGCGGCGACCATCCACCACAGCGCTCCGGCCCGGCCCTCCGCTGGCGAGCTGCCGCTGGGGGCTCTGGGGGCGATGGAGCGGCACCTGACCGGGGCCCGTCCCCATCTCTCGCCCGGCGACGAGGAGTTCATCCGTGCCACCGCCAGGGACGCGGCGGGCATGGAGACCTTGGAAGGCGTACCCACGCACGGTGACTTCCAGCTCCGCAACCTGCGCTGGGACGGGGCCGCCGACACCCTCTACGTGATCGACTTCGAACGGTCGGAAGTCGGCCCGGCGGTACGCGACTTCGTCCGGCTCTCCGATGCGTGGCACGGCCGGCCCGACCTTCTCCAGGCCGTACTGGACGGATACGGCCGCCCGTTCACCCCGGACGAAGCCGCCCAGCTCACCGTCCTGTCCGTCCTCGATGCCGTCTCCGGCATCTCCTACGGTGCCACCCATGGCGACCCCGAACTGGTGGAGCGCGGCCTGCGCACCCTGGCCCGGCTGCGCACGGCGCAGCGCCCGTGACCCCCATCCCTCGACCCCCATCCCTCGACCTCCATCCCTCGACCTCCATCCCTCCCGCCACGAGGAGCGACGCGTTGACGTACACCGCACGCGAACAATGGGAGCGAGCACACCCCCGCACCCGTTGTCGGCGGCAAGGCCCTCGACGTGGGCTGCGGAACAGGAGAGCTCGCCGCCCACCTCGCCGGCATCGGCTACATGGTGGACGGGTGCGACTTCGCCGAAAGCGCCATCGCCCGTGCCCGCGAGCAACATTCCGATGCCAGGAACGTGCGCTGGCTGAGGTTGGACGTCGAGCGCGACGACCTGACCCCGCTCCACGAGGACGGATACGACCTGATCGTGATGCGCCTCGTGTACCCGTTCATGAGGGACCGCGATCGGATCGTGCACGGCCTGGGCAAGCGGCTGCGTGACGGGGGAGCGCTCGTCGTCATCACCCCGATCGCGGACCGTACGCCGGAGGAACGCCGCGCCATCGCCCTGGACGAGGACGAGATCACCCTGCTCGGCGCGGGCTGGACGACGGTGAAGCGGCTGGACGCGGACGGCCTGGCCTTCCTGATCTTGCGAGGCCCCTGCCGCTCCGATACCCGGGCCGTCGAGAAGCGGGCGACCAGCGGCCACGCCCTGAGCGGGGCCGTAGCCGTCGTGACCGACGGCTGCGGCCGCGTCCTGCTCGGCCGCGTCCTGCTCGGCCGCTCCCGGCACGGCATGCTCGAGGCACCCGGCGGCAACATCACCGGCCCGGAGTCATTCCCGGCCGGCGGCCGGTGACCGTCTACCCCGTCGCAGCCGGACAGGCAACGGCATCGAGGCAGCGGCCGGTACCGGGGGAATCGCCCGAGGCCGGCCGACTGCGTGCGGCGATGGCCCGGACCGTCATCGAGGCGGACGGGGCCCTCGGCGCCCCCGTTCACCTGGTGCCGCGCGGTGGTTTCGACGCAGGCGTGATCACGTACGGCTGCCGGGACATCGCCCCGGCTTGGCCGGAGCGGGCGGCGAGGGCGTTCGCCTGCTCCGGCCACTGGACATCGGAGAACCCGGACACGGGTGTGACCGCCATCGTGAAGGACCGGGACGCGCCCGCGATCGTGGGCGAGACCTCGCTTGCGTACCTGTTCCCGGCCGCACCGAGGAGGCCGAGCACCCGCAGGGCGGACCAGGGGAGTCGATCGTCCTTTCCCTCGGCGAGCCCGGGGCCCCTGGTGTGTCAATGGTCAGGGCGTGACGGGCGGCCGCCCCGGCCCGTTGGACACCCCGTGGCCGGTGTCGTGACGGAGGGAGTGTGATGGTGGAACGAGAGCCGTTCGACGCCGTGTTCGCCGCTCCGGCGGAGCGTGGAGAAAGGCAACGGATGCGGGGTGCGCACGCGGCTGCCGCGCGTCAGCTCCTGGTATCCGCGTCGGGGCCGGAGGTGTGGGGGTGGCAGGGCCGCACCCTGGGACGCCGGGCCGGGGACTGCTGGCCGCGGATCGTGTCGGTCGCGAAGGACAAGGCGGGCGGACGGCTCTGGGAGGGCACGGCGAGTGCCGACACGCACGTGCCGCGCTCGGTACCGAGACCTCGACTCCGTGGCGTCCTCGACTGGACCTCACCGGTCCTGGCCTACCGCGCCGAGCTCACCGAGTACGTACCTGTTCCACCGGTCACCCGAGGCACTCCCGCGCTGGCCCAGGACGTCACGCTGCCCGACGCCTGGTGGTCGGAGCTGAGGTCCGCGCTCGGCACGCTCGCGACTGTGCCGACCGACCGGGAAGCCGTACGGCAGAGCTGGATCGACCGGAATCTCCGCCGGTTCCTCGGGATCGATCCCTTCCCGATCCGTGACACGACCACCGGGCACGCCGATCTGCACTGGGCGAACCTCACCCGCGCGCCCCTGGTCCTGCTCGACTGGGAGGACTGGGGGCGCGTGCCCGTCGGCTACGACGTGGGCCTGCTGCACGCGTACTCGCTCTCCGCCCCGGCGACCGCCGCCCGCGTACGGCACGAGTTCGCCCACGTCCTGGACACGGAGGCCGGCCGACACGGAGAGCTGGTCGCCCTCGGACAGCTGCTCCAGGCGTGCTCCCGAGGAGTACACCCGCGCCTCGCCCCGCTCTTCGCCGACCGAGCGGAACACCTCACCGGAGTCCGTGCCCCTTCGCCGTCCTGACCACGACAAGGCCGCGACCCCCTGGAGGAACCCGTGCCCCACCCGCGCGTCGACGTCGTCGTGCTGTCCATGAACGACCGCCCGGCCGAGGAATCCGCCGCGCAGGCCACGCTCCTCGCGCAACGGGGCGTCGACGTGCGGGTGGTGGTGGTCGGCAACGGCTGCAGCCCCGAGGTCGCCCCCACCCGGCGCGCTCACCGTGTGCCTGCCCGAGAACATCGGAATCCCCGGCGGCAGGAACGCAGGCGTCGAGGCACTCCGCGGCGCTGACGCACTCCGCGACGCGGGCGTCCCGGCCGATTGGTTGCAAGTCTCAGAAGGGGGCTCGTGCCGCTTTCGAGTGCGAACGGGTTGTGAGAGCGGATGCGCGGACCCGCGGCGGTCCGGCGGCCCGTTTCCGATCTTGCTCGGGCACAGGGCCGTTGATGAGAGAACCGACCGGGGCCGCGTGCCGTGCGCGGTCCCCGGGGCGGGGCTCAGATGGCGAGGTGCTGCTTGGTGCCGGAGTCGTCGGCGGCTGTCTCCGGGGTGATGCCGTGCTGCTCGTCTTCGGGGCGGCCCTTCTTGGGCAGCAGGAAGGTGATCGCGAAGAAGACCACCAGCAGGCATGCCTGGACGATCAGGGCCCGGTGGAAGCCGCCGGTGAAGTCACCGGTCTTGGCCTGGGCGAAGAACACCGAGCCGAAGACCGCGACTCCGATGGAGCCGCCGACCGCCTGGACGGCCGACAGGACCCCAGAGGCGGATCCGATCTCGTCGTCGTCGACCGCGGCCAGGATGAAGCTGAACAGGGCGGCGATCACGATGCCGGCGCCGATGCCCGCCACTGTCGTGCCCGGGACGATGTCCCAGATCGAGAACGAGGCGGCGTCGAGGCCGTCGAGCTCGAACCACAGCACGGCGGCGCCGGCCAGCTGGACCAGCGGTCCGATCTGGAGCACCTTGCGGCCGATCTTGTCGGCGAGGAACGCGCCGCTGATGGCGCCGCCGATCGCGGTTCCCACCGCGAGGGGCAGGTTGCCAAGTCCCGCCTCGCCGGCGGTGAAGTGCTGGCCGATCTGGAGGAACAGGGTCAGTACGAGCTGGGTGCCGATGAGTCCGCCGAAGAACAGGGCGATGCCGCCGAGCCCGACGGTGAAGGCCGGCTTGCGCAACAGGCCCGGGGTCACCAGCGGCTCGCGGCCCGCGGCGGCCGTGCGGCGCTGCTGGAGGGCGAAGAGGGCGAACCCGATCGCCGAGGCGGCCATGGACAGCCATGTCCACAGTGACCAGCCCTCCTCCTGGCCTTGGTTGAGCGGCAGCACCAGCAGAGCGCAGGACGCCACGACCAGGGCGGCGCCGGTCATGTCGACCCGGACCGTGCGGTCGCCCGCCTTTTTGGGCACGAACTTCGCGGCGACGATCAGTGCCGCGATGCCGATGGGCAGGTTGATCAGGAAGACCGAGCGCCAGCCCAGGCCGAAGAAGTCGCCCTCGATGAGGAAGCCGCCCAGGACCGGGCCGATGATGCCGCCCAGGCCGAGGACGGGGCCGAAGATCGCGAAGACCTTGGTGAGCTCGGGGCCGGAGAAGTTCTCGCGCAGCAGACCCAGGCCCTGGGGCAGCAGCATCGCTCCGGCGGTGCCCTGCAGTAGGCGGAAGGCGATCAGCGACTCGATGTTCGGCGCGATCGCGCACAGCAGCGATGCCGCGGTGAAGGCCGCGAGTCCGATCAGGAACATCCGGCGCCGGCCGTAACGGTCACCGAGCCGCCCGCCGAGCACCAGGCCGGCGCCCAGGGTGAGGGCGTAGCCGCCGATCACCCATTGCAGTCCGACCGAGCCGGCGCCGAGGGATCTCTCCAGGTCCGGTCCGGCGACGTTGACGATCGAGGCGTCCAGGAGGTCCATGATCTCCGCGACGATCATCACCGCCAGGATCAGCCACCGCCAGCGGTAGGGCTCGATCGTCTCCTCGGGGGTGGGGGACGGGTCACGCATTCCAGATACCTCCATGGTGAAGTAATTCCACCGTGAAGGTAAAGTGGTGGCGGTAGGTTGTCAAAGCGGATGACCGTGCGGACCGTGTGACAGGAGAGAAGGGCGGAGGCGTGGAGGAAGCAGTGCGTGACGGAGTCGAGGAGCAGCGTGAGCGGCTGATGGAGTCGCTGAGGATCTACGGCGGGCACTACGCCGAGCTCAGCCGGCGCTTCGCCGCCTGGCTGGGCCTGCACTCCACGGACGCGACCGCGGTCCTGGAGATCGCCGCCGCCGAGGAACGCGGCACCCCCCTGTCACCGGCGCGGCTGAGCGAGCGGATCTCCCTGTCGACCGGCGCCACCACCGCACTGCTGAACCGCCTCGAGGCGGCGGGGCACATCACCCGCGCCCGCGAGCACTCCGACCGGCGCATCGTCACACTGCGGAGCGGCGGGCACATCCAGGAGAGGGCGGACGAGTTCTTCGGCCCGCTCGCCCACCGCCTCGATGCCGCGATGTCGCCCTACCCGTCCCGGTTCCTGGAACAGGTCGAAGCGTTCATTGCCGACCTGAACACCACCATGGACAGCCACCTCTCGGAACAGGACGCAGTGGCACCGCGCTCCCCCCGCGCTCTCCCTGATGGACGAACTCCCTGACCGGCTCGCTCCCGGCCGGCTTCCTCTCACCCCCTCATCGTCTTCGCCCGCGCCCCGCCCTACACATCCAAGGAACAGCCGTCTTCGCGACGGCGCCGTGCGGCTGCTCGTCAGGCCAGGGCGGTGACCGGATGGCCGCTGAGGCCCTGGACCTCTCCGACTGGGGACTCCCTGCCGCCGGCTGGCTCGCGGCAGTGCACCAGGCCCGAGCGCGCCTCGGAATCCCTCGCGCGGCGCGGCAACCCGTTACCGAACTGTCCTATCCCACCGACCTCGCCACCCTGTAAGTCGGCCTCGTCGTTCCGAAGCGCGGCGCAAGGGCTTTGTGCGGGCAGACCAGGCCCGGAGAAGGGCTGTTCCGTTCGCCGGATGGCCCCTCTGGGCGAGGAGGACGAAGCCTGCACGGCAATCCCGGTCTCCCTCCCTCTGCGACGAATCCCCGAGTACTCTGCGAGCCCATGACGTCCGTCCGCCTCACCGGCCCCCGTCTGGCCCTCCGCGAAGTCGAGTCCGAGGACGTCGGACCCCTCCTGGCCGTCTACGGCGACCCCGAGGCCACCCGGCACCTCAGCTTCGAGCCCCGTACTCCGGAGCAGGTCCAGGCGATCGTCGACCGGTCCATCGCCTCCGCCGAGGCCAGCCCTCGGGCCGAGTACTGCCTCGCCGTCACCCGGCGCGGAGAGCACCGTCTGATCGGTTACGCGCGTCTGGCGACCGAACCGCAACAGGCGGCCACCATCGGCTTCGCCCTCCACCCCGACGTGTGGGGGAGCGGCCTGGGAACGGACACCGTCCGCCTGCTGTGCGCGCTCGGCTTCCGGTCGCTCGGTCTCCACCGCATCTGGGCGGCCCGCTCGCCACTCAACGAGGCTTCCGCCCGGACCCTGCTGACGGCGGGGATGACCGAGGAGGGCAGGATCCGCGACCACGTCTTCGTTCGCGGGGCGTGGCGGGACTCGATCACGTACTCGATCCTGGGGCACGAGTGGACGCCGATTGCCGACGTGGACGCGGGAAGCCCACCCTGAGGGTCCACCTTGAGGGGCCCGCGAACGGGACCCGACGACGCATCCACGCATGCGAGCTTCCGCGCATCCACGCAGACCTGGCGTGACTCCTGAGTCACGAGGTGGCTCTCCGGGCAGGGCAATCCCAGTCGGCCGAGTCGATCGCGTTCTCCTCGGTGTCACTGAGGTGGAAGCAGTGGCCGTTAACCCACACCGTGACGGATTCGGGCCGATGGTCGACGTGGAACGGCTCATCCCGGTGCAGAGTCCCGGACCATGACCCGTCCGACGCAGGCGAGTGGGTGACAACGACCCATGTCTGCTTCGGGAGTATCCGGTACGTCTCCGCCCAAGGCTCCACGGTCAGTTCCAGCGCGGAGTCGCCGCCATGACGGATCGGCAGCCGTGCTGTTCCGACGCTGCCCATCCCCGTACCTCTCCTTGCCTCTACGAGCGGTTCCGCAGCCGCAGACCCTACGGGACCCTATGACCGGATCATCGTGCAAGGCGTTGATGATCACGTCGGTTCTTCCTCCTGCGCGGCGGGGCCCAGGGGGCGTATCGGCTCGACGCAGTTCAGGCATCGAGGGAGTCGGGGCCGCTCGCGTCAGGGCGTGGCCTCGGCGGAGGCGTCCTGGTGTGCGTGACGGGTCGCGGCCAGGGCCAGGTTCGCTTCGATGTCTTCCAGGACCCGAACGGCGTCGGCCTTGCCGTCGGGGGTGAGTTCTCCGGTGGCGCACCGCTCCAGCTCTGCCCACAGCTCGTCCACCTGGTGGCGAAGGGCGAGGCTGGCCTCGGTGGGTTCGATGATGGTCGCGCGTTTGTCGGTGGGGCTGGGGCGGCGGCGGACGAAGCCCGCGTGTTCGAGCCGCTTGACGGTACGGGCCATGGTGGCCGCGTCGGAGCCGAGGAGCCGGACGAGATCCGTCTGGCGCTGCGGGCCGAGGTCCCACAACTGCATCATCACGAGTTCCTGGCCGGGGTGGAGGCCGACCCGGCGCAGGAGCTGTCCGGCGAGCATGCGGTGCAGCCGGGCGACGCGGAAGATCGCGTGCGTCAGGGGTCCGGCCTGGACCGATGGAGGCATCGGCATCCGCGCGGCCGCGGCGGCGTCGTCCGTACAGACGGGCTCGGAGTCGGGACGGGGCATGCTGCGCAGCTCTTCTCTATGTTACTGCTCGGACATATAAGTCCAGCCTAACGTGCCTTCTGGCGAGGGGCATGCGTGCTGTGCTCAGGGAATCAGCTGTTCATTGAGGCCAGTCGAGTGGGTCTGGGAGATCGGGAATGCGCCTGGAGGTTTACCTGTTCGAGCAAGTAAATGCCGATGTCCTGGCACTCACCGCCTCGCGCAGACCGTTCGAAGACAAGGAACCACGACCATGGGCACGAGCTTCACCCCCTACGACCTGGCCGGTACGCGACTGGCCAACCGCATCGCCATGGCGCCGATGACGCGCAGCCGCGCCTACGGGCCCGGGCAGAGCCCGACGGAGCTGACGGCGACCTACTACGTGCAGCGGGCGAGCGCCGGGCTGATCATCACGGAGGGCACCCAGCCCTCCGTCGTCGGTCAGGGCTACCCCTCCACTCCCGGTATCCACTCCGAGGAGCAGATCGCGGCCTGGCGCAAGGTCACCGAGGCGGTGCACGCCGAAGGCGGCGTGATCTTCCTGCAGCTCATGCACACCGGCCGGATCGGCCATCCGAGTCTGACCGGACTCACCCCGGTCGGCCCGTCCGCGGTCAAGGCCGCGGGGCAGGTGTACACGGAGGACGGTCCGCAGGACTTCGTGACCCCGCACGAGCTGACCGAGCCGGAGATCACCGAGACGATCGCCGACCTCGTCGCCGCGGCGCGCAACGCCGTCGAGGCGGGGTTCGACGGCGTGGAACTGCACGGAGCCAACGGCTACCTCATCCACCAGTTCCTCGCCCCGAACACCAACCGGCGCACCGACGCCTGGGGCGGCGACCCCGGCCGGCGGATCCGGTTCGCCGTGGAGAGCGCGAAGGCCGTCGTCGAGGCCATCGGCCCCGACAAGGTCGGCTTCCGCCTCTCGCCCGGCAACCCGTACAACGACATCGACGAGAGCGACCGCCCGGACGTCGAGGCCACCTACACCGCCCTCGTCGAGGCGCTCGCCCCGCTGAACCTGGCCTACCTCCACCACATGGAGGCCGCCGACATGCGCGACCTGGTCGTCCGGCTGCGCCAGGCATGGCCGGGTACGTTCATCCTCAACCCGTACAGCGGCAAGGAGCCCACCGGCCCCGACGCCCTCGACCTCATCGAGGACGGCACCGCCGACCTGATCGCCTTCGGCGGTCTCTTCCTCGCCAACCCCGACCTGCCGGCCCGCCTCGCCGCCGGCGGTCCCTACAACACTCCCGACCGCGCCGGCTTCTTCGGCGGCGACCACCGGGGCTACACCGACTACCCCACCCTGCCCTGACCACGAGAGGACGGTCCTCCCCGTGTCCTTCACCGAAGAAGAGGTCGCGTACATCCGCTCCCAGCGCCTGGCCCGTATCGCGACCGTCTCGACCGACGGCCAGCCCGACGCGACCCCGGTCGGCTTCGAGTTCGACGGCCGGCACTTCTACGTCGGCGGCTACAACCCGACCAACACCCGCCGCTCCCGGAACGTACGCGACGGGAACCACAAGGTGGCACTCGTCATCGACGACCTCCTCTCCGTCACGCCGTGGATCCCGCGCTATCTGCGGATCTACGGAACGGCCGAGCTGGTCACCCGGCGGGCCCGCGGCGGCGAGCACCAGATCCTGAAGATCACCCCACTGACCTCCTGGAGCATGAACCTCTCCGGTACGTGGTCAGCCGGCAGCAGCCACAGCCCGCACCCCCGCAAGACCCAACATCAGCAACCCGGCGAAATCGGGTGACCCGGCCCGCGCGAAGGCCCGGCGTCACCAGGGGGATGGTGACGCCGGGCCGGCTCGGTGGTGGTGCTGTGGTGCTGTGCTGATGTGGCTTACGCGCCGAGGATCACTTGCCGAGGAAGGCGTTGTGGACGGTGACCGTCGACCGGTTGTCCTGCTTGTCGGCGACGACGGCCTTCAGGGAGAGCGCCTTGCCCTTCTCCGGCGCGCGCACGGTGACCTTGCCCGCGACGACCGGGACCGACCGCCAGGTCTGGCCGTCGTACGAGACCTGGACCCGCAGGGTCTTGAGGTTGTCTCCGGCCGCCGCGCCCTGGACGACGACGGGGAAGGTCTGGAGCACGCCCGCCGGAGCGGTGGAGTCCAGGGCGAGCTTCGGCTGGAAGCGGACCGTGGAGACGGGCAGTTCGGCCGGGGCGCCGGCGCTGCGGGCCGAGGTGAACGTCCACGAGGCGTCGATGCGCGTCCCGGTGCGGTTGTACTTCGGGTCGCGGTTGACCGTGGTCGCCACCGTGTACGTCGCGGACTCCGCCGGCAGCGTGAAGCTCTCCCGGTCGACGGCGCCGTCCTTCTGCGCGTACAGCACACCGTTGCGGTGGACGGTCGTCGTCGCGCTGCTGTAGCGGGCGTTCCCGTAGTGGCCCGCTCCGTCGCCGACCATCGTGAACGTGCCGTAGATGTCGTCGTCGGAGCGCACGATCCCCTCGCCCGGCTCCATCCGCGGCCCGACCACACCGACGTTGACGTTCCTGGTGTACGTGGTCCCCGGCTTCAGCTGGGGCTCGGTGCCGAGGAAGTACCCGACGTCGATGGGCCGGCCGCCGTCGGCGTCCGCCTCGCCCAGAACGAGCGCGTTGACGCTCCAGCCGATCCCGTCGTCCGTGCTCAGGTACAGCTTCTGGGTGCCCGGCGCCGGGTGGGAGGGATAGAAGTCGACGAAGCCGCCCGCGTCGGGCAGTGAGCCCTCCGCCGAGAGGGCTCCGGCCATGCCGGGCGCGGACGCCCCGAAGCCGACCTTGACCAGGGCGAGATCCTTGGCCGTGTAGACCTTCTCGTAGCCGGTGGACAGTTCCTTGACCGCGCCGCCCGCGAGGGTCTGGTAGACGCTCGTACCCTGCTCCCAGCGGGCCGACCACTGCTCGGTGAGGGTGGCGTCCGCTCCCACCGAGCCCTGTCGAGCCGTGCGGACGTTGTCGAAACTCCGCGCGTCGAAGCCCTGGGCGTACCCGGCCTCGGGCGTCGAGACCGTGTAGAACATCCCCACGCGCGTCTGCCGGGCGGCCGCGTCCGGCACCTTGACCGTCACCGGCCGGGTCGTCCGGGCGTCGAGGGTGACGGTGGCGGGTCCGGTCACCGTGAGCCGCGGGTTGTGGATCAGGTCGAGGCCCTTGCGCGCATCCGCGGGGTCGACCTGCATGTCGGCCTGGAGGTTGTAGGTGCCGCGGGGCAGGCGGACCGTCGCGGAACCCGAGGACAGGTCCGGGAGGAACTGCTGCTCCGAGGCGAGGCCCTCGTAGCCGTACAGGTCGGCGCCCCAGACGGCGCCGGGCGCGTCGGGCCGCCCCACCGTCTCGAAGGTCACGTCGTACGACTCGACCTCACGGTCCACCGTGGCCGGGGTGCGCACGCTCTGGCCGGCTCCGGACGCGACGACCGTGGCCGCGTACGAACCGTCGACCGCGCCGCCGATACGGGTGTCGGCCGTCAGGTCCACCGAGGCGGTGCCGCCCGCCGGGACGGTGATCCGCTGGGCCCCGAGGGTGAAGAACCCGGCGGGTGCGGGCTGCCCGTCACCACCGGTGGGCGCGTCGAGCGACAGGTCGAGCGTCACGTCGGCGGTGCCGCCGTTGCGGTAGGTGACCTGCTTGGTGACGGGGGCGTCGTCGTCGTGGGGCCACTGCTGGCGGCCCAGGTGGACCGGTCCGCCTTCGGAGAGGACCGTCTGGTCGATCGCCCGGTCGACGGAGAGACGGCCCGCGCCCTGCGCGAACACCGAGTCCGCGCTGCCCTTGGCCGAGCCGGTCAGGGCCGCCTTGAGCTGCGCCCCCGTCCAGGTGGGGTTCTTCTGCTTGAGGATCGCCGCGGCGCCCGCGACGTGCGGGGTCGCCATCGACGTACCGTCGAGCGAGACGTAGCCCGGCGGGTTCTGGTCCGGGGTGCCGTTCGCGGCGGCAGCCGTGATCCCCACGCCAGGGGCGCTGATGTCGGGCTTGACCGCGTGGTCCTCCTTGCGGGGGCCGAGCGCGGAGAAGGGGGCGAGCCGGTCCTCGTCGTCGACGGCGCCGACGGTCAGGGCCGCTTCGGCGGTGCCCGGCGAGTTGACCGTGCCCGGACGGGGATCCCAGAGGTTGCCCGCGGCGACGGCGAACAGGACGCCCTTCTCCGCGGAGACCTTGTTGATGTGGGCTTCCAGCGGGTCGATCCCGGGGCGGTCGGCGCTGCCGAGGCTCATGTTGATGATGTCGGCGCCCTGGGACACGGCCCAGTCGATCCCGGCGATGGACTCGGAGTCGCTGCCGTAGCCGTAGTCGTCGAGGACCTTCGCGTTGATCAGCTGCGCCCCTGGGGCCACGCCCTTGAACCGGCCGTCCTTCGCGCCCGTACCGGCCGCGGTGGAGGCGACGTGCGTGCCGTGCCCGACGCGGTCCACGGTGTCCGCGGAGCGGCTGAAGTTGCGTGCCGCCGCGACCCGTCCGGCCAGGTCCGGGTGGGTGTCGTCGATGCCGGTGTCCAGGACCGCGATCTTCACGCCGGTGCCGTCGAGCGAGCGGTTCCAGGCCGCGGGGGCGCCTATCTGGCCGGTGGAGCGGTCGAGCGACGCCTTCCGCACGCCGTCCAGCCAGATCTTCGCGATGCCGGCGGTGCTCGCCGCCGAGCCGTCGGCCTGGGGGCGGGTCAGGGTCTCCCACAGCGCCTCGGTGCTGTCGGCGGCGCTGGTGACGGCATCGGCGCCGAGGGAGGGCAGGGTCCGGTTGACGGTGACGCCCTCTGAAGCCCGTACCTCGCTGCGGGCGGACTGGGCCGCCGCGCCCCGGTAGCCGACGATCACCTTGAGGCCGCCCCGGTAGGCCTTGCGGCTCTCCGGCTCGGCGAGTCCGGTGACGTCGAACAGCCGCCGGTCGAGCGTGCCGTCGGCGACAAGCCGACGGGCGTCGCGCGGCATCACGTACGTGCGGCCTTCATGGACCTGGGTGAAGAAGGGGACGTCCTCACGGCCCTTGGCGCGCTCGATGCCCGCGACCCGGCCCTTGGAGTCCACGAGGACCCGGTCGCCGGTGATCAGGACGACGGTGTGCACGTCCTTGCCCGGCGCGGCGTTCTTGCCCGGCGCGGTGCTCTTGTTCGGCCCGGCGTTCTTGCCGCCGTCCTGTGCCGACACCGGGCTGGTCATACCCGCTGTCAGAGCCACGGCGGCAGCGGCGGCGACCGTGACCGCGTACGCCTTCTTTACTGGTGTGCGCAAAACTCCCCCTGCTCAGGAGCGAATCGGGCGGGCGGGGGCCTGGCCCGAACGGGGGCGTCATCAGACATGCGTACGCCCCGGATTCCTGAAGTATGCCGAGGGCTTTCGGGGGCACTCAATGATCGTTCTGTGACGGGACGTTGACCATGTGAAGACGTGCCGGGAGGGGTGGCAGGGTCCGGCCGACCGTGGCGAACATCCCAATAAATAGCATCTCTTGACGCATTTCGGGCGCGGCCTGGAGCTGTGGGTGCGGCCGCCGCCGGGAGAGGAGTCACTAACGGTCGGGACACGGCCGCGACATGTGACGGAAACCGGTCCCCCCTAATTTCTGTCACTCGACAGGAACTACACGGAACTCGCCTCCGCGACAGGGGACCAACATGACCGTGACCGACCCCGCCCCCTCGGCATCACCCCCGTCCGACACCGCCGCATCCGCCGCATCCGCCGCATCCGCCGCATCCGCCGCGTCAGCCGCCGGCGACACCTCGCTCGCGGGCTTCGGCTACCAGCAGGAGCTACGGCGGCGGATGGGGCGGTACGCGTCGTTCGCCGCCGGGTTCTCGTTCATCTCCGTCCTGACCACGGTCTTCCAGTTCTTCGCCCTCGGCTACTCCTTCGGCGGGCCGCGCTTCTTCTGGACCTGGCCCGTCGTCCTCGTCGGCCAGCTGCTGGTCGCCGCCTGCTTCGCCGAACTCGCCGCCCGGATGCCCATCGCGGGGGCGATCTACCAGTGGGCCAGTCGCCTCGGCACTCCCGCATTCGGCTGGTACGCGGGCTGGATCATGGTGATCGGCCGGATCGTGGTCGTGGCGGCCGCCGCCCTCGCGCTCCAAGTCGTCCTGCCCGCCGTATGGTCCGGCTTCCAGCTCGTCGGCGACGACCCCTCGCCCACCTCGACGAGCGGCGCCGCCAACGCCGCCGTCCTCGGCCTGGTCCTCCTCGCGCTCACCACGCTGCTCAACGTCCTCGACAACCGCGTCCTCTCGGCCGTCAACACCCTCGGTGTCACCGCCGAGATCGCCGGCGTCGCCCTCATCGTCATCCTCCTCGCCACCCACGCCGAGCGCGATCCCGGCATCACCCTGCACACCGGCGGCGAGGGCGGGCTCATCGCCGCGCTCCTGGTGGGTTCGTTCACCGCCGCGTACGTCCTCATCGGCTTCGAGAGCGCGAGCGAGATGAGCGAGGAGACCGTCAACCCCCGTCGTACGGCCCCGCGTACGACGCTCTCCGCGCTCACGACCTCGGGGATCTGCGGCGGACTCCTGCTGCTCGGTGGGCTGATCGCCGCGCCGAGCCTCACGGACGGGCGGCTGGCCACGGAAGGCCTGAGCTACGTGCTCACCAGCACCCTGGGCGACGGCCTCGGCAAGGTCCTCCTCGCCGACGTGGCCCTGGCCATCTGCGCGGCGACCCTGGCGATCCAGACCTCGGCCACGCGCATGCTCTACTCGATGGCGCGCGACGGGGTCCTGCCCCGGTCGCGGCAGCTGGCGCGGGTGCCGCAGCGGACGGGGATGCCCGGTACGGCCGCGGTGGTGGTCGGCGTCTGCGCGGCCGTGCTCCTTCTGCTCAACCTGGCCTCACCTCAGGCGTTCCTGGCGATCGGCACCACCTGCATCGCGATGGTGTACCTGGCGTACGCGATGGTCACCGGACCGATGCTCGTACGGCGCCTCCGGGGCGAGTGGCCGGCGACGGGCGACGACGAGCGGGGCGAGCGGGACGAGCTCGGCAGGCCGCTGTTCTCCCTCGGCCGCTGGGGACTGCCCGTCAACGTGCTCGCCGTCGTCTACGGACTGTTCATGACGGTCAACCTCTCCTGGCCGCGCGCCGCCGTGTACGACCCGGAGGGCGGCCACTGGTACTTCCAGTGGTTCACCGTCCTGGTCCTCGCGGCCACGGTCGCCACGGGCGCGGCGTACCGCCGGTACCGGCATCGGCACCAGGACTAGAACCCGGGGGAGAGGAGTCCCCAGCTCCGTCCCCGCGTGCTGCGGATGCCAGACTTCGACCATGATCGATGCCAAGGAAACCGTCCGCCAGTTCCTCCTGCAGGTGCGTTCGGGACAGCACCCGGACCGGGCCGGCCGCTTCATGGCCGACCGGGTCCGGGCCCACCAGGTCGTCTCCGAGGCGCCGATGGTCGTGGAGCGGACGCCGCAGCAGTACACCGAGCACGTCCAGGAGATGCTCGACGCGTACGGTGCCTTCACGCTGACCGTGGACGAGCTCATCGCCGAAGGGGACCGGGTGTACGCCCGCTGGACGCAGAACGGGCGGCACGTCGGCACCGTCGACGGCCACCCGCCGACCGGCGCACCGGTCACGGCGATGACCAGCGCCGTCTACCGCGTCGAGGACGGACTCATCGTCGAGTACTGGATCCAGATCGACCGGGAGGGCGTCACCGCCCAGCTGCGGCAGGACGGCTCCGTGAGCTGATCCGGAACCCGCCCACCGTCAGTCATCCGCCGCGAGGAGCGCCCGCCCCTCGCGGCGGAGCCGTGCCAGGGAGCGTTGCGGCATCCCAGCCACCCGCAGTGCCGCGTCGGCCGTCGCCGTGGCCAGCGCGTCCGGTACGTGGTCGGGGCCGGCGCGCCGGATGAGGATCACGCTCTCGGTGAGGCCGAAGACGAGGTCCGTACGCAGTTCCAGGTCCTCCGGAGAGAGGGCGGAACCGGGCTCGGTGGCGGCGAGTAGCGTCCCGTAGCAGGACTTGAGCTCCGACCGCACCCGGTGGAAGACGGCGAACCGCTCCGCCTGGACCTCGGGCAGCAGGTAGAGCGCCCCGAGGTTGTGCGGGCCGCCGCAGAGCAGCACGGCGTCCGAGTGGCACAGCGCCCACAACCGGGCCTCCGGGGGCGCCTCGGCGTGGGCCACGAGTCGGCGTGCCACGTCCAGTGAGGGGTGGACGGTGCTTTCGAGGAGCGCCGCGAGGATCGCTTCCTTGCCGTCGAAGTGGTGGTACAGGGACGCCTGTCGCATGCCGGCGCGTTCGGCGATCGTCCGGGTGGAGGTCGCGGTGTAGCCGTGGTGGGTGAACAGCTCCGCCGACGCGGCGAGGACTTCCTCGCGCGGCGTGAGGCCGCCGTCCGAGGGACGCTCCTGGGCCCGTGGGCGGCCGACTTTTCTGCGGGTGGGCGTGGTCACTCCGCGATCCTCGCACAGGGGTGGCGACTGCCCGAGGGGCGAGCCGTGTACGTGAGTTCCCGGTAACCGGTCCGAAACGCCGGAGCAATGGCGGCGAAGCGCCCGGTCCCTAATTTCTGTCAAGCGACAGAAACTACTTCGGACTGGAGGTCGAGCCATGGCGACACCGTCGGACACACCGTCAGCGACCGCGTCGGCGTACGGGGCGCGTGACCACGCCCGCGCACAGGAGGGCACGCGGGTCGACGCCATGCCCCTGCTGCCCGCGAGCGGCTGGCCCACCCCTCCCGAGGGCGTCGCCGCCGCCGACGTCGTCTGGGCCGAGACCGTGGCGGGCGGCAACTACACCCACAAGGTCCTCGCCCGCGGCACCGAACTGCGGCTGACCGACCTCACCGGCGACGCCTGCGCGCACCTCCTGCTCCACAGCGCCACCCGCCCCTGGGAACGCCTCAACGTCGCCGACACCGTCAAGGTCCTCTGGAACGCCTACCTCGGCGAGGGACACCTGCTCCTCTCCGACCAGGGCCGCGTGCTCGCCTCCCTCGTCGAGGACACCTCCGGACGCCACGACACCCTCACCGGCACCTCCACCCTCGCGCGCAACACCGCGCGGTACGGGGACGGCACCTCGCAGTCCGCCTCCCCGGCCGGGCGGGAACTGTTCAAGCTCGCCGCGTCGAAGAACGGCCTCGCCCCGCGCGACCTCCCTCCGTCCGTCTCCTTCTTCCAGGGCGTACGGATCGCCGAGGACGGCACCACCGAGTTCACCGGCTCCGCCGGCCCCGGCCGTTCCGTCACCCTCCGCGCCGAACAGGACGTCACCGTCCTCCTCGCCAACGCCGCCCACCCGCTGGACCCGCGCACCGCGTACACCTGCGGAAACCTCCAGGTCCTCGCGTACCGGGCCCGCCCGACCGCCCCCGGCGACCCGCTGTGGGAGACCACCCCGGAAGGCCGCCGCGCCTTCCTCAACACCGCCGAGCACCTCACCGCCCAGGGGATCGCATGACCGCCACCTTCCCGGGACGCGTCGTCTCGGACGAGATCGTTCCCGCGCGAGCCGCCTGGTCCGCGACCGTCCGCGCGGGCCAGCTCCTCACCGTCACCGACCTGTACGGCAACCAGGCCGCGGACTTCCTCCTCTACGACGCCCACGACACCGCCGTGCGCTACAGCGCCCCCGACACCATCCAGGCCCAGGGCTCCCTCTTCCTCACCACCGGCTCCGTCCTCCTCTCCAACGAGCACACCCCGCTGATGACGGTCGTCGAGGACACCTGCGGCCGTCACGACACCATCGGCGGCGCCTGCTCCAAGGAGTCCAACACCCTCCGCTACGGCCACCACACCTGGTCGCAGCACGCCTGCGTGGAGAACTTCCTCGCCGAGGGCAGCCGGCACGGCCTCGGCAAGCGCGACCTGGTCTCCAACATCAACTGGTTCATGAACGTGCCCGTCGAGAAGGACGGCACCCTCGGCATCGTCGACGGCATCTCCGCCCCGGGCCTGAAAGTCGTCCTCCGCGCCGAGACCGACGTCCTCGCCCTGCTGTCCAACTGCCCGCAGATCAACAACCCCTGCAACGGCTTCGACCCGACCGCCGTCCGGATGACGATCACCGAGCCCGAGCCCGAGCCCGCACCCGCACCCGCACCCGAGCCCGACGAGGACCGCACACGATGACCTTCGACACCCTGCTCGTCGCCAACCGCGGCGAGATCGCGGCCCGCGTCATCCGCACCGCCCGCCGCCTCGGCCTGCGTACCGTCGCCGTGTACTCCGACGCCGACCGCGGCGCCGCGCACGTCCGGCTCGCCGACGAGGCCGTCCGCCTCGGCCCCGCGCCGGCCAAGGAGTCCTACCTCGACGCCGAGCTCGTCCTGAAGGCCGCAGAAGCGACCGGCGCCGGAGCGATCCACCCCGGCTACGGATTCCTCTCCGAGGACGCCGACTTCGCCCGCCGCTGCGCCGCCGCCGGCATCGTCTTCGTCGGCCCCACGCCCGGCCAACTGGACCTGTTCGGCGCCAAGCACACCGCACGCGCCGCCGCCGAAGCGGCCGGCGTACCGCTCGCCCCCGGCACCGGCCTCCTCCCCGACGTCACCGCGGCCCTCACCGCCGCCGAGGAGATCGGCTACCCGGTGATGCTCAAGGCCACGGGCGGCGGAGGAGGCATCGGCATGCGCGCCTGCCACGACCCCGCCGACCTCGCCGACGCCTGGGAACGGGTGCAGCGGGTGGCCGCCGCCTCCTTCTCCTCCGCCGGCGTCTTCCTGGAACGGCTGGTCGAGCGGGCCCGCCACGTCGAGGTCCAGGTCTTCGGCGACGGCGAGGGCCGGGTCGTCACCTTCGGCGACCGCGACTGCTCCCTCCAGCGCCGCAACCAGAAGGTCCTGGAGGAGGCCCCGGCCCCCGGTCTCCCGGACCGCGTCCGGCGCGGCCTCGCCGACGCCGCCCGGGACCTGTGCGCCTCGGTCGCCTACCGCTCGGCCGGGACCGTCGAGTTCGTGTACGACGCCGCCCGCGAGGAGGCGTACTTCCTGGAGGTCAACACACGCCTCCAGGTCGAGCACCCGGTCACCGAGGCGATCTACGGCGTCGACCTCGTCGAGTGGATGATCCGCCTCGCCCAGGGCGACACCGCCGTCGTCACCGAACCGCCCGCGCCCCGGGGACACGCCGTCGAAGCCCGGCTCTATGCCGAGGACCCTTCCCGCGACCACCGCCCCAGCGCCGGACTGCTGACCCGCGTCGCCTTCCCCGACGACGTCCGCGTCGACACCTGGGTGGAGACCGGCACCGAGGTCACCACCTCGTACGACCCCATGCTCGCCAAGCTCGTCGCCCACGGAGCCGACCGCGCCGAGGCGCTCGACCGGCTCGACGCGGCGCTCGCCGCGACCCGCGTCGACGGCATCGAGACCAACCTCGGCCTGGTACGGGCCGCGCTCCGGGCCCCCGATGTCCGCGCCGCCGGCCACTCGACGGCCACGCTCGCCGGAATCGCCGACCCCACACCCCGTATCGAGGTCGTCGTACCCGGCACCCTGACCACGGTCCAGGACTGGCCCGGGCGCACCGGCCACTGGCAGGTCGGCGTGCCCCCGAGCGGGCCCATGGACGACCTGTCGTTCCGCCTCGGCAACACCGCGCTCGGCAACGACGAGGGCGCCCCCGGCCTGGAATGCACCCTCCAGGGCCCCTCCCTCAGGTTCACCCACCCGACGACCGTCTGCGTGACCGGCGCCCCCGCGCACGTGACGGTCGACGGCCAGACCGTGCCCCAGTGGGAGCCGGTCACCGTCGACCCCGGGCAGACGCTTGCCGTCGGCGCGCCCGACGACCGGGGACTGCGCACGTACGTGCTGTTCGCGGGCGGTCTGGACGTGCCGGAGTTCCTGGGCAGCGCGGCCACGTTCACCCTGGGCCGGTTCGGCGGCCACGGCGGCCGCGCGCTGCGCGCCGGCGACGTCCTGCACGGCGGGGAACAACGCATGGAGACCTCCGTCGTCCTCCTCGACGAGCGGCCCGCCTTCGGCACCACCTGGCAAATCGGCGCGGTCGAAGGCCCGCACGCCGCACCGGAGTTCTTCACCGAGGACGACATCCGTGACTTCTACGCGGCCGAGTGGACCGTGCACTTCAACTCGGCGCGCACCGGTGTCCGTCTCGTCGGCCCCAAGCCCCGCTGGGCACGTACGGACGGCGGCGAGGCGGGCCTGCACCCGTCCAACATCCACGACACCCCGTACTCCGTCGGCGCCGTCGACTACACCGGCGACATGCCCGTCCTCCTCGGCCCCGACGGGCCCTCCCTCGGCGGTTTCGTCTGCCCGGCGACGGTCGTGACCGGCCAGCGGTGGAAACTCGGCCAGCTCCGGCCCGGCGACACCGTCCGCTTCGTCCCGGTGACCGCGCAGGCGGCCGCCGCGCTGCGGCGCGACCCCGTAGCGGCTCCGCGCGCCGACCGCCCGGCCACGGTCGACGGCGGCGTCCTGGCCCGCCTGGCGGAGACCGGTACCCGCCCGGCGGTCACCTACCGGCGCAGCGGCGACGACAACCTCCTCATCGAGTACGGACCCATGCAGCTCGACCTCGCGCTGCGCATGCGCGTCCACGCGCTCGCCGAGGCCCTGGCCGCGCTCGGGCACCCCGGCATCACCGACCTCACACCCGGCATCCGCTCGCTCCAGGTCCAGACGAACCCCGACGCCCTGCCGCAGGACGCACTCCTCGACCTCGCCCTGCGCGTGGAGGAGGAACTGCCCGCCACCGACGACCTGGTCGTGCCCAGCAGAACCGTGCACCTGCCGCTCTCCTGGGACGACCCCGCCACCCGCGAAGCCATCGCCCGGTACGAGGCGGGCGTCCGCGACGACGCCCCCTGGTGCCCCTCCAACATCGAGTTCATCCGCCGCGTCAACGGCCTGGACACGGCCGACGACGTCCACCGCACCGTCTTCGAGGCCGAGTACCTGGTCCTCGGCCTCGGCGACGTCTACCTCGGCGCGCCCGTCGCCACCCCGCTGGACCCACGGCACCGGCTGGTCACCACCAAGTACAACCCGGCCCGCACCTGGACCGCGGAGAACTCGGTCGGCATCGGCGGCGCCTATCTGTGCATTTACGGGATGGAGGGCCCGGGCGGCTACCAGTTCGTCGGCCGCACTACGCAGGTGTGGTCGGGCTGGCAGCAGCGCGGCGCGTTCGAGCCGGGCAAGCCCTGGCTGATGCGCTTCTTCGACCGGATCAGGTGGTACCCGGTCGGGGCCGAGGAACTCCTGGACCTGCGCGCCGACATCACCTCGGGCCGCTTCGTACCGAAGACCGAGGAAGGCACCTTCTCGCTCGCCGAGTACCAGGCCTTCCTCGACGAGAACGCCGACTCGATCGCCGCGTTCCGGGCCCGGCAGGGCGCGGCGTTCGGATCCGAGCGCGACGCCTGGGAGGCCGCCGGAGAGTTCGCCCGCGCAGAGGCCGCCGCCGAGACCGCGCCGCCGGTCACCGACGTCGAGGTGCCCGAGGGCGGCCGCCTGGTCGAGGCGGAACTCACCGCCGGCGTCTGGCAGGTCAACGTGGAGGTCGGCGACCGGGTGTCGGCGGGTCAACAGCTCGTGGCCCTGGAGGCGATGAAAATGGAGTCCCCGGTGTGGGCGCCCGCCGACGGCGTGGTCGCGGAGATCCTGGTCAAGCCGGGCAGTCAGGTCGAGGCGGGCGCCGCGCTCGTCGTCCTCGGCCCCGTCGAGAACGCGGAGGTGACCGCGTGAGCAGCGCGGTGGAACGCGTACGGGCTGCGTACGCCCGCATCGCCCAGGTCGACCGGCCCGAGGTGTGGATCGGCCTGCGCCCCCAGGAGGACGCGGCGGCGGACGCCGCCGCGGTCGACGCCAGGACGGCTTCCGGTACGCGTCTACTCCTGGCCGGAACGGTGTTCGCGGTGAAGGGCAACATCGACGTCGCCGGGCTCCCGACGACCGCGGGCTGCCCCTCGTACGCGTACGAGCCCGCCGCCGACGCCCCGGCGGTGGCGCGCCTGAAGGCGGCGGGCGCCGTGGTCCTCGGCACCACGAACCTCGACCAGTTCGCGACCGGCCTGGTCGGCACACGCAGCCCCGACGGCGCGGTCCGCAACGCCCTCGACCCGGCCTACGTCTCCGGCGGCTCCTCCTCCGGCTCGGCGGTCGCGGTCGCCCTCGGCATCGCGGACTTCGCCCTCGGCACGGACACGGCGGGCTCGGGCAGGGTCCCCGCGGCCTTCAACGGGATCGTCGGCCTCAAGCCCACCTACGGCCTCGTCCCCACCGAGGGTGTCGTCCCGGCCTGCGCCTCGCTCGACTGCGTGACGGTCTTCGCCCGCACACTCCCCGAGGCGGAGCGGGCCCTGTCCCTCATGGCGGCGCCCCCGGCCCACGACCTCCCGCCCCTCGCGCAGCGCTCCCCGGGCCCCTGGCGGATCGCCGTGCCCGAACCCGGGGGACTGGGCGACCTCGACGAAGGCTGGGCCGAGGCCTTCGAAACGGCCACGGCCCGGCTCGCGGAGGCAGGCGCCGAGCTCGTACGGATCGACATGACGCCGTTCACCGAGGCGGCCGCCATGCTCTACGAGGGCGCGTTCGTCGCCGAGCGCTACTCGGCGGTCGGCGCCTTCCTCGACGACCACGCCGGCGCGACGGACCTCGACCCCACGGTGACGCACATCATCACCCGCGCCCGCACCCTCCCCGCCCACCGGCTCTACGAGGACCGCGAGAAACTCTCCATCCTCCGCACCCGGGCCCTGACATCCCTGGGCGACGCCGACGCCCTGCTCCTCCCGACCACGCCAGGACACCCCACCCTCGCCGAGGTCGCGACGGACCCCCTGGGCGTCAACGCCCGCCTCGGCCGCTTCACCAACTCGACCAACCTCTTCGGCCTGGCGGCGGTCGCCGTCCCGGCAGGCCAGGTAGCCGGGCGACCGTTCGGTGTCCAGCTGATCGGCCCGGCGTTCACCGACGACCGCCTCGCCCGCATCGCCGCCCTGCTCACCACCCCGCCGACGCACCTCGCGGTGGTCGGCGCGCACCTGACCGGGCAGCCCCTGAACGGGCAACTCCGCTCCCTGGGCGGCCACTTCGTCCGTACGACCACGACGTCGGCCACCTACCGCCTGTACGCACTGGACACGAGCCCGCCCAAACCCGGCCTCGTACGGACAGGCCAGGACGGCGCCCGGATCGAGGCCGAGGTCTGGAGACTCCCCGCGGAAGGCCTCGGCGCCCTCCTCGCGTCCCTGCCCCGCCCCATGACCCTCGGCAGCGTCGAACTGGCGGACGGCACCTTCGTCCCCGGCTTCCTCTGCGAACCCGGGGCCCTCGAAGGCGCCCGCGAGATCACCGCGTACGGCGGATGGCGCGCGGCCCTCGCCGCACAGGAACGCGAGGCCCCCCACCCCCACCTCCCCCTCCGAGCCCGGTGACGACCGACCGGAGCCGCACCGGGCTGTGCGCGCCCAGGCCACCCCGGGTTGCGTACCCTGGGGCGCAGGATCCATGGGGCTGCTCCCCTCACGGGAGCGACCATCCCTCCCCGGGCACACGCCGGCCACGCCGACCTCGGACACGGAAGGCGCGATGAGCACAGCGGCTGACTACCACAGCAACGAAGACCCGGAACGGGCCCTCAAGTTCGCCGTCCGACACATCAAGGGCAACCGTGCCCAGATCATCGAAGGAAACATCGAGCCCGCGACACCAACCTGGGATCACGAAGCGGCGGCGGAGGCCATCCTCGACCAGATCCGCCCCCGCGTACGACAGCTCGGGTGCGTCACCGGCTCAGGCAACCTCGACCTTCCCGGCTCGTCGAACTGGTACGTCCCCGACATCGCCTTCGTCCCCATGGCCCAGGCGAAGGGGGCCACGGCCCTGCTTCCCCAAGACACACTCCTCATCGTCGAGGTCACCTCGGAGTCCAACCGCGACACCGACCGCGTCGTCAAGCGCAAGCGGTACGCCGAGTACAACGCCCCGCTCTACCTCGTCGTCGACCGCCAGGAGCGGAGCGTCACCGTCTTCTCCGAGCCGGGCCGCCTCGGCTACACCCGCGTCGACGGCCCTCACCCCTTCGGAACGGTCATCACCCTGCCGGAGCCCTTCGGGATCGACATCGACACCGCCGAGCTGAACTGAACTGAACTGAGTCTCCGCGAGCTCACCCGATCGGCGTGAGCCTGAGCCCCTCAGGTCACCGGCCCTGGCCGTCCGTGTCGCTCTGGCGGGGTACGTGGATGGTGAGGGGGCCGGAGAAGTCGCGGCCCTGGATCGCCGTGCCGTGCACGGTTCCGCTGATGCTGTTGTGGACGGTTCCGGTCTCCACGGCCTGGGCGCGCTGCCACCACTCGTCGAGCAGCATGCGGAACTCGCCGTCGAGGGCGGCGCGCACGCCGAGGGCGGTCGCGAGCGCCTGGGCGCGGACGGGGTCGGTGGGGGCGCTCTCCAAGGCCGCTACCTCCAGTTCCCCGGAACTGAGACCGGGGGCCGGGTCCTGCCCCGGCTCCTCCTCTGCCGCACCGCGGCGGAAGGGGCGCCGGACCAACGCGGTCAGCGCCGTCCACGCGTTGCGGCCGGCCTCGGAGCCGAGGCCTCCCGCCAGGGCCGCGAGCGCTGTCGCGGTGATCGGGTCCACGTCGGGTCTTCCCCTCGGTCGGCGTGTCGGAGCCACAGCCTAGGACGGACACCGGCTGCGCCGGAGAGGCTCTTGCGACAAAGGTGGTACAAAGCGCGGCAGTTGGCTCCGGATGGCGTCCGTCCCCGAGCGGTCTGCCCGCCTTCCCCGGGGCGAAGCTCACGAAGCCGAAGACGCCCGTTCAAAGGGGCGGCGGGCCGCCGGGCCCGTTGGAAAGACGCCATGGGCAGCATCTACGAGCACGACCGCCAGCACGACACGGTCGAGGTGTACAACGAGAACGGCAAGCTCACGAGCGGACCAAACCGCGCAGTCCCATGAGGGAGGCAGGGAAGTGATTTACCGGATCGCCCAGTATCCGAAGGACGGGGACTTCACCGACGACAGGTGGGACATCTCCCACATTGGCGAGCAGACCCTGGCCGACGTGTTCGACATGACGCATCCCGGCCATCTCGGTGACACATACCTGGTGACCCAAGAGCATGCGGCAAAGCTCGGGCCGCTTACCGGGCTTGCCTTCGAGTTCGACTCTTACGAGTACTACCTGGAGCCGACCGCTGACTGACGCGTTCTCAGACGTTACGACGTACGGCCGCTGGCCGGGTTCCTGCCACAGGAGCTCGGCCTGACAGGCGCCCCGAGGCCCAGTCCGCCCGGCCGCCACGGCAGGTACGGCCAGGGCAGCACTTCCGGGCGAATCGGTGGACGCAGGTCGAGGAGGCGCCGGCACAGTTCGCGGCCGAGGTCGACGTGGCGGCTCCCTCCTCGGTGCGCGCCGCCTTCGCCCGCGCCGAGGCCCGCAGGTACCAGCAGGCCGCGCTGCGGGACTTCCGGAGCCTGCGAGCCACGGCCTGGATGAGGCAGGCGCAGCGCGGACTGCGCCTCACGGGTCGGGACGCCCGTATCCAGGCCAGGTTCGAAAGGTCGACCCTGTCGAGATGCAGGTGGCCCGGACCGTCGCTCACGGAGCGACCAACCAGGAGACTGCGGACGCCTTGCTGATGTCCGTACGGACGGTCGAGTCCCACTTGGCGCGGGCCCTGGCCGGGTCCGGAACCACCTCCCGGGCGGAGCTGATGCGCAGCCTCGCCGACCCCGTGCCCCGGAACCTGCCCTGACGAGCGGCGATTCAGCCGGGGGTCAGCGCGCCAGCTGTGCGTCGAGCCAGGTGAGGACCTCAGGGGTGACGGGGTCGGTGATGTCCGCGAACTCCTGGTGCTTGGTGAGGAACTTGGCCACGTAGGGGCAGACGGGCACGATCCGCTTGCCGGAAGCGCGGACGTCGGTGAGGGCCTGTTCGACGAGGACGGAGGCGAGTCCCTGACCGGCGTACGCGTCGTCGATCTCAGTGTGGAAGAAGACCCGCTGGTGGGCGTCGTCGCGGTCGCGGTCGCGGTACGCGGTCAGGCCCGCGCGCTTGCCGTCGACGAGGATCTCGTAGCGGTGGCGGGTGTCGACGTCGCGGACGACGGGGGCGGTGGTGGTCTGCTCGCTCATGGTGAAGGGCCTTTCGCTGCGCGGTTCGCGGTTCAGTGACGGGTGGGGTTCTTGCGAGGGGTGATGACGGCGTTGGGGAGCGCGGGAGCGGGCAGTCGTTCGCCGGGGTAGCCGGCCACGGTGCCGAAGCGGTCGGAGGCGCGCTCCCATTCCTCTCGGGCCTCGACGATGTCCTGGTGGCTGCGCCCGATGAAGTTCCACCACATGGTGATCTCCTCCTCGAAGGGCGGGCCGCCCAGGAGGACTGTCCGGGCCGGGCGGTCGGAGTCGTTGGTGAGGGTGAGGACGGTGCGGCCGGGGCCGGCGTAACCGAGCTCCGCGGGGCGCAGGGTGGTCCCGTCGAGGCGGACGTCGCCCTTGTCGACGAGGAGTCCGTGTTCGAAACCGGGGTCGACGTCGAGGGAGACGGTGGCACGGGCGTCGATCAGGATCTCGGCGCCGAGGAGCGGCGTGAACGTACGCACGGGGGAGGTGATGCCGCCGAGGCTTCCCAGGAAGACCCGCAGGTCCGCGCCGTCGACACGGAGGAGTTCGGGTGCGTGGTGCTGGAACTCGCTCGGCGCGTGGCGGTGCTCCGCGGGGAGGGCCACCCAGAGCTGGACGCCGTGGAGCGTGGTGGTGCCGGGGGTGGAGACCTCGGTGTGGCTGATGCCGTGGCCGCCGGTCATGAGGTTGATCTCACCCGGTCGTACGAAGGCGTGCGTGCCCAGGCTGTCGCGGTGCTCGATCTCCCCGCTGAACAGCCAGCTGGCGGTCTGGAGGCCGGTGTGGGGGTGGGGCGCGACGTCCATGCCTCCGGAGTCGGCGACCAGGTCGGGGCCGTAGTGGTCGGCGAAGCACCAGGCCCCGATGAGCGTGCGGGCCCGGTGCGGCAGGGTGCGCCGTACGGTCATCGCGCGCGGTCCACCCAGGGGGACGTCCCGGGCGGAGAGGACTTCGATCTCGGCCTCCGTGTGATCCATGTCCCGACACCTCTCGCAAAGTGGTTTCAATTTCAACAACTATGCGATCATAGCCCTGAAGGCAACCCTGGACGACAAGCGAAGGAGCGCAAAGTGATCGACACGTCACAGGCGGGGCAGGCCAACCGCCGGGTCTACCTCGACAAGCAGAGCCCCGCCGCCTACCAGGCCCTGGTCAAGACCGCCGACGCCGTCCGCGAGACGGCCGCCGAGGCCGGCCTGGACCGGATCCTGGTCGAGCTGGTCAACCTCCGCGTCTCCCAGCTCAACGGCTGCGCGTTCTGCCTCGACGTCCACACCCGCGCCGCGCTGCGCGCCGGCGAGACGACTCGTCGCCTCGGCGTGCTCGCCGCCTGGCGGGACACCGAGCTCTTCACCGCCCGCGAGCGCGCGGCCCTCGCCCTCGCGGAGGCCACCACCCACCCGGCCGACGCGCTTGCCCAGGAGCGGGCGTACGCGGAGGCGAGGGGGGTACTGGACGACGAAGAGATCTCCGCCGTGACCTGGGTGGCGATCACGATCAACGCCTTCAACCGCGTCTCGATCCTGAGCAAGCACCCGGTACGGGAGACTCCCGTCCGCTGACTGTGGGAGCTCTGCCCGCACGTAGCCGACGGCCGGCATCGGCGACCTGGCGTACGGTCCACGTCCCGGCGTACGGGCCGCCGCTGAAGCTGGGGGAGCACGGCGGCGACCGCCCCGCGGGCCGCGCGGAGCGGAACGTCAGACGCCACCTGCTGCCACGTTGTCGAGCAGATCGGCCGCCCGGCGCACGTCCGCGTCGAGTGGGCGGTCGGGGTCGATCGGGGGGAGGACATCCGTCAGCTGGTCGAGGAGTGCGGCGCAGGCCGGGGACGTGGGGCGGCGGGTTCCGACGTACGCGGCCTGGCGCAGCGCGAGGGCCAGTGAACCCTGGAGGAGCCGCAGCAGCTCGGCCTGTTCCAGGGCGTTCAGTGCCGCCTGGGTGCCGAAGGGGACGATGTCCTGGTTGTGTCCGTTGGTCGGCAGGCTCTGGATCGACGCGGGTGTCGCGGTGCGTCGCATCTGGGCGACGACGGCGGTGGCCGCCAACTGCACCCCCTGCACTCCGTGCTGGCGACCGGGGTCGGCGGCCAGCATGGGATTCAGGCCGCCATTGCGGTGGGGATCGACGAGCAGGTCGAGCTGGCGCTCGGCCAGGTTGCCGGTTTGCACGGCGGCCAAGGTGAGCAGGTCGGACACGAACGCGACGGGCTGCCCGAAGAAGTTGCCCCCGTGGGCTATCTCCCCGGTCTCCGGGAAGCACAGCGGATTGTCGCTGATCCCACCCAGGTCGGAGCCGATCACCTCCGCGGCGTGCCGCAGGCTGGACCCGACGGCACCGAGCAGTTGCGGGGCGCAGCGGATGCTGTACGGCTCCTGCAGGGGACGCTGCCCCGTCGGTACGGTTCCGGCGAGCAGGCCGCGCAGGGTGGCTCCGGCCTGTACGGCATCGGGGTGGCCGTAGGCGTCGAGAAGTGCCTGCGAGGCGAAGTCGGGCTCGCAGCCGAGCAGATCGGCGAGCAGCGCGGTGAGGCGGAGTGCGGTGGTGTGCGCCCGCTGCAGCCGGGCGAGGGCCAGCCCCGCCGAGGCCACTGTCAGGGACGTGCCGTTGACCAGGGCGAGGGCATCGCGGCCGTCCAGTTCCAGGGGTCGCAGCCCGGCCTGGGCGAGCGCCGCGGCGGCCGGCATCGGTGTCGTACCCGCGTAGGCGCGTCCCCGGCCGCGCAGTGCCTGGACGGCATGGGCGAGGGGGATCAGGTCGCCGCTGGCTCCCACGGAGCCGAGGCGGGGGACGGCGGGTGTGAAGTCCGTTCGCAGGGCTGCGGCGAGGGAGTCGAGGACCTCGGGGGTGACCGCGGAGTGGCCACGGGTGAGCGAGGCGAGGCGTACCAGCAGCATGGCGCGGACGACGGGGGTCGGCAGGTCCTCGCCCTGACCGCAGGTGAGGTGGGCGAGCACGTTGTCGCATTGATCGGCCGGCTGCGCCCGGCCGTCGTATCCGACGAGGGGTCCGAGGCCGGTGCTGGCTCCGTACACCACCGCTCCGGATGCGAGGCGTTCCGTGAGGAAGGCGTGGCAGGCGACGGCCCGTGCGCGTGCCTGCGGGGTGACGTGGACGTCGATCGGGTCCGCGGCGTGTTCGAGATCGGCGGGCGTGAGCCGTGCGGGCAGGGCAAGAACGTGAGCGGTCTCTTGGTGCGGCTGCATCGTGTGGCTGTCCGTCGGGTCGAGGCGGGACTGGAAAGGTCCGGCCGACAGTACAAGGACGTCTCGGTCCGAGACCCGTCCGTTGGCGGGGGCGAAACACACCTGCAACGCGCTTCACTTATGCCCCATTTTGCCGGGTGGATCATTGAGCAGGCGTGAAGAACGCGTTGCTTGTCGTTTCAACCATCGGTGATCCCTTTGCTCGGTGGCTGCCTCGTGCAAGGGTTTTTTTCGTCAGGGGATTCTTCACCCCGCTCGAAGGGAATCTTCACGATGATTCACTCCGGCCTTTTGGAAGCGTTCCATTTATCCGAGGCGCATGCGGAACGATTACGTCTGACCGATGGCGAGTTCACTGCACAGTTGATCTCGGAAAGTCAGCAAAGGAAGCTTCAGGACCTGTGGGAGCGGGCACGTCAGAGCCCTTACTACACAGCGCAGCAGGCAGTTTCCGAGAAGTCTCTGACGAACCTTCCGGTCACGCCGAAGGCAGCGCTCAAGAAGGATCCGTCGGCCTTTCTTCGGCGTACCGAAGCCCCTTATCACAAGTATTACGAGACCTCGGGTTCCACCGGAGTCCCGACCCCGACTCCGCGGCTGCCGGAGGATTCCATATGGAACACCGTGTCGGTCGCCACGATCTGGGGCCGGGTGCTGCACCCCGGTGACCGGATCGCCGCGCTGTTGCCGTCCGATGTGGCGCCCGTCTGTGATCTGGTCTCCGGCGTGGCGGAGTACCTGGGCTGCACCATGTTGCGGGCGTACCCGTTCACCCAGGGCATCTGCGACTGGGATCGACTCGAGTCGTTGTTCGACAGTTACCGGCCCCAACACGTGTTCGCTGCCCCGGGAGTGATCCTGCAGTGGACGCGTCTGCTGAAGCGACGCGGACGACTCGACCAGGTCCGCGCCGGCGTCGAGTCCCTGATGCTGCTCGGTGAGGTGAGCACCCCGTCGCTGCGGGCGCGTCTCGCCGAAATCTGGGACGCGCGGGTCATCGACGTGTCGTACGGCAGCACGGAGACGGGGACCATCGCCGCCGGCTGTGAACAGGACCGGCTGCATCTCCTGCTCCAGAGCCATGTCGCGGAGGTGCTGGACGGCGGCGTCCCGACAGCGGCCGAGCCGGGCAGCAGTGGCGAGCTGGTGGTGACCACCCTCAACAACTTCGCCCGCCCGCTGCTCAGATACGCCACGGGAGACCTGGTGACGATCGGCCACGGCGAGGACTGCGGCTGCGGACTGGGCCTGCCGGTGGTCACTGTCCACGGCCGGAGCACGGAGAACGTCACGGTCGGCGGCGTTCCGCTGTCCGCGGGCGCGATCGAGGAGGTCGTCTACTCCACTGCCGGTGTGACCGGCTATCTGGTGCAGCTCAAGCGTCCCGACGGCGTCTCCGCGCGCCTTGTCGTGGAAAGGGACGTGGATTTCCGCGGTGATCCGGAGGACCTCCACGAGACGCTCCGGAAGGAATTCGCCGACAGGGGCGTCGCATGGACGCAGGTCGCCTCCGTGGAAGAGCTTCCCCAGCTGAGCAAGGCCGGTGGCAGCCAGAAGAACTGGAAACGCACCAACATCCAGTGGGTGGGGTAGAAAAGTGTCCTTCGACTCGTTGCGGACATCGGACGGCGGAGCCCGGCAGGGCGGTGCCGACTTGTGGTGCACCTATGCCGCCGTCCGTACCCTGACCTGGCTCGGCGGAAAGCCGAACGACCCCGAGGGCACCGAGCGATTTCTGCTCGCCGCCCGGAACCAGGACGGCGGATACGCCTGGCAGAAGGGCCTGACCTCGGACGTCTGGGCCACCTACTACTGCACCCAGGCGCTCTCCGACCTCGGTGCCCCGATCCCCTCCCGGCCGGAACTCGAACAGTGGCTCGCCACCACGCGGGACGCATCCGGTGGCTTCGCGATGACCCCCGGCCAGCGGGCCGATGTGTGGGCCACCTACTACGCGGCCCGCACCCATGCCGACGTCCTCGGCACGGAGGTACCCGAGCCGGACGCCCTGCGGTCCTGGCTCGCCGCGCTGCAACGGCCCGACGGCGGACTCGGCTGGTATCCCGGATCCGGGGAATCGGACGTCCGTGCCTGCTACTACGCGGCGACCGCCTGGCAGGTCTCCTTCGGCGACGAACCCCCTCCGTGGGAACTGCCGCTGCTGCTCGGTTGGTTGGGCGAGCGCCAAGGGGCGGCGGGCGGGTACGTGTTCCACGACTCGGCCCGGGCCGACGACCTGTGGGCGACGTTCCGTGCCGTGCGCGCGCTGGCGGCGCTCGGGGCGCGGCCCGGCAGGGAGGCGGACTGCGTCGACTGGATCACCGCCAGGCAACCCGCCGGCGGTTCCTTCACCCGCTGGGACGACTACCCGGATGCCGACGTATGGGCGGCGTTCAGCGCGGTCGGCGCGCTGCAGACCCTCGGCGGCGCCCCGCGCGACGCGGACGCCGTGGCCGCCTTCCTCAAGCAGTGCGAGCTGCCCGAGGGCGGCTTCACCTACCGGCCCGTCGCCGCCGCCGGGGACAGCCTGGCCACCGCCGCACTGCTGCTCACCGAGACGGCGGCGGGCGGGGAAGCGCCGTCGGACGCCCAGGTCCGCTGGCTGCACACCGCCCATCTGTCGTACGAGGGCGGCGTGATGTACATGCCGGGGCGCGGCGCGGAGGTCCGGTGCACCTTGTGGGCCGTGTCGGCGCTCGCCGCCGCGGGGCGGGAACAGCTCGACGCGGACCGGCTGGCCTCCTGGCTGCGGCTGCTCCAGAACAGCGACGGCGGCTTCGGCTACTGGCACGGCCGGGCCTCGGACCTGGTGGCCACCGCCTCGGCCGTCGACATCCTCACCGTCCTCGGCCGCCGCACGGACGAGCTGGACACAGCCGCGCTGCGCTCCTTCGCCGACTCCTGCCGGGCCGAGACCGGCTACCGCTACTCGCCGGGCGCCGCGGTCACCGCCGCGAGCACGGCGCAAGGGCTCCGGCTGCTGCACCGACTGGGCGAGGACCCCGACCGGCCGACGCCGGACCCCCGCACGGAGGCCGGCCGCCTGCTGGCCCCGTACGCCTCCCGGCTGGGCGGCTACGGAGCGACCGCACGATCCGTTCCGGACCTGGTCTCCACCTACCAGGTCGTCCTGACCCTTCAGACGCTCCGACTCCCCGTGGATCGTCCGCCGCTGGAGCGCTTCCTGGACCGCCTGCGGTTCCCCGACGGGTCCTACGCCTGGAGCCCGCTCGGCGGTCGCGGCGGCGGCCCGCTCGCCACGGCCCTCGGCACGCTCCTCACCAGCGGTGCCCCGCTCCCCGCACTCAACCTGTGAGCGACCGCGCTCACTCCCAAGGACGGTCATGCCCACCATCACGGTCGACACCTCCGTGGACGATCCCGCTCTGCGGAAGAGCTTCACCAAGAACATCAGCCTCTGGCTGCGCACCCAGGACGTGGACATCAACCACGTCATCACCCGGTTCAGCCATCCACGGGACGGTGAACTGTTCAGCGGTCCCTTCCCCCTCACCCCGGACTTCGCGTTCGTCCGCCTCACCGTGGACCGGTCGCGGACCGAGGTCTTCCGAGAGGAGTTCGCGCTGCGCGTCGTACGCGAACTGGGGCCGCGCATCGCGCCCGAGCGTGTCTTCGTCCAGTTCGACCTCGTGGATCCGCGGCTGCATCTCACCGGCGCGGCCCTCGTGGCGACGACCGGGGGAGCGGTCCGTGACTGACACCGAAGAGGTGCTGCGCGCGGAGGTCCGGGCGGCGGTCGGGGAGATCCTGCGGGTGACCCTCGACCCGGCCGAGGACGACCGGCCGCTCAGCGTCCTGCACGAGCACTACGACAGCCTCGCCGTGATCGACTCCGTGGCCGTCGTCGAGCAGCGCACCGGGATCTCCATCGATCTCGTCGAGGACGACCTGCGGGTGACCTTCGACAGCGTCACGTCGATCGTCGGCCTGGTGCGTCGCAAACGGGCGGCGGTCTCGGTCCTGGAGAGCGGATTCTGATGGCTTCCCCGTCCGATACGCCTACCGTCGAGCACCCCGCGGCCCGCCACTCCTCGCCATCCGCGCGCGTGGACCCGCGGGAATGCCTCGACGCGGTGCTCTCCGATCGGAAGACACCGGTCGGCGCGGTGGTCGACTGGTCGCGGCTGCGGGTCGCCACCCCCGGCGATCTGCTCGCCCTGCTGCCGGCCGAAGTGCCCTTCGCGACCTCGGGTTCGACCGGACCACCGACCGTATGGCTTCGCACGCGCGAGCAGCTCGTCGACGAAACCGTCCAGTTGGCCAGGTCACTCGCCGGCTCCGAACCGGACGCGCTGGTGGTGCACGCACCGCTGCACCACCTGTACGGGATGCTGTTCGGCGCCCTGTTGCCCGCGCTGCTGGGCCGTCCCGCGCACTACGCGCACACGGTCGACCCGCTTCCCCGCGAGGCCGGACGGCTCCTGGTCGTCGCCGTACCGTCGTCGTGGTGGCGCTTCGACAGGGCTCCGGCGGAACTCGCCCGCCACGAGCGACTGACGGTCACGCACAGCACCGGACCGCTGCCGGAAGCCGCCCACCGGGTCCGGCGACGGCATCCCGGGGTGGGACTGTTCGAGGTGCACGGCTCCACCGAGACCGGCATGGTCGGGTGGCGTACGGACGAGCGGGAGGACTGGACGCTCGCCCCGGACGTGTCCCTGGCCGGATCCCTGGCCGGATCCCCGGCCGCGGCGCCCGTGCCGGGCAGGCGGACGCTGCTCGCGGTGCGCAGCCCGCGACTCGCCCGGCCGGCGGGGGGCGACCCTCCCGCGGAGCACCTCCTGGACGACGTGGTCGAGACGGTCGACGCCCGCACCTACCGGCTGGTCGGGCGGGGCGGGAAGACCGTGAACATCAACGGCCGACGAGCCGACTTGCGCGCCATCGAGGCGACGCTCCGCACCGCCGTGCCCGGCGCCGCACCCGTCTGCCTCCTCGTCGACGATCCGGTGCGCGGCGAGTGGTACGAGGTGCACATCCGCGGCGGACTCCAGGAGCGGCAGGCAGTCGAGGACGCCGCGAACCTGCTGCTGCCCGCCTGGCAGGCACCGCGCGCCGTCCACGACAGCGGTGCCCGACGCGGCGCCGACTCACCGCCACGAGCCCTTCCGAGAGGGACCCGATGACACTCTCCGCCCCCCAACTACCCGCAGCGACGCTACGGGACGTCCTCGCCAGAGTCGTGGACATACCGGAACTGCGCCCGGTCTACGAGAAGTTCCTCGACCTGGACTCCCTGACGCTCGCGGACCTCCCCGTACTGACGAAGGAGACGCTGGCCGACGCCCTCGCCGGGGTGATCCGGGTGGCCCGGTCGCGGCCGCACGGCGCGTACGTGTACGGCAGCGGCGGAACGACCGGCACGCCACGGCTGAGCCTGGTGCCGACCGGCATGTTCGTCGAGGACATCACCCGGGACTGGCAGCCGCTCGCGCCCGACGACATCCTCGTCAACTTCAACACGCCCGGCAGGATGTGGTCGTCGCACAACTTCTTCAATGCCGTCGCCCACCATGCCGGTGCCGTCACCATCCCCCTGGGCGCGGTCGGCAACGACGAACTCGCGGACTGGCTGGACTTCGTGGACCAGCTGGGCGCGACCGCCCTGGACGCGACCCCGAGCCAGATCGCCCGGATCCTGGAGTTCTGCGAAGCGACGGGCCGGCCCCAGCCCACCTTCCGCAAGCTGCTGTGGACCGGCGAGGGCTACAGCAAGCGTGCCGCCGAGATCACGAGTCGGCTGATGCCCGACGGAAGGCTGTACGGCGTGTACGGCTCGACGGAGAGCTGGGTGATCGGGGTCAACGAGCCCGGCTGCCCCACCGACACCTTCCATGTGGTGCCGTACCAGCACGTGGAGATCGAGGACGGGGTCGTCCTGGTCACCAACACCCACCCGGAGTGCGTCAATCCCATCCTGCGCTACCGGATCGGCGACCTGGGGAGGTTCGTCGACTGCCCGTGCGGGCGTCCCGACCGCGCGCTCCAGATCCTCGGCCGGGACGATCCCCAGCTGAAGTTCTCCAGCATCCTGCTGCTGCCGACGGACGTCACCGAGGTGGCACGCGCCGTAACCGGTGTCCGCGACGTGCAGTTGGTGTTGTTCCGGCACGGCCAGCCGACGGAGCGGATGGAGGTGCGGCTCCTGGTCGAGCCGGGCACCTCGCACGAGGACATCGAACGCCTCGTCCACCAGCGTGTCGTCACCCAGGTCTACAAGCTCGGCTTCGCCGTCGGTTCCTCCCCGGACCGCCTCGCCGTCCGGGTCGTGGACGAACTCGTGACCAGCGCCCAGACACAGAAGACGCCGCTCGTCGTCCACGCGGAGCAGAAGGGCGCCGCACCCGCTCCGCCCGCCGGCGGCCGGGGCTGACGCACCGGCGGCACCGTGGACACCCACCCCTGAAACACACGGAGAGAGTCAGATGGCACGACTGATCGTGGTCAGCGGAGGCGGAACCGGCATCGGCCGGGCCGTCGCCGAAAGGTTCGCCCGGGACGGGGACGAGGTCGTGATCCTCGGCCGCCGGGCCGACGTACTCGAACGCACGGCGGCGGAGATCACCGCTGGCGGGGCCGCCGCCAAGGTGGTGCCGCTGGCCGCGGACCTCGCCGAGCCCGCCGAGGCCGAACGGGTCCGGGAAATCCTGGGCCGGGAGCACGGCCGCGTCGACGTCCTCGTGCACAGCGCCGGCGGCAACACGACGCTGAGCGCCCCGCCGGCCGAGGGCAGCCCGGTCGCCCAGGCCGCCGCGCACTGGACGGGCAACTTCCGCGCCAACGTCCTCACCGCCGTCCTGCTCACCGAGGCCCTTCGCGACCTGCTCGTCTCGCCGGGCGGCCGGGTGGTGCTGCTCAGCTCGATCGCCGCCTACCGCGGTTCGGGCTCCGGTTCCTACGGCGGGGCCAAGGCCGCGCTCCACCCGTACGCGTACGATCTCGCCGCCGCGCTCGGCGGACAGGGCATCACCGTGAACGTCGTGGCGCCGGGCTACATCGCCGAGACGGAGTTCTTCCACGGCGCCCTGTCGGCGGAGCGTGAGCGGACCCTGATCGGCCAGACGTCCAACGGCCGGGCGGGCACCCCGAAGGACGTCGCCGAGACGGTGCACTGGCTGGCATCCCCGGAATCCGGCCATGTCACCGGACAGATCGTCCAGGTCAACGGCGGTGCGGAGCGTGGGCGTTGACCACGTCGGCCCCGGCGAGCACGGCCGTGCCCGCCGGGGCACCCGGCGAGCCCCCGGAGGGGCTGCGGCTCTCCCTGGCCGAGCGAGCCCGGGCGCTCGCCACGGGAGAGCTCAACCCGGTCGCCTGGCGAGCCGAGGCGCATCGGTGGGCCGTGGCAGCCGACGAGGCGTACCGGGCCACGACCGAGCTGCGGGCGGCACCGGCGACGGGCCACGAGCTGCGGGTCGGGGTCAAGGACATCGTGGACGTGGCCGGCTTCGCCACCCGGCTGGGGCTGCGCCGCTACCGGCACCACGCCACGCGTTCCGCCGCTCCCCTGCGAGCGCTGCGCGGGGCTTCGGTGGTCGCCAAGCTCGTGACGCCGGAACTGGGCATCGGCCAGGACCACGGTTGCGCGAACCCTCTCTTCCCGTCCGTCGATCCTTCGGGTTCGAGCACGGGAAGCGCCGTGGCCGTCGCCGCGCACATCTGTGACCTCGCGCTTGGCACCGACACCGTCGCCTCCGTGCGGTATCCGGCCGCGGCCTGCGGGGTCGTCGGGCTGCGGCTGACCCACGACCCACGCCTGCTCGACGGCGTGTTCCCGCTCTCCCCGCCGCTGGACGCGCCGGGCTGGCTGGCCAGGACCGCCGACGACCTCGCGTACTTCTGGAACCGCACGGGCCTCGGCGGCCTCGGCTCGGCGCAGGACGGCTCGCGGGAGCCGGCGAGGCTGCGGATCGGTGTCGTGGCCGAGGCCCTGGACAGTGCGCTCGCGCCCGAGATCCGCTCCGGGTACGACCGCCTGCGTACGGCGCTGAGCGAGGCCGGCCACTCGGTGGTCCCGGTCCGGCTGGGCGGGTTGTGGGGGCACCGGGCGACGACGTACGAGCTGTGCGCGCGGACCGCCTGGGACGGCTACCGGGCCGTCCGCGGGCGGCTCGACGACACCCTGGCCGACTCGACCCTACGGGCACTGGAGGCCGGCGCCGGGATCGGGGACGCACGCTACGCGGAGATCCTCGGCGAGCTGCGGGTCACCCGAGCGGGTGTTCCGGCGCTCTTCGCCGAACAGGGGGTGGATCTGTGGCTCCTGCCGGTGGATCCCCGGCTGCCCCGGGCCCCGCAGGAATCCTCCGCGTCCGCCTCGACCATCCCGCACGCGGACGAACACGACTTCGACGAGCGGCTCGGCTTCTCCCCGGTGGCGAGCTTCGCGGGGCTCCCCGCGATCACCTTCCCCGTCGCGGTGACACCGGAACCGCGCACTCCCGTGCCTCTTCAGGCGATCGGACCGGCCGGCAGCGAGCCCCTGCTGATCCGCTTCGCCCAGCTCGTCGCGGCGACCGTCGGCGACCTCGGGATCCTGCCCGGGCCCAGGGAATCGAAGGTCCCGTGAGCGCGCCACGAGAGAAGGCCGATGCCCCGCCCGCGTCGCCCGCCGATCCGGCCGTCCTCCGACGGTCCCTCGACGCCCGCCCGTTCGTCGGCGTGTGGGTGCCCAGTGTGGTGGCGGTCATCGGCACCGGGCTCGCGGTCTTCGGACTGAGCTGGTGGATCAGCCGGGCGCCGGACGGCGGAGCGCACCTGGGTGTCGTCGTCGCCCTCGCCAGTGCCGTCTCCCTCATCAGCGTCCTGCTGCTGGCCGGGGTCATCGACTCCGCGGACCGCCGCCGCACCGTCGTCACCGTCCTGCTGGTGCTGGCGGCCCCCCTGCTCGCCCTGCTGTACCTGTTCGGGCTGAGTCCGGGCGGCACCTTCGCCGTGACGGTCGGCGGACTGTGCTACGTGCTCGTCTACTCCCTCCAGCAGATCTACATGGCCGCGGTCGAGAACATCGGGGCCGATCTGGCCCCGCCCTCCTGGCCCGCGGCCCGCACGGCCCTGCTCACTCAGATCCACCCTCAAGTCGCGCGTGTCCTGGCCCCTCTGGCGGCCGGAGCGCTGCTCGCCTACGGGAGTCTGCGGTGGGTCTCCCTGGTCGCGCTGGTGTGCACACTGCTCGCCCTGGCGGCCGTACCGCTCCTCGCGAAGGCGGTGGCCGCGACACCCGTAAGGAAAGCCGTACCGAAGCCCGTACCGAAGCTCGTACCGAAGCCCGTACCGAAGTCTGTGCCGGACCGGCCGGACTCAGGCACCCGGGGAAGTCCGGTGTCGCTGCTGCGGGGCGTGTGGCGGGACGCGGCCGGATCCCTCCGGCTGATCCGCAGCCACCCGGAACTGGTGTTCCTCGTCTTCTTCGGAGCCCTCGGCAACCTGATCGTCTTCCCCTTCTCCGCGGTCCTGCCGGCCTTCAACGCCGAGTACGGCCTCTCCACAAGCGCCCAGGCGGCGCTCTACAGCACGGCGTCCTCGGCCTACGGCGTCGGCATGCTGGTCGGCTGCCTGGTGCTGGTCCGCGTTCCACCGCCGGCCGGCGCCCGGGCGAGCCTCCGGCTGGCCTCGATCGCCTTCGCGCTCATCCTGCTGGTGCTGCTGGTCACCACGATCGCGCCGTGGCCCGCCACGGTCGTCCTGGCGATGGCGGTCACCGGGGGACTGTTCTCCATCCTCGTCGCCGTCGGCGGAGCCCTGTGGCTGCGGCTCACCCCCGCGGCGATCCGGGTCCGTGTGTTCAGCCTGAGGCGGCTGACCGTGTTCTCCACCATTCCGGTCGGCTCGATGCTCATGGGCATCGGCGGCTCGGTCTTCGGCTACCGGGTGTTCATCAGAGGCATGGTCGCCTTCACCCTGGTCGCTCTCGCCCTGCTCTGGGCGCGGTACCGCCGCACCGCGTCCGCCGACCTCACGCCCCCCGTCCCCACACCCCCGGTCCCCACGCCCCCCATCCCCACGCCCCCCGTCTGAGGAGAGCACCACATGCAGACCTTGCTGGATTCACAGGGCGGAGATCTCCGCGGGCTCCCCGCCGGTCCCTATCTGGACCTGGGAACCTGCGTCAACCGCTACGGCCCGCCGCCGTCGGTCGCGAATGCCCTGCGCGGGATCGATCCCAAGCAGATCCTGGCCCATCCCTACGGTTCCGAGGAGACGTTCACCGAGGCGTACGCGACCTTCATGGGGGCGGACCCCGGGGAGCTGATCCCGGGGCGCGGGATCACCGAGTTCATCCGCGTCCTCGCCCAGCTGCTGCCGGCCGAGAAGGTCGCCGTCGTCACCCCCGACTACACGGACACCATCCGCTGGTTCCCGACGCATCTGGACCCGCCACCCGGCGTCACGGAGACCGTCGCCACCCGCCTGGAACGCGTCGGCCGCGCGCTCGCCACCCACCCGTACGTCTTCCTGTCCAACCCGAACAACCCGCTCGGCCTCTATCTGCACCGCACCGACCTGGAGGCACTGGCCCGCGCCCATCCGCAGTCCGTCCTCATCGTGGACGAGGCCTACATCGAGTTCATCCCCGAGCACCGGGAACTGTCCATGGTGCGGAGCGGCCTGCCCAACGTGGTGACCCTCCGATCGCCGAACAAGCTGTTCGGCATAGCCGGCACCCGCACCGGCGCCTTGTGGACGCGGAACCAGGACATCGCCGCGCGGGTGCGGGAACGCAAGCTCAACTGGACGCTGTCGCACATCGACAGCGTTCTGGCCACCGCCGCACTCGGTGACACCGCCTGGGTGGAACGCACCCGCGCCGACCTCCTGAGGGACTCCGCCGAGTTGGAGGAGATCCTCGCCGAGCGGTTCGCCGGGGTCGTGCGCGGCGTACCGATCCACTACCGGTTCGTCGCGACCGACGACCCGATCGAGGCACAGCGGTACTTCCTGGACCACGGAGTGGTCGTCCGCGCCTTCGACGGCACCCGCCCCGGACGCGTTTCGGGGCTGCGGATCACCGCCCCCACCAGCGCCGAGCTGGCGGAGCTGCGCGTCTCACTGGCCTCCGGCTGACCGACCGACCACCAGAAGCAGAGAACCCCGTCCCACCGGAAGGAAAAGGGAAACAAGTGCCCGAATCCGCCCTGACGCTGGACGACGTCCTGCGCCTTCTCGCCGAGCACGAGGAGGACGCCGGACGCACGCTCAGCATGGTGCCCTCCGAGAACGCGACGTCCGGCCTCGCGAAGCTCCCGCTCATCCTCGACCCGTACCACCGCTACTTCTTCAACGAGACCGGGGAAGACACCCGTTGGCACTTCCGCGGCGCCCAGCGGCTGCGATCCCTGGAGACGGCACTGACCGTACCCCTGCTGGAGGAGCTCGGCCGGGCCGACTACGTCTCGACCAAGCCGCTCAGCGGGCTCAACGCCATGACGCTGGCGCTCGGCACGCTCGGCGGTGAGCCGGGCTCGACGGTGGCGACCATCGCTCCCGAGAACGGCGGACACTACGCCACCCCCAGCGTGGCCCAGCGGCTCGGCCTGAACGTCGAGTATCTCCGCGGCCCCGATCCCCACGGCCTGGACCTCGACCACGCGGCCCGGCTGCTGAGCCGGACCCGGCCCGCCCTGGTCTACGTCGACCAGTCGCACTGCCTCTTCCCGCTCGACGTACGCAGCCTCGTCGAGACCGTGCGGGCCGCCTCGCCGGAGACACTGGTGCACGTGGACGCCAGCCACTGGTTCGGGCTGATCCTCGCGGGCGTCTTCCCCAACCCGCTCGACGAGGGCGCGGACAGCTTCGGCGGCTCGACGCACAAGACGTTCCCCGGCCCGCAGAAGGCGGTGCTGCTCACCCGGGACCCGGACATCGAGAAGCGGATCCGGGACGCCCAGGACTACCTGATCAGCAGCCATCACTTCGCCGCCACGATCAGCCTCGGCATCGCCCTGCTGGAGTTCCGTGACTTCGGCGGGATCGAGTACGCCCGTGCCGTGGTGGCCAACACCAAGGAGTTCGGCCGACTGCTCACCGAGCGCGGGCTGACCGTCGTGGCAGCCGACCGGGGCTACTCGGCGGGCCACCAGCTCTGGCTCGACACCGAGGCCGACGGGATCGCCCCGAAGACGGCCGCCGACCGTCTCGCCGCCGCCGGGATCAAGGTCAACTTCCTGGACGGACTGCCCGGTTTCACCGGACAGGGCGTCCGCATAGGCCTCAACGAACCCACCTACCACGGGCTTTCGGGAACCGACTTCGACGAGCTGGCCGACGTGTTCGCCACCGCCGTACGGCAGGAGGCCCCGTCGGAAGAACTGGCCGCCCGCATAGCCCTGTTACGCCGCCGTCCCCGATTCGGCGCCCGCCTGGACGAGTCCTCGCCGCTGTGGCGTACGGCCCTGGCACTCGCCACCGGATCCCTGCGCGGTGCGCGCGGGGCGGAGTCAAATGCCGTGGAGGTGGCATGAGCGGCCGCCCGGTCATCGGCATCGCGGGCTACCGCGAGCAGGCCCGCTGGAACATCTGGGACACCGATGCCACGGTCATCCAGCAGTCCTTCGTGCGCGGGGTCGTCGAAGCCGGCGGGCGGGCCGTCGTACTGCCCCCGGACGACCGGGACGCGGACGTCCTGGACCGACTGGACGGACTCCTCCTGCCCGGTGGCGCGGACATCGACCCGGCACTCTTCGGCCAGGCCCCCCACCCCTCCACCGACCGCCCCCGCCCTGACCGGGACGCCGGTGAGCTGCTGCTCCTGCGCGCGGCGCTGGAGCGGGACCTCCCCGTGCTCGGCGTGTGCCGGGGGCTGCAACTGCTCGTCCTCGCGTACGGAGGCACACTGCACCAGCACTTGCCGGACGTCCTCGGCCATTCCGGCCACCTGCCACAGGAAGGTGTCCTCGGCGAGCACGAGGTGACCTTCACCGCGGGCACCCGGGCCGCCGCGGTGTACGGCTCCTCCGCCAGGGTCAACTCCCATCACCACCAGGGTGTCGCCGACCCCGGCCGCCTGCGCGTGACAGGTCGCAGCGACGACGGGCTGCCCGAGGCGGTCGAGGACGCGGCCAAACGTTTCGTCCTCGGGGTGCAGTGGCATCCGGAGATATCCGGTGACGACGCGCTCTTCGAGGCCTTCGTCGCCGCGTCCCGGCGCGCACCGCTGCCGGCGGCGCCCGGTGGACCCGCGAGCACGCCGACCCCTGCGTGGTCCGGATGATCATCCCGCGCAGGCCGACGGAACACTGGATCCGTCTCGTCGCGGTCGGAGACGACGGCCGCGTGCTCCTGGTCGAAGAGGAGCGACCAGGGGCCGCCCCGGTGTGGAGCCTGCCGGGCATGCGACGCGATCCGAAGCACAGCGCCGAGCGCGCGGCGGACGCGCTACGGACGCGGCTGGCCCTGCATGCGTCGGAGGAACCGCGACCACTGGGGCAGCGGACGCTCTCCGCCGTCGTGGCGGGCGAGGTGACCCGACGGGAGGAGACCTTCTTCGCGCTCAGGCCGAACCGGCCAGGCCCACCCGTCGAGGGCGCACGCTGGTCCGCGCTCCCGGAAGTCTCGGCACTTCCGGGCCCGCCCCTCCCACCGGACCTGGCCGAGCTGCTCTCGGCCATCCTCACGGAATCGGGTCGGCCGGCGGAACGGGCGGCGACGTGACGTAGCCCCTCGTCCCCCCCCGCATCCCGTCCGGATCCGGCGTTCGCTCAGTCGCGAACATGCCGGATGCGGACGGTGCGCCGCCTGCCCGAGCCGTCCTCGTACGCGACCGGGGTGCCGATCGTGGACCACAACAGCGCCGCGGCGAGGGGGAGGAGGGGCTGAGCACCGCGCCGCCTTTCTGCGCCGGGTGCTGGGAGGTGATCTCGTACTCCTCGACCTCCGTGGACGCACCGATGGACAGGCCGACCAGCCGACCGGGAGCGACCATCCGCGTACCGGTCGAGCGGGACGTGGAGGGCACCACCCTGAGGACGCTCTCCAGGAAGGTGGCGCGCTCCTTGAGCTGGGCGCACCGCTTCTCCCAGTGGCGCCGGTTGTCGGCGGCGTTGTCCAGGGGCTCCTGCCGCCCCAGGAACTCCTGGATCTGGGCCAGTTCGTTCTGGATGCGGCGGCGGGACGACTCGGCCAGAGCCGTCACCGGGTAGCGAGGAGCAGGTGCGGCTTCCTCGCGCCGCGGGGCCGGTGTGCTCGCGCTCCGCCGCGTGGTGGGAGCGGTGGTGGTCCGGGTCCCGGCGCTCCGCGCGGGGGAGCGCCGCATGACGGGCGCGATCTCGGACTATTCAGGCAGCAGTCGTTGCAGCATGAACTGTGTGTGAGGGTCCGGTTCCACGGTCAGTGACTGGACGCGATAGCGGCCCGGTGGCAGTTCGACGTGAAGTGCCTCCGGCTTCTGCGTGTTCCGCAGGGAGCTGAGGATCCTGTCTGCCTCGTAGGCGGCGTCGGTCAGGACGTAGTGTCCGCCGAGTTCGAGCGAGAGGACATCCTCCCAGTTGTCGGCCGTCATGGCGGCGTTGACGGCGGACAGCAGGGCCGTGTCGCTGTCTGCCGCGTACCAGCGGGCGAAGACGAGCGGCTCTGCGAGCCAGGTGATGGCGAGCGGCTCGGCGCCGAGCGGCAGGACGTCGTGGCCTGCCAGCCGGAAGGCCGAGACGTACTCGTCTATCACGTCGTCCGCTTCGGTCCCCTCCCATGTCGGAAGGAGTTCCTCCGGGATGAGCGCGTATCGGGCGAAGTCGGTGTGATCCAGCCAGGTAGCCATGGGACGGATCATCACACCTGCGTCCGACAGGCGCCGAGGGCGGTCGCGCTGTCGGACCTGGAGGGTTCACCGTCGGGGTCCCTCATGAGGGCGCACGGCGAGCCCGCCAGTCTGTTCCCAGGGAGGAGATATGCGGCCAGAGGCGATCAGCGAGCGCGTGCGCCGCCGCAGTCATCTCGGCGTGCGTGGGCTCGTCGGTCTCGGGATCCAGAACAGTGGGCGGATGCGGACTGTAGTCGGACCCCCGAATGATGGCCTGGTTCCGGGGGAACCGTCCCAAGACGGACGTCCCATAGCGGCCCAACTGCTCTTCGACAGCCAGGTCGAAGTCGTCGGGTGGCACGTTCTGTGTCGCGGGCCTGGCGACGGCCGGTGGCCCGCGGGGTCGGTCTTGACCTGAATGTTCACGCAGTGATGGTGGGTGCTTCTGCGAGAAGTCGGCCCGGCTGTCGTCGGCCCGGTCGCATTTGGCGAGCGTCCCGTCGAGCAGGACGTAGTCCGGGTTGGCCTCGGGCAGGCCCCGCAGGAGGCCTGGCGCCCGGCTGGGCGGGTGCTGGACGACTGCCTTGCCGTAGGCGTGGGCGGTGCCGGCGGGGACGGATGCGTACCGGCCGCGACCGGGCCGGCCCGCCCGTCCCGCTGACGTGGTGCCCGTCTATCGGTCGCTGTCTCTGTGGTCTGTTCGTGGGTGCTGTGTGCTGAGCGGGTCGAGGCCCTCTTCCTGTTCTGGAGTGTTCTGCGAGTTGACTCGTTGCTGGCTCCGGTGGTCCTCGAGTGGGGTGCGCTGGAGTGGGGTTGGGTTCTGTGTGTCGGGGGTTGGGGTGTTATGGCTGGTGGTGGGTGTGGGTGGTGATGTGTTCGAGGGTGGTGCGGAGGGTGGTGATGGTGTGGGTGCCGTAGTGGTGGGCCCAGGTGTGTTCCATGGTGGTGAGGATGCGGTTGGCGGCTTGTTGGCCGGCTTGGCCTTGGGGGGTGAGGCGGATGAGTTTGGCGCGGCGGTCGGTGGGGTCGGGGGTTTTCTCGGTGTAGCCGTGGTGGGTGAGTTCGTCGACGATTTCGGCGATGGCTTGTTTGGTGAGGCCGGAGCGTTCGGCGAGGGTGGTGAGGCGGGTTCCGTCGGGGTCGATGAAGCGGAAGACGGAGCCGTGGCGGTAGCGGATGTGGGTGAAGCCTTCGGCGTGGAGTTGTTGGTGGAGTTGTTCGATGGTGAGGTCTCTGGCCTGGGCGAGGAGGGTGGGCAGTGGCACCCGGGGCGTCGTATCCGCGGCGCCGGGTGTGTCGACCGGGCTGGGGTTGTTGGGGGTGGGGGGTGTGTTGGTCATGGGGGCCTTTCTGGCGAAGGGTTTCGTCAGGGGGCTTGACTATAAAGTGGTCTGGTTGCTTGACTAATTCTAGCGGTGTGGGGTTCCCGGCCGCGAGAGTCCGTGTGTCAGCAGATGCGATGACGATTGAGGAGAGGTCATGGGTGTGACGGAGAACAGCGGTGGGGCCGGGGGCGGGGTTGTGGTGGATGCTGCGGCGTTGGCCGCGTTACGTGGGCGGGTGACGGGCCCGGTGCTGGTCGCGGGGGATGAGGGGTATGACGAGGAGCGTGCGGGGAATCAGACCGCGCGTTCGCACCGTCCCCAGGTCCTCATCGGCGCCGCGGGGCCGGGGGATGTGCAGGCGGCGGTGGAGTTTGCCGCCGCGCAGGGCCTTCCGGTCGCGGTGCAGGGCACCGGGCACGCGCTGGCGGCGGTCGCGGCGGAGGGCGGGGTGCTGATCAACACCTCGCGGATGACGGAAGTGCGGGTGGACGCGGTCGCGCGGACGGCGTGGGCGGCGGCGGGTGTGTCGTGGAACCAGGTGATCCAGGAAGCCGCGGAAGTGGGCCTGGCGCCTTTGGCGGGTTCGGCCCCGGGTGTCGGTGTTATTTCCTACACCCTCGGCGGCGGCCTCGGTGTCCTCTCCCGCCGCTACGGCTACGCGGCCGATCATGTCCGCCGGATCGAGGTCGTGACCGCGGACGGGCAGCTCCGTACGGTGTCGGCGGAGTCCGACGCGGACCTGTTCTGGGCTTTGCGGGGCGGGCGGGACAATTTCGGTGTCGTCACCGGTATCGAGCTCGACCTGTTTCCCGTCCCCACCCTCTACGGCGGCGGCCTCTTCTTCGACTTCTCCCAAGCCCCGGACGTCTTCGACACCTACGCCGCCTGGTCGGCGGGCGTCCCCGAGGAGATGACGTCCTCGCTCGCGGTCATCTTCTTCCCCGACGCGCCGGTCCTCCCGCCGCCGCTGCGCGGCCGGCATGTCGTCCACGTCCGCATCGCCTACTCCGCTGATGATTTGGGCCCCGGCAAGGACCTGATCGCACCCCTGCGGGCGCTGGGCCCGTTCAACGACACCGTCCGCGAACTCCCCTACGCCGAGATCGGCACCATCCACAACGACCCGCCCATCCCCGGCGCCGCGGAATCCGTCACCACCATGCTCCGCGAACTCGACACAAACACCATCCGCGCACTGCTCGAACTCGTCGGACCCCACGTCCCCGTCCCGCACGTCGTCGAACTCCGCCACCTCGGCGGCGCCCTCGCACGCCCCGCCGCTGTCCCGAACGCGGTCGGCAACCGTGGCGCGCACTACCTGCTGAACGTCGTGTCCCGTCTGGAGCGGGCCGAGCTCGCCGACATCCAGCCCGCGCACGACCGGATTCTTGAGGCCCTTGCGCCGTGGAGCACCGGCGGGCGGGCGCTGACGTTCCTCAACGGCCGCCGCGACACCGAACACGTCCGCTCTGCTTACGAGCCCGACGACTACCAGCGCCTGACCGAGCTGAAGACGGTCTACGACCCGCAGAACCTCTTCCGTCTCAACCACAACATCCCCCCGGCCACCTAAAACAGGCCGGCCGCCCGCCGCTGGGTAGTGCGCTCGGGCGGGCGGGAACAGCGGTGACCTGCCCCGGGCGGGGCTGTCCACGGCCATACGCCGGGACAGCCCGCCCGGGGCGCTTCGTCTGTGAACGGCCTGTTGTCGGCGAGTTGCGCCGGCCGAAGCCGCTCGGGGTGTGTCAGTGCCCTCGCTTAGCGTCTGTGCCGAGTGTGTTGGGCAGTGCGGGTGGGGAGAGCGGCATGGGTGAGCGTGTGGAGTGGCCGGTGGGGCGTGACACGGATGCCGCGCTCATCGTCAGGACCGATTACGGCGATGAGCAGGCGTGGGCGGGTGTGAAGGCGGCGCTGATGACGGCCTGGGGCGAGGAGGGTCGCGTCGAGCCGTACGTCCACATCGTCGATGATCCGAGATGGGCGGGAATCATGCCGGCTCAGGTGCTTGGGGAGGCCTCCGCGCACGCGGAGCATCGGGGTGTTGTCTACTTCGCCGACCGTGTTTCGATGCGGGAGGCTCCTGTGACGTTGTTGGCGTTGTCCTTGCTGACGAGAGAGCAGTGCGAAAGTGATGAGGAGTTCGAGGTGTATGGCGGCGCGTTCCGTGTGGTGCCGTACGCGGTCCATGAGATGAACGCGAATCTGATGATTGCCAACCTGGACTTCGGTGACTTCGCGGACGCGGCGAGGGATGATCCCGAGGGTGTCTTCCGGGGGTTCGCCGGCTGAATCGTTCAGCCCCGCCCAGCTTTGCCCGGATGCGGACCTGCATTCACGAACCGCCCGCCGGCCGCTGGAACTCGGGGCTGTCGTCATGCCAGGGGATTGCCGAGACGGTTACGCAGAGGGGGCGTGTGTCGGGCCGGGGGAGTGGTTGGCGTGATGCTTCGTGCGTGCCGGCCGCGGCCGTGGCTGTGTGCGCCCCTCCTGTCGGCCGGCACGGTGTATGGCCGTCACCTGTGAACACCTTCTCGGTTTCGCGGGCATCCTCAAGCGAGGGGGGTATCGGTTCGGGGTGTCCGCTTCACCCGCCACGTCGCGACGCCGGCCAGGAGGATCGCGAGCTGGCCCATTGCGGCGGTCCAGAACAGGAAACGTGGGCCCTGGGAGGTGATCAGGGCGCCGCCGATGGCCAGCCCCAGAGGTTCCACGCCGAACGTCAGGGTCCGGAAGGCGCTGTTGACGCGGCCTTGAAGGTGGTCCGGTGTGACCGACTGCCGGTAGGTCACCACGGTCACCGCGAAGACCGGCCACAGTGCGTTCGTTACCAGGAGGCCGGCGGCGAGAAGGATGATCGAGTGTGCGGCAGCCGTCATGGCTGCCGCGCAGGCCCACAGGGCGACGGAGCCGAGCGTCAGGGTGCGCAGGCTGACGCGCTCACGCAGCCATGACGCGGCGAACGCGCTGGCCATCGTGCCGAGGCCGACCGCGGCGAGGGTGAGGCCGATCAGCCCGGCGTTGATGCCGAGGTCCTCGGTGGCCAGGACGATGGTCGCCAGATTGAGCGGCGCCTGAAGAAGGTTGATCAGGGTGACCATCACCATGAGCAGGCGCAGCAGGCGCTGCCGCCAGAGGAACGACATCCCTTCCCTGAGGTCGGCCATCACGGAGCGCTGTGTGCCGGGCGGCCGCCCCTCTTGGAACGACGTGCGGACCAGCAGCAGCGAGGCCCCCGAGAGCAGGTAGGTGACGGCGTCGGCGGTGTAGCTGTAGACGGCCCCGAGCGGAGTTCCTGGCCAGGCCGATCAGGGCGCCGAAGAGGGCGGATCCGCCGACGCCGGCCGCGGAGTCGGCGACCTCGTTGAGAGCGTTGGCAGGGGCCAGCTGCTCCTCGGGGACCAGCTTCGAGAGGGCGGACAGGTGGGAGACGGCCGAGAAGACGTGTCCGACGCCCTCGAGGAAGGCGACCGCTGCCAGGTGTGTGATCGTCAGGCTGTCGAAGGCGTAGGCGACCGGGATCGTCGCCAGCGCGGCACAACGGCCGAGGTCGGCGACGATCATGACGCGGCGTCGGTCCCACCGGTCGATGAACACGCCGGCCAGGAGGTTCAGCAGCAGGTAGGGGGCGAGCCGGGCTGCTCCCACAAGGCCGGCGACGGCGGGGGAACCGGACAGGCCGAGCGCGAGGAGCGGAACGGCCAGGTTGGACAGGGCCGTGCCCGCCGACGAGACGGTGAACCCGCCCCAGACGATCATGAAGTCGCGGTTCGTCAACAGCCCGCGCCAATGGCCCTTGCTCTTGTTCTTGTGCGTCGCGGCCGTCGTCGGCTTCGCTGCCGACGTGCTGCCCTTAGTTGCCATGATTACGCCCTTTGGCTTTGGGCTTGCCGGCTGCGGTGCCGAGGCCCGGCAGGCGAGGGACTTCGGCTGCGCATGCAGGTAAGGAACATGCGGATGCCTTGTGGCGGTCTCCTTCGGTCATGGCGGGATTGTCGACGACGGGCTTGAGCGGAAGCGGTCGTATCGGCGAGATGATCCCGATGCGGCCGGTGTGATCAAGGGTGTGTCGGAGCCGTCCTGGACAGGCCCGTTCACCGGGCTGAGCCCGCGTGTCTTGGGGCAGCTGGTGACGGTGCCGCGTCACGCGGGTGCGGATGCCGCCCGTGGGGCTCGGCCGTGGAGCATTGCTCTGGAGGACCGGACCCTGCTGGTCACCGCGTACGGGCGAACGCACCGGACTCTGCGCCGGCTTACCCCGTCGTCCGGGATGCCGAGCCGTCGTCGGCCCGCATCATCAGCCACTTGGGGCCGATGCCCGCTCTCCAGCTTCGCGGGCGGTTCGCCAGGTCCACCGTGCTCATCGTGGACGGCCCCCTGGCCCCCTGGCCCCTGCCCGGGACCACACCGTCGCGGAGCGGTTGAAGAACTACCGGTCTCCCACGAACCACCAGGTCCCGGTAGCGTTCCGGGCCAGCGACGGTGACCCCGTGGCCGTCCCCGTACCGCCGGCGCCGCCTGCGTGGCCCGGGCGCGAGGCAGTCGAGACGGTGCTGCAGGGTCTGTGCCGGGCGGGGGAAGGTGCGCGGGGGCGCGTGCGTCGGTTGACCCCAAGGCTCCGGCGCGGTGCATCCTCCTTCAGGTGGAGAAGGGTGCCGTCCTTCGGGGGGATCCGGGTAAGTCGCTTGTGCGTAAGGGTGCTTGGGACCGAATGTCCACCTCCCACAAGGATTTCCTTCATCATGCGAAACCGTCGTACTGTTTCCGCTGTGGCCCTGGGTGCCATCGCGGCGCTCTTACCCGCGCTTACCCCGGCTGTCGCTTCGGCGGCAGCGGATGGGCGGGAGTCCCGTGCCGCTGCCGCGGCGCCCGCCACCCCCTTAGCCGCAACCGCAACCGCAGCCACAGCCGCCGTGGCCGCGGCTGTTCCGTTGGCCCGTTTTGAGCGTCAGCGGCCGCGCTGGAGCCCTTGTGAGGCCGGGGGGCCGGCCGCGTACGAGTGCGCCACGGTCAAGGTGCCCCTCGACTATGCGCGGCCCGGCGGCCGCACTCTGGATCTCGCGGTCTCCCGGGTGAAGGCCACCAGCCCTGTGGACCGGCGCGGGGTGCTGCTTCTGAACCCGGGCGGGCCTGGCGGATCGGGTTTGGACATGCCGCTGTGGATGGGTCCGATGCTCGCCGGGGAGGTGACCAGGCGGTATGACCTGATCGGTTTCGACCCGCGTGGCGTCGGCCGTAGCACGGCGCTGACCTGCGGCCTGAACGGGCAGGAGAGCAACTGGCAGCGCCCGTACAAGGCGGCCGAGTTCGCGGGGGACGTCCAGTGGGCGCGTACCGTCGCGGACAAGTGCCGGGCGCGCAACGGTGCGGCGCTGGCGCACATGAACACCCGTAACACGGCCCGTGACATGGACGTGATCCGTGCCGTGCTCGGCGAGCGGAAGATCTCCTACCTCGGCTACTCCTACGGGACGTACCTGGGCGCCGTCTACACCCAGCTGTTCCCGCGGCGCGCCGACCGCTTCGTCCTCGACAGTGCCGTGGACCCGGAGCGGATCTGGCGCGGCATGATCCAGATATGGGCCGAGGGCGCGCAGCCGGCGTTCACCCGCTGGACCGTCTGGGCGGCCGAGCGGAACGCCGCCTACGGGCTCGGCGCCACCCCTGCCGAGGTCGGTGCCACCTTCTGGGGCCTGGTCGCCCAGGCTGACCGCAGGCCCATCGAGCTCGACGGCGTGCCGTTGACGGGCGACGACATCCGCCTCGCCGCCCGCGCCGCCGTCTTCAACGTGGCGTACGCCTCCGAGGAGACCGCCCGGCTCAAGGCCGCCGCCGAGGGCCGGACCCCGGCGCCCGCCCGCCGCACCGCCCCGCCCGCCCCGGCCATCCCGGCCATCCCGGCTTCGCCGTTCGCCTCGGCTTCGCCGGCTGCGTCGTCTGTTCCGTTCGCGTCGTCGGCTTCGGCCGGGCTGCCGGAGGTACCGGCCGACAACATGGACGCCGCGTTCTGGTCTGTGGTCTGCTCCGACACCCGTGCCTGGCCGAAGGACCCGGAGCGGTACCGGCGCGACGCGGTCCGCGACAAGGCCCGCTACCCGCTCTACGGTGACTTCGCCTCGAACATCAAGCCCTGCGCGTTCTGGAGCCCCGGCGCCGAGCCGGCCACCGTGGTGAACAACTCCGTCCCCGCTCTCGTCCTGCAGAACGAGTGGGACTCCCAGACCCCGCTGGCCAGCGGCCAGGGGCTGCGCCGGGCCCTCAAGGGCGCCAGGATGCTCACCGTCCTCGGCGGCCAGGGACACGGCGTGTACGGGCTCGGCTCCTGCGCTGATGCGACCGCGACCTCCTACCTGGTCACCGGCCGGCTGCCCGCGAAGGACCTGACCTGCCGCACCCCGGCCGGCCAGGCCCAGCGCTCCGACGCCCCGACGCTCCCGGGGATCGGGCAGCGCCTGCCGATCGGCGGCACCGACCGCTTCTGACGCGCCACGAGCATGCGCGAGGGGGGCCAGGCGTCCGACCGGGCGCCCGGCCCCTCACCGCCCGGCCCCTCACCGCCCGGCCCCTCACCGCCCGGGCCCTCACCGCCCGGCCCCTCACCGCCCGGCCCCTCACCGCCTGGCCCCTCACCGCCCGGCCCTTCACCGCCCGGCGCGCCGGATCCGGCGTCAGCTCGCGGCCACGGGCCACGGGCCACGGGCTATGGCCCCGGCACCTGCTTGCTGATCCACTCTCGCGGCCTGGCGCCGGGGGATTTGGCGTACTGGCGTCCGCTGCGCTGCCCGTTCCGGATCATTTCGGGGCGTCCGGTGCGGCGCGCCGGCTGCCCGGGCCCGGTTCCTGGGCCCTCTGCAGTATCCGCTGGTGTACGGCGACGACCGGACCGCGGCAGCACAGTTGCGGCACCTGGCCCCCACCTGTGCGCGACTGCACACGGCCCTCACCGCGGCAATGGACACCGCTCTGTGAACGAGGAGAGCGCGCGCGTCCAACCCTCCAGGGGCCTTCTCTCACGGGTCGCGGTCCTGTGGCGGCTGTGCCTGGTTTGCTGGCGTTCTCCGACACGTCTTTCGGGTTCGTGGGGGTGGGTGGTTGTGCGGCCTAGCCTGGTGTGATGGCGGTGGTGCGGTTCGGTGGCGTGGATGTGTTCTATACGCGGGTGGGCCAGGGGCCGTTGGTCGTGCTGGTGCATGGGGCGGGGATCGACGGGCGGATGTGGCGGCCGCAGATCGAGGCGCTCGCGGACGAGTTCACGGTGGTGGCGTGGGACGAGCCGGGGTCCGGCCGGTCGGGTGATCTCCCTTCGGGGTTTGGTCTCGCGGATTTCGCGGATGCTCTCGCCGTCGTGATCGAGGACGCGGGTCTCGGGCCGGCGCAGGTCGCGGGGTTGTCGTGGGGCGGGACGGTGGTGCTGGAGCTCTACCGGCGGCGGCCGGATCTGGTCCGGTCGCTGCTGATGGTGGACACGTATGCCGGATGGAAGGGCTCCCTGCCGGCGGAGGAGGTCGCCGCGCGGGTCGAGGGGGCGCGCGCGATGATGGCGGTCCCGCGTGAGGAGTTCGATCCGGCACTTCCCGGCCTCTACGCCTCCGGCCCGCCCGAGCGTTTCGCCGCTCTCCTGGATGAGATGAGCCGTGAGGTCCGCCCGGAGACGATGGCTGTTCAGCTGTCGCTGATGGCCGATGCCGACGAGAGTGATCTTCTGCCGCGGATCACGGTTCCGACGCTTCTGCTGTGGGGCGAGCTCGATGCCCGCTCGCCGCTGAGCGTCGCCCACGCCTTCCGTGACGCGATTCCTCACTCCGAGCTCGTCGTCATTCCCGGCGTCGGCCATATGAGCAATCTGGAGGCCCCGGAGACGTTCACCGCCTCGGTCAGGGCGTTCTGCCGTACCCACGCCTGATACCAGGCCCAAGCACCCGTTGCGCCTGGCGGGGTGGGGTAGGGCCTCTTCCGGAAGGTCGGTTCACGCCGCTGGTCAGCCGGTGGTGAGGAGGTCGGTGAGGCTGAGTGCGGGGCGGCCGAGCAGCCGGGTGAGTGTGTGCTGCTGGCGTGGGGTCAGGGTGGCGGTGAAGATCACCGCGGTGGCTTGGGTCTGGTCGCAGGTCTGCGCTACCTCGCGGACCTTTCCCGTGGCTCAGCAGAGTCCTTGAGCTGTAGGGCTGGTTCATTTTCGCGGCCCCGCCGTCGGAGACTCCCAGGCGCTGCGTGATCTGCGCGACCACCCGTGCGCCGCGCGCCGCCAGGTGGGCGGCGGCCGACGCCATGAGGGCGCCGGTGTCCTTCTGCTTCGCGGAGAAGTACCCGACCAGGACCACCTTGGCACCTTCGGGTGTGAACGGGAGCTCCGTGCGCCGGGCCGGCCCCGGTGGCATGCGGCGGGGCGGGCGCCGGTCGCGTCTTCGGGGCTGCTGCACGCGTCACAGGCTAGATCCCTGGTGATCTGCAGCGGTACGGGGTTTCTCGTGGTCCGGTGCCGTCATCGTTGTCGCGGCACGGTCTGAGCCCACCCCCTCTCTGTGTAAACTTTGGTTTACAGAGAGGGTGTCGTGAACTATGGTTGTCGTATGACGGTTTTTGAGATCAGCCCGGAAGAGCAGGCGGAGCTCGATAAGGCCCTGTATGACGCCTTGAATCCGCTGGCCTCGGCGATCCGTTCCCGGCAGACCGGGATGCCGGCCGAGCGGATGTGGGACGCGAGTCCCCTCGATGTGGCGCTGTCGGTGCTCGCCGCGTGGAAGGTGCTGGACGGCGAGGTCAAACGGCTCACCGGGCGGGCGGCGGCGACCGCCGGGTCCTACGGCGCGAGTTACGAGCAGCTGGGGGCTGTGTGGGGTATCACTCGGCAGGGTGCCCGCAAGAAATGGCCCGAGGCCGTCAGCCGGCCGGCACCCGCTGCGGCGGGCAGGACCGCGCTCGCGTTGTTCGGGGGGACTGCCGAGGTGGTGCGGTCGTCTTCCGGGGGCTGGGGATGGGCGGGGCGGGGTGCTGACGGGGTGTCTGCCGCGGCTGCTGATGGGGTGGTGTACGCGTCCGCGGAGGAAGCGGCGGCCCACGCGGGCGCGTTCCTCAAGGAACACGCCCTCGGCGACGGCGCGCAGGCCTAGGGAGCGGCTTGTCGATCATTGGTCGAGCCAGATGAGGGTGCGGGCGAGAGTGATGATGGCGTGGTAGCGGCCGGGGCGTTCGCCGTAGTGGGTGGCGATGCCGTGCCATTGGTCGGGTGGCCGGGGCACGTCGCCGTGACCCGGCTGCCCGACCGTAGCCGGGTGGTCGCCACTCGGTTCGGGCGCGGTCCGTTTCGAAGCCACAGTCCTGATCGCCGTGATCGGTGAATGACTGTGGCCAGCGGAGCTGTCGGTTCCACATGCCATGCTGGCCGCGATCGGGATGAACAGGGTGGGGGAGAGGCAACGATGGGGGCTCAGTATTACGGCGCCGACAGCGAGAACGGCGACCGTATCGACGACCCCTCTGAGGGGGCGCTGTTCATGCTGATCAGCGACCTCAACGACTCCGACAACACCTTCGTGGTTGTCCAGCCTGACGAGGACGACCCCGTGTGGTTCGCCTCAGTGGCCGTCCTGGACGAAGGCGGCTACGAGATCGTCCGCCGTGACACCTCCCGAAACGAGCATGAGGTCACCACGGCGACCAGCATCAACGGCATCGCCCGCGACCTCACGATGTGGATGGCCGCCCGCGGAATCAGCGCTCACTAGCCCCGATCTCATCCCGGCGCCGGACCTCTGCGGCCAGCGCCCGCGCCGCGGTTGCCTCTGCTCTGGCCCTGACCCGGTCCTCCTCGAAGACCAGCACGCAGGTCAACGCGTCCAAGGCCCCAGCAACCCTCTCCCGCCAGTCAGCGAACTCGACGGAGTCCGCAGCGGACGGCTGGTGCGATTTCACCGAGCGAAGATGGCGCAAGGCGTGCTTCAGGGCCGGGGCAACCACGAGACTTCTTTCGATCGGTACGCGGTCGACCCATCGTGCATCAGATTCAAAACACGGCCAAGACGCACGAAGGCGCCCCTCGCGACCGAAGCCGGAGGGGGCGCACTGCTACTTGACGAGGCCGTGCGGCGGCTGGAAACCCTGCGCCTTCAGGTCCTGTGCGTACACCTTCACGGCGCGCTTGGCCTCAGCCTCGCCCCTCTTGTGCAACGCCAGGGGAGGGTGGCAGACGTACGGCCGCTCTTGTCGGACGGAGCCGCCGCCCCCTGTCCGGCCCGGCTCGGCCCGTACCGCTGTGTGTGCCCCGCCCCCGGCGCGGGGCCGCGCCCGGGCGGGGGCCGGATCGGGGCAGGACAGGGCGCAGGGCAGGGCAGGGCGGGGGGCAGGGGTGTGTGGGGGGTTGGGTGTTTCAGTTTTTGCGGGGGCCGAGGTGGACGGGGAGGCCGGTGACGGAGTTGGAGAAGATGGAGGGAACGGGCATCAGGTTGTTGGGGTTGGTGGCGAGGGTGAGGTTCGGGTAGCGGTTGAAGAGTGGGGGGAGGGCTGCCATGGCTTCGAAGCGGGCCAGCGCCGGGCCGATGCAGATGTGGGGGCCGGTACCGAATGCGAGGTGGCGTTTGACGGGCCGGTTGATGTCGAACTGGTCGGCGGTGTCGCCGTACTGCTTGGGGTCGCGGTTGACGCCGGACCAGGGGGCGAGGATCGCGTCGCCCTTGGGGATGGTGATTCCGGCGATGGTGATGTCTTCGGTGGGGAAGCGGGCGGGGAAGTTCCCGACGGGGGAGTCGTAGCGGAGGGTTTCCTCGACGACTTCCGCCCATACCGCCATGTCACCGCCGCGGACCTGGTTGTGCTGGTCGGGGTGGGTGAGCAGGGCGCGGGTGGCGTTGACGATGAGGCTGATGGACGTTTCGTGGCCGGCGCCGATCAGTGTCCACAGCGTGTCTTCGAGTTCCTCATCGGTGAAGGGTTCTTCACCGGCTTCGCGGTCGGCGGCCAGGAGTGCGCTGGTGAGGTCGTCGGTGGGGTTTTTCCGGCGCATCGCGAACAGTTGCTGGAAGTAGTCGTGGCGTTCTGCCTGGGAGGCGAGGAACTGTTCGGGGGTGGTGTCGGTGCGTATGACGGTGTCGATGAGTTCCCGGAACCGTGACCACCATTGTTCGGGCACGCCGATCAGTTCGCAGATGACCTGCATGGGGAACGGGTAGGCGTAGTGCTTGCGCAGGTCGACCGTGCCGTCGGCCTCTGCCTGGTTGGGGAGGTCGTCGAGCATGGCGGTGACGATCTCGTCGATCCTGGGGCCCATGCGTTCGACGCGGCTGCGGGTGAATGCCTTCGTCAGCGGCCGGCGGAGCCTGCGGTGTTCCGCGCCGTCTCTGGCCATCAGGTTGTTCAGCCGGATCATGCTGAGCAGCGGCCAGTCGTCGGGTATCTCGCCCTTGCGGAGGGCTTCCCAGGTCCGCCAGTCCCGGCCTATGCGGGGGTCGGCGGACAGTTCGGCCAGCAGCTGGTAGTCGGTGACCACCCACATCGCCACGTCACCGGGGAGCACCGCGCGGATGACCGGGCCGAGATCGCGCATCAGCGCCGACTCGTGGTGACGGTCCGCGCCGGAGGGGTCGATGGGAAACAGCGGAACTTCAGCAGGGTTCGCCGGGGGCGTCGTGTCGCTCATGGCGGGGTGTTCCTCCTGGCAGACGTGAGACCGGAAAACCGACGCTAACCACACCCGCTCGGGTATCGCTCGAATGCCCGAAAACCCTCAACACACCTGCTGTGACCTGGGGTTTGTGGTCAATGGTTAGTCGTTCTCAAGCAGTCCTTGGTGTCATCTTCCAGCCGCGCTCAAGCCGTACTGGAGCCGGTCTCAAGTCGGCCTCGTGCGATGAGAAAAGAGTGATGCGACATGGCGGCCACCAACACCACACACACCACGAACACCTCAGGTGCCACGGATGCCTCGCAGGCCGCCCAGGCCTCTCGGGGCTCTGTGGCCCCTGCTTCGGATGTTCAGGGTGGTGTGTTCTCGCGTGAGCTCAGTCCTGGGGAGCGCTGGTACTGGATCATCGATCAGCTTTCCACTCTCAATGTCTGTGCCCGTGTCCGTATCGAGGGCGACGTCGATGCCGGGGCGTTGCGGGACGCGCTCGGCGTGCTGCAGCAGCGTCATCCCCGGCTGCGGACCGCGATCACCGAACCCGAGGACGGCGGTCCGGGCGGGGGGCCGCGGTTCGCGCCGACCGGCCGGCCGATCCCGCTGCGCGAGGTCCACCTCAGCGACCTCCAGCCCGACCGCTGGGCGGAGGAGATCGACACCCGTGAGTTCACCGAACCCATCGACTGGCGCCAAGGGCCCCTCGCCCGTGCCGTTCTGATCAGCCACCCCGGCCGCGTCCACGACCTTCTGCTGACCGTCCCGCATGTCATCGCGGATGGCACCACCGCGCTGTCCCTGCTGCGGCAGTGGGTACGCCTTGCCCAGGACACCGCACCACCCGGCCCCGGCCGCGGCCCCGGCCGCGGTCCGGATCTGGATCTGGATGGGGTGGGGGAGGGGTTCGAGCCCTTCGAAGCGCTCTTCCCCGAGCCCTTCCGCCCCCTCCCGCCCTCGGAACAGGCAGACGCAGGCGGCCAGGACAGTGAGGGAGCAGCAGCGGACGGTGGCGGGCAGGATAGTGGGGGAGGGGAGACGCAGGGCGGTGCGGTGGCCGGGCGGTTGACGCCGGAGACGTTCGTGCCGTTCGCTCAGCGCCGTACGCGTATGCTCCACCGCTCCCTCAGCTCAGAGGATCTTCAGCGGCTGACCCTGGCCTGTAAGCGGGAGGGTGCCACGCTGCACGGGGTGCTGGCGGCGGCGCTGGCCTGCGCGGTTGCCCGGGACGCCGGTGCCGTGCCCGGTGAGCCGTTCGCGGTTGGTTCCCCGTTGTCCCTGCGTGACGAACTCGCCCGTCCTGTCGGGCTGGACGAGGCCGGGTGTTTCGTCTCCGCGCTGCACTCCGTCGTCGCCCAGGACCCCGGGGACTTGTGGACGATGGCCCGGTTCATCAAGGACGACCTCGCCACCCGCAAGAAGCTCGGCGAACAGTACGGCGTGTTCCACCTCCTCGCCGCCCAGGGCCCGGCCGGTACCGCCGACAGTGAACCGTTCATCCGCTACTTCGAGGAACACGGGCCCTTCAACTTCTTCGTCTCCAACATCGGCCGTTTCGACTTCCCCGACACGGCCGGTACCTGGCGGCTCTCCCAGGCCCAGTTCGTCGGCGGGATCTCCGTCGTCGGCTACCTCGGCTCCTCCGTCACCACCAGCCAGGGCCAACTCTCCTGGAACTTCACCTACATCGACCACGCCGTCTCCGCCCAGCGCGCCGAGCGCATCGCCGACGACACCCTCGCCCTCGTCCACGCCGCCACCAACCCCTAACCCCAACCCGTAACCCCGAACCCACAACCCACCAACCCCAGCCCCAACCCTGTCCCGTGACCCCAACCCGGGCCCGTCACCCCAGCCCCCAGCCGTAACCCCGGCCTGTAACCCCAACCCAGCCCCGTTACCCCGGGCCCGTCACCCGGGCCCCAACCCCAGCCCTCAACCCCCGCCCGTCACCCCCACCCGTCACCCGGGCCCGTCACCCGGGCCCGTCACCCGGGCCCGTCACCCCAGCCCCCAGCCGTAACCCCGGCCTGTAACCCCAACCCAGCCCCGTTACCCCGGGCCCGTCACCCGGGCCCCAACCTCAGCCCTCAACCCCCGCCCGTTACCCCGGGCCTGTTGCCCGGGCCCAACCCCAGTCCTCAACCCCCACCCGTCACCCGGGCCCGTCATCCCAGCCTCCAGCTGTAACCCCAACCCAGCCCCGTTACCCGGGCCCGTCACCCGGCCCCCAGCTGTAACCCCGGCCTGTTACCCCAACCCGGGCCCGTCACCCGGCCCCCAGCTGTAACCCCGGCCTGTAACCCCAACCTGGGCCCGTCACCCAGGGCCTGTCACGCGGGCCCGTCACCCGGGCCTGTCACGCGGGCCTGTCACGCGGGGTGTCCTCTGGCGTTGAGCTTGGACCGTTTGCCGGGGAAGTTGGACCGGCCTGTGAGGTACCGGGCGTTCGGGCTACGGGGCCGCGCTGATGAGGAGGGCGTGGATCTGGGCGGCAAGATGCTGCATGTCCTCGCCCGCGGCGTGCACTGTGGTTGCTTCGAAGTGCCACTCCTCGGCGGGTGGCCGGTCGTGGATGCCCCACGTCAGATGGACATGGCCACCAGACCGGTGCTCTGCCGAGAGGGTCAGGTCGTACTCGAGGGAGTGCCAGGTCCGCGCTCCCTGCCAGCCGCGGAAGTCTTCCGCCAGGGAAGAGAGAAAGGAGTCAAGGCCGTCGCCGTCCCAGGTCCGAACCGAGGTCTCGATGCTCACCCATCGGCCGCAGGCCCGCACGGCGAAGTCGAGGGTCGGATCCTCTTTGTAGGGCCGTGTGGGCTCGGAGAACAGCAGATGCACCGCCTGCCCCCCTGGGTTCCCCACCCGGACGACCAGGCCATCGGAAGCGTCGTCGGTGATCATTCAGCCAGGTTAGGAGATCCGCCCGACCAATCGTGTGATGGTCCAATTTCGATGGCAATCGGTCCAGGTTTCCTGTCAGAGGACACGGGGCCTGTGACGCGGGCCTGTCACGCGGGCCCCAACCCCAGCCCTCAACCCCCACCTGTAACCCTGGCCCCGTAATCCGGTTCTCGAACACTGCCTCCGCCCCGTCGGCCGCCGTCACCGTTGGTGTGATCGGTTGTCCGTCGATGACAGCGGGCCGGTCACCGCCACCAGGGAAGAAGTTTCCCGGTGGCCGTGGCCGGCCCGCCCGGACGACCGTGTCCGGCCGCCCTGTTGCTATGTCACTGCCTGTGTTGCTGTGTTGCCGTACTGCGGTGTTGCTGCTGTTGTTGTTGCTGGTTCAGCCGAGCTTGAGTGCCAGCTGTACTCCCTGGTGGACGGGGAGGGTGATGGAGAGGTATCCGTTGGCGGGGTCCGCGATGTAGTCGCGGAACTCCTCATAGACTCCGCGGCCGATGTCGAGGTCGACGTCGTCGATGACGACGAGGGCGCCGGGCCGCAGGGCGGGTTCGATGGTCTTCAGGATCGGCAGGCGCAGGTCGAGCCAGCCGTCGAGGAGGACCAGGTCGATCGGACCGTCAAGGTCTTTGAGGGTTTCGCGGGCGTCGCCGACGCGCAGGTCGATGAGGTCGTCCAGGCCGGCGGCGGTGAAGTTCTCGCCCGCCGCCTGTGCCTTGTCCTTCTGCAGTTCGGTCGTGATGACCGTGCCGCCGCCGTTGTCGCGGACCGCGGACGCCAGGTACAGCGTCGAGATCCCGAACGACGTGCCGAACTCCACGACCGTCTTCGCGCCCGCCGCGCGGGTCAGGAGGTAGAGCAGCTTCCCGCCTTCGCGGGAGACGGACATGATGATGTCCTTCGTCCGCTCGGCGAGTTCTGACGCGCTCATCTCGAAGGGGAAGTCACCGCCCAGCGGCACGCCGGCCGCCGCCCACTCGGCCGCCAGGTCCTGCTGGTCCTCGGCCGCCAGCAGCCGGCCGAGAGTCGCGGCGACAGCGCCCGATTCCAACGTCGAAACCATGACCACAAGCTCCTTGATGTTCATGGGCGTCGCCCGGCGCTTTTGCCGGGCCGCCGGTTGTCAGGGAATGAGAACGGTCTTGCCCGCGAGCTTGAACGCGCCGAGCTCCTCGTGAACCTCACGCAGCTCCGCCAGCGGACGGCGCTGCGCCACGTGGATCTTCAGCTCGCCCGCGTCGACCAGGGCGACCAGCTCGGCCAGCCGGGCCGCGTCACTGCGGCCGAAGACCTGCGCGTTGCGCACACCGCGTCCGGGCTCCGACAGCAGGCCCGGGGGAACGGTGTTGGCGAACACGCCGCCGTCGGCGACCAGGTCGGTGAGCTGCGCGAGCTCACCGGGGTCGGCGACGAACACCAGGTTCAGCACCACGTCGAACGTCTCACCGGCCACCGCCTCACGCAGCGGGGTGGCCGTGTAGTCGATGACGTGCTGCGCGCCGTAGGAGGTGACCCGCTCACGGCTCGCGGCGCTGGCCGTCGCCGTCACGTGCGCGCCGGCCGCGGCGGCGAGCTGGACGGCGTAGCCGCCGACCGCGCCGCCGGCGCCGTTGACCAGCACCCGCTGCCCGGCCGTGAGACCGGCGTGCTCGAACAGGGCCTGCCAGGCCGTCAGCGCCACCGACGGCAGCGCCGCCGCGTCCGCGAGCTCCCCCGAAGAGGGCGCCGCGACCAGGACGTCGGCCGGCGCCACCGCGTACTCGGCGGCCGCCCCCGGACCGGTGATCGGCAGCCAGGCCACCACACGGTCGCCCACGCTCCAGCCGTCGACGCCCTCACCGACCTCCGTGACCTCGCCGGCCACGTCGTAGCACGGCACGTGCGGCAGCGCCACGTCGAACACGTCGCGCACGTAGCCCGCCCGCAGCGTCGCGTCGACCGGGTTCACCGCCGCGCCCGCGACCTTCAGCACGACCTGACCCGCACCCGCCGTCGGGCGCCCCGCCTCCTCGTGCACCAGAACGTCGGACTCGCCATAGGAATGAAAACGCACAGCCTTCATGATCGAATCAGCCTTTCTTCACCATCGACTTGAACGCGAGCAGCCAGCCGGCCACACCACCGGAAAGACGCGACCGGACCACCAGACAGCCCGAAACAAGAACGTCGCACAAAACCGGTACCCCCGGCGCCGGAAAACGTGAACAGGGCCGAAAACACGTGACGATTCGGCCCGGAACTCACCGGCTCGCTGAGCACCCTCAATTTCTTAGCATCAAAACCCCGCACCCGACCAGACGAATCAGCCGCACCCGAGCCGAATTCAAGGCCCGCTCAAGCGACTTTTGAAGCCGTGTCCGTAGCGTCGGCCAACGATCCCTGACAACTGGGGTGGGCAGCGGATGACCGGGACACTTCCCGGCCCGCATTGCTGTGTCAGAACCCGGTATACGGCTATCCGGAAGGGCTCGTCATGACGAACACCACGCCCGTCGCCACCACGCAGAACTCGGGCCCCGCACAGTGACCGGCATACCCCGCACCCACGAACCCACCCACGAACCCGCCCACGAACACGGGCACGGACACGGGCACGAACCCACCCACGGGCGCGAACCCACCCACGGGCATGTTCGTGTGTCTTCGCCGGCCGTGGCGGAATTCTGTGCCCTGGGACCCGTCCAGGCATCGATATCCGGCCGCATAGTCGATCTCGGCGCACCGAAACAACGCACCCTTCTCGCACTGATGATCAGCCAGGCAGGACAGACGGTCACCACCGACGTCATTCTCGACGCCCTCTGGGAAGGAAATCCGCCACCCTCCGCGATGACCTCGCTCCAGGCCTACGTGGCCAAAATACGCAAGGTCCTCGAACCCGGCCGCGCCCCCAGAACCCCCGCGACCGTCCTGCGCACCCGCCCCCACGGCTACGTCCTGGACACCCCCGCCACCGGCATCGACATCCACCGTTTCACCGCCCACGCCGACGCCGCCCGCCACGCCCGCGACCACGACGACCCCCGCACCGCACTCGCCCGCACCGACGCCGCCCTCGCCCTGTGGCGAGGCCAGCCCTTCACCGAGGTCAGCAGCGTCCCGGCCGTCGTCCCGGAAGTCGTCCGCCTGGAAGAAGTACGCCTGTCCGTCCTGGAGATGCGCAGCGAAGCACTCCTCGCCCTCGGCGCCCACGAAACCGCCGCCGCCGAACTACGCGCCTTCGTCAAAACCCACCCCCTGCGCGAGTACGCCTGCGAACTCCTCAGCCTCGCCCTGTACCGCTCGGGCCGGCAGGCCGACGCCCTGGACGCGCTGCGCACCCTGCAGACCAGCCTCGCCGAGGAACTCGGCATCGACCCCACCGCCCGCCTGCAGCACCTGCGCCAGCAGATCCTCCACCAGGACCCCACCCTGGACTTCCGCCCCACCCCCACGGCCCCCACCACAGCCAGCAGCCCCGCGGCCGGTACGAGCCCCACTGCCACGGCCGCCGCCCCTCCCGCCGTCATCGCCGCCGCCCCTCCCGCCATCCCCGTCCCCGCCCCTGCTCCGGACGCCGCCCCCGCCCCCGTACCCGTGCCCGCTCCCGTCCCGGCTTCTGTTCCCGCCTCTGCGGCTGCTCCCGTGTCCGGGGCCGTGTCCGGGGGCGTGTCCGTTCGGGCTGGTGTTCAGGACGCGTTCGTGGGGCGTGAGGCGGCGTTGCGGCAGCTGACCGAGGCCCTGGCCGCGGCGGAGGCCGGTCACGGGCAGGTGGTGACGGTGACCGGGGAACCCGGCGCGGGGAAGACCAGCCTGCTGCGGCGCTTCGCGGAACGCTCCGGCGTCCCCGTCCTTACGGCGACCTGCCCCGAACACATCGCCGCGCCCCCGCTGTCCCTGTGGGAACAGATCCTGCGCGCCGCCGTCGCAGCCTTCCCCGGCCGGCCCGTCCCCGCCCCCACCACCACCCTGCTCACCGGCACCGGCGGTGTGGTGGGTGCGGTGGATGGTGAGGAGGAGCTGGCGGAGGCTGTCGCCGGGCATCTGACGGGGTTGTCGGGTGGCGGGGCGCTGGTGGTGATGCTCGATCACGTCCACCGTGCCGACGCCGCGTCCCTGCGGCTGCTGGCCCTCCTGGCCCGGCGTGTGCCCGGCAGCCGGATCCTGCTGATCGTCTCCTACCGTCCCGACGAGCCATCCGTCGCCGACGGTCAGGGGTCGGCGTGGACCGTGCTGCCCGGGGTGAAGACGGCACGGATCTGGCTGCGCGGCCTGACCCCGCACGACGCCCAGGCTCTGGCCGGTGCGCTCATCGGCCACGAGGTCAGCGGTGTGACGGCCAAGGCCCTGTGCGCCCGGTCCGGCGGCAACCCCTCCCTCCTGCGCGAAATGATCAAACTCCTCGCCGGTGAGCAGCGCACCGCCGCCTCCCACACCCCGGTCGCGGGCCCGGTCCGTGACGTGGTCCTGCACCGGGTGGGGCGTCTGCCGCGGCCCGCCGCCGAACTCCTCGCGGTCGCCGCCGTCGCCGGCCGGCACTTCGACGTCGAGGTCGTCGCCGACGTGGCGTCGATCGAGATCGACACCGCCCTCGCCGTCCTCGACCACGCGATCGCGGCAGGACTCGTCGACGAGGACGGCGACCGCCTGGGCTGGTTCCGTTTCACCGACCCTCTGGTCGCCGACGCCCTGTACGAGACGACGGGGCGGATGCGCCGGGGACGCCTGCACCTGCGGATCGAGGCCGCCGCCGGCCGGGCCTGGGCCCGCCCGGCCCCGCCCCCGCTGCCCAAGGCCCCCGCCACAGCCGCCCACCGCACCTGACCCACCAACCCCCCACAGCCCCACAGCCCCACAGCCCCACAGCCCCTCAGCCCCTCAGCCCCTCAGCCCCACAGATCCTCAGCCACCACCCCCGACGGCCGCGACCTTCCCCCTCGCCGGCCGCCAAGCCCCACCGCACCGGCCCCCCGGCCGCCAAGCCCCACCGCACCTGCTCTACCGGCCCCGGCCACCAAGCCCCACCGCACCAGCCTCACCGCCGCCCGCGCGACCAGCCCCACCCCCACCTGCCCCACCGACAGTGATGACGACCGCGACCAAGGGATACGCCCGATGACTGCACATGCCACTCTCGCCCGGTTCCGCGAGTACATGGTGGGACCCGCACGGTTCATGAACCTGCTGTCCTGCTTCGAGCTCGGTCTGATCGATGCGCTGCGCGAGCGGCCCGGCCTGAGCGCGGCCGAGCTCGGCGCGATCGCCGGTGCGAAGCCCGACGCCGTGGCGCAGCTGCTGAACCTGCCCGTCAAGGAAGGGTTCATCGCCCATGACGAGGCGGCCGGCACCTACCGTCTCGACGCGCTCGCCGACGTCGAGGCGGCCGATCTCCAGCGGGTCCTGGACTTCATGGGCAAGATCAAGGCCACCACCCTGCGCCAGCTGTACTACCTCACCGAGAGCGTGCGCTCCGGCACCATCGTCGGTCTGCGGGAGCTGTACGGATTCGACGGCGACCTCTACGGGGCGATGGCCCTCCACGCGGACCTGCGCGAGCCGTGGTCGAAGCTGATGGACTCCGTCACCGACCGCATCGACCCCTGGTTCTTCGCCAACATCGACATACCCGCCGGCTCCCACGTCCTGGACCTCGCCGGACACACCGGCCTGGGCGCCCTGCACACCTACAAGTTCAAGGGCTCGCCCGGCCTGAGGGTGACCACCTTCGACCTGCCCGACAAGCGCGAGGAATGCCTGCGCAACTTCCGCGACAACAACGTCGCGGACACCTCGGCGTTCATCGGCGGCGACGTGTTCGACTCCGTCCCGGCCGGCTTCGACGTCGTCCTGATCAAGCACTTCCTCAACATGTTCGACCACGACGACGTCACACGGATCCTCGCCAACCTCCACGCCTCCCTCAAGCCCGGCGCCCAGGTCCACATCCTCGTGCCGATCTACGCCGAGAACATCAAGGACTCCTGGAGCGTGGACTACTACCCCTCCTTCTTCCTCGGCTGCGCCACCGGCCAGGGCGGCCCGCAAAAGCTCTCCACCTTCCGCCGCTGGTTCGAGGAGGCGGGCTTCACCGTCACCCGCGAGATCGCCCAGAACCCCGCCGACCTCCCCCCGGACGCACTGCCGCTCCAGGGCATCCTCACCGCCACCAGGAACGACTGAACCCCGCCCCGACCCCGCCCCGACCCCGCCCCGGCCTCATCCCGGCCCCATCCCGACCCCGTCCGACGGGAGGACCATGCCCAGCCGCCTGTTCACCTCGGAGTCCGTCACCGAGGGACATCCCGACAAGATCGCCGACCAGATCAGCGACACCATCCTCGACGCGTTCCTGCGCTTCGACCCCACCTCACGCGTCGCCGTCGAAACCCTCATCACCACCGGCCAGGTCCACATCGCCGGAGAGGTCGCCACCACCGCCCGCGTCGACATCCCCGCCCTCGTCAGGGCGAAGATCCTCGACATCGGCTACGACTCCTCCACCAAGGGCTTCGACGGCGCCTCCTGCGGCATCTCCGTCTCGCTCGGCGCCCAGTCACCCGACATCGCCCAGGGCGTCGACACCGCCTGGGAACACCGCGTCGAGGGCGCCCCCGGCGCGGGTGACGGTCTGGACTGGCAGGGAGCCGGCGACCAGGGCCTGATGTTCGGTTACGCCTCCAGCGAGACCCCCACCCTGATGCCCCTGCCCGTCGACCTCGCCCACCGCCTCTCGCGCCGCCTGACCGAGGTACGCAAGAACGGCACCGTCCCCTACCTGCGGCCCGACGGCAAGACCCAGGTCACCCTCGCCTACGACGGCGACCGGCCCACCCGGCTCGACACCGTCGTCGTCTCCTCCCAGCACGCCTCCGGCATCGACCTCGCCTCCCTTCTCACTCCCGACATCCGCGAGTTCGTCGTCGAACACGTCCTCGCCGAACTCGCCGCCGACGGCATCAAACTCGACACCGACGGCTACCGCCTCCTGGTCAACCCGACCGGCCGCTTCGAGATCGGCGGCCCGATGGGCGACGCCGGCCTGACCGGACGCAAGATCATCATCGACACCTACGGCGGCATGGCCCGCCACGGCGGCGGCGCGTTCTCCGGCAAGGACCCCTCCAAGGTCGACCGCTCCGCCGCCTACGCCATGCGCTGGGTCGCCAAGAACGTCGTCGCAGCCCACCTCGCCTCACGCTGCGAGGTCCAGGTCGCCTACGCCATCGGCAAGGCCGAACCCGTCGGCCTGTTCGTCGAGACCTTCGGCACCGAAACCGTCCCCGTCACCACCATCCAGCAGGCGATCAGCGAGGTCTTCGACCTCCGCCCGGCCGCCATCATCCGCGACCTCGACCTGCTCCGCCCCATCTACGCCGCCACCGCCGCCTACGGCCACTTCGGCCGCGAGGTCCCCGACTTCACCTGGGAACGCACCGACCGCGCAGACGCCCTGCGCCAGGCCGCCGACGCCCTGGACAAGACCACCGACGCCCCGCGCGTCGCCGCGGGCGCTGTTGGCAAGGCTGCGGGCGCCGTATGACCACCGACCCGTACCGGAGAACGACCGGAGGACCACGATGACCTCGCAGGCACCGCGCCGCGTGCTGATAGTGGGGGCCGGGATCGCCGGCATGTCCGCGGCGATCACGCTGGCGCGTTGTGGCGCGGACGTCGATCTCATCGACATCCAGCCCGACTTCACCGTCGTCGGCGCCGGACTGACGATCACCGGCCCCACCCTGCGGGCTCTCGGCCAGCTCGGCGTGTACGAGGAGGTCGCCGCCCGGGGCTACACCGGCGACGGCATCCGCGTCTGCGCCGTCGACGGCACCCACATCCGGGACATCCCCACCCCCATGCCGCCCGGCTCACCCGTCCGCGGCTCCGGCGGCATCGGCCGCCCCGTCCTCTACAAGATCCTCTCCCGCCGTGTCCTGGCCGCCGGCGTGACGCCCCGGTTCGGGCTGTCCGTCGAGGACCTCGTCCAGGACACCGCCGGGGTCACCGTCACCTTCTCCGACCGCACCCAGGGCCGTTACGACCTGGTCGTCGGCGCGGACGGCATCTCCTCACGCACCCGCCGCCAGATCTTCCCCCACGCCCCCAGCCCCCAGTACACCGGGCAGAGCGTGTGGCGGATGTTCGTGCCCCGCCCGCCCGGCGTCGACCGACGGCACTACTTCCTCGGCGGACCGGTCAAGGTCGGCTGGACACCGGTGTCGGCCACCCAGATGTACATGTTCGTCGTCGAACGCACCCCCCGCCGCATCCGTACCCCCGGCGAACTGCCCGCCGCCCTCGCCGAACTCCTCGCCCCCTACGGCGGACACGTGGCCGCCTTCCGGGACGCGATCGGCGAGGACACCGAGATCGCCTACCGGCCACTGGAGTCCTTCGACCTGCCCGGCCCCTGGTACCGGGGGCGGGTGATCCTCGTCGGGGACGCCGCCCACCCCACCACCCCCCAGCTCGCCTCCGGCGCCGGCCTGGCGGTCGAGGACGCTCTCGTCCTCGCCGCCGAACTCGCCCACCACGACACCGTTCCGGCCGCGTTCAAGGCCTATGCCGCCCGGCACGAGCAGCGCTGCCGGTTCGTCGTGGACTCCTCCATCGAGATAGGGCGTCTCGAACAGATCCAGGCACCGCCCGCCGCACAGACCGCCGTCGTCGAAGCCGCACTGGCCCGCCTCGTCCAGCCCATCTGACCCCCCCTCACCCTGGGGTCCGCAGGGTCCGGCGGGACGCAGTGTGCCGCCCCCGGCCAGGACAGGCCGGGGGCGGCACACGGGAGACAGCCGACAACCCGACCCAGGGCAGATGAAGAGAGAAGGGGCGGGTTTCAGCGGCTGACGGTGGTGGTGGTGAGTGCGGGGCGGGGCGGCTGGTCGGCGCGGGGGTAGCTGCCCAGCACGAACGCGGCGTGCCGGCGGGCGAGCGCGGCGACGACGAACCCGACCCCGGGATCGTCGACGTGCCCTTCGCACTCCAGCAGGAAGGAGTACGTGCCCAGGCCGAAACCGCCGGGCCGTGACAGCACGGCCGTCAACGGCACCTTGGAACGTACGAACTCCTCCAGTACCGCGTGCAGATGCTGCATCTGGTCGGCCAGCGGCACCACCAGACTCGTGCGGTCCACCCCCGTCGGATGGGCCCTCGGGTGAGCTCCCGGCACCGGCGGCCGGGCCACCTTCACGAAACGGGTCACCGCGTCCGGGCGGTCCCCGATCCCCGTCGCCAGGACCTCAAGCCCGTAGCGGCGCAGCGTGCCCGGAGCCGCGATCGCCGCCCGGCCAGGCGCCCCCGACGCACCCACATCCCGCGCCGCCTGCGCCGTCGACCCTGCCGTCACCACCGCCGCCTGCGGCAGATGGGTGTGCAGCCATGCCCGGCACTGGGCGTGCGCGACCGGATGCGTCACCACCTCCCGCACCGTACCGAGGTCGCCCCCGGCGGGAACAGCGAGCGCGAACTCCACCCGCAACAACGTTTCTCCGACGATGGCCAGGTCCTTTCCCGTAGTGAGCGAATCGACGGACTCGGTGACCGACCCCTCCACCGAGTTCTCCCACGGCACGACGCCGGCCGCCGCCTCACCACGGCGGACGGCGTCGAGCGCCTGGCGGACCGTCGGATACGGCACCGCCGTCGAGCCCGGCACGCCCAGCCCGTTCAACGCTGCTTCCGTGAACGAGCCGGACGGGCCCAGATAGGCGATGGACATCAACAATTACCTCCCCGATCACTTCAGAGCGCACTCCAGGCCCCGGCCACCGCGATGGCCTGCCGGGGATTGAGCCGCGGATCGCACAGCGTCGTGTAACGCGTGGGAACATCGCCCGTCTGGGCCTCGCTCCACACGCATTCGGTCACGTCGTCCGGCGTACTCTCCAGATGCAGACCGGCCGCGACCCCACCCGCCTGCGTGACCGCCTGCTGGAACCCCACCACCTCCTCGATCACCGTCTGCACCGACCGGGTCTTCAACCCGCCCGGCGTCTTGATCGTGTTGCCGTGCATCGGATCGCACAGCCACGCCACCGGATGCCCCGCCTCGGCGACCGCCTCGACCAGAGCGGGCAGCCGCGCCGACACCACCGACGCACCCATCCGCGCGATCAGCGTCAGCCGGCCCGGCTCCCGGCCCGGATCCAGCCGCGCGCACAGCTCGACCAGCTCCGCCGCCCCCATCGAGGGACCGACCTTGCACGCCACCGGATTGGCCACCGACGACAGCAGCCGCACGTGCGAACCCTCAAGGCTCCGCGTGCGCTCACCGATCCACGGCAGATGCGTGGACGCCAGATACCGCTCCCCGCCCTCCGCACGGCGCAGCAACGACCGCTCGTAGTCCAGGACCAGCGCCTCGTGACTCGTCCACACCGGCGCGCCCGTCGGCGGCATCCACGCACCCATCCGCTGCCGCAGCAGCGACGTCGCACGGTTCGCCGCGTCGTAGCAGGCCAGCATCCGCTCCGCGTCCGCCCGCCGCTCCTCCACCGTCGCGCCCGGCCCGTTGACCAGATGACCCCGGTAGACCGGCAGCTCACGCCCGTCGACGACCTCGGTGGGCGAGCTCCGCGGCTTGGCGAACTGCCCGGCGATCCGCCCGATCCGGATCACCGGCAGCCCGGTGTTGACCTTCATGACACCCGCGAGCGCGTCGATCAGACCGATCTTCCGGTTCACCGCGAGCGGCCCGCACTCGGCCGGATCCTCCGCACAGTCCCCGGCCTGGACGACCTGATACGTCCCCGCCGCCGCCCCCGCCATCAGCAGGCGCAGCATCTGCACCTCCTCGAACCCCACCAGACCGGGCCGGACCGTCAGCTCGTCCCGCACAGCGGCAGCACGGGACGCATCCGCCCACACCGGCTGCTGCTCCGCGGCCACCAGGCCGGCCGGATCGGCGACGACAGCGGTGGCGGTGGCGCCGGTGGCGCCGGGGAGCCCGGCCGCCGGACCACCACCACCGGCGGCGGGTTCGACAGGTCTCAGCTCGTGTTCACGAACGGGTGATGCGACAGGCATCGCGGACATGATCATGCTCCTAGGGGGAGAGGGGAATCAGCCCCTGGCACCGGGGCGGGAGCGGCGGCCAGGACAGGCACCGACGCGAGGACCGGCACCGGCGCACGCACCGGCCCGGGCACAGGCAAGGACACGGGGACAGCGCCCGCGGCGACAACGGAGGCCGCGGGGGTGGGGGCGAGGTCGGGGCGCAGCGCCGCCGCCCCGCCGAGGTAGACGTGCCGGATCGCGTCACGGGGCCGGTCACTGTGCGCGTGCAGCAGGATCCGCACGACCCGGGCCAGCGAGCCCGGGACCGCGATCTCGCCGGTGCACAGCAGCGGCACATCGGTCAGCCCCAGCTTCCTGGCCGCGGCCGCCGGGAACGCCGAGCGCAGGTCGTCGGTGGTGGTGAAGACGATGCTGATCAGATCGTCGTCGACCAGGGCGTTGCGCCCGAGGATCTCCTCAAGCAGCTCCACGGTTGCCTGCTCGATGGCTACGGGGTCGTCGCAGGCGACCTGGATCGCGCCGCGCACGGCACGCACGGCAACAGAGCCCGGCGCGGTCGCCTGGCGGGTCGGGATCGTCACTGGCTGGCTCCTGGATGTCTTCCGGGAAAGCGAAGGAAGGGGTAGGTGAGGCCGCCCGGGGCGACGCTCAGACCGTCTGCCGGGTCAGCAGCTCGTGCAGCGCGGCGATCGTCCGCGCCCGCGGCAGCTCGTCCACGGGCAGCACCACGCCGTGCTGCTTCTCCACCCGGGCGACGATCTCGATCAGGTTCAGCGAGTCGGCCAGGTACTGGTCGAAGAGATCCGCGGTGTCGTCGACTTCCTCCGGAGCAAGGACCAGGATCTCCGCGACGATGGCGCGGACACGGTCGAGCGCGTTGTCGATGTCGTTCATCAGGACAGTCCTTCACATCTCGAAACGGCATACGGAATACGGGTGTTACGCGGAAACGGCAGGCTCGGGGGCAGAGGGGAGCAGGGTTGCCGGCGGCCGGGACACGACGAGCATCGAACCCACGCTCACCACCGTCCGCCCGCCCACCCGGCTCTCGCCGGCGAACTCGTTGACCGCACCCGAACGGTGCACGAGCCGCACATGGTGCTCCAGCACGTCACCGGGCAGCGCGGCCGACTCGTAGCGCAGGTCACGGACACCGACCATCAGCGGGATCTCCTCGGCCGGACCGAGCCCGGCCAGCGACCACAGCAGCGACACCGCCTGCCCGAACGACTCCAGGAGCAGCACCTGCGGATAGGCGAACGCGCCGCTTCCCGCGCCCTCGGCGACCTCCCGGTAACAGTCCTCGCCGCCCGTGACCGCCTTCGTCGCCACCAGAGAGCCGGGCGGGGTGAACTCCCGCACCGTGTCCAGCAGAAGCATCGGAGGCCGCTGCCGAAGCCGCCTGCGGATCTCGCTGTGATCAAGCACCGGACCCCGCCCCCTCCAGCGCCAGCGTCAGTGACACATCCGCCGCGAGTTCACCGTCCGCCCGCACCCCCCGCGCCCGAACCGCGAGCCGGCCGTCCTCGCGCGTGGTCACCAGCAAGGACAGGCCCAGCTCGTCACCGGGGAACAACGGGCGGGCGAAACGCGCCCGGTCGATGCTCACCAGCCGCACCTCGCCCCCCGCCGCAAGGCCGGCGGCCTGACGCACACAGTCGACCAGCAGCACCCCGGGAAAGATCGGAAACCCCGGATAGTGACCGGTCATCTGCGCCCGCGCCCGCTCCACGGGCACCCGCAGCGTGACACGGGTACCCGAAGCGGTCCGCTCGACGGCCGGCGCACCGCTCAGCGCGTCGAACACCCTCGCCCCAGGGAAGGCGGCAGAGGAGAGCGCGGGGGAGGGGGAGGAAGACGTGGAGGCGGGGGAGGGGGGCGAAGACGTGGGGGCGGTGGGCATGGCGGTATCAGCCCAGACCCGGCTCGGACAGGAGACGCTTGGCGAGCTCCTCCACGTAGTCGGTGATCGTCACGTCGTGGTCGAGGTACGGGACCACCTCACGCGTCGCCTCGTACAGCCGGCGCGTCGCCGGCGAGAGGCCCTCGATCCCGCGGATGTCGACGGCCTGCGCCGCGCACAGCAGCTCGAAGGCGACGACGTAGGCGACGTTGTCCAGGACCTCGGCCGCGCGGCGGGCGGCGACGAACCCGAAGGACACGATGTCCTGGAAGTCACCGGTCGAGGTCAGCGACTGGATGGAGATCGGCATGGACTTCGCCCGGGTCTCCGCGGTCAGCGACGCGGTCATGAACTGACCGCCCATCAGCCCCAGCCGCAGGCCCGGGTTCTCCTGGCACAGGAACGCCGGCAGGCCCTCGCTGTTGGACTTGTCCAGGAACCGGTCGACGCGCCGGTTGGAGAGGTTCATCAGCGTCGTCATCGCGATCGCGAGGTGGTCCATGGCCATGGCCACGTACTGGCCGTGGAAGTGCCCGTTGTGGAACACCTCCGCCTCGTCGGGGTCGATCAGCGGGTTGTCGTTGGAGGAGTTCAGCTCGTCCTCGACGACCTGCTCGATCTGCGCGAGGCTGTCCACGACCGGCCCGAGGATCTGCGGCGTGCACCGCACCGAGTAGGCGTCCTCGATGGACTTCGACCCCGCCTTCGCGGTGTCGCCCATCTCGCCCGACAGCAGGTGCTCGGTGTCCAGCTCGTCGACGGCCAGCGTGGACTCGGCCAGCGTCTCGTAGAGGAACCGGGCCACGTGCTGCTGGCCCTTGTGGGGCTTGAGAGCGTGGACCCGCGGGTCGAACGGCTTCGTCTTGCCCGCGAGGCCCTCGACCGACAGCGCCGACACCAGCAGGTAGGTGTCGAGGAGCCGCCGGGCCTTGGCGATGTTGATACTGCCCAGGCCCACCATGCCCGACGTGCCGTTGATCAGCGCCAGGCCCTCCTTGAAGGACAGCTCCATCGGCTCGATGCCCACGCGCTCAAGCGCCTCGGCGCCGGGCAGGACCTCACCGTTCAGCCGCGCCTTGCCCTGGCCTATGCACACCAGCGCGATCGCGGCCAGCGGCCCCAGGTCGCCGCTCGTGCCCAGCGAACCCTTCTCCGGCACGCACGGGATCACCCCGGAGTTGCGGATCGCGATCAGCTTCTCCAGGTTCTTCAGCGAGATCGCCGAGTTCCCCCGCGACAGCGACACGATCCGCGAGGTCATGATCGCCCGCACCGTCGTGTCGTCCAGGTGGTCGCCCACGTTCGTCGCGACCGCGTTCAGCAGGTTCTCCTGGAGCTGCCGGGCCATCGTGACCGGCACCAGATAGTTGACGAACCCGCCCATGCTGGTGTTCACGCCGTAGATGACCCGCTCCTCGGCGACGAACTTCTCCAGCGTCGCGCGGGAGGTCGCCACCCGGGAACGGACCGTGTCGTCGATGGCCACGGGAGCGGCCTCGGCGGCCGTCGACTCGACCTCGGCGAGCTTGACCCGCCGGCCGATGGACAGAGTGAAAGTCACGTCAGACTCCTTCAAAAGTTCGTCTTCAGGCATTCGTTGTCACGCGAGCGTCTTCACGCGGGCGTCTTCACGCGTTCGTCGCGTGGCGTGCGGGGGACGCCCCCCGCGGGGACGTCAGCGTCGTGGCGAGCACGGCACGGTCGACCTTGCCGTTCTCGGTCAGGGGAAGCTCCGGCACCACCCGGACCAGCCGGGGCACCATGTAGGCGGGCAGCTCGGCCGCGCAGAACGCCAGCGCCGCCGCCGTATCGAAACCACCAGCGCCATCAGCGCCGTCGGAACCGTCGGCGGTGTCGGGGGTGTTGAGGACGACGGCCGCGATCAGCACGTGGTCACCGGCCCGCGGCACCAGCAGCGCGGCTGCCGCGCCCACGCCGTCGATCCGCGTCAACGTGCCCTCGATGTCGCCGAGTTCCACCCGGTTGCCGTGGATCTGCACCTGGAAATCGGCGCGCCCCACGAACGAGCAGCCGCCGTCGGCCTCCAGACGGGCCAGGTCACCGGTCTTCAGCACCTTCTGCCCGTGCCGCGGGTCGACCGGATCGTCCACCAGCACCTTCGCGGTGGCCACGGGATCGTTCCAGTAGCCGCTGAACAGCGACGGGCTGCGCAGATAGATCTCGCCGACCAGACCCGGCTCGGTGATGATCTCGCCCCGCTCGTCCACCAGCGTCATCTCCGCACCCGTGTGGGCGTGCCCGATCGACAAACGCTCCACCCCCGCGGGCAGCGGGGAGGGAACCTCGGTGAAGGAGGCGGCCATCGACTCCGTCGCCCCGTAGCCGTTGACGACCCGGACACCGGGCAGCCACTCCTGCAGCCGGCGCAGCTCCGGGACGGGGAACTCCTCGCCCGCGAAGACCACCGACGTCAGATCCCCCAGCTCCTTCAGCAGCTCCGGATCGTGGCGCAGCACCGGCCGCCACAGCGAGGGAACACCGTGGACCTGCGTCACGCCCGCCTCCTTCAGGAAGCCGGTCATGCGCCGCGGCGAGGACAGGTCCTCACGCCTGACCGGCACCAGCGCCGCGCCACTGGCCAGCGCCACACCGATCCCGAACAGCGCGAAGTCGAACTGGAGCGGCGAAGTGCTCGCCACCCGGTCCTCAGGCCCGGCCAGCCGGTCATGCACCATCGCGCGCAGGAACGCCACGATCGAGCGGTGACTCATCACCACCCCCTTGGGGCGGCCCGTCGACCCGGACGTGAACACGATGTACGCCGTGTCCCCGGCCAGCACCGCACGCCGGCGGCGCACCCGGCGCTGCGGCGCCCGCTCCACCACCAGCCCGCCCGGTCCGAACCGGGCGGCGCCCTCCGTCGCCACCGCCTGCCGCACGGGCAGGTCCTCGGCACGCGCCAGGAGGGCGGGACCGACCGCGTCCACGATCGTCGCCAGGCGGGAATCGGGCGTCTGCGGGCTCACCGTCACGAACGGCAGACCCAGCAGCGAGCAGGCCAGCAGCACCGCGACCGACGCCGCGGACGTGTTCGCCTCCACCACGACACGGTCACCGACATCCAGACCCAGCGAGTCAAGGACGGCCGCGTACTGGTGGACCAGCGTGTCCAGAGCACCGTAGGAGACCTCGCGCAGGACCCCTTCCCCGTCCGCCTCCACCACCGCGGGCTTGTCCGGAAAAGTGGCCGCGGGCCCCATGAGCAACCCGTAGAGGTTGTCCACCGACGGACGCGGGCGTTCCATACTGTCTCCCTTGCCGGTTGAGTGAGAACGGCGCACCAGGCCGCCGGCCCCCGCCGTACCGCTTGCAGGGGGCTTCGGGAACACACCGTGGAACACCACGATGGGCGTACGACTGGAGCCCGCCTTGAGCAGCGGTGTACGGGCAGGTCGGCGCCCTGACGAAAACCGGCCACCACACACCGCCACGCTGGCTCCAGCGCGCTGCGAGGCACAGCCGAGGGACAGACGAGCGGGCCGCCCTAACGTCGGCGACGAACCGAACCGAACAAGCCACAGGCCCGAAACGGCCGACGTCCCAAGGAGCCCGTATGTCCTCCGAGCACGAGTTCAAGCTGCCCGGCGCCGATCTCCCCGCTCCCGACGCCGAACTGCGCAAGAAGCGCGAGGCCGTCGTCGCCGAGCACACCATCGCCGAGTCCGCCTGGGACATCGACGGCGTCCTCGCCACCTTCCCCCGCGGCGGCGTCTACCGCGTCATGGCCTACGAGGAGAGCCCCTTCATCGGCGAGGAGGCCATCAAGAAGGGCTACTTCGCCGAGCTCCAGCGGGCCTTCCCCAACCCCGAGCACGACCTCTTCCACGTCCACCACACCCCGACCGCCGTCATCCTGGAGGCGCAGATGCGCGCCAAGCAGGAGGCCGACTGGCGCGGCATACCCAACCGCGGCAAGACCGTCGAGGCCCCCGTCGCCGTCTTCTTCCACTTCGACGGCGACGTCCTGATCGACGAGACCCTCTACTTCGACATGGCCACCTTCGCCCGCCAGCTCGCCTGACACGCTCCCTGGCGCGCACGGGCCCGACGAGCCGGGGCGCACCCCTTTGCGGGGCACCCCGGCAGCCGGCCCACCACCCCCGTACACCTCACCACCCCGTACGCCCTCACCACCCTGACCGCACCGCCCAGCGACAAGGACCACCACCCATGCGCGCGTCCAGGACCGGCACCACCCCACCGCCGCGGACCCACTCCGCCGGCGTACGCCCGCTCCTGCTCGACGCCGGAGGCCTGACCCTCTCAGGACTCCTCGCCCAGCCCGCCGCCCACCCGCCCAAGGCGGTCATCGTCGCCGTCCACGGCGGCGGCATGCGCGCCGGCTACTTCGACGGCCAGGCCCACCCCGACCTGTCCCTCCTCGCCCTCGGCGCCCGCCTCGGCTTCACCGTCCTCGCCCTGGACCGCCCCGGCTACGGCCACAGCGCCGCACAGGCACCCGACGGCCTGACCCTCACCGAACAGGCCGACGTCCTCAGCGACGCCCTTGACGCCTTCGCCCACAACCACCCCACCGGCCAGGGCTTCTTCCTCCTGGCCCACTCCTACGGCGGGAAACTCGCCCTCACCACCGCCGCCCGCCACCCCGGCCTCCTCCTCGCCCTGGACGCCTCCGGCACCGGCCACCGCTACGGCTCCGATCCCGCCGCCCACCGCCGCCTGCGCCGCCACCTGGAATGGGAACGCAACTGGGGCCCCCTCGCCCTCTACCCGACCGGAACCTTCCGCGACGCCGAGACCCTCATCGCCCCCACCCCCGCCCGCGAAGGCGCCGAAGTACCGCTGTGGCCCGACATGTTCGACGACCTCGCCCCCCGCATCACCCTCCCGCTGCGCCTCACCTTCGCCGAGCACGAGGCCTGGTGGAAACACGACGAGCCGCACCTCGCCGACCTCACCGCCCGGCTCTGTGGCACCCCCGTCCTGAAGGTCGAACGCCAGGCCGGCGCCGGCCACAACATCAGCCTCGGCCACGCCGCCCGCTCCTACCACCTGCGCGCCCTCGGCTTCTTCGAGGAATGCCTCCAGGCAGCCGGCGACGACCGCGCCACCACCCCCCGCACCCGCAGCACCCGTACCCCCGCCCCGGCCGCCGTGGCGGCGGCCTGAGCCGCCGGCCCCGCTGGGGCCCCCGCTCAAGCCCCGGCCAACTCCCGCTCAGCTCCCGCTCAAGTCCGGCTCAAGTCCCGCGCCCGGTCACCTGCGCCACGGTGGTCCCGTCCCGACGGCGCGACACCCGCACCTCCCCGGATCCCCGCGTCCCGCCGTCCCCCCGCCCCATTTCTTGAGGGAGACACCGTGGAACGCTCCGCAAGCCCGCTCATGACCCTGGTCCTCAAGCGCGCCCGCTTCGTCCTGTACCGGTTCACCGCGGCCCTGACCCCCAGCCCAGCCCCCGTCCCTGTCACCGTCAAGACCCCATGATTTCCTCACGTTTTCGGTGTGAGTCCATCGCTGCTGAACGCACGGCAAGCGCGTTCATACTGAAGAGCGTGAGCGTATCCGCGGGGGAGGAGCCAGCCTGTCGGCCGTCGGCTCCGTCAGCCCGAGGAGGTGTGCCGGTCATGATTCCCGCCCCCGAAGACGCCCCCTTGCGTCTGCACCATCTGTGGTCACTGCACGAGGACACGGCCGTCGGGTGGGACGAGGAAGGTCAGGCGCTGCTGCTGAGCGGCCCGCAGGGCACCGAACGCATCGAGGCACCGGCCAGTGTCGTCGCCGAGGCGCTGCACCGCATGGAGCTGGGGCCCATCCGCCTCGCGAACCTCCTGCCGCCCGCCGACGACACCCTGCCGGCCGGACAGGACGGCTACACCGCGGTCCTGTCGGTGCTGCGGGACATCTCCCACCTGGTGATCAGGACCCTGTCCATGGAAGACCTCAAAGGACCGGTCCTGTCCGTCGTGCCGGCCCGCCGCACCGCCCGCTTCGTCCCGGCCATGGTGCCGCCGCAGCGCACGGTCGCCTTGCGGGCGGGGGCGACGATCACGGTGCGCGGCAACGCGTTCTGGCTGGAGTGCCGGGGCCTGGAGCACCGGGTGGAGATCCACCGGCCCGAGGCGATGTGGGTGGTGTCGCTGCTGGCGTGGCCGACGACGCCCGACGCCCTGGTGGAGGTGGCGCCGCTGCCGGCCGAACTGACCCTGGCGGTCCTCGCCCACCTCGCCGGCGCCGGCATGACCGTCACCACCCCCTGACAACCAGCCCGGGACAACCGCCGCGCACCCGCCCGGCCGGACAGCCCGGCCTGGGTCAGACGAGCCAGCCCGACTCGCGGGCGATGCGGATGGCGTCGACGCGGTTGCGGGCGTTCAGCTTGGTGACGACCGTGGTGAGGTAGTTGCGTACGGTGCCGACCGACAGGTGCAGCTGGGCGGCCATCTCCTGCGGTTCGGAGCCCTGCGCGGCCATCTGCAGCACCTCGGTCTCCCGTATCGTCAGCGGGCTCTCACTGCCGCCCCAGGCGGCCAGGGCCAGTTGCGGGTCGATGACCCGCTGGCCCGACGCGATCCGCCGCACGGCCTGGGCCAGGTCGCTGGGCGGGGCGTCCTTGAGGAGGAACCCCGACACGTGCGCGGACATCGCCCGGCGCAGCGTGCCGGGCCGGCCGAGGCTGGTGAGGATCAGCGTGCGGCACTCCGGCAGGCGCTCGTGGAGGAGCTCGGCCGCGCTCAGCCCGTCCATGCCGGGCAGGTCGATGTCGATGATGGCCACGTCCGGCCGGTGCTCGCGTGCCAGGCCGAGGATCTGGTCGCCGCGTTCGAGCTCGGCGACCACCTCGAGGTCGTCCTCCAGATTGAGCAGGGCCACCAGAGCGCCACGGACCATGTGCATGTCTTCGGCCAGGAGGATCCGGATCATCGTCGCCGTCCACCGTTCTTTCACTTACCGGGAAACTGTCGAAACCAGCCGCTGACAAGGCTGCGTACGCCACGCGGCTCACGGGCCGCGGCGCAGAAGAACAAGAAGAAAGGGAGGGGGAGGGGGCGGGTCAGGCCGGTGTGCGGGGCGCGGGGTCGTGCTGCCTGACCGGTGCCTCGGCCGTGAGCCGGAACAGTTCCTCGCTCTCACCGGTGCCGGCGGGGGAGCAGGTGACGCCCTGGGCGGTCAGCCGGCCGCCGATGTCCTCCAGGCGCCGCTTCAGGTTGCCCAGGCCGCTGCCGCTGTGCGGGGACGGCGGGTGGGAGCCGGCGACCAGGCCGTCGTTGGCGATCGACAGCCGTACGACCTCGTCCTCGACGCGGGCCGATATCCAGCAGCGTTCGGCCTTGGAGTGCCGCAGCAGGTTGGTGACGCCCTCACGCAGCACCGTGGCCAGCACGGTCGAGGTCACCCGGCCCAGATGGTCGATGGCGTCCTGGGTGTCGACGGTGACGTCGATGTCGGCGGCGGCCAGCACGGAGGCGGCCGAGGTCAGCTCCGAGGCCAGGGACATCTCCCGGTAGCCGCTCGCCACCCGCCGTACGTCGGCCAGCGCCTGACGGGAGACGACGAGGACCTCGTCGACCTCCTCGCACGCCCGGTCGGGATGGGCCGGGATCAGGCGGCGGATCAGCTCGCTCTTGAGCGTCACCGCGGACAGGCTGTACCCGAGCAGGTCGTGCAGGTCGCGGGAGAACCGTAACTGCTCGTTGCTGACCGCCAGCCACGCCAGGTCCGCGCGGGCCTTGTGCAGCTGGTCGACCAGCGCCGTCAGACGGCTCAGACCGTAGACGACCAGACCCGTCAGCGCGGTCGTCTGCGCCAGGTAGGCGATGTCGACGGCACCCCGGCCGTTGAGGTAGCCGGTCACCGCCATGCTCAGCGCCGTCAGCCCGTACAGCGTCCAGCCCGCCGCCCCGGTCCGCAGGACCAGCAGCACCGAGCCGGCGAAGAACCCCGCCATCGCCCCCCAGTACACCCCGAACCACACCAGCGGCAGGTAGGTCAGCGCGCCCTGGGCGGCCAGGGTGAGGATGTTGGTGCGGGTGCGTGCCGTGTCGATGCCGGGAGCGGAGTGCCGCAGCTGTAACAGGAACACCAGCGTCAGGCAGATCACCGCGAGGCTCAGGCCGTACGCGTCGAGCGACAGGGAGAGCAGGTTGAGGAACGTGATCCCCAGGTAACAGCCCAGCGCGGCCAGCAGGATGCCCCGCGCGGTCCTGGTGGCCACACTGCCCTGGTCCCGCGTGGACCCGGCATGCGACGGGGATCTGTCCGGACCGGCGCCGTCCATTTCTCGTCTCCCCCTGATATCTCGACGAAAATCCGAACAACAGGCCGCCATTCTAAGCAGGTTGGATGATCTGTGGAGCTCAACCTCATAGGGTGCGTCGCCGCCCCGCCGCGAAGGCCGGGGCGACAGCACCACGCCAGGGGCACGTCACACGTACAACGGGCAGGCCTCAGACGAACAGAGGGATCGGATTCAGCCCCTCGTACGGGGTGGCCCGCTCCAGCCTCCCCAGCGCCACCGGCACATCGAACAGCCGCCCCGGCGCGTACCGGGCCCAGAAGTGACGCAGGCCCGGAACGATCACCTTCACCACCGGCATCCCGATGTCCGGCCGCGTCTGGTCCAGCGCCAGCAGCTCAAGCCCCTTGCCCGCCAGCAGCGAGGTGATCGCCGTGACATCGTCCAGGAGATCGTCACGCACCTCGTACACCCACGACGCGGGCGTCCTCGGCGCCACCGCCGGATCCGGCGCCAGATACGGCTGGTTGGCCACCGTCGCCTGCCGCCACCAGCGCACCGGCAACGGATCGGTGATGCCGTACCCGCCGCCGGGACGGTCCCGGTTCACGGCCGGCAGCAGCTGCCCCGTCTCGGTCAGCGCCCGCCGCAGCGCGACCGCCGGATCGAAGTGCGCGCCGAACCCGAACACGATGTCCTCACTCGGCCCCTCCACCCGCCTCGAGAGCGCCACGATCGCGGGAATCCCCAGATCCGAGGTCAGATCCAGCGCCCACAGCTCACGGCCCAGCCGCTGGTGCCCCTCACGGATCCGCCCGATGTACGGCTCGTGGAAGGAATCCAGGTCGATACCCGGCTGAGCCGTCCGGTTGTACCACCACAGGGCGACCGCGTCGCGCTCCACCAGCTCCATGAACCCCTGCAGCAGCGCGTCCTCCGGGCTGCTGCCGGCCGCGTTGCCGTTGGAGTCGGCGTACGGGCCCGGCGCGCCGGCGGTGGCGGAGAAGTACAGCATCGAGGTGGGCAGCAGCCGCTGACGCCGCTCGGTCAGCGACCACACCGGCGTCCACTCCACCGGCCGGTTCGTATCGAACGGCTCGGGCACGTGATGGAACGGCGAACCCGACCGGTTCCACCGCTCCCGGTCACGGAACTGCTCCTGCGCGTACAGCTGGCAGACGTTGGGGTGCAGGGCCTGCTCGCCCAGACCCCGCAAGCTGTCCACCACCACCGGCTCGTCACCGTGCCGGGTCCCCGAGTAGCGCTCCACCGCCTCGCACAGCGCACTCGTACGGGCCTCGGTGTCCGTCAGCCCCTTCCCGCCGCTCTGCGACCGCAGCCCCGCCGGCCCCCGGTCCCGCATCGCCAGGTTGTGCCCCGACACATAGGTGGTGGCGAACTCCGGCGCACCGGGGGAGGGTTCGAGGTGCGGGATGATCCCGGTGATCGGGCTCACCAGATGCTGGTGGCGCTTGAGAAGCTGATCCGGGCTGAGCGCCCGGTGGTCCCCGCCGCCGTGCCCCGCCTTGGGCCGCGACACCGGAACGAACGGCGCCGACACCCGGCGGCCCGTCAGCCCGCCCTCCCCGCACGAAGGGCACTGCGGAATCCGCGACACCGCGTGGACCCGGGTGTGCAGCGTGAGCGTGTCGACCGTACGCACCGAACCCTGGTCGGCGTACCGCAGCCCCGCCAGCCACTTCGCGGCCTCCAGGACCGCGCTCTGCGCGGCCATCACCCGCCCCGCCTGCAGCGAGGCGGCCGGCCGCAGCAGCGGCCGGTCAAGCCCCAGCGCCCGCTGCAACGGCCGGTCATAGCCGCGGTGCTGCTCCAGCCGGTAGGCCAGGCACGACCAGCACGGCCCCTCACCGGGACGGAAGAACGGGCCGATCCACGGCTCGAACCCGCACAGCCGCGTCAGCAGCCACGGCCTGCCCGCCGCCCGGTGCTCCGCGTCGACCCGTTCCAGCTCGGGGGAGAGGTAGTCGTCGCACAGCACCAGCGTCAGATCGGTGTCGGAGTCGGTGACACTGAGCCCGGACTCCGCGCTCGCGCTCAGAACCGGACCCGCGTCCACCCCGGCCAGCGGCCAGATCCGCAGCCGCGAGCCGTTCAGCCCCGCCGCCGCCCGCGCACCGTCCAGCCCCGCCAGATCCCAGTAGGCCTCCGCGACCGGATCGCTGCCCGCCGTCGCCCGCCCGGGACGCTCGAAACGCAGCAGCCCCGCGTCACTGAGCAGACACAGCCCGTCCTCCGCCTCCTGACGCGTCAGCGCCGGCGCGGCCGCGGCCAGCACCTGGGCCGGGGACCGGGTGCCGTCCAGCAGCGGAACCAGCACATCGGCCAGCAGCCCGTGCAGCGTCGTGACGCCCTGACGGGAGACCAGATAGGTCGCCTCGCCGGGAACGGTCGCCGGACGCAGATGATGCCTGAAACCCACCAGGGTCGAAGCGTCCCGCAGGGCGGCCCGCCCGGCCTCGACGGAGTACGGCGACACGGACTCAGGTGTCATATCCAGGCCCCCGCGACCGCGTCGCCCTCGACGGCCGCGAACGCCGAGGCCGAGGCCATGGCGAACTCCCCGGGCGGCGGGCCGGCGCACAAGGTGAACGAGGCGGCCGCCGGAACCGCCGGCGCCGGCGCCGGCGCCGCGCACAGCGTGAACAACGCGGTCGACGTGAACGCATGGTCAGGCAGTTCGACCACGAGGAACGGACGCGCGGGAGCCTGCGGGGTCATGCGCGCCGGGACGGAGACGGTGGCACTGGCGTGGCTCATCGGAGAAGGTCCTCACTGACGCGATCGGCTGGTGCTCCAATGGCCAGGATTCTTCGTGAGCCAGTGAGGTGACGGACAGTGTCGCCTTCACCGGTGGCGGGTGAACTATTCACTCAACCGGAGCTGACACCTCCATCAGCCTTCTCCTTCAAAGGCTCCCACCAATCACGGTTCTCGCGATACCACTGAACAGTTTCGGCCAGCCCCTCCTCGAAACCCTTCCGCGGCTTGTACCCGAGCTCCTGACGGATCTTCGTGCAGTCCACCGAGTAACGCCGGTCATGACCCTTGCGGTCCGCGACGTAACGGACACCGTCCTCCCAGCTCACCCCGCACGCCGCGAGCAGCATCCCGGTCAGCTCCCGGTTCGACAGCTCCGTACCGCCGCCGATGTTGTACACCTCGCCCGCACGGCCCCGCGTCCGCACCAGCTCGATGCCCTGTACATGGTCATCGATATGCAGCCAGTCACGGACATTGCCACCGTCCCCGTACAACGGCACTTTCCTGCCGTCGAGGAGATTCGTCACGAACAACGGGATGAGCTTCTCAGGGAAGTGATGGTGCCCGTAGTTGTTCGAGCAGCGCGTCACCCGCACATCCAGACCATGAGTCCGGTGGTACGACAGCGCGATCAGATCACTCGACGCCTTCGACGAGGAATACGGCGAATTCGGGCTCAGCGGATCGCTCTCCGGCCACGACCCCTCCTCGATCGACCCGTACACCTCGTCCGTCGACACGTGCACGAACACCTCGACACCGGCACGGTGCGCCGCGTCGACGAGCGTGTGCGTACCCACCACGTTCGTCCGCACGAACTCCGCGCCCCCGTCGATCGACCGGTCCACATGCGACTCCGCCGCGAAGTGCACCACCTGGGCGTGCTCCGCCATCAGCTTGTCGACCAGCTCCGGGTCACAGATGTCACCCTGCACGAACGAGAACTGCGGATGCGCCCGCACCTCGTCGAGATTGGCGGGATTCCCCGCATACGTCAGCTTGTCCAGCACCGTCACCGACACGTCCCCCGGACCGTCGGGACCCAGCACCGTACGGACATAGTGCGAGCCGATGAACCCGGCCCCGCCCGTCACCAGAACACGGGTCGTCATGACACGCCCACCCGCACGTCGACGGGGGCAGCAGCTCGTACAGCGAACATGGCTTCGTTCTCCTTCTCAGGCCACACGGACTCAGGCCACACGGACGGTCGGCATCGGACGGTGACGGGCGGCGACCTCGGAGACGTACTCCCCGTACGCCGTCCCCGCCATCTCCTCACCCAGACGCAGGCACTGCTCGGTGGTGATGAACCCGCGGTTCAGCGCCACCTCCTCGACACAGGCGATCCACACGCCCTGCCGCTGCTCCACCAGCTGGACGTACTGCGCCGCCTGCAGCAGCGAGTCGTGCGTGCCCATGTCCAGCCACGCGAACCCGCGCCCCAGCTCCGTCAGCCGGGCCCGGCCCTGCCGCAGATAGGCCAGGTTCACATCGGTGATCTCCAGCTCGCCCCGCGCCGAGGGGGAGAGGTTCTTCGCGATCCCCACCACGTCGCTGTCGTACAGATACAGCCCCGTCACCGCGATGTCGGACCGCGGATGGGCCGGCTTCTCCTCCAGCGACACCAGCCGGCCGTGCGCGTCGACCTCCCCGATCCCGTACCGGTGCGGATCGCGCACCCGGTAACCGAACAGATGCGCCCCGTCCAGGCGGCGCAGCGCGTCGTCCAGCAGCACCGAGAACCTCGGCCCGTGGAAGATGTTGTCGCCCAGCACCAGCGCGACCTGGTCGTCGCCGATGAAGTCCGCCCCGATCACCAGCGCGTCGGCGATCCCGCGCGGCTGGTCCTGCTCGGCGTACTCGATCCGCAGCCCCAGCCGGGAGCCGTCCCCGAGCAGCGACCGGAAACTGGCGGAGTGATCGCGTGAGGAGATCACCAGGATCTCCCGGATCCCCGCCAGCATCAGCACCGACAACGGGTAATAGATCATGGGCTTGTCGTAGACCGGCAGGATCTGCTTCGACAAGGCGCCGGTCAGCGGGCGCAGCCGGGTGCCGCTGCCGCCGGCGAGGATGATGCCCTTCATCGCTCGGTTCTTCCTCTCACTCTCGGTGGGTGGATGCGGCAAGGGGGCCCCACGGCCCGCACGAGTCCCGCAAGCCCGATGGTGTGGCGGCCCGATCGAGCCACGGCGGAGAAGAACTGGAGACCCACCCGCCCCCACGGGCCCCTGGCCGGCCGCGTGCCGGAATCCACCAGCGCTCAAGCACCCCTTCCTAGCCTCGGTGCGACGCCCGCGCGGCGTCGGCAACGGCAGACAGCACGGCGCCCCGCTCCCGTACTCACGTACGACCGGCGCCGCGTCACCGGCTCACCCGACGACCAGCCGTTGTCCCCCCTGGTGGATTCGGAAGGAAAACCCTGAATGAGTACTGACAAGGTCACCGCCGGCGGCGGTGCGGCCGGGGCGGGGAGGTCCCCCGGCCTGGCCACACTGATCACGGCCCTCGCCACCTTCATGGCCGGGCTCGACAACCTGGTGGTCCTCGTTGCGCTGCCCACCATCAGGGACGAACTCGGTGGCAGCCTCGAAGACCTCGAATGGACGGTGAACGCCTACACCCTCTCCTTCGCCGTCCTGATGATGTTCGGCGCCGCCCTCGGCGACCGCTTCGGACGCCGCAAGGTGTTCATCGGCGGCCTGCTGGTCTTCACCGCCGCCTCGGCCGCCGCCGCCCTCGCACCCGGCATCGGCGAACTCATCGCCGCCCGCGTCATCCAGGGCGCCGGTGCCGCCGTCGTCATGCCGCTCTCCCTCACCCTGCTCACCAGCGCCGTCCCCGCCGCCAAGCGCGGCGCCGCCCTCGGCATCTACAGCGCGGTCGGCGGACTCGCCATCGCCGGCGGCCCGCTGGTCGGCGGCCTGGTCACCGAGAACCTGTCCTGGCAGTGGATCTTCTGGATCAACGTGCCCGTCGGCCTCCTCCTCATCCCCGCCGCCTGGCGCGGACTCGCCGAGTCCCGCGGACCCAACAACCGCCTCGACATCCCCGGCACCCTCCTGGTCTCCACCGGCATCCTCGGCCTCGTCTACGGCCTGATCCGCGCCAACGGCCACGAAGGCTGGGGCGCCCCCCTCGTCATCGGCCCCATGATCGCCGGCGCCGTCCTCGTCGTCGCGTTCGTCGTCTACGAACAGCGCTCCAGCGCCCCCATGCTGCCCATGCGCATGTTCCGCAACCGGGCCTTCAGCGCCGTCAACGCCGGCGGCCTGCTCCAGGCCTTCGCCATGTACGGCGTCGTCTTCCTCATCACCCAGTTCATGCAGAACATCCAGCACATGTCGCCGACCGAGGCCGGCGTGCGGATGCTCCCGTGGACCGCGATGCCCCTGCTCATCGCCCCCGTCGCCGGCATCCTGTCCGACAAGATCGGCGGACGTCCCGTCGCCGTCTTCGGACTCGCCCTGCTCGCCGCCGGCTTCGCCTACTGGGCGCTCGTGATGAGCCCCGACTCCTCCTACGTCGAGCAGCTGCCCGGCTACCTCCTCGGAGGCGTCGGCGTCGCCTGCTTCTTCGCCCCGCTCATCAACCTCACGATGAGCTCGGTCGACGAAAGCGAACAGGGCATCGCCTCCGGCTCCACCTCCGCCATGCGCGAGCTCGGCGCCGCCCTCGGCGTCGCCGTCCTCACCAGCGTCTTCACCCACAACGGCGGCTACGCCTCCGGGCAGAACTTCGTCGACGGCTTCGTGCCCGCCCTGTGGGTCGGCGCCGCCGCCATGGCGATCGCCGCCGTCGCGATGCTCTTCGCCACCCGGCCCGCCGCCGCCACCGAGCAGGACAGCACCGTCCCGGACACCGCGGAGGCCGCCGGCGCCCAGCCGGTCACCTCCGGCGCCCGCTGACCCCCGCCCGCACACCAGCGGCGACCCGCGGCCCGACACGACCCACCTGTCGGGCCGCGGTCCGCACCCCACCCCCACCCCCCCCACCCCTCACACGTCCACGTACCGGGGCCGGGCCCCACCCCGAGCCCCTCCCCGCCCCGGCAGAAAGGCCGCGCACGCCATGAAGGTCCTCTTCGCAAGCCTCGGAAACTACGGACACGTCTTCCCCCTCATACCGCTCGCCCAGGCGGCGCACGAGGCCGGACACGAGGTCTGGTTCGCCACCCACGCCCAGTTCCACCCCACCGTCGAGAAGGCCGGCCTCACCCCCGTCACCGCCGGCCTGACCGTCCCCGAGGCGTTCATCGAGGCCGCCGGCGGCCAGGCGTTCCTGGAGGCCAACGGCGGCGCCGTGACGGCCAGCGACATCCCGCCCGAGGTCCTGGCCACCCTGGCCGTCAAGGCGTTCGGCTCCGTCCTGCCCCGCAGCGTGTACGCCGGCCTCACCGCCGCCATCGACACCCTCGCCCCCGACCTCGTCGTCTACGAGAGCCTCAACCCCGGCGCCGCGTTCGCCGCCGCCGCCACCAACACCCCGGCCGTCGCCCAGTCCATCGGCCCCGCCACGCACAACCCCGAGATCGTCTCCGAGCTCTTCGCCACCGCCGCCGACCTCGGCGTCGCCGGCAAGCTCGGCCACGACGCCGCCCTCGGCAACCCCTACATCGACATCTGCCCGCCCGCCGTGCAGAACCCCCACTTCCTCGCCTCCGGCGTCCGCATCATCCCGCAGCGCCCCACCGCCTACAGCGAGCCCGGCGAACTGCCCGCCCACGTCACCCAGGGCGAAGGCCCGCTCGTCTACCTCAGCTTCGGCACCGTCGTCACCTCCGCGGCGCGCCTGCGGACCGTCATCGACGGCCTGCTGCCCCTCGACGTCCGCGTCCTGGTCGCCACCAGCTCCCTGGTCGACCCCGCCGAACTCGGCGACCTCCCCGACCGCGTCACCGCCCTGCCCTGGGTCCCGCAGGCCGAGGCCCTGCGCCACGCCACCGTCGTCATCCACCACGGCGGCCACGGCACCACCCTGACCACCCTCGCCGCCGGCCTGCCCCAGCTGATCCTGCCGGCCGAGGGCGACGGCTTCGGCAACGCGCCCGCCGTCGCCGCCACCGGAGCCGGCCTCACCCTCATCGGCGACGAGGTCACCTCCGAAGCCGTCACCCGGCAGGTACGGGCCCTGCTCACCGACCCCGCCCACCAGGCCGCCGCCGACGCCCTCGCCAAGGACATCGCCGCCCTGCCCGGCCCGGCCGACACCGCCGCCCGCCTCGCCGAGTTCACCCGCTGAACCCGTCCCCGTACCCCCGCACACGCACGCCCGTGCCCCGCGCCCGACGACGAAGCGCGGGGCACCGGCACACCCGCACACCCGCACACCCGCGCGCCGGCGTACGGGGGTACGGGGGAGGGGCCGGGCTCCAGCCGATCCCGAGGCAGCAGCGAGGGCCCCGGCCTAGCTTTTGGCGAAACGAACCAGCCACCGCGCCCGTACCGTCGAAAGGACACAGCCAGATGCAGCCCGAGGTGAACGGCGCCGACGACTTCCTGGCGTCAGCGCTGGAGCCGAAAACCCCGCTGACCCCCGACGCGGGCGCCTTCCTCATGGAACGGGAGGAATCCGCCTCCTACGACGTCGAACGCGTCCCCCTGGCGGCCCTGCCCAACTGGCACCTCGGCGACCGGCTCAGCCGCGCGGACGGCAAGTTCTTCACCGTCGAAGGACTGTCCGTACGGACCGACTTCGGCCCCGTCGCCCAGTGGTCCCAGCCCATCATCGTCCAGCCCGAGATCGGCATCCTCGGCATCATCGTCAAGCGGTTCGACGGCGTCCTGCACTTCCTCATGCAGGCCAAGATGGAACCGGGCAACACCGCCTTCGTCCAGTACGCCGCGACCGTCCAGGCCACCCAGAGCAACTACCGGCGCGTCCACGGCGGCCGGGCCACCCCCTACCTGGACTACTTCCTCGAAGGCACCCGCCGCCGCGTCCTGTTCGACCAGCTCCTGTCCGAACACGGCTTCTGGTACCTCAACAAGAGAAACCGCAACATGATCGTCGAGGTCCCCGAGGACGAGGACGTCGTCGTCGAGGACGACTTCACCTGGCTCACCCTCGGCCAGCTGCGCCACCAGCTCCAGCTCGGCAACCGCGTCAACATGAACGCCCGCACCGTGCTCTCCGGCATCGGCTACGGCTCCGCCACCGCCGACCGCGCCCTGCCCACCTACGCCGAGCAGCCCGACGCCTTCCACGCCGACCTCCTCGCCTCCCACACCACGCCGTTCACCGGCCCCGGCCTCGAATCCACCCTGACCTGGCTCTACGACCAGAAGGCCACCTACAGCCTGGACGTGCGCCGCACCAGCCTGGCCGACATGGACGAGTGGATCTGCGACGAGGACAGCATCCGCCACCGCGACGGCCGGATCTTCGACATCATCGGCATGTCGGTGAAGGCCACCAGCCGCGAGGTCGGCACCTGGTTCCAGCCCATGCTCGAACCCCGCCCCGACAACGCCGTCGCCCTCATCTGCCAGCGCCGCGGCGGCGTCCTGCACTTCCTGCTCCAGGCCACCATCCAGCCCGGCCTCACCGACCGCCTCGAACTCGGCCCCACCATCCAGTTCTCACCCGGCTACCACCGCGGACCCGAGGACTTCCCCCCGCTGACCTCCTACCTCGACGCACCCGCCGCCTGGACCCGGCTGGACTCCATCCAGTCCGAGGACGGCGGCCGCTTCTCCAAGGCCGACACCCGCCACCTCGTCGTCGAGATACCCGAGGACCACACCCTGGAAGCGCCGGAGAACTACCGGTGGCTCACCCTCGGCCAGCTCCACCACCTCACCCGCTTCGGCTACCACGTCAACGTCGAGGCCCGCAGCCTCGCCGCCTGCCTGCTCTGACCCCCCCCATGACCGAACCACCCGCCACCCACCCCACCGACCCTCATGGAGGCACGGGCGTGAGCACCAACCCCCCGGCCGAGAACACCCCCGCCGACAACACCCCGGCCGACAACACCCCGCTCATCGTGGTGCTGGGCGCCGCCGGCTTCGTCGGATCCGCGGTCCTGCGCGAACTGGCCCGGCACCCCGTCCGCGTCCGGGCCGTCTCCCGCAGACCAAGCCCCGTCCCCGCAGGCGCCCGCGCCCGCATCGACGTCGTCCGCGCCGACCTCACCGAACCCGGAGCGATGGCCGCCGCCGTCGCCGGCGCCGACGTCGTCATCCACGCCCTGGCCTTCCTCGAAGGCGCCTCCACCTGGCGCATCGCCGACGGCGACCCGGCCGCCGAACGCGTCCACGTCGGCCTCATGCGCGACCTCCTGCGCACCCTCGCCGACCGCCCCGCCACCCCCGAGCCCCCCATCGTCCTGTTCACCGGCTCGGTCACCGCCGCCGGCGACTTCGACAAGGACGTCCTCGACGGCACCGAACCCGACCGCCCCAAGGGCTACTACGAACGCCTCAAACTCGAAGCCGAACGCCTGCTCCTCGCCGCCGACGCCGCCGGAACCGTACGCGGCGCCTGCCTGCGCCTGACCACCCTGTACGGCTACAGCCCCGCCTCCACCGCCCGCGACAAGGGCATCGTCTCCACCATGACGCGCCGCGCGGTGGCCGGCGAACCCCTCACCATGTGGCACGACGGAACCGTCCGCCGCGACCTCCTCCACGTCGACGACGTCGCCCGCGCCTTCTGGGCCGCCACCGGCCGCATCGACGCGCTTCACGGCCGGCACTGGCTCGTCGGCACCGGCCACGGCGCCGCCCTCGGCGACGTCTTCGCCCAGGTCGCCGCCCTCGTCGCCGAACAGACCGGCAAGGACCCCGTCCCGGTGACCTCCGTCCAGCCCCCCGAGTACGCCGAGGTCAGCGACTTCCGCAGCGTCCGCGTCGACTCCACCGCCTTCCGCGCCGCCACCGGCTGGGAACCGCAGGTCACCCTCGAAGAAGGCCTGCGCTGGACCACCGAGTTCTGCACCGGCGGCCACGAGACCACCGTCTCGTGAACACCCGGCTCCACCCCTCACCCCGACCGACCAAGGAGAAGGACGCGTGATCCACACACAGCTGGGCCGGACCGGTCTGCGGGTCAGCAGGCTCGCCCTCGGCACCGTCAACTTCGGCGGCCGGGTCGAGGAACCCGAGGCCCACGACCTCCTGGACCACGCCCTGGACCAGGGCATCAACCTGGTCGACACCGCCAACATCTACGGCTGGCGCGTCTACAAGGGCCACACCGAGGAAGTCATCGGCCGCTGGCTCGCCGCCCGGCCCGGCCGCCGCGACCAGGTCGTCCTCACCACCAAGGTCGGCGACCCGATGGGCGAGGGCCCCAACGACCACGGCCTGTCCGCCCGCAACATCGTCGCCTCCTGCGAGGCGTCCCTGCGCCGCCTGGGCACCGACTGGATCGACATCTACCAGATGCACCACCTCGACCGGACCGTCGGCTGGGACGAGGTCTGGCAGGCCATGGACCTCCTCGTCACCCAGGGCAAGGTCCGCTACGTCGGCTCCTCCAACTTCGCCGGCTGGGACATCGCCGCCGCCCAGGAAGCCGCCCTGCGCAGAAACAGCCTCGGCCTGGTCACCGAACAGTGCGCCTACAACCTCGTCACCCGCCACACCGAACTCGAGGTCATCCCCGCCGCCCAGGCCTACGGACTCGGCCTGTTCGCCTGGTCACCCCTGCACGGCGGCCTCCTCAGCGGCGTGCTCGGCAAACTCGCCACCAACTCCGCCGTCAAGTCCGCCCAGGGCCGCGCCCTGGAAGCCCTCGACACCCAGCACGACACCATCGCCGCCTACGAGAAGCTCTGCGCCGACCACGGACTCGACCCCGCGATCGTCGGCATGGCCTGGACCCTGGCCCGCCCCGGCGTCACCGGCGTCGTCATCGGCCCGCGCACCCGCCGCCACATCGACGGCGGCATCGAAGCCCTCACCACCACCCTGCCCCCCACCCTCCTCGCCGAACTCGACACCCTCTTCCCCCCGCTCGGCAACGGCGGCCCCGCCCCCGACGCCTGGCTCACCTGACCTCCGTACCGCCCCCGCACACCCACCCGTAAAACCCTGCTGCCCCGCCGAGCCGAAGCTCGACGGGGCAGCAGCACGTACCAGGGGGCTCAGGCCACGCCACGCACCCGCCGCAGCGTACGGGCGTACAGCGGCGGCCCGAACACCCGCCACACCACCCGCACCGGCGCCGGCACATTGCCGAGCATGACCCGCTGCTCCCGCTCGTCGGCGTCCTCCATCACCATCCCGAAGAACTTCATCAGCTTCGTCTTCGGCGTGTGCAAAGCGAAATGATCACCCAGCGCACCGAACTCCTTCGCCGTCAAGAACCGCTCGGCCAACGGCAGCAGGTGCTCCTCCTCGTCGTCGAGGTGCTCCACCAGCACCGCACGGTGCTCCTCGATCGCCGCCACGGCCCGGTCGCGAAGCCCCGCGTCCGCCGCCCGCGCCCACGCCACGACCAGCTCACCCGCGGCGGCCAGAGTCGCCGCGACCCGCTCGTGCTCCGCCTCCATCCGCTCCACCACATCGCGCTCGATGCCCACCCGCGCGAACAGCAGCGGCCACAGCAGCTCGTCCTCGCCCCGGTGGTGGTTGACCAGCCCCGAACGCAGGTCACCGAAGTGATCGGCGAGGACCGCGGCACGCGCCACGTCACCCGGCGCGACCACGGCGATCATCTCGCCTATCAGCCGCAGCTCCCGGCGGAAGGCACGGTGGACGATGCGCATCTCCCCGGCATCGAACCCGCCGTACCCGGAGTCGGACCCGGTGGCCGGGGAGGGGCGTTGCGTGGACGAAGCCATGGCGTATTCCTCTCGTGACGGTCCCGGAACACGAAAAGAGGCCGGGATCCCTCCCAGCTTGACCCCAGGCCACTCGAGTCCCGCTTGAGCCGCCGCCACCGGGCCCTGCTCCAGAGCCGCTCGAGAGCCTGCGGCCATGCTCTCAGCGACTGTTCCCACCCACCCCGAGCCGACCGAGGAAGGCCCCCTATGCCGAACAACCACCACGCCCTCGTTGAGAGCTTCGTCGCCATGGTCAACAGCCACGACGTGAGCACCATGGAGGAGCACACCGCGGCCGGACACATCGACCACAACCCCGGCGTCGCCGACGGCATCGACGCCAACCGGGGCTTCTGGACCCAGGTGTTCACCGCCTTCCCCGACCTCAAGGCCCACCTCCACGACGTCATCGGCGAAGGCGACCGCGTCGCCGCCCGCATCGAGTACACCGCCACCCACCAGGGCACCTTCCTCGGCATACCCGCCTCCGGCCGGCCGGTGAACTTCCAGTCCATCGACATCTGGAGGGTCGAGGACGGGCTGCTGGCCGAGCACTGGGACCAGCTCAACATGGACGACCTCTTCCGCCAGCTCGGAGCCGACCCCGCCGCCCTCGCCGCCCTCGCCGCGCACTAGCCCGGGAGGAGCGCGGGTCATGGCATCAGCGCTGCTCCAGCCGGTCTTGAGCGACGGCCGCTACCTTCGTCCCATGGAAGTCAGCAGCCTGGAAATCAGCGAACTCGCCCTGCCCGGCGCGTTCCTGCTTTCGCCCCGGGCCGCCCAGGACGAGGTCGTGGTCCGCTACGAGACGTTTCGTCAGGACGACGTCGAGGACGCGATCGGCCGGCCCTTCGCGATCCGGTACAGCGACCTGTCCGCCGCGCGACGCCTGGTCCTGCGCGGCATCCACGGCACCGCGGGCGAAAGCGGCCGCGCCCGGCTGTTCGACTGCGTCAGGGGCTCCGCCCTCCACGTCGTGGTCGACCTGCGGGTCGGGTCCCCGGACTACGGACGGCACGAGATGGTGTGGCTCGACCACCGCGACGCCTCCAGCGTCTTCGTCTCCGAAGGCCTCGGCCACGCCTGGCTCGCCCTGGAGGACGACACGGTGATCGCCTGCCACAGCTCCCGGCCCGACACCCCCGGCACCGGCTACACCGTCAGCGCCCTCGACCCCGCCCTCGCCCTGCCGTGGGGGCTCACCGGGGAACCGCTGATGTCGGACGAGGACCTCGCCGCACCCACCGCGGCCGAGGCCCTCGCCCAGGGAATCCTGCCGGCGTACGAGGACTGTCTCGCGCTCTACGACCGGCCCCCCTCCACGGCGGAGGACTGAGGAAGAAACCACCGAGCCACCACCCGTCCGGCACACCCCCCTTCCCGCCGGACCCAGGGGCCCCGCACGCCGCACGGCGCGCGGGGCCCCGCCGCGTGCCCCCCCCCCCCCCCCCCAC
>NZ_JBHJVF010000002.1:0-230522 GCF_042264145.1 Streptomyces sp. NPDC056144 | reverse complement strand
GCGGGGTGGGGGAGAGGCCCGCCGCAGGCGCCCCGCTTCACGCGCCCCGCCCCGCTTCGCCGCGCCTCACCCACCCCCCCCCCCCCCCCAACACCCCCCCCCCCCCCCCCCCCCCCCCCCCCCCCCCCCCCCCCCCCACCGCCAGCCCCCCGCCCCCCGGCCCCGGCGGTGGACGGCGTCAGACCCCACCGCCCCCCCAGCCTCCCGCCCCACCCCCCTCCCCGCCGCCCCCGGGCCCCCCCCCCCCCCCCGGGCGCGGGGGCCCCCGCCGCGTCCCCACCCGCCCGCCGCGACTCCCTCTGCCCCTCCCGCACCCCCGCCCCCGGCGGGCGATGTGAATCCTTCACATCGCTGACCAGGACAAAGACACCCGGACAAGCGGGACCGACGCACTGTCAGCGCGAGGCCGCCTCATGGGAGGTTCAAGGTCCGACGACAGAGACAGAACCACAAGAGGGGGCAGCATGCGCATCTCTGTTCTGGGGTCTTTGGAAGCCGAGCTCAAGGGCGTCCAGATCCTGCCCACCGCGGCCAAGCCGCGCCAGATCCTGGCGCTGCTCGCCATCTACGCCAACCAGGTCCTGCCGGTCTCCGCGCTGATGGAGGAGATCTGGGGCGACGCCCCGCCCCGCAGCGCGCTCACCACCCTGCAGACCTACATCCTCCAGCTCCGCCGCTGCATGGAAGCCGCACTCGACGGAGAACCCGGCGGCTCCAAGGAACTCCTCCTGACCCGCCACGGCGGCTACCTCCTGCACACCGAGCCCGGCAGCATCGACGCCCACGAGCACGACCGGCTCTCCACCCTCGGCCAGCGCGCCTTCGACCGCGGCGACCACCGTGAGGCCGCGGAACTCTTCCGCGAGGCCCTCGCCCTGTGGCGGGGACCGGCCCTCGTCGACGTCCGCACCGGCCCGCTCCTGGAGATCGAGGCGATGCGCCTGGAGGAGAGCCGCCTGGGCGTACTGGAACGCCGCATCGACGTCGACCTGCGCCTGGGCCGGCACGGCGCACTGCTCACCGAGCTCACCGCCCTCGCCGCCCGCCACCCCCTGCACGAAGGCCTCCACGCCCAGGCCATGGTCGCCTTCTACCGGGCCGGACGGCCCTCCGCGGCCCTGGACGTCTTCCAGAACCTGCGCACCCGCCTCGTGGAGGAACTGGGCATCGAGCCCTCCCAGCGCCTGCAGCTGCTGCAGCGCGCCGTCCTCGGCAGCGACCCCGCCCTCGACGCCGACACCGACGCCGGGACCGGGCGGGTGCTCGACCGCTTCGCCAGGTAACGGCCCAAGGGAGGAACTGTGCGTGTGTTCTTCTCGGCGGGCCACGGCATGCCGGCGGCACTGCGCCTGGTCCTGCTCGCCAGGGACATGCAGGCGGCCGGGCACGAGGTCCGGTTCTCCGGCCCGGCCCGCGCCCGCCACCGCGCGGTCCGGGCCGGGCTCGTCCCCGTACTGGCCGCACCCCAGCGCTTCAGTCGCGCCTGGCGCCCCGACCTGGTCGTCCACGACCCGCTGTCCCCGCCCGCCGCCGCCATGGCGGCCGAAGCGGGCGTCCCCACCCTCGCTTATCTGCCCCACGTCCACGAACCGCTCGCGCCCCGCCCCACGATCTGGCTCGACCCCTGCCCGCCCGCCCTGCGGGACCGGCCCGAACCCGACGCCTGGCAGGTACGCCCCGACGCCTACGAACTCCCGCCACGGCCCGCGCCCTGGCTCACCGAACTGCCGCTGCTCCCACGGGTCTGCGTCACCGGGATCCCCAGCGGCACCCGCCCCGAGGACCGCCACCGGGCACGGCTCTTCAACCGGGTCGCCGAAGGCGTCGAAAGCCTCGGCCTGCAACTCGTCGTCCTCAAGGGCGACGACCACCCCTGGAGCGTGGCGATGCGCGGCAGCGTCGTCGTCGTCCACGGCGGAGACGAGGGCACCGTGTACGCGGCCGCCCGCTACGGCGTCTCCCAGCTGGTGCTGCCGGCGGGGGAGGAGGAACAGCGGGCGGGCAAGCTTGTGGAGCGGGCCGGTGTCGGCCTGTGCCTCACCGACGAGGACCTGGCGGGCACCGACAGCATGCTGCGGCTGCGTTTCCACCTCGCCGAACTCGTCAACGGCGGCCGGGTCCTGCCGGCGGCCGCCCGCCTGGGCAAGGACGTCGCCGCCATGACACCGCCCGCCGACCTCGTCCCCGGCATCGAGGAACTGGTCCGGGCGCGGACACGTTGACGGGCCCGCACCGCCGGGGGATGTACGGCGCGGGCCCGTCGTCCTTGGACGGTTCCAGTCTGCCGACCTGACCTGGAGGACGGCTGGACGACCGGTCGGCAGACCGGGCCCGGGTCAGCGCGACCCGTCGGGCCGGTCCGCCGCCAGCCGCGGCGGCGCCGTCCAGGCCAGACCGGACACCTCGTAGGAGGTGCCGGGACCGGCCCAGGGGTCCTCGCCGTGGATGTCGAGGACCTGCGCGCGCAGCCACTGGTCGAAGGGGTGCGTCGACTCGGCCCACCGCTTGCGGGTCCGCTCCGGGTCGGCCGTCTCGAAGTGCACGATCACGTGGTCGCCCTCCGGCCGCGGGTCGACGCGCAGCACCTCGCCGAGGATCCCGATCCGGCGCCGCGACGCCTCGTACTCCCGCCGCCGCGGTCCCTGCAGCTCCGCCGTCAGCCGCTCCCAGGCCACCGGCTTCCCCGGCAGCAGGGGCACGGTACGGGTCACCGACAAGGTGCCCTCCTCCGTCCGCCGGCGGCCCTTGCGCGGCGCGAGCAGCCGCATCCCGAGCGCGGCGAACATGTTCGACGACACGCCGTGCTCCCACCGCTCGGCGATCCGGCCCTCCTCGTCGAACCGCCAGATGACGATGCCGACGGACAGGAACGACCGCCCGGTGGGCGCCATCCCCAGGAGCTCGCCCAGGTGGGTGCCGCGCCAGGTGTTGTGGATGACGACCATGTCCTCGTGCGCGCTGATGTCCTCGATGGTCACGTGGAAGTCGGGGACCGCCTCCCGCAGGGACGCGATGGTGTACTTCACCCCTTCCAGGCCCTCGGGCGCGCCGGGCAGGCCCGCGTGGTCGACGATGTCGCTCCGGTAGGTCTCGTCGGCGACCTGGGTGTCGCCCTGGTTGATGAACTCGGCGAAGACCCGGCGGATGGTCGCCTTGTTGCGTTCCTGGACGCTCTCCCACAGGGGGCGTGCCAGGTCGGGGGTGGCCGCGGTGGTCACAACAGCAGTCCTCTCGTCTGGGGGCGGGGTACGTGCGGAGCCGCTCAGGCAGCCGTGACGGCGGCAGCGGCAGCGGTGGTGGTGGCAGCGGGGGTGGTGCTCCAGCGGGTGCCGTAGGCGACGTGGTCGCGTTCGGTGGACTGGAAGGTCTTGTTCCAGGTCAGGGCCATCATCCGGTCGCGCAGCCAGACGGCGGCCGGGTTCTTCAGCGAGCCGGCGACGCCGATGCGGTGCGCGAGGAGCTGCATGGGCCGGGTGCGTTCCTGCCGCTCGGCCTCGTAGGCGCGCAGTGCCTCGGGGACGCGGGCGCCGGGGGCGGCGAGGTGTCCGGCCAGGACGAGGCCGTCCTCGATGGCCTGGCAGGCGCCCTGGCCGATGTTGAAGCTCATGGCGTGCGCGGCGTCGCCGAGGAGGGTGACCCGGCCGTGTCCCCACACGGCGTCGGGCTTGCGGTCCAGGACGTCGCCTCGCAGGATGCTGTCCGGGACGGTGGCGGCGAGGATCTTCTCGATCATCGGGTCGTCCCAGCCGGCGTGCCGGGCGCGCAGCATGTCCAGGGTCTGCTGGGGGGTGCCCTCGTCGCGGCCGTTCTGGGGGCCGTCGGCGACGCTCATCCAGTGCACGACGCCGGGCGCGATGTCGTAGTACGTGAAGCGGGTCCCGGGTCCGAACAGGGCCTGGAAGGTGCCCGGCGGGAACTCTTCGGGGCTCAGTTCGGCGTGGCCGCGCCAGGCGATGTAGCCGGTGTAGTCGGGCGGCTGGGGGCCAAGGAGCTGGGCGCGGACGGCGGAGCGGACGCCGTCGGCGCCGATGAGGAGGTCGCCGTCCTCGGAGGTGCCGTCGGCGAAGTGGAGGGTGACACGGTCGGCGTGCTCGGTGTAGCCGGTGACCTCGGCGCCGGTGACGACGGGCGCGGTCACCGCGTCGCGCAGGATGCCGTGCAGGTCGGAGCGGCCGATGGCGACGGTGGGCTGTCCGTAGCGTTCGACGAACTCGCCGACCGGCCAGGTGCCGATCGGGCGGCCGGCGGCGGTCGCGAAGTGGCACTCGTCCTGGGCGGGGGCGATCGCGGAGACCTGGTCGGCGACGCCCAGGTGGGCCAGGGCGAGCATGCCGTTGGTCCAGATGTGCAGTCCGGCGCCGCCGTCGCGCAGCTGCGGCGCGCGTTCGAAGACGACGGATTCGATGCCCTGCTGCTGGAGGGCGAGAGCGGTGGCGATGCCGCCGATCCCACCGCCGGCGATGAGCACGCGGAGGGGGCGAGGGGTCTGTGCGGACATGTCGTTCTCCCGGGGATCAGGGCGGAAGCGGAAGCGGAGGGTGGGGGTGAGCGTGGGGGGTGGGGGTGTCGGGCTGTGGGGGAGCGGTACGGGAGGTCAGCGGCTGAGCGCGTCCATCTCCGCGTCCGGGTAGCGGTTGCCGGCGGTGATGCCGTACGGGGCGATGGCGTCGATCGCCGCGAGGACGTCGGCGGACAGCTGGAGCTCGGAGGCGGAGACGTTCTCCTCCAGGTAGGTGCGCCGTTTGGTGCCGGGGATGGCGACGACGTCCTCGCCGCGGGAGAGGACCCAGGCGAGCGCGAGGCGGGTGACGGTGGTGTCGGCGGCGGCGGCCAGGTCGCTGAGCTGGTCGACGACGGGCAGGTTCTGGCGGATGTTCTCCTCCTTGAACCTGGGGGCGATGTGCCGGAAGTCCAGGCCCTCGGGGATGTCGGAGGTGCCGCGGATGGTGCCGGTGAGGAACCCGCGGCCCAGCGGGCTGTAGGCCACGAACCCGATGCCGAGCTCGCGCACGGTGTCCAGGACGCCGTTGACCTCGACGTCGCGGGTGAACAGCGAGTACTCGGTCTGCACGGCGGTCAGCGGGTGCACGGCGTGCGCGCGGCGGATGGTGGCGGGGCCGGCCTCGGAGATGCCCAGGTGCTTGACGAGTCCGGCCTCGACGAGCCCGGCGAGGGCGCCGAAGCTCTCCTCCACCGGCACGTCGGGGTCGACCCGGTGCAGGTAGTACAGGTCGAGGTGGTCGGTGCCCAGGCGCCGCAGCGTGCCCTCGACGGACCGGCGGATGTAGTCGGGGCGGCCGTTGAGCCGCCACGTCAGCTGCCCGTCGACGACCTCGTTGCCGACCTTGGAGGCCAGCACCACCTGGTCGCGGCGCCCGGCGACCGCGCGGCCGATCAGCTCCTCGTTGCTGTAGGGGCCGTACATGTCGGCGGTGTCCAGCAGGTTGACCCCGAGCTCCAGCGCCCGGTCGATGGTGGCCCGTGCCTCGGCCGCGTCCGCGGTGCCGTAGCCGAACGTCATGCCCATGCAGCCCAGACCCTGCTCGGGAACCTGCAGTCCCTGCGAACCGAGCTTGCGGCGGGTGACGGCCATGTGATGCCTCCTGAAAGAGATGAGAAACGAGAAAGACGAAAGGGGGGTGGGGGAGCGGTGGGTGGGGGGCGGGTCAGGCCGGGGTCGGTGCGCTCCAGGTCAGCGACAGGCCGGTGTAGATGTACCGGCTGGCCTCGATGCCGAGGACGACGATCCGGTCACCGGGCTTGATGCGGCCCGAGGTCCAGCCCGCGTCCAGGGACAGCGGTACCGCGGCCGATCCGGTGGCGCCGACCTCGGCCAGGTTCTCCACGATCCGCCCGTCGAGCGCCCGGATGTCCTCCTCGGACAGTCCGGCGGAGGCGAACTCGTCGGCGAAGTACTCGGCGTTGCCCTCCGGGAGCACGATCGCGTCGAACTCGCCGAGCGACCGGCCGTCCTTGGCGGCCATCTCCTTCATCGCCCGGACGAACACCTGCGGACCGAACGTGGTGGTGCCGGGCACGTCGACCTTCATCGTCATCAGCTGGCGCCGGGCCTGCTGTTCGGCCTGCGGGACGTCGGTGCCGCCGCCGATGATCTCCATGCCGGGCTTGCGCAGACCGCCCACGCACGCGTTGACGTAGGCGAAGCCCTCGGTGTTCTCGCCGGCCGGCTCGGCCCGCAGCACCACCGCGCCGGCGCCGTCGCCGAACGTGTAGAGCGTCAGGCGGTCCCGCATCCGCACGCGGTCCGGCTCCTTGCCGAGGAAGTGCGGGGCGAGGATCGGCGATCCGGCCTCGCTGCCGACGACCAGCGCCGTGCGGACGGTGCCGTCGGCGAGCTGCCGGCGGGCCAGGTCCAGGGCCTGCACCCAGCCCGCGCACGCCCCGCGGATCTCGATCGCGGCGACGGACTCCAGGCCCAGGTAGTGCTGCAGGGTGGTGGCGACGTTCGGCAGCGTGTACTCCGGCGTCGCCGTGCACACCACGATCAGGTCGAGTTCCTCGGGCTCCACCCCGGCCCGCTCCAGGGCCTGGCGGGAGGCCTTCTCGGCCATCCGGCTGTTGTTGATGCGGTGTTCGCCGGTGACCGGGTCGATCATCCAGTACCGGGTGGTGACCTGGATGCCGTCGAGGACGTCGTCCGGCAGCGGGCCGACGTACTTCTCCAGCGTGGCGTTGTCCAGCGGTTCGCCGGGCACGTAGGCGCCGGTGGACAGGATCTTCACATCGAAAGCGGTGGTCATCGGCCGGACTCCGTTGCAGCCAGAGGGAAGGGGGATGAAGGGGCGGGGGAGAGGGGGGCGGGGGACAGGACGAGCGAGGTGTGGGTGCCGCCGAGGGAGGAGGAGTTCACCAGGACCGGACGCGTGTCGGTGTGTCCGCGCCAGGCGCCGACGGCCAGGACCGCCGACAGGTGGGCGCCCGCGCCGACCGGCTCGCCGAGGACCCGCTTGGGGGCCTCGACACGCACCCGGCCCGGGCCGAACACCCGCTCCACGGCGGCCTGTTCGGGACGGTCGGCGGCGGCCAGGCCCGCGGCGCTCGCGAACACCGCACCCACCTGGTCCGGTGCGACACCGGCCCGGGCCAGCGCCTGGCGCATCGCCCGCTCCACCCCGTCACCGGAAGCGTCCCAGCGGCCGATGCCCGCCGCGTCCGACGCGGTCGCGTGCCCGAGAACAACGGCGTGGATCGTCGCGCCGCGCCGCTCGGCGCTCTCGCGGCGCTCCAGGACCAGCGCGATCCCGGCCTCCGCGAGCGTGTAGCGGCGCCCGGCCGGCGAACCGAACAGCGGAATGCTCCGGTAGGCGTCCAGCGTCGCCGGCGAGAACGCCTCCACCGCCGGCACGAGCAGCCGCTCGACGCGCCCGGCACGCAGCATGTCGTACGCGACGCCCAGCGCGGCGGCGCCCGCCGCGTGCCCCGACGTCAGCGTCGAGGTGGGGCCCCGGGTGCCCAGGGCCATCGCGACATGACCGGCCGCACCGTTGTAGACGGTGTTGGTGAACACCGCCGGGTTCGCCTCCCCGGCGCCCTCGGTCAGCACCGGGAGCGTGAACAGCTCACCGCTCTCCATCGGCCCGATCGCGGTACCGAGGACCACTCCGGTCGCCGCGAGACCTTCCGCGTCGGCGCCGTCGCCGTCCAGACCGGCCGAGGCGAGCGCGGCCCGGCAGGAGGCGACGGCCAGCTGGGACACCTTGTCCATCCGGCGCCGCTCCCGGGGGGTGCCGGCCGCCGTACGGTCGAACTCGACCCGCGCCACGCGCAGTCCGTCCTCCACCACACCGGGCCGGACACCCTGCCCGTACGCCTCCCACAAGGCCTCGGCGCCCTCACCGGCCGCCGTGATCACACCGAACCCGGTGACCACGACCTCGTCGGGCCCTGTGGCGGGGGCGGGCGCGCCCCGGCCGCCGGGCCGGGCGAACGCGATCGTGGCGTTGGCGCCGGCGAATCCGAAGTTGTTCGACAGCGCGGCGTCCAGGACCATCGGCCGGCCCGCCCCGGCGACCGGGTCGAGCCCGCAGGCCGGGTCGGCCTCGGTGAACGAGGCGGTCGGCGGCGCGATCTGGTCGCGCAGCGCGAGGACCGTGACGATGCCCTCCACGGCACCGGCCGCACCCAGCAGATGGCCGGTCATCGACTTCGTACTGGACAGCGCCACCTTCTCGGCCGCCGAGCCGAGCGCGGCACGCACCGCGTTGCTCTCCGCCGAGTCGTTCTTCTCCGTTCCCGTACCGTGCCCGTTGACGTACCGGATGTCGTCCGGGACCAGACCGGAGGTGGCCAGCGCCGCACGGATCGCGCGGGCCGCGCCCTCGCCCTCCGGGTGCGGAGCCGTCGGGTGGTGGCCGTCGGCCGACAGGCCGTAGCCGAGGACCTCGGCGAGCACCGGCGCACCGGTCCGCTCCGCCGCCTCCTTCGACAGCAGGACGAGCATCCCGCCGCCCTCGCCCAAGGTCAGGCCCTGCCGGTCCTTCGAATAGGGGGCCGCGGGCTCCGGCGAGAGCGACCACAGGCTGCTGAACCCGGCGAACGCCGACTCCGTGAAGGCATCGCTGCCCCCGACGAGCATCGCGTCCGCCGCACCCGACCGGATCACCTCCAGCGCGTGCGCCAGAGCGTGCGCGCTGGCCGCACAGGCCGTGTCGGCACTGAGCACCGGACCCTTGAGCCCGAACGCCGCCGACAACGCCTCCGCACCCGCCTGCGGCGGTACGAACGTGTAGCGCCGCCAGTTGGGCGCGCCGCCCTCCCGTACCTGCCGCAGGGCCAGTTCGGCGCTGCGCCAGCCACCGTGACACGTGCCGTACGACACCCCCCAGCGCGTCGCCGGGATGTCGGCGCCGACCCGCAGCCCCGAGCCGGCCATCGCCTCCTCGGCGGCCGCGAGCGCGAAGTCGATCGCCCGGTCACGCACCTCGACACCGGGCGCGTAGTCGTACGCGGGCGCGCACGGCTCGGTGACCTCGCCGCCCACACCGGTCTGGTAGCCGTCCATGGGCAGGCGGCGCACGGGCGAGATCGCCACCCGCCCGGCGCGCACCCCCTCCCACAGGGCCTCGGCCGAACCCCCGTGCGGGGTGATCGCGCCGACGGCCGCGATCACCACGCCGACGGTCTGGTCAGGAACGTCCATCATCCTTCGCTTCCTTCTAGGGCCAGGGGCTCCTCAGCCGCTCACGCCGGCCGGGACAGGGTCAGGGCCACGGCCTGTCCCTCGATGCCCCGGGCCAGCGCCACCGCGTGCTGCGGACGGGTCTCCCGGGCGCTGCCGCGCACGAGGTCGAGGCCGGCCGCGCACACCGGGTCGGGACGGTCGAGGTTCAAGGTCGCGGGCACGACCCCGTGGTGCAGGGCCAGCGCGGCGACCGCCGCGTTCAGCGCGCCGCCGCCGCCGACCAGGTGCCCGGTCTGCGGCTTGGGCGTGCTCACCGGCACCGAGGAGGCCGCCGGCCCGAGCGCGGTCCGCAACGCGGCCGCCTCGCTCGCGTCACCCGACCGCGTCCCCGAGCCGTCCGAGGCGATGTAGCCGACCTCGCCCGCCGCCAGCCGCGCGTCCTCAAGCGAGCGGCGCACCGCCCGCGCGAGCCCGCGGCCCTCGGGGTCCACGGCCGGCGGCGTCCGCCCGTCGTGCCCGGCGCCGTAACCGGTCAGCTCGGCGTAGATCCGCGCACCGCGCGCCAGCGCCGCCTCCTTCTCCTCAAGGACCAGCAGTGCCGCGCCCTCACCGGGAAGCCCGCCGCTGCGGCCCAGGTCGTAGGGCCGGTACGCGCCCTGCCCCTGCTCGTTGCGGGTGGTCAGGATCCCGAGCCGGTCAAGGAGCGTCATCGACCACCAGCTGGTGGCGTCGTCGTAGCCGCCGGCGATCGCCACGTCCGCGTCCCCGCGGCGCACCGCGCGCATGGCCCGGCCGATGGCCGTCGCCCCGGCGTCCGCGTACCCCGCGAAGAAGGTCGACGAGCCGCGGATGCCGTACGTCTGGGAGATGTTGAACACCGCCCCGGCCGGCAGCCCTTCGACGAAGAACAGCGGCGGCATGATCACATCACCGTGCCGGGCCAGGTGCTCCAGGTCGGCCGTCCCGTCCGGGCGGCGGATCACCTTCAGCTCCTCGATCAGCTGCTCCATGCGGCCCAGCGACTTGTTCCCGCCGAGATACAGTCCCGCCCGGTGCCCGAGCTCCCCGCCGCCGTTGTGCTTGTGCGCGAGGCCCGCGTCGTCGAGCGCGAGGCGGGCGGCCGCCAGCGCGAGCCGGTCACCGCGGTTGACGGTGCGCAGCTGCCGCTTGGTGGCGTACCGCTCGGCGTCGAAACCGGGGATCTCGCCGCCGAGCCGGGTCTGCAGCGGCTCGGGGTCGTACTCCCGGATCGGGCCGATCCCGCTCTCGCCGGCCACCAGCGCCTTGAAGTTCGCCTCCGGGCCCTCGCCCAGCGCGGTCAGCAGGCCGATGCCGCTGATGACGACCTGACGTCCGCTGCCGCTCATCGCGCTCCTCCTGCGTGTCGCTGTCGGATGGTGGTGGTCATCGCTTCTCCTCGTAGCGGCCCACGACCAGCCCGACGTTGGTGCCGCCGAACGCGAACGCGTTGACGAGCGCGTGCCGCACCTGGCGCGTGCGTGCCGTGTTCGGGACGAAGTCCAGGCCGAGCCGCCGGTCGGGCGTCTCCTGGTTGATGGTCGGCGGCACCACACCGTGGTTGATCGCCCCGACCGCGGTGAGCAGGCTCAGCGCCGCGGACGCCGCCGTGAGATGCCCCGTCATCGACTTCGGCGAACTGATCACCAGGTTCTCGGCCGCGTCGCCGAACACCTTCTTGATCGCCGTGGTCTCCGACAGGTCGTTGCCCGGGGTGCTGGTGCCGTGCGCCACGACGTAGTCGATGTCGCCCGGCTGAAGGCCGGCGTCCGCGATCGCCGCCTCGATGGACTCGATGGCCCCGCTGCCGTCCGGCGGCGAGTCCGTCATCCGCCACGCGTTCAGACTGGTGCCGTAGCCCAGGACCTCGGCGAGGATCTTCGCCCCGCGCGCCCGGGCCGACTCCAGCTCCTCCAGGACCAGCACGACACCGCCCTCACCCAGGACGAACCCCGAGCGCTTGTCGTCGAACGGGCGGCTCGCCCGCTGCGGATCGTCGTTGTACTCCTTCGTGAGCGCGCCCAGCAGACCGAAGCACAGCACGTCCAGCCAGGTCGTCAGCGAGTCGTAGCCGCCCGCCAGCATCAGCTGGGCGTCACCCTCCTGAATCGACCGGAACGCCTCGCCGACCGCGTGCCCGGACGCCGAGCAGGCCGTGGACACGCCCAGCATCGGCCCCGTCGCGTCCAGCATCCGCGCCATCGCCGCCGACGCGATGTTCTGGCTGTAGGCCAGCGACGCCTTCGGCGAGAACGTGGAGAACGCGTCCGCCCGGCCCGTCGCGTCGCGCTGCGCGCCGACGTCCACCAGCCACTGCAGCGGCGGCCGGTCCACACACGCGCCCATGGCCACACCCATGTCCGCGCCCTCGTACGTGGACCGGTCCACCCCGGCGTCGCGCAGCGCCTCCCACGCCGCGCCGACACCGAACGTCCCGGGCCGCAGCAGATCCCGCAGCCCCACCGAGGACGGCACCGCGTCCTCGACCCGGTACTCCTTGACCTCGCCGGCGATCGTCACGTCGAACCCGGTGGTGTCGATCGTGGTGAGCCGGCCCACCCCGCTGCGCCCCTCGACCAGCCCCTGCCAGGTGCTCGGCGCGTCGTTGCCCAGCGGCGTGACGGCACCCACACCGGTGATGACCACCCTGCGGCTCATCGCGGCGCCTCCGTCTCGTCCAGCCTCATGCCGTTTCGTCTCCTTCTCCCGTATGCGTGGTGTGGACAGGCGTGTCGTGCGGGGGCGCGGGCTGGCACACCATCACGGCGTGCGCGACGGCAAGCCCGCCGCTGTGGCTCAAGGTGATGTCCAGGGACGCCATCCCGAGGGACCGGGCGACCACCTCGACCTCGCCGTACAGCCGCACCATGGGACGGCCGGCGCGGTCGTTGACGACCTCGATGTCCGTCCATTCCATGCGCGGACCCATGCCGGTACCCAGGCTCTTCAGCACGGCCTCCTTCGCGGCCCACCGGCCGGCGAGGTGCTCACCGGCCCGCTTGCGCCGGTAGCAGTAGGCCAGCTCGCGAGCGGTGAACACCCGCTCCCGAAGCTCCGGCTGAGAAGTCATCAGCTCCTCGACCCGGGAGACCTCGGCCAGGTCCATGCCGGTGCGCACCCGCAGCGGCGGCGGGGCGGTGGCGTGCGGTGACCCCCCCGCCCCCCGCTCACGCAGCGGCCGCGGCGAGGGCGGCACGCTCAGCCACCAGATCCGTCAGGTTCTGGACGGTGAACAGGGTCAGCACTTCGTCCGCGGTGATCTTGCCGGCGAGCTCGGCGACGTCGATCTGCGGCAGCGACTTCTTCAGCTGGTTCAGCCCGACCTCGTTGATGATGTCGTTCTCGTCGGCGAACTCCTCGTCGGGGATCCCGCCCTGGAGCAGCTCGGCGATGTCCGACACCTTGATCTTCACGTCCGCGGCCTTCTCGATGCGAAACAGCACGTCGAGCAGGTCGATCGACTCGGCGTCCAGATCGCCCAGGAGCGTCGCCTCGGGCACCGCCTCCTCGACGTCGATCCCGAGCGCGTCGGCGACCGCCTGCTGGACGATCGCGCCGAAGTCCTTACCGTCGTACGACATGTCTCTCAACCCTTCGTAGAAAATTGCCGGATAAACGAACCGCCACGGGCACGGCCACGCCGCGCACGGGGCGCGTCAGGCCACCGGCTCCGGCCACTTCGCCGGTGCCAGTTCGCCGTGGAGCGCCGTGAGCCGGCGCGGGTCTCCGGTGGATCGGGTACGGGCCTCGCCCAGCGTGCGGCGGGCCAGCCCGCTCAGCACCCGGCCGGGCCCGATCTCGGTGTACGCGCCCACCGGGTGCGCTGCCGCGGTCCGCAGCACCTCCACCCAGCGGACGGGGCCCGTGAGCTGGCGGCGCAGCAGTTGCCTGGCCTCCTCGCCCGAGCGGACGTAGGTGCCGGTGACCGAACTGATCACGGGCAGCACCGGGTCGGCGAACGCGTGGGCCGACAGCGCCTTCGTGAACTCCTCCTCCACCGCCGACATCAGCGAGCAGTGGAACGGGGCGCCCACGTCCAGACGCACGACCTTCTCCGCGCCGGCGTCCAGCGCGCTGCGGCCGGCCGCCTCGACGGCGTACTCGTGCCCCGAGATGACGGTCTGCAGCGGCTCGTTGTAGTTCGCCACCTGCACCAGGCCGACGTCCCCGGCGCTCGCGCAGGCCGCGAGCACGTCCTCCGCCGGCAGCCCGAGGACCGCGGCCATCGCCCCGGGCACCTCACGGGCCACCTCGCCCATCAGCCGCCCGCGCAGCCGCACCAGCTGAAGCGCCGACTCCAGCGTCAGCACCCCCGCCGCCACCAGCGCCGGATACTCGCCCAGACTGTGCCCGGCCGTCGCCGCCGGCCGGTAGCCGGCCGACTCCAGCAGCTCCCACACCGCCAGGCTGGTCGTCGCGATCGCCGGCTGGGTGATCTCGGTGCGGCCGAGCTCCTCGGCGCTGCCGCTCACACAGATCTCCGACAGCGGCAGACCGAGGATCTCGTCGGCGCGTTCGAACAGCCGCCGCGCCGAGGGATAGGTCTCCAGAAGATGCCGGGCCATGCCGGGCCGCTGCGAGCCCTGCCCGGGGAACATCGCCAGGCACCCGGTCTCCGTACCGCCGGGGCCGGTCCAACCGGTCATCGCTTCGTCCTTTCACGATTCGTCGCACCGGTGCGCTGCCAGCCGGCCGCGTCCGGCGCCTCTGCGGGAGGGGTACGGTGCCAGCCGGCCGGCCGGCCCCAGCGGCGCTCGTCGCCGGGCGGCGGCGCCAGCTCACCGGGACCACCGCGCAGCGCGGCGAGCACCACGAGCAGTCCGGCCAGCTCCTCCGGCGTCGGGTTGCCCCGCAGCACCGTCAGCGGGACCGTTCCCGGCGTGCTCCCCGGGCCGCTGCCCGGGGTGCTTCTCGGGCCGCTCACAGCGGCTCGTTCCCGTGCTTGCGCAGCGGCTGCCGCGACCGCTTGGTCCGCAGCATGTCCAGGGACTTGATCAGCACCCGCCGGGTCTCCGCCGGGTCGATGACATCGTCGACGTGCCCGCGCTGAGCGGCGACGAAAGGATTCATCAGCTGCTCGGTGTACTCCGCGACCAGCTCCTTGCGCAGCTTCTCCGGCTCCGCCGCCTCACGCAGCTGCCGCCGGAAGATGATGTTCGCCGCACCGTCCGCGCCCATCACGGCCGTCTGGTTCGACGGCCACGCGAACGACAGGTCCGAGCCGATCGACTTGGAGTCCATCACGATGTACGCCCCGCCGAACGCCTTGCGCAGGATCACCTGCACCCGCGGCACGGTCGCCTCGCAGTACGCGTACAGCAGCTTCGCACCGCGCCGGATGATCGCGTTGTGCTCCTGGTCGGTGCCCGGCATGAACCCCGGCACGTCCACCAGCGTCACCAGCGGAATGTTGAACGCGTCGCAGGTCCGCACGAACCGCGCCGCCTTCTCCGAGGAGTCGATGTCCAGCACCCCGGCCATCGCCGCCGGCTGGTTGCCCACGATCCCCACCGTGTGACCGTCGAGCCGCGCCAGCGCGCACACGATGTTCGGCGCCCAGGACTCCTGCACCTCCAGGTAGTCCCCGTCGTCGACGATGTGCCCGATGACCGTCCTGATGTCGTACGGCGCCCGGTCGTCGACCGGCACCAGCTTCAGAAGTTCCTCGCACCGCCGGTCCGGATCGTCCCCAGGCCGCTCGTACGGAGGCGTCTCGGCGTTGTTCGACGGCAGGTAGGAGAGCAGCTCCCGCACGTTCTCGAAGCAGAACTCCTCGTCGGGGGCGACGAAACTCGCCACACCCGTCCGCGTGCCGTGCGTGTACGCACCGCCGAGCTCCTCGTGCGTGACCTTCTCGCCCGTCACCGCCTGCACCACGTCCGGCCCGGTGATGAACATGTTCGCCATGCCCTCGACCATGAACGTGAAGTCCGTCAGCGCCGGCGAGTACACCGCACCGCCCGCACACGAACCGAGCACCACACTGATCTGCGGCACCACACCCGAGGCACGCACGTTACGGGCGAACAGCTTCCCGAACCCCGCCAGCGCGTCGATGCCCTCCTGGATCCGGGCCCCGCCACCGTCGTTGAGACCGATGACCGGCGCGCCGACGGAATCGGCGAAGTCGAGCAACTGGTGGATCTTCGCGGCGAACGTCGCACCCAGCGCGCCGCCGCGCACCCGGGCGTCGTGGGCGAAGACGAAGACCGTACGGCCGTCGATCTCACCCCAGCCCGTGATCACGCCGTCGCCCTCGGGGTGGGAGTTCTCCATGCCGAACCCCACCGCCCGGTGCTCGGCGAACAGGCCCAGCTCGGTGAAGGTGCCCGGGTCGAGCAGCTTCTCGATCCGCTGGCGGGCCAAGAGCTTGCCCTTGGAGAGATGCCGGGCGTCGGCTTCCGGGTCGTGCCCGAAATGTGCCTGCGCCCTGCGGGTGGCGAGCTCGCTGGTCAGATCGGTCATCGTGGCCGCACGTGCCGGTGTCGCAGGCCGGCTGTCCGAGTCGGTCCTGCCGAGGTCCGGCAGCACGGCTGCGGGAGTGTCCGGAGGCGTCATTGCGGTCCCACTCCTTCCTGCCCTGTCGCGTAGGTGGCTTCGAGAAGGACTCTCCACCGCCCCGGTGGGAGCGGGACTGGAGCGCCTCTTGAAGACCGGTGTACTGCCAGGTCGCCCGCTGTACGGCCCCGCCTTGCACGGCCCCGTCCCGTACGGGCTCCGCCGTGTACGGCCCTGTCTTGTACGGGCTCCGCCGTGTACGGCCCTGTCTTGTACGGGCTTCGCCTCACACGGCCAGGGCCCGGCCGGGACGCAGCTCCGCCTCCCGTACGGCCCCGCGCCCCGCGCCCAGCTCCTGCGCGAAGCTGCGCTGCAGCCCGTCCAGCCGGTAACGGGTCGGCAGCTCCGCCCCCGCCGGCTCCGCCACACTCAGGAAGTGCGCCTCCACCAGCTGCTCACAGGCGTCCTCCACCGCCGCGAAGTCCTTGCCCAGGACCGGGCACGCCACCGACGCGTCGAACTCCGACACCGGCAGATCACCCAGGCACCGCAGCGCCTCGCGCGCGTCGTGCGGCAGCGCCTTGAACGAGGCGGTGAAACTCGCCCGCACACTCAGCGAACTGTGCGCCAGCTCGTCAAGACGCCGCCCCTCGTCGCTGAGCCGCTCCGCGTACCGGCTCAGCGACCAGTGCGGCCGCCCGTTCAGCCGCAGCGCCGCCGCCCGCAGGGCCAGCGGCAGCCCCCCGCAGTACCGCGCGATCGCCGCCGCCGCCACCGGCTCCCGCTCGACCCGCTCCGCCCCCAGCATCCGCGCCAGCAGCCGCACACTGTGCCCGTGCGGCAGATCCGGCAGCGCCAGCACCCGCGCCCCCAGCGGCAGCCCCAGCCGCCCCCGGCTGGTGACCAGCACCGCGACGCCCGTACTGTCCGGCAGCAACGGCTGCACCTGCGCCTCGTCGGCCGCGTCGTCCAGGACCAGCAGCAGCCTGCGCCCCGCCAGCGCCAGCCGGTACACCTCCGCACGCTCGTCGGGATCGACCGGAAGCCCCCCGGGATCCGTCCCCAGCACCCGCAGCAGCCGGCCCATCACCGCGTACGGATCCGCCGGCCGCACCCCGCTGCCCCGCAGCGCCGCGTACAGCTGCCCGTCGGGAAACGCCGACCGCAGCCGGTGCCCCAGCCGCACCGCCAGCGCCGTCTTGCCCACCCCGCCGCCGCCGACCACCACCACCGCCGGCGGCCGCGCGTCACCCGGCCGCGTCAACGTCCGCTGCATCGAGTCCAGTTCACGCTCCCGCCCGGTGAAGTCAGGCAGATCCAGCGGCAGCATCTGCGGCACCTGCGGACCCGACGCCGCCGCCACACCCGCCACGGGCATGGGTACGGGCCCGGCGGCCGCCGGCACCGCGTTCCCGCCCGGCGCCCCGCCGGCCGCCCCGCCACCGGAACCCCGCTCGGCGGGCGCCGCGGGAAGCCCGGCCACGTCCCCGCGCAGGATCGTCTCGTACAAACGCTGCAGCCGCCGCGAGGGATCCGTCCCCAGCTCCTTGGCGATCAGCCGCCGCATCGACTGGTAGTACTCCAGCGCGTCGACACTGCGCCCCTCCAGATACAGCGCCAGCATCAGACGCTCGCACAGCTGCTCCGACAGCGGATCGGTCAGCAAAGCCGAACGCAGCTCCGCCAGCACCGCACCCGGCCGCCCCAGACGGATCTCGGCGTCCGCCCACTGACTGAGCGCCTCGTGATGCAGCTGCCGCAGCGTCTCGCGCAGCCGCGCCGCCCAGTCGCCCTGCATCCCGCCGAGCGCGTCACCCCGCCACAGACGCAGCGCCTCCTGCAACAGCACACTGCGCTCCCGGTCCCCGAGCCCCTCCTGCTGGGCACTCTTCAGCAGCCGCCGGAACCGCACCAGATCCACCGTGCCCGGATCGACCGAAACCTGATACCCCGCAGGCGTGCGCACCAGACCGACCGGCTCGGGCAGATCCGCCGACGCGCGCGCCAGCGCCCGGCGCAGCCGCGTGATGTAGGTGTGGACGACATTGCGCACCCCCGCGGGCGGCATGTCCCCCCACACCCGGTCGACCAGGGACTCCAACGTCACCGGCCGTTCCGGATCGACCAACAGGACGCCCAGAATGCTGCGTTGACGCGCAGGACCCAGATCGGCCAGGGCACCGCCCGTCCACAGCTCTATCGATCCCAGTATCCGGAGCTCCATCGAAGATCCCCCATCCATCAGTGTCCGGAAAGCTAACCTCCGGCCGGTGCAGCGCCCCTTGATTCCCGCTCTGCCGACCCCGGCCCCCGCCCGCCGCGGGCGACGGGGGAGCAGCGGGGACACGGGAGGGGAGCGGAGCAGGCCGCACAGGGCTGACGAGGGGGCCTGGAGCGGGCGAACTCCCTTGACGCACAACGCCGTTCAGGGCGCGGGATCCGGGGGCCGCTCAGCGCTTGGTGAGTTTCGGCCAGACTTCGGTACATCTTCACCAGAGCGGATGACTGACATTTATCGTAGCGGTCGGCAAGATCGGGACTCGATCAGCCGAACTGGGGCCGACTGACACGATCAGGACGGGAGCGGCACAAGGGATGCGTACTACGGGGGAACCGGGCGCCACACCTTGCACGCCATCCGCTCAGCCGCCCCAACGGGCCCCACGGACGCGACCGGGAGCCGCGCTCCGGAGGTGACCGCCCCGGACCGGGCCCGCCCCGCGCACTGTTCACGCGGAGCCCGCGCGCGCGTCACCGGCACATGCGCAACGTAGTCCCAGAATGCCGACAGCGTGGTCGCACCATGCCCGCGCGCCCATGCGAGGCCACAAGTAGCCGTGCGTAGAAGGGGGAATGCGGAATGCTCAGGTCAGGCCGTTCAAGAACCCGGTATCCAGGCCCCAGGAAGCGGAACGACATCGCGGGATGCGCGGGATGAATTCACTGCCCCACCACGGAAATACCGCATCGGGAATCCTCGCCGGTTTATCCCGCCATCCGGGCGCCGACCGGCTCCACGCCCAGGCCGAACAGGAAAGTGAACACCTCATCGCCTCCATGCCCTTGCCCGACCCCTTCGACCTCGACCGGCTCGTGGGAAACATGGCCAAGGCCAGCGGCCGGCGCATCGTCATGAAACCGATCCCCCCGCACCTGGCGGGAATCGACGGCGCCTGCGGCCTCCTCGTCCGCCACGACACCCATCCCCTCGACCTGATCCTCCACCCCGAGGGCTGCTCCCCTTCCCACGAACTGGAATTGAAGGTGCATCAGCTCGTGCACCTGTGGGCCGGGGACAACACCGGAGTCGTCCGGCCTCCCGGAGCCGCCCGCCCGCGCACGGTGGCGCCGTCCGGCACCCTCACCGCCCCCGATCCGCTGGAGCGCGACGTGCTGGTCGAACTGCGGGCCGACAAGGCGGCGCGGTACATCAGCCGCAGACGCCGGCAGCGGCCCGTCGGCGCGGGTTCGGCCCTGCGCGTCTCACTCCACAGGGGAACACCGGCGATCGGTCCGTGAACACCCCTGAAAAACGGGCAGAGTTAAGGGGGTGGGCGCTGGTCGTTCGGGCCGGGGGAGGGGCTACGCCGGGCGCCCGTTCTCGTCGCCGGCGAGGATCTCCCGCATCGTCTCCCCGATGAAGGCCCGCAGCTCGTCCCAGGGCTCGCCGGGCACGTCCTGCCCCGCGCCGCGCGCGACCATCACGGTGAACTTGTTGCGCACGGCCCGGGTCGACAGGATCAGCGAGTCGACCTCGGGATCGTCCTGCCGGAAGTAGACCGGCGGCACGTCGAAGGCGAGCGCCAGCGCGTCGAGCACCTCACCCGCCGGCTCGGCGACCTCCCCGGCCCGCAGCGCCCGGACCGCCGCCTCGGTGAGTACCTCCGCGCCGGCCTTGCGGTTCCCCTCGGCCGCCAGGTGCGCGTCGGAGGGCGCCTGGCCCCCGTAGACCTCCCTGCGCAGGGACTCCAGCTTCCGTGCGACGCGGGCGCCGTCCTCGGAGGGCTCCGGCGCCGGCTCCTCGGGCTGCCCGAAGGAACGCCTCTGGGCGGCGAGGAGTTCGGCGCGGGTCACCCCGTAGGCGGCCGCCAGCGCCGCCACCGCCTGCTCCGACAGCGGCCGCCGGCCCTGCTCCGCGGCCCGTACGGGCATGGGGGAGGAGGTGTTGGTGTGCTGCGCCGTGTCCGCCTGGGTCATCCCCGCGTCGCATCTCAGGTCGGCGAGATTCGGCGGTCCGGAGCGCGGAAAGAGTTCGTCGAGATCGGCGTCCAGAAATGCGGCGATCGCCGACAGCCGTTCCGGAGGGGGAGACGCCAATCCCTTCTCCCAGCGATAGACGGCGTTCACCTTCACGTGAAGCCCGACGGCCAGGCTGGTCTGTGAAAGGCCTTTGGCGACACGGAGGCGACGCAACTTATTGCCGTCGAACACGCGGTCGGGCATAGGGGGTACTCCATAGCGATGAGGTGTGAAGAAATTATAGGGCCTGGCTGGCGGAAGGTCTTGATATCCGGGTCTTCGGCATAATCTTGTGACCCCTCGGGGCATGTCCCGCGCGGCTGTGCGGGCAGACCCCTCCGATTGCCGCGAGGCGCAATTCCCCCTTTTTCGTCCCCCGCGCGGCGGCGGGCGCGGACGGATCCCCTTTCCCGCCGGACGGGCGCTCCGGCCGCGCGACGGGGGGCGGTTGCCCGGTCGCCGGCCCACCTTCGCGCGATCCGGTCGAGTCACCCTCGCGCGATCCAGGAGAGCTTGACGGGATCTCGGGAAGTAGATAAATTCTACTCCAGGTGATCGGGGTCGTGGTGTCGCACGGCCCTCCCACCTCAAAGGCCGGGGAGATGGCACGAGTTCAGCGCCCTCTCCCGGGTCCCCGCAGCGTGCCCGCCCCTCGCAACCGCATGTGCGCCACGTCCGAAGAACCGGTGCGGCAACACCGGCCCTTTTCGGGCGCCACGGTCGACGGCCCACTTTTTCCGGGCCCGCCCCATCCGTCCGGTCCTGGACCACACCGGACGGCGTTGCCGAAATTCCCGCGTATCCGCACGGGCGGAAATGCGGAGGCCTGCTCGCGCCGCACAACGGCGCAGCGGACCGGAATGCGACGAAAACATTCCGGGCAACCCCTCCGTCGCCCTCCGCCGGATATCCGGTCCCTTATGTTCCCCTTTTTTTCACGTCGTCACAGGAGGCGATCCGTCATGCCCGCCATCTCCGTCGGTAACTCCCGCATCCACTACACCGTGACCGGCGAGGGTCCGGCCCTGGTGCTGGTGCACGGCGTGGGCAAGGGCGGCCAGGTCACCTTCGGCCACCTCGTCGAGGAGTTCGCCCGCCGCAACACCGTCATCCTCCCCGAGCTGTCCGGCAGCGAGGCCGCGACCGACGACGGCACCCCCCTGACCGTCGAACAGCTCGCGAACGAGGTCGCCGCCGTCATCGAGCACGCCGGCCTCGGCCCCGTGGACCTGGTCGGCTTCTCCCTCGGCGGCGCCGTCGTCGCCGCCACCGCCGCCCTCCACCCCGCCCTCGTCCGCCGCCTCGTCCCCGTCGGCGGCCTGGTCAAGACCGACCTCTACATCGAGAACCTCATCGGCCTGACCCTCAGCCAGAAGCACGACCCCATGGCCTTCGGCCGCGTGCTCAGCACCACCGCCTTCAGCCCCCGCTTCGTGCGCAGCCAGCCCAGCCTGAAGGATGTCGAGAACCTCGGCGCCGAACTCAGCCCCTCCCAGGGCCGGATCCGCCAGCTCGAACTCCTCGTCAACGTCGACATCCGCGACCTGGTCGGCCAGGTCCGGGCCGAGACCCTCGTCCTCGCCCCGTACCCGGACTCCGCCGTCCCCGCCGAGCACTCCCGCGAACTGGCCGCCGCCATCCCCGGCGCCGCCTACACCGAGATCGACAGCGGACACATGGTCATCTTCGAGAAGCCGGTCGAATTCGTGAAGCTTGTCCAGGACTTCATCCACAAGGTCTGACCCACCCGGCCCTCACCACCCCCACCCCGGGCGCGGCCCCGCCCCTCGGCAGGGCCCGCCCCACCACCCCAGAGCACACCCCACAGCGATTCCCGGGAGGAACCATGGCCAAGATCCTGCTCGCCGTCAGCAGCCACGACACCCTGGGGGAGACCGGCGAACGGACCGGCTACAGCGTCTCCGAGGCCGCCCACCCCTACAACGTCTTCACCGGCGCCGGCCACGACGTCGACTTCGTCTCCGTGCGCGGCGGCGAACCGCCCGCCGTCGTCTTCGACGGCGAGGAGAACGACCCGGAGATCACCGGCTTCCTCGCCGACGAGACCGTCAAGGCCAAACTCGTCGCCACCCGCCGCGCCGCCGACGTCGACCCCGCCGCCTACGCCGCGATCTTCTACGTCGGCGGCCACGGCGCCATGTGGGACTTCCCCGACTCCCCGGACCTGGCCCGCATCGCCATGGACATCCACGGCCGCGGCGGCGTCATCTCCGCCGTCTGCCACGGCCCGGCCGCCCTGGTCAACCTGCGCCTGCCCGACGGCACCCCCCTCGTCCAGGGCCGGAAGGTCGCCTCCTTCAGCAACGAGGAGGAGAACTCCCTCGGCCTCGTCGAGGTCATGCCCTTCCTCCTGGAGGACCGGCTGAAGGAAACCGGCGCCCTGCACACCAAGGCACCCATGTACGAGGCCCACACCCAGAACGACGGCCGGGTCGTCACGGGGCAGAACCCCGCCTCCGCCGCCCCCGTGGCCCGCCTCGTCCTCGCCGAACTCGCCCGGGCCGCCATCACCGGCTGAACAGCCCCCCGCCGAACAGCCCCCGGCCGAACGGTCCTTGGCCCCAAAGCCCCGGGCTGAACGGCCCCGCGCTGAACCGTCCCCGGCGCGCATCCCGCCGTCACCGCACCGCATCCCACCCGTCGCAGACCGGCCCCGGCCCCGCGGCCCGGGCCCAAGGAGGCAGACATGTACGGCTTGATCCAGGTCGCCGGCGTCATCGACCAGTCCGAGGCCGACCTCATCATCGAGGAGGGCACCGACTGGCTCGGCTTCGCCCTGCGCCTGCCGGCCAAGAACGAGGACCTCACCGAGGCCGACGCCGCCGCCATCGTCAAGGCGATCCAGCCCGGCACCAAGGGCGTCATCATCACCTACCTGACCGACGCCGACGAGATCGCCGCCTTCTGCTCCGACATGGGCGTCGGCGCCATCCAGCTCCACGGCGACGTCACCCCCGCCGAGCTGCGCCGCCTGCGCACCCTCGCCCCCGACCTCTACGTCCTCAAGAGCCTCGTGGTGAAGACGGACAACATCGACGAGCTCCGCGAGATCGTCGAGAGCTCCGCCGAGTGGGTCGACATGTTCATCACCGACAGCTTCAACCCGGCCACCGGAGCCAAGGGCGCCACCGGCCTGACCCACGACTGGGCCGTCAGCGCCGAACTCGTACGGATCTCGCCCAAGCCCCTCATGCTGGCCGGCGGCCTGACCCCCGAGAACGTCGCCGCCGCCATCGAGGCCGTCCGCCCCGCCGCCGTCGACGCCCACACCGGCCTGGAGGACCCCGCCACCCGCCGCAAGGACCGCCTCAAGGTCCGCACCTTCGTGAAGGAAGCCCGCGCCGCCTTCGCCAAGGTCGCCGCCGAGGACGGACGGAACGCCTCCTGATGGCCACCCACACCCGGCCGCAGACGGGCGTCGTCCACCTCCTGCCCCAGACCGACCGGCTGCGCGCCCTGCACACGGTCGTCCGCGACCGCCAGGCCCGGCGCGAGGAGTTCGTCCCTACCGCCGCCCGCATCATCCGCCAGCTCCTCGACGCCGCGCTCGGCCTGCTCCCGCACGTGCCCCGCGACGTCACCACTCCCGTCGGCCGGACCTACCACGGCCTGGCCCCCGCCGGACCCGTCTACGGCGTGTCCGTCGTCCGCGCCGGCGACAGCATGGAGTCCGAGCTGCGCCTGATGGCGCCCGAGACCCGCCTGGGCAAGATCCTCATCCAGCGGGACAAGGCCACCAAACTCCCGCACCTGTACTACGAGGCCCTGCCGGCCGGCATCGGCGAGGGACACGTCCTGCTCCTCGACCCCATGCTCGCCACCGGCGGCTCCGCGCTCGCCGCCCTCGGCGTCCTCCTCGACCACGGCGTGCCGGAGGAGAACATCGTCTTCGTGAACCTGCTCTCCGCCCCCGAGGGAATCAAGGCCGTCCACGACCGCCACCCGGCGGTGCGGATCGTGACCTCCTCCGTCGAGGAACGCCTCAACGAGAACGCGTTCATGCTCCCGGGCATCGGCGACTTCGGCGACCGCTACTTCGGCACCGACCTGCCCGCCTGAACGAAACGTTTCTCCCCGCCGGAGCGCGCGGCACCCCGCACCCGGTACCCCGTACCCCCGCACGCCGTACCCGGCATCCCGTACCCGGCATCCCGTACCCGGTACTCCGTACCCGGTACTGCGTGCGCCGGGAAACCGCCGCTCCGGCCCCCTCTTCTTCCGGCCTTCGCCCAAGGGAGCACTCCCGTGTCCACCACCGGCGCGTCCTCGCCGACCACGAAGATCTCCATCGTCTACTACTCCGGCACCGGCAACGTCCACAAGCTCGCCCTGGCCGCGGAAGAGGCCGCCGTCAAGGCGGGCGCCGAGGTCCGGCTGCGCCGGGTCCCCGAGTACGTCGACGCCACCCTGGCCCCCGAGTTCACCGAGTGGACCGAGGCCTGGCGGGAGAACGTCGCGGCCATCGCCCACATCCCGGCCGCCGGCGTCGACGACCTGGCCTGGGCCGACGCGATCCTGCTCGGCGGCCCCGGCCGGTTCGGCATGATCCCCGCGCCGCTCAAGCACTTCATCGACCTCGCCTGGCCCCTCAACGCCCGCGGCGGCCTCGACGGCAAGGTCATGTCTGCCTTCACCTCCACCGGCGCCCCGCACGGCGGCCAGGAGGCGACGATCCTCTCCCTCAACACCGTCTTCTGCCACTGGGGCGGGATCATCGTCCCGCCCGGCGTCACCGACGACATCATGAAGACGCCCAGCAACGGCAATCCCTACGGCGTCAGTTCCGTCTCCGGACGCCAGGCGATCCCGGGCCGCCTCGCGGAGAACGTCACCGACGACAACCTCGCCGCCCTCGCCCACCAGACCCGCCGGATGCTCGACGTCGCCGACGCCCTGCGCAGGGGCCGCACCGCCCAAGCCGCCGAACGCTGACACCCGGCCGCTGACATCCGGCCGCCGACCACACGCATTCCGCTTCCAGGGGGACTCACCTTGCCTACCGACGCGTCCGGCCGGGGCCCGGCCATACGCCCCTTACTCCTGCCCGACCTGCTCCTGCGCACCGCCGCCGAACGCCCCGGCGACACCGCCGTGATCAGCGGCGACCAGCACCTCACCTACGCCGAACTGGTCGGGCGAAGCCGAGGACTCGCCGCACGCCTCAGCGAGACCGGCGTGGCGGCGGACAGCTGCGTGGGACTGTTCGTCGAACCCTCCGCCGAACTGGTCACCGGCGTCTGGGGCGTCCTCCTCGCCGGCGGCGCCTACCTGCCGCTCGCCCCGGAGTACCCCGAAGAGCGACTGCGCTACATGATCGAGCACTCCGGTACGAAGGTGATCGTCGCCCACGGCCACCTCGTCGAGCGCCTGACGGCCCTGGCCCCCGCCGGCACCACGATCCTCCGCATCGAAGACGCCGACGCCGCCGCCGACACCCCCGGCACGGACCCGTACACGAGCACGTACACGGACACGGGCATCGACCCCGGCTCCCTCGCCTACGTCATCTACACCTCGGGAAGCACCGGCCGCCCCAAGGGCGTCATGATCGAACACCGCTCCATCGCCTCCCAGATGACCTGGCTGCGCACCGCCCACGGCATCGACCGCACCCGCGTCATCCTCCACAAGACGCCCATCAGCTTCGACGCCGCCCAGTGGGAGGTCCTCGCCCCCGCCGTCGGCTCCCTCCTCGTCGTCGGCGGCCCCGGCATCCACCGGGACACCGAACGCCTCCTCGGCACGATCCGCGCCCACGGCGTGACCACCCTCCAGTGCGTCCCGACCCTCCTCCAAGCCCTCCTGGACACCGAGGAGTTCGACACCTGCGACACCCTCCGGCAGGTCTTCACCGGCGGCGAGGTCCTCTCCCAGACCCTGGCCCGCACCTTCCTGCAGACCCTCCCCGGCTGCGAACTGGTCAACCTGTACGGGCCGACCGAGTGCACCATCAACTCCTCGTCGTTCCGCGTGCCGACCTCCACCCTCGACGACGGCCCCCGCTCGATCTCCATCGGCGCCCCGGCCGACGCCACCGAGTACCACATCCTCGGCCCCGGCCTCACCGAACTCGCCGCCGGCGAGACCGGCGAGCTGTACATCGGCGGCGTCCAGGTCGCCCGCGGCTACCTGCACCGCCCCGACCTGACCGAGGAACGCTTCAGCGACAACCCCTTCGGCCCCGGCCGCCTCTTCCGCACCGGCGACCTCGCCTCCTGGAACGCCGACGGCACCGTCCAGTTCGTCGGCCGCGCCGACAACCAGGTCAAACTGCGCGGGTTCCGGGTGGAGCTCGACGAGATCCGGCTCGCCATCGAGACCCACGACTGGGTCCGGCACGCGGCCGTCCTGGTCAAGGACGACCCGAGAACCGGCTTCCAGAACCTGATCGCCTGCGTCGAACTCGACCCCAGGGAAGCCGCCCTCATGGACCAGGGCAGCCACGGCGCCCACCACCAGTCCAAGGAGAGCAAGCTCCAGGTCAAGGCCCAGCTGTCCAACCCCGGCATCCGCACCACCGCCGACCTGAAGGCCCGTCCCTCCCTCGACCTGCCCGGCCGCACCGCCACACCCGCCCAGCGCGCCCAGGCCTTCGCCCGCAAGACCTACCGCTTCTACGAAGGCGCCGCCCCGGTCACCGAGGCCGACCTCCTGAAGCTGCTGGCCCGCCGCCCCGCCCCCGCCCCCCGCGCCCGCGGCCTCGCCGACCTCGACCTCACCGGACTGGGCGCGATCCTGCGCACCCTCGGCCCGCACCACAGCCCCGACCGCCTGCTCCCCAAGTACGCCTACGCCTCGCCCGGTTCCCTCTACGCCACCCAGGTGTACGTGGAGATCACCGGCTTCCCCGGCATCGCCCCCGGCATCCACTACCACCACCCCGTCGACCACCGCCTCGTCCTGGTCTCCGCAGCGGGGGAGACCACCACCGGGACGCAGAGCGGGACGCAGACAGGGGAGCGGGCCGGGGAGCCGCGGATCCGGCTGCACTTCCTCGGCCGCCACGGCGCCATCGAGCCCGTCTACAAGAAGAACATCAGGGAAGTCCTGGAGATCGAGGCCGGCCACATCGTCGGGCTCCTCGAAGAGGTCCTGCCCGCCCACGGCCTCGACATCACCCCCGCCCCCTTCACTCCGCAGACCAAGGACCGGTTGCGGGTCGCCGCCGCCGACCACTACCTCGGCGCCTACGACCTCGTCCCCTACGCCGGGCCCCGCACCGACCCCGACGTCGACCTGTACGTCCAGATCCACCCCGGCCGCGGCCTGGACAAGCCGCCCGGCCAGTACGTCCACGAGGACGGCCGGCTCCTGCCGGTCTCCCCGGACCTGATCCTGCGCAAGCACGTCATCGCCATCAACCAGGCCGTCTACGACCGGGCCGGCTTCGGGATCTCCGCGATCAGCCGCACCCCCGAACACTGGCGCCGCTACATCGACCTCGGCCGCACCCTCCAGCGTCTGTCGATGAACGACCTCGACCTCGGCTTCATGTCCTCGGGCTACAGCTCCCACAGTGGCGACGACCTGCCCTCCGCCCGCCGCATCGACGCCGTCCTGCGCGACCTGGACCGGCCCCGCGGAGCCTCGTACTTCTTCGTCGGCGGACGCGTCAGCGGCGAGCAGCGCCGCCACGAGGGCATGCGCGAGGACGCGGTCCACATGCGGGGCCCGGCCGAGCTCATCCGCGACGACCTCGTCAACTACCTGCCGGACTACATGATCCCGAACAAGGTCGTCGTCCTGGACCGGCTGGCGACCACCGCCAACGGGAAGATCGACCTCAAGGCGCTCGCCGCCCTGGACACCGTCGACGTCGGCGCCGCCGACCGCCCCTTCGTCGCCCCCCGCGACGAGACCGAACGCCGCGTCGCGGAGCTGTGGAAGCGCGTGATGAAGCAGCAGAGCGTCTCCGTCCAGGACGACTTCTTCGCCTGCGGCGGCAACTCGCTGCTCGCCGTCTCCCTGATCCACCACATCAACCGGGCCTTCGGATCCGGCCTGCCGCTGGAGACCGTCTTCACCTCGCCGACCGTGGAAGGCCTCGCCCGCCGCCTCCTCGGCGACCCGGCCGCCGCCTCCTCCTCGCGCCTGGTCCTGCTCCGGCAGGGCACGGGACGCCCCGTCCACTGCTGGCCGGGCCTGGGCGGCTACCCGATGAACCTGCGGCTCCTGGCCGAACGCCTCGGCCTGGACCGGCCGTTCCTCGGCGTGCAGGCCCACGGCATCAACCCCGGCGAGGCACCGTACGAGACGATCCGGGAGATGGCCGCCCAGGACGTGAAGGCCCTCACCGCCCGGCAGCCGGAAGGCCCCTACACCCTGTGGGGCTACTCCTTCGGCGCCCGCGTCGCGTTCGAGGCCGCCTACCAGCTGGAGCAGGCCGGGCACACCGTCGACCACGTCTTCCTGATCGCGCCGGGCGCCCCCAAGACCCGTACCCCGGGCCCGGACCGGCGCACCGCCTCGTACACCGACCCGGCCTTCGTCGCCATCCTGCTCTCGGTGTTCACCGGCCGGATCGACGAGGAGACGACGGCCCGCTGCCTGGCGGCGGCCGGCGACGAGGAGTCCTTCGCCGACTTCGTCGCCGACAAGGTCCCCGGAGCCGACCGCGACTTCGTCCTGCGGATCATCCGGATCGTCGCGCTGACCTTCGAGTTCAGCTACACCTTCCGCGAACTGCGCGAACGGAAGGTCGCGGCGCCGCTGACCGTCTTCAAGGCGCAAGGCGACGAGTACGGGTTCCTCGACGAGAGCAGCGGCCACCTCACCGCCCCGCCGACCGTCGTCGAGCTGCGGGCCGACCACTACTCCCTGCTCAGGGACCCGGACGTAGACGAGCTCGCGACGGCCATCCGCCGGCGCCTGACGACCCGGAAGGACACCGTCATGCCGCACATCAACATCAAGCACTTCCCGATGCCGCTCAGCGACGCCCAGCAGTCCGAGCTGGTGGCCTCGGTGACCAAGGCCGTGACCGACGCGTTCGGCTGCGACGAGTCGGTGGTGTCGATCGCGATCGAGCCGGTCGACGCGGAGCTGTGGACCGAGGAGGTCTACATCCCGGAGATCCTCAACCGCCGGCACGTCCTACGGAAGGTCCCCGACTACGGCCCCGACACCGACACCGTCACCGTGACCGACACCGTCACCGACGCCGACACCCACACCCACTGAGAAGGCGACCGTGAGCTCTCCCTCCTCCCCTTCCTCCCCGGGCGCCTTCCAGGGTTCCTCCGCGGGCATCCCGCTCGACTTCAGCGACGAGGTGGCCGACGCCCTGCACGAGGGCCGCCCGGTCGTGGCCCTGGAGTCCAACGTCATCACCCACGGCCTGCCCTACCCGGACAACGCCGCCACCGCCCGCAAGGTCGAACAGGCCGTCCGCGCCGGCGGCTCGGTCCCGGCGACCATCGCCGTCGACGGCGGCCGGATCAAGGTCGGCATGACCGACGCCGACATCGACCGGTTCGCCTCCACGCCCGGCATCCCCAAGGTCTCCAGCCGGGACATGCCCGTCGTCCTGGCCCAGGGCCGCATGGGCGCGCTGACCGTCGCCTCCTGCCTGGTGGCCGCCGAACGCGCCGGCATCGCGTTCTTCTCCTCGGCCGGCATCGGCGGAGTGCACCGCGGCGCCGAACGGACCATGGACGTCTCCTCCGACCTCATCCAGTTCACCCGCTCCAAGGTCGCGGTGGTGTGCGCGGGGGCGAAGAAGATCCTCGACCTCGGCCTGACACTGGAGTACCTGGAGACCCAGTGCGTCCCCGTCGTCTCCTACCGCTCCGACGACTTCCCCGCCTTCTACTGCCTCTCCAGCGGCTTCCCCAGCCCGATGCGGCTGGACGACGACGAGGTGATCGCCCGGTCGGTCGAGAACCACTGGGCGCTCGGCAACCACAGCTCCTTCCTCATCACCACCCCCGTACGGCCCGAGGAAGCGATCGACAGCGACGAGGTCGACGCCGCGATCACCGAGGCCATGGCCGCCGCCGACCGCGACAACATCCGCGGCCAGGCCATCACCAAATACCTCATGCGCGCGGTCGACGCGGCCACCGACGGCCGCTCCTCCCGGGCCAACATGGCCGTCCTCGCCTCCACCGCCGAGGTCGGCGGCCGCCTCGCCGCCGCCCACGCCCGCCTCAAAGCCGCCTGACTCCCACCACACAGGAATGGACACGACACCATGACGAAGCTCGACACCCAGTCCGCCACCCAGGCCGCGTCCTACCGCCCGCTCATCTCCACCGAGCGCGTGAAGGAGATCGAAGGACTGCGCCAGACCATGGCCGCGCACTCCGGCGGCGAGGAAGGCGAGCAGACCCACCCGTTCCTCGGCCTCACCCTGCGCGTCCCCTCCCAGGTCATGACCCCCTGCCCCGTCTCCCCGATGCTCGGCGGCGCCGTCTTCGCCGAGGTCCAGCCCGGCGACAAGGTCCTCGACATGGGCACCGGCAGCGGCTCGCTCGCGCTCATCGCCGCGAAGAAGGGCGCCGACGTCCTGGCCGTCGACCTCAACCCGTACGCCGTCGCCGCCGTGCGCACCAACGCACAGCTCAACGGCGTCGCCGACCGCGTCGAGGCCCGCGAGAGCGACGTCTTCGACGCGGTCGAGGGCCGCTTCGACCTGATCATCTTCAACCCGCCCTTCCAGTGGTTCGCCGCCGCCGACTACGCCGACGTCGCCGGCACCGACGCCGGCTACCAGGCCCTGACCCGCTTCTTCCGCGAGGCCCGCGCCCACCTCACGGAGAACGGACGCATGATCATGTTCTTCAGCACCATGGGCGACGTGGAGTACTTCGAGAAGCTGATCGCCGACGAGGGCTTCGACCGCAAGGTGGTCCTCTCCACCACCCAGCCCGTCTTCGACGTCCCCGTCGACTTCACCGTGCACCGCCTCTCCTGACCCGCACACCCCCGCACACCCCTCTCGTGGCCCGGGGCCTCCCTCCCTCTCCGGGGGAGGCCCCGGGCCACGCCCCCTTGTCCACCCGCCCGCCCGCACGCACGACGGGAGAGACCGGCCGCCCATGAACATCGCCGTCACCGGCTCCATCGCCACCGACCACCTGGCGACCTTCCCCGGCCGCTTCACCGACCAGCTCCTGCCCGAGCACCTCGCGACGATCTCGCTGTCCTTCCTCGTCGACGACCTCCAGGTCCGCAGCGGCGGCGTCGCCGCGAACATCTGCTTCGGCCTGGGCCTGCTCGGCCTGACCCCGGTCCTGGTCGGCGCCGCCGGAACCGACTTCGCCGAGTACGACGCCCGGCTGCGCGCCCACGGCGTGAACACCACCGCGGTCCGGCGCAGCGCGACCCGCCACACCGCCCGCTTCATGTGCACCACCGACACCGACCACAACCAGATCGCGTCCTTCTACCCCGGCGCCATGGCGGAGGCCCGGGAGATCGACCTCGCCGAGGTCGCGGACCGCACCGGCCCCCTCGACCTCGTCCTGATCGGCCCCGACGAGCCGGAGGCGATGGTCCGCCACACCGCGGCCGCCCACACGGCCGGCCTCCCCGTCGCGGCCGACCCCTCCCAGCAACTGGCCCGCCTGGACCGGGAATCGGCCCGCCTGCTCGTCGACGGCGCCCGGTTCCTGTTCACCAACGCCTACGAGAGCGCACTCCTGCGGCAGCTGACCGGCTGGAGCGAGACGGAGGTACTTCACCGGGTCGGCGCGTGGATCGTGACCCGCGGCGCCGACGGCGTCTCGATCCTCACCGCCGGCCACCCCGCCCGGCACGTCCCCGCCGTCACCACCGCCCACCCCGCCGACCCCACCGGCGTCGGCGACGCCTTCCGCGCCGGTTTCCTCGCCGGCCACTCCCGGTCACTGCCCCACGAACGCGCCGCCCAACTCGGCTGCGCCCTGGCCACAGTGGTCCTGGAGTCGACCGGCACCCAGGAGTACAAACTGCTGCCCGGCGACCTGACGGAACGACTCCTGCGGACCTACGGACCACGGGCGGCCGAGGAGATCGGCACCTGGCCCAGACAGGGGGAGTAGGCCGGGCCGGGGGAGCGGGGCAGAGCCGGGAGGTCTGCCCGGCCCGCCCGGCGGTCAGCGCCCCGCCCCTCCTCGCCTCAGCCGGAGGCGGGCCGCCCCGCCCCGGCCGTCTCCTCCTCGATGCCCAGCAGGTCGAGGAACGCGGCGGCCGCCGGAGTGCGGCCGTCGCGGCCCCAGATCACGTACTCGGCGCGGGACGGCGCGTCCGCGACCTCGATCGTCACCAGGCCGGTCAGGCCCGCGACGTACGTGGGCGGGAGCAGCGCCACCCCGAGGCCGGCGCCGACCAGCCGGGCCAGGTAGTCGGCGTTGGTCACCTCGAAGGCGACCTCGCGGGTCAGACCGGCCGCGGCGAAGGCCAGGTCGGACTGGGCCCGCCCGGCGGTCTTCGCGGGAAGGTCGACGAACACCTCCGCCGACAGCCGCTGCAGGCCCACCGCGCTCTCCCCGGCGAGCGGATGGTCGGGCGAGACGACGGCGACCAGCTGTTCCCGGTTCAGCTCACGGGCCATGACGCCCCGGGGGCGGGCGGTCACGGGGATGCCGAGGAACGCGACCTCGATCTCGCCCTGCCTGACCCGCTCGACCAGCTCGTCGCTCGCCCCCACGCTGAGGCTGATCCGCGCCTTGGGGTGGCGCCGGTGGAACTCCCTGAGGACGGCCGGGACGTCCACGGCGGCGACGGTGGGGATCAGCCCCAGCGCGAGCCGGCCGCGGACCTCCCCGACGGTCGCCGCGACCTCGGCGGCGGCCCGCTCCGCCGCGTCCAGGCACTGGCGGGCCGACACCAGGAACGCCTCGCCCGCAGCCGTCAGCCGCACCCGGCGGCTGGTGCGTTCGAAGAGCCGGGCGCCCAGCTCCTTCTCCAGCCGCGCGATCTGGTGGCTGAGCGCGGACTGCACCACCAGACAGCGCTGAGCCGCTCTCGTAAAGCTGTTGGTCTCGGCCACGGCGACCACGTACCGCATCTGCTGAAGCTCCATCACCCCATCCTCATCCATCTCGATACGAGATGCATAGCGTGACAAGCATGTGTTGGACTCATCAATACCGGTGGGCCGAGACTGATCAGGACCGCACACGGCAGGCACACACCACATGCGCCCGCGCCGCGCGGCCGCGCCCTCCCCTTCCCGCACGTGAACGCATCCGAGCGCACCCCGTTCCGGGCCCTCCCCGGCCCGGCCGGGTCCTGCCCGCGCGCCCACGTGCCCGCGACACCGAAAGGACGAGCACCCGCCATGAGCACCAGCACCAGCACCACGCCGGCGCGCACCGAGACCACGATCGCCGACATGTGGGTGGACCCGCGCTGCCCCTGGGCCTGGATCACCTCGCGCTGGATGCTGGAGGTGGAGCAGGTCCGCCCCGTCCAGACGCGGTTCCACATCATGAGCCTGTCGGTCCTCAACGAGGGCCGCGAGGTCCCGGAGAAGTACCGCCAGGGCATGATCGACGGCTGGGCCTGCGTCCGGGTGTGCGTCGCCGCCCAGCACGCGCACGGCGAAGAGGTCCTGCGCCCGCTCTACGAGGCGATGGGCCGGCTGATCCACCACGAGAAGGCCGGCCTGGGCCACGACATGATCAGCGCCGCCCTCGCCGAGGCGGGCCTGCCCGCCGACCTCATCGACGCCGCCGAGGACACCTCCTGGGACACCAAGCTGCGGGCCGTGCACCACGAGGGGATGGACCCGGTCGGCTCCGAGGTCGGCACCCCCGTCATCCACGTACCCGGCCCGGACGGCGAACCGATGGCGTTCTTCGGCCCCGTCCTCACCCCCGCCCCCCGGGGCGAGGCCGCCGGGAAGCTCTGGGACGGCGTGCTCGCGGTGACGAGCACCGACGGCTTCTTCGAGCTCAAGCGCGGCCGCGACCGCGACCCGATCTTCGACTGACCCGGCGGGAGCGAGGCGAGATGAAGACGGGATGCGAGGCGAGATGAAGAACGGACAGAACGTCCTGACGGCGGCCGTGACCGGCCTGGCGCCGGCCGTCTGGGGCAGCACCTACCTGGTGACCACCGAACTGCTGCCGCCGGACCGGCCGTTGCTCGCGACCACCATGCGGGCCCTGCCCGGCGGCCTGGTCCTGCTGGCCCTCGGCCGCAAGCTCCCGGCCGGCGTCTGGTGGTGGCGCGCGCTGGTCCTCGGCGTGCTGAACATCGGCGCCTTCAACTTCCTGCTCTTCGTGGCGGCCTACCGGCTGCCCGGCGGCGTCGCCGCCATGATCATGTCGGCGCAGCCCATGTTCGTCGTGATCCTCGCCGCCCTCTTCCTCGGCGAACGGCTCAGAGCCCTGTCCGCCGTGGCCTGCGTCCTGGGCGCCGTGGGCGTCGTGCTCCTCGTCTTCAAGGGCACGGGCTCCCTCGACGCGGTGGGAGTCCTCGCCGCGGTCGGCGGAGCACTGTGCATGGCGTCGGGCATCACCCTGACCAAACGGTGGGGCAGGCCCGAAGGCGTCAGCCTGCTCACCTTCACCGGCTGGCAGCTCACCGTGGCAGGCCTGCTCCTGCTGCCGTTCTGGCTGACCCTCGAAGACCTCCCCACCACGCTCACCGGCACCAACGTCGCCGGCTTCGCCTACCTCATCACCCTCGGCGCGGTCCTCAGCTACATCATCTGGTTCCGGGGCATCGAACGCCTGCCGGCCGTCGCGGTCTCCTTCCTCGCGCTGGGCAGCCCGGTCGTGGCGGCGCTCCTCGGCTACCTCTTCAAGGACCAGACGCTGTCCGCCCTCCAACTCCTCGGTGTGGCCGTCATCTTCCTGGCGATCCTGCTGGGCCAGCCCCGCCCGCCGAAGAAGAAGCCCGAGGACCCCGGCCCCGGCGGGCACGAGCACGGGCAGACCCCCGTCACGAACCCGGCACCACCCCTCGCCAGCACCCAGCGGATCACGGCGGGCGCACCTCACCACGGCGGCAGCCCCGCCGACCCCGCATCCGGAGAGATGACATGACGATTCAAGAAGAGACCAACGCGCCCGTCGCGGCGCCGCAGCAGGTGTCCCCGGCCAGGGGATGGCTGGGCGTGGCCGCCATCACCGCCAGCCTGTTCGTCTTCCTCACCACCGAGCTCATGCCGATCGGCCTGCTCACCCCGCTCAGCGAGAGCCTGCACGTCTCCGTCGGCGCGGCCGGCCTGATGGTGACGGCCCAGGGCGTCGCGGCCGGCCTCGGCGTGCCGTTCATCGTGGCCTGGACCCGCCGCGTCAACCGGCGCAAGCTGCTGACCGCGCTCCTCGCCGTCCTCGCCGTCGGCAACCTGGTCACCTCGATCGCCCCGAACTACCCCCTCATCCTCGGCACCCGCCTGATCATGGGCTTCGCCAGCGGCGTGTTCTGGGCGATCGGCGTCAGCATGGCGATGCGGATCGTCCCCGAGAAGCAGGCCAACAAGGCCGCCGCCGTGGTGATGTCCGGCATCGCGATCGCCACCGTCGTCGGCATCCCGCTCGGCACGCTCCTCGAAAGCGCCGGCGACTGGCGCACCACCTTCCTGATCTGGTCCGGGCTGAGCGCGCTGGTGTTCCTCGCCGTCGCCTTCACGATCCCCTCCCTGCCGTCCGCGAACGCGGTCTCGGTCCGCGAGGTGTTCACCCTGCCCGTCAAGAACGTGCAGCTGCGCGTCGTCCTGATCATGGTCGTGCTCTTCGTCCTCGGACACTTCGGCGCCTACACCTTCGTCCGCCCCTACCTGGAGGAGACCACCTCCGCCACGGTCGGCTTCATCACCGTCGTCCTCATCGTCTTCGGCGTCGGCGGCGCGATCGGCAACTTCGTCGGCGGCCAGACCGTCAACAAGAGCCTCAAGGGCAGCTTCGTGGCCGGCGGCCTGCTCCTGATCGCCGCGCTCGTCATGCTGCTGCTCATCGGCACGAACGACATCGGCGTCATCGCCGCCATGGTCCTGTGGGGCGTCGCCTTCGGCGTCGTCCAGCTCAGCCAGATCAACATGACGCTCGCCGCCGCGCCCGAGACCTTCGAAGCCGCCATGTCGCTCAACACGATGGCGTACAACACCTGCATCGCCCTGGGCGCCCTCATCGGCGGCCTGTTCGCCGACCACACCGGCGTCACCAGCGTCGTCTGGCTCGGCATCGTCCTGGTCGCCCTCGCCGTCCTCCTGCGCGCCGTCACCGGCCGCAAGACCGCGACGACGAGCTGACCCGGCCCACCCAAGAACCACCGAAGAGCGGTCCCGGCCCCGCCCAAGCGGGTACGGGAAAGGACCCGGCGCCCGCCCCCGTCGCACGGATCCACCCCGCCTTCGGTGCCCGTGGGCGCGTACTCCTCCCGGCAACGAGGAGTACGCGCCCACACCGCATTCCCCACGGGGCCCGCACGAAAGGCGCAAAATCACCCCATGAAGACCCCCAGCCCCACCCCCACCCCCGCCCACGCCACCCCCACCGGCATGGCGAAGGATCTGTCCGTCGACCTGACGGCGGGCCGCTGGACGCCGACCCGCCTGGACCGGCGCCTCGCCCTGCTCCTGGTCACCGCCTCGGCGGGCGACGGCCAGCTCACCCCCGAACGCCTCCGCACGGTCCTGTGGGAAGGCGGCGAACCGTTCCTGCGCCAGCCGGACAACCGCTTCGCCCTCCTCCTGACCCACCTGACCGCCGAAGCACCCGCCCCGCAGGACACGACGATCCACACCCTGCTCCACCGCCTGGCCCGCTGACCCGCACCCGCTGACCTGCACCCGCGTGGGAACCGCAGAGCACGTGTCAACGTCCGTTCGGACAATCGCAAGATCACGAACGAACGGACGAAGGACGTGCGCATGACGGCAACGGCCGCCCGCTACCTCTACCTCGCCCGCCACGGCGAGGCCTCGGCGGACGAGACGGCACTGACGGACGCGGGACGCCGTCAGGCCGTCCTGCTCGGCGAGCGGCTGCGCGGGGCCCCGCTCACCGCGATCCACCACGGGCCGCTCGCCCGCGCGGAGCAGACGGCACGCCTGGTCGGCGAACAGCTCGACCACGTCCCCCTGCACGCCTGCGAACCGGCCGGCGACTACATCCCCTACATGCCGCGCCGCGAGGAACTGCCGCCGGCCTCGGCCGACGCCATGCTCGGCCACCTGGCCCAGTTCCCGGCCGAGGAACGCGAACAGGGCCCCGGCCTCGCCCAGGAGGCGCTCGCCCGCTTCACCGGCCCCGTCGAGGGCGACGAGCCGCGCCACGAACTGGTCGTCACCCACGCCTTCCTCGTCGCCTGGCTGGTCCGCGAGGCCCTGGAGGCCCCCGCGTGGCGCTGGATGGGCATCAACCACGCCAACGCCGCGCTCACCGTCATCCGTTACGCGCCCGGCCGCCCGGCGTCGGTCCTGCTCTTCAACGACACCGGCCACCTCCCCGCCGACCTGCGCTGGACGGGCTTCCCGCCCGAGCTCCACATCTGACTCCCGCAGCGGGGCGCGCACGCCTCAGGAGGCGGAGGAGCCGGAGGAGACGGACGCCTCCGGTACAGAACTGCTCGCCGTCTCCTCGGCCTTCGCGGCGCGCAGCGCCGCCTCGACCCGCCGGTTGCTGGTCATGGACGCCGTGACGGCGGTCATCGTGAGCAGCAGGGCGGCGGCGGTGTAGAGCGGGGTACGGATGTCGTACGCGGTGGCCAGCCAGCCGCCGAGGAACGCCCCGGTGGGAGCGGCGCACATGGACACCATGCGGGAGGTGGAGGTGACCCGGCCCATGAGGCGGGCCGGGACGATCGACTGCCGCAGCGAGGGCCCCAGCACCATGGTGGCGCCGACGCCGGCCCCGCACACCGCGAGCGCGGCCCCGGCCACGTACGGACCGGGTGCGGCGGCGAGTACGAGGATGGCCAGCCCCTCAACGGCGGCGGTGCAGGTCAGCGCGGTACCGGTGCCCAGGCGCCGGCCGAGGAAGGACGCGACGCCCGCGCCGAGCAGACCGCCGGCGGCCTCCGCGGTCAGCAGCAGACCGAAACCGTGCGCGCCGATGCCGAGCCGGTCGTGCGCGAAGAGGGCGAGGACGGTGTCCACGGCGACGAAGGCCACGTTCCCGACCGCGGGCCGCAGCGCGAGGCCGAGCAGCACCCGGTCCTTCCACACGTACGAGGCTCCCGCCCGCGCCTGGCGCACCAGCGACTCACGCACCTCCGCCACCGGCGGGGGCATCGCGGGCAGCGACCGTACGAGCAGGGCGGAGAGCGCGAACGAGAGGGCGTCGGCGACCAGCGGCACCGCCCGCCCGAGCGCCAGCAGCGCACTGCCCGCGGGCGGCCCCACGAAACCGGACACCGCCGTCTGCGCCCCGCGCAGCCGCGAGTTGGCCCGCTCAAGGAGCGCCGGGTCGCGGCGCAGCAGGTCGGGCAGGTAGGCACTGGCGGCGGTGTCGAAGAACAGCCCGCCGAGCCCGAGGAGGAAGGCGACGGCCGCCAGCAGCGGAATGCTCAGGGCGTCGAACGCGGCCGCCACCACCGGTATCGCGAGCAGCACGGCCCGCGCCGCGTCCGCGACCGCCATCGTGCGCCGCCGCTCCCACCGGTCCACGAGAGCGCCGCCGAGCACCCCGAACAGCAGCCACGGCAGCGTGCCGGCGGCGGTGACGACGGCGAGCGCCATCGGATCACGCGTCAACGTCAGCGCGAGCAGAGGCAGCGCGGCCCGCATGACCCCGTCACCGAGCGAGGAAACCGTCTGAGCGGCCCACAGCCGCCCGAACTCACGAGGCAACTTCACGGCGTTCGACATCACTTGGCATCCCCCCGGCCCGGCTGAAACAGTGCGAAAACGAACGAGGCGTCAGGCAGCGAAGGATCGGACAGCTCCCGGTACTCCCGCGCCAGCGCCATCAGCCGCTCCCCGAGCTCGGCGAACTGCTCCTCGCTGAGCCGCAGATGCATCATCCCCACGTGCCGGGGACCGTCCGCCGGCGACGCCTCCAGGTCCGCGACCGCGTGCCGCATCAGCATGTCCGGCCCGCCCTCACCGGGATCGGGCAGCACGATCGACCGCGCGGCCATCGCGTAGTACCGCTCGGTGACCCCGCGCACCTTCCGCGTCCGCACCACCTTCACCAGCCCGGCCCGCTCGAGCAGCCGCACGTGATAGCTGGAACTCCCCTTCGCGAGCCCCACCCGCTCGGCGATCTGCGTGATCGTCGCGGGCTCGAACCGGAGCACGGCCATGATGCGGTGCCGCGTGAGATTGGAGACGGCGCGCAGCTGCTCGTCCGTCGTGACGTGAAACGCCTCGGGAAGATCGTCGTTTGGCATGCCCCAATGGTCAACACTTCTTGACCATTGCGCAAGAGGTTTCCCCGAAGAACCGCTCGACACGCTTACGCGGCGGGGTACGCCTCAGGCCAGGCACGCCGCTCCCGCGGCAGGCCGCGCACGGTGACGAACCCGCCGAGGAGCAGCGGCGGAAGCCCGCATAAGAGTGGGAGACCCTGGACCGCACCGACCCCGTTGCCCACGGCGTCGTGGAGGCACCGCTGTTCGTGCGTGGAGACGTCGAACTGTGGTGCCGGCCGTCCCGGTCGGCGTACCGCAGCCGGGTCCAGCCGTCGACGGCCAGGACGGACGGCCTGCCCACGGTGTCCGTGGAGACGATCGTGAGGGCGTGCGGCAGGGAAACGGCGCGCCTCCACCGGGAACGGAAGACGAGCGAGCCCCGGCTGCCGGCCCCGTTCGTGGCGCTGAGGTGCAGCCGCCCCGCGAGCGGCCGGCGCGGATACGGCTCGGGCCCGTCCTCGGCGACGTACCGGCACGGCACCGCGACCGCGTCCCCCCGCCAGCGAGGCGAGGCGCAACCGGCCCCGGGCATCAGCGAACGACCGGATCAGGACCGTATCGACGAGCATCCCGAGAACACGACCAGATACTCCCACCAGGCCATACCCGCCCCCGCCCCTCACCACCGGCCGCGTGGCGCGGCACTACGGCTTCCCCGGGTCAGGCCGCCGGCCCGTGAATGCAACGAGGTAGGGGGGCGTACCGCCGAGAACGTCATCCCACCGTGCCCGAGGACTGCATGAGTGGCCCGGAGCGGAATTGCGGTTCCATCGCGGTGGGATGAGATAAGTGGAATAGTGATCGACGTGCAGCTGCGGTACAACTTCCGTGTGTACCCGAGTGCCGGTCAGCGCATGGCGTTGGCGAGGGCGTTCGGGTGTGCCCGGGTTGTCTTCAACGACGCCCTTCGAGCTTGTGAGGCCGCCCGCGCCGCCGGGCTGCCGTTCGTTCCGTCCGGCGAGCTGTCCAAGCAGCTCACGGCCTCGAAGAAGACCCCCGAGAGGGCGTGGCTTGCCGAAGTGTCATCGGTGGTGCTGCAGCAGTCCCTCCGGGACCTGGGCACCGCCTACAAGAACTTCTTCGACGGATTGAAGGGCCACCGGCCGAAGACGGGGGCACCCCGGTTCAAGTCCCGCAAAGACACCCGGCAGTCGGTCCGCTTCACCGCCAACGCCGGATGGAAAATCACGACCGGCGGGAAGCTCCGTCTCCCCAAGATCGGCGACGTGCAGGTGAAGTGGTCCCGCGCCCTGCCTTCCACCCCGTCCACGGTGACTGTGGTCAAGGACAGCGCGGGCAGGTACTTCGCTTCGCTCGTGGTCGAGACCGAGCCCGACGTGCTACCCACCACGAACAGCGTGGTCGGCATCGATCTGGGACTGACGCACTTCGCGATCCTGTCCGACGGCACGAAGATCGACAGCCCCCGTTTCCTGCGCCGGGCCGAGAAGAAGCTGAAGAAGGCGCAGCAGGACCTCAGCCGCAAGGCCAAGGGGTCGAAGAACCGCGCGAAGGCCCGGATCAAGGTTGCGCGAGCCCACGCACGAACCGCCGATGCGCGGCGCGAGTTCCACCACCAGCTTTCCACGAGGATCATCCGCGAGAACCAAGCGGTTGCAGTGGAAAACCTGGCGGTCAAGGCGCTCGCCCGCACCCGCATGGCCAAGTCCGTGCACGACGCCGGGTGGTCGGCGTTCCTCGCGATGCTGCAGTACAAGGCCGCCCTGTACGGGCGTGCCTTTCACCGCATCGGCCGCTTCGAGCCCACATCACAGGTGTGCTCGGCCTGCGGTGTCAAGGACGGCCCCAAGCCCCTACACATCCGAGAATGGACGTGCGGGGCGTGCGGGACCGCCGCCCTTGACCGAGACATCAACGCGGCGGTCAACGTCGCCAGGGCGGCCGGACTGGCCGTGCCAGCCTGTGGAGCGCAGGTAGGACCGGGACTCGTCCCGGCGCAGCGCGGAGAAACAGGAACCCATCCGAAGCCCCAGCCGGTACCCACTGGCAGGCAGGCGGGAATCTCCGTCCTTCGGGCAGGAGAGGATGTCAAGACCTGATGTTCAACCAGTGCCGCTCTGCCGATGCCATCGAGAGGTATGCCGGCATCTACACCTTCCGCTTCGACACCATGTTCTGACGGGCGGGGAAGCGCACCAGATCACAGACTGTTAGCCATGGGCGGAGAAGAGAACACAGATACGGCCGACGACGAGGTGCTCGACGAGGTGCTCGACCTGGTGGCCCGGCTCGCCGGGCTGCTGATCGCGGGCGGTTACGAGGGGACGCTCCGCGCGGAGGAACGGCTGCGCGCGGTGGCCGCGGCGTACGGACGCGAGGCGGAGGCGACCGTCCTCGCCGACTCGGCGGTCGTGACCGTCGACGGGGCGACCCGGGTGGTGACGCACGCGCCGGACATCCCGGTCCTCGCGCGGGTGAGCGAGCTGAAGCCGTGGTTCGCCGAGGTCACCACCGGCCGGGTCCCCGCCGCCGAGGCGAGGCGGCGCCTGGAACGGATCGCGACGACCCCGCAGCCCGTACGGGCCGTGGCTGCGGCTGCTCGGCGTGGTGCTGTTCTCGGTCGGCTTCGGGGTGTCGATCCAGCCGACCTGGCAGGAGGTCTGGATCACCGCCCTGCTCGGCCTGGCGGTCGGGGCGATCCACGTGGGCGGACAGGTGACCGGCCGCCCGGGATGGCTCGCGCCGCTCGTCTCCTCGGGCCTCGTCGGGACCGTGGTGCTCGTCGCAGCCCGGGAGGGCTGGGTGGAGGGCGGCACGATCGAGCTGATGATCCCGGTGCTGTTCGTGTTCATCCCCGGGGACGCGATCACGATGGCGATGGTCGAGCTGTCGGTGGGCCGCATCACGGCCGGCGCCGCCCGCCTCGCCCAGTCCCTCGCCCTGCTCGGCGCCCTGGCGTTCGGACCGGTCCTCGCGGCGGCCGCGCTCGGCATGGACCAGTCGGAGATCTTCGACGCACCGGTGACACCCGAACTGGGCGCCGTCGCGGGCTGGTTCGGCTGGGTGCTCTTCACGATCGGCGTGATGCTCGTCTTCGGCATGCGGCGAAAGGACCTGCCGTGGTCCCTGGCGATCGTCCTCGTCACGTTCGGAACCCAGCTCCTGACCGTACGGGCCCTGGGCACGCTCGCCGGAACCTTCGCCGCGGCGGCGGTCCTGGCCGCGATCGCCCTGCTCCTGGGCCGCCGCCCCGGAACCCCGCCGGCGTACGTGCTCTACCTGGCGGGATTCTTCGTCCTCACCCCCGGCTCGCACGGACTGCGCGGCATGGACGCCTGGCTGGGCGGCGACCCGGTACAGGGAGTCCAGGACGTGGCGGGCATGTTCGGCCTGATGGCCGCCATCGCCCTGGGCATGCTCACCGCCGCGGTCACCGTCGACGCCCCCCGAACCCCCACCCCCGACCGGCAGCCGAGCCGCCTCAGTCGAGACAGAACTCGTTCCCCTCGGGATCAGTCATCACGATGAACCCCTCACTCATCGGAGGAGCGGGCTCAAAGCGCCGCACCCGCGCCGCCCCGATCCCCACGAGCCGCGCGCACTCGGCCTCCAACGCCGCCATCCGCTCCTCACCCCGCAGCCCGGGAGCCGCGCGGACGTCGAGATGGACACGGTTCTTGGCGACCTTGTCCTCCGGCACCTGCTGAAAGAACACCCGCGGCCCGTGCCCGTCCGGATCCTCGATGGCCGACCGCGAGTTGCGCTCCGCCTCCGGCACACCGATCCGCGCGAGGAACTCCTCCCACGCGGCCAACGGATCGGCCCCCTCGGGCAGCTCGACCCCGGGCGGCCCGGGATGGACATACCCCAGGGCGTCCCGCCAGAACGACGACAGCGCCCGCGGGTCGTGGGCGTCAAAGGTGACCTGGAAACTCCGGCTCATCACGATGCTCCGTTCGCAGCGGGAGGGACCCGGGACCCCAGGACCCCCTGGAAACCCAGCCTGACACTCAACTAGGACAGAGCCCGTCCGCTATCCCCGCGAGTCCGGACGACATGGAAGAGGCCACGGACAACGCCAACGAACAGGACACGACGAAGCGGGGCCTCACCCTCCCGCCCGTATGCGGCATGCCATTCCCGCAGGCAGACGGAAAACACGTTGCCCGCTCTTCCTCCGCATCGCGACGATGACCCTGTTTCCCCGCGGAGGATGCTTGTTCGTTTTCGTGTGTGCAGGCTGCGAAGCCAGGCTGACGGTCCCGCTGTCCCCGGTCATGCTGCCGGTCCATGCCCATCAGAACTACGGGAACGGGGTACAGCTCCCGGTGCTCATGGAGCCGGGCACGTTCGCCGTGGAACCGGAGCCCTCGGGGCCACCATGGCGGAAGCGGGACGGCGCGCCGGGCGCCGTCGTCATCGCGCCGGGCGACGCCACCGGCACGGTGCTGATCCAGGGACGCCGCGCGGGCGGCTACTGCTGCGGCCTCGACGGCGCCGACGGCCCCAACACGGCCTGCGGCGCATGCGGCCTGCCCGTGGCGATCCGGATCGACGACTGCTCGCTCTGGCAGGCGACGTGGCTCCAGCCGCACGCCGTACGCCGCGTTCCCGCCACCGACGGCGGCGCCGACACCGCGCCGCTCTCCTGGCCGGAGCTCATGGCGGAAGGGAAGACCACACCCCCTTTCGAGCCGATCGCCGCATGGAGATCACGGATGGCGGCGGGCCGCTGGTCGAACTACGCCTGGTCATGGAGTCCGCGGTGGGAGGCGGCGGCCGGGCAGGCGCTCGCCCACCTGCTGGCGGCGTCGGACGGCCACCCCGTCACCGTCCCCGACGGCATGGCCGGACAGCTCTTCCGCCGTGCACTCGACACGCTGCTGCCCCCGGGCCGGCCGGTCCGGCGCGCCGCCCTGGCCGGACCGGGGCTGCCGGCTCCCGGCCGGGACACCTCGATCCTCCTCGTACCGTCCCATCCTCAGACGGGGGACACCTGGACCCCGGCCGACGCGGCACCGTACCTGGTGCCGCTGCCCTTCGGAGTGTGGCTGTGCCTGGCCTTCCCTCAGCCGGACTCGCCCGTCCCCGCATCGGGAGCCGTGCCCGCCGGCGCCCTCCGCGACGACTATGACCCGCAGCCGCCGCACCCCCGCCACCTCTTCCGTGCCGATCCGGACATCTTCCGGGACACCCTGGTCCGGCTGCCGGCCGTCCGAAGCCCGTGGCTGAGGGAAATCCTCGACGACCTCCCGGACCACATCCGCACGGGCCGCCTGTTCTAACCGCCCGCAGGCGAGCACCTCTTGCGGCCGGACCACTCCGAACAACCGCCGGTACGTCCGAAGAAGAGCTGAGGGAGAGAGGTCGGGGGAGAGGGGCTGGGGAGGGGGAGAAGGACGGGGCCGGCCGGATTCGAACCGGCGTCCTCCCACATGAGGTGAAGGCGCGACGACCACTGCGCTACGAGCCCCGTCCTGCCCGGGATCCTACGGACCCCAGAGACGCGCTGCCCCCGAATTTCCGGGGGGGGCAGGCGACGTGCATGGATCACTTCCACACGAGCCAGCGGCCGTGGACTACCGGTGCGAAGCCCCGGGTGGGCAGGCCGGCCACGCCGCTTTCCAGAGTGTCGGCGACAGCCGTGAGCCACGCGTCCGGCGAGGCGGCGTGCGGGTGCGGGTAGTCGCTTTCGGTGTAGCCGAGTACGGCGCCCGTGGCGGCGTCCAGGAGGAGCCCGTAGTGGCCGTCGGACATGGTGAGGGGAATCCAGTGCGGCCGCCACCAGTCCGCGTCGTCGATCTCACCGGCGACGCGCAGGTTCGTCAGGAACCGGGCGGCGATGGCGTCGCAGCCGAGAAAGACCTCGGCGACGGGGAAGAGGGTGGTGCCCGGAGCCGCAGAGGTGCCGTCGTTGAGGCGCAGCCACGCCTCCAACTCCTCGGGAACGGGGAAGCCCAGGGCCTCTTCCAGGCGGCGGACGGCGGTGTCCGTGGCAGGCGGGCCCAAGGCCAGGGCCGTGGCGGGGGCATTGCTCTTCAGCCAGTGGACGATCCGCGTCCAGGCGGGGACGATCCGGTGTGCGGTGCCCATTTCTCTCCCCACGCTGTTTCCGTCGTATCCAGGGGAGAACGGCGCGTGTCAGCCGGGATGTTCCTGCTTCCACGCCTCGATGACGTCGATCGGGATGCGTCCGCGTTCGGGCAGGCCGTACCCGTGAGCGTTGGCCCAGTCGCGGACCTCGCGTGCACGGAAGGACGTCCGGGCGGCGATGACGGCCGGAGTGCTGCTTTCGAACGCCGACGGGGTGAAGACGGGACCGTTCTCCAGGAGGTCCCTGGGGAACAGGGGGACGCGCGTGGTCCCGTCGAGAACGCCGACGAGGAACTCGGTCAACGAGCCGTCGTAGGTGAACCAGGGCGGGCGCAGGCCCTCGGTGATGGCGACGGTCCACTCGTCCGGCGTGCCGCCGGGCGGGGTGACCCAGAAGAGGTGGTCCCCGTTGTCGGTGACTCCCATGGCGAGAAGGTGCTCGGGGGGAGTGCGGCAGCGGCCAGGGGTTCCGGGCGGTCTGCCGGACCTCTTCGATCTGCCCCCGCAGACGCGTCGGCATGGGACCGGTCAGATCGACCCATCCGTTGGGAGAGTGCGGCTGGTAGAGGGTGAGGAACTCGCAGAACCGGCCCGGCCCGTACGCGGCGACGAGCTCCTTGTAGTCGTGCGGCAGGCCCGTCCCCAGCGCGGCTTCGACCCGCGCCCACTGCGGAGCGCAGGGAACGACGGCGGGCGGCGGGCACAGCGCGGTCAGTGCGGCGAGAGAGGCCATCGGGTTCCTCGGCGGCTGGGGACGGCGTCTGGGGCGGACGGGAACCACACGCGCCGCCCCGGGCGCGGAGCGGCGGCGTTCAGCTCTGCGCGGTGGTGTCACCGTCCGCCGGGGCAGAGCCCTGGGCCGGCTGCGTCTTCTCGCGCATCTTGCGCAGCAGCTCCGCCTTGCGGTCGGCGGCACCCTGGCGGTCGAGGTTGCGGTGCGGCCCGTTGTTCTGCCGCTCGGCGCGCGACTGCCGCTTGCGCTGGCCGCCGCCCTGGCCCACGGGGTTGTTGATGTTCTTGCTGTCGGTCACGGGTTCTCCCGGTGGTGAGGTGAGGGGGTGGTCTGCCGTTTCAACGGCCGCCGTTGCGGGACGTCCCAGGCACCCGCCGAGCTGTCACCCGCACACCGGCGTCCGGCAGAACATGAACACGACGGTACCCGGTGCGCTCCGGACCGTGCGACGCGGGCGTCCCGGAGCCCGTACGCGTCCCGAGTCCTCGGTCACGGTGTGTCCTCGCGCAACTGGAGAAGGTACGCGGCGGTGAGCGCGACAGCGGGATCCGCGTCGCGGGACAGCTCGGCGAGGGTCTGCGACGCCGTCTCGCCCGGGATGTCCGCGAGTGCCTGGGCCAGGCGTCTGCGCCCGGCCGCCGAGGTGGTCCGGTCGGCGATGCGGTCGGCGAGCGCGGTCGCGATCCGGGCGGCCGCGTCGGTGTCACTCGCGAGCACGGCCAGCGCGTCGGCCGCGTCGGTGTCGTTGAGCCCCTCCACGACCATGCCGACGAGCACCGGGACCGCCTCGGCCGCTCCCCGCGCCCCGAGCGCGAGGGCCGCGTACCCCCGTACCGCGGCGTCGGCGCTCGCGAGCGCGTCCCTCAGGTACGCGGCCGCCTGGTCGCCGGGCATCTTGGCGAGGGACCGGACAGCGCGTTCCCGTACGGCCGCCACCGGCGATCCGAGGCCTTCGGCCAGCAGCGCCGTACCGTTTCCGCCCGCTCGCGCCAGCGCCCAGCGCAGGGCTCCGGCGACGTTCGGGTCCGTCTCGCTCAGTGCCGCCTCGACCAGGGCCTCCGTCTGTACGGCTCCGTGGGCGGAGGCGAGGGCCGCGCGCTGGCGCGCGTCGGCGCTGGGCGACGCCAGCGCCTGCAGCAGCGCCACGGTCCGCAGGACGTCCTCCCAGCCACCGGGGTCCGCCGCGTCGATCCGGCGCAGCCGCGTGAGCAGCTCGGTCTCGGCCGCGATGCGGTCGCGGGTCCGGCTGATGAGGTCCTCGACGAGGCCCGACGGCGTGAAACCGGGATCCTCCAGCGCGAGCCCGATCTCCCGCAGCGACAGCCCCAGCGACCGCAGGCTCTCGATGTGGAAGATCCGCCGGACGTCGTCCGCACCGTACTCCCGGTAGCCGGAGCCCGTACGGCCCGAAGGCCGCACCAGGCCGAGCGACTCGTAATGCCGCAGCATGCGCGCACTGACTCCGGACCGCCTCGCCACCTCACCGATCAGCATGGCCCTATCGTCCGCCGAGAGGAGCCCCGGCAAGGGCCACCACACGCCTGGCCTCATCGACCGCCGCCTCGAACCCCGAGTCCGGGTCGCGCAGCAGCCGCTCGGTGGCGACCGCGTGCACCCGTACGCCCTCGTCGTCCGCCGCGCCCGCCGCCTCCAGCACCGGCACGACCACATCCCCCAGCGCGACCAGCGCCTGGCTCAGACTCAGCCGCGTCTCCCGCCCACCGCGCCCGAGCTGCCGCGCCAGCACCGCGGCCAACGCGGCCTCCTCGCCCTCCGGTACGAGCACGACCGCGGCCCGCCACGCACTGCGCGCCACCTCGTCGTCCGGGTCCGACAACACCGCCTCCGTGATCACCGGCCACGCCCGCCGGTCCCCGATCTTGGACAGCGTGTGCAACGCCTGACTACGCGCCTGCCCCCGCCCCGAGCGGACCTCGCGCAACAGCCGGGGGAGCGTCAGGGACACCGGGTGGCGGGTGAGGGCCCAGGTCAGCATGTCGCGGACGAAGAACTCCTCCTCGACCGCGCACCGCTCGACGAGCGGACCGACGAACCCCGCGTCGGGCGCCGTACCCGCCGCCAGAGCGGCCCGCAGCCGCACCGACGCCCGCCCGTCCTCCAGCGCCCGAAGCACGCGCGCCACGTCTGTGCGCGTGCCCGTCTCCGCGTTCCCGCTTGTCGTGGTCATCGGAAACCACCTCCTGGGACCACAGCCAAGACCTTGTCACCGTGTCAAGGTCAAGCGAGACCGGCTGCCGGGCCGCGGAGGTGCGCCGCGGCGATCTCGCCGACGTCCAGGACCGCCGCGGGCGCGAGCCGGGCCAGGACAGGGAGGGCCTGGTACCAGCCGGTGGTGACCAGAGCACGGTTGGCAACGCCACGGGCAGTTTCAGCGGTGGCAGGGGAGATGCTGCCCGGGGGGACGCCGTCCGGGGGGACGCCGTCTGCATTCAGAGCCAGGTGCTGGATGCTGCGGGTGAAGGAAGCGGCTCCGGAGACCTCGGGAAGGGGGCTGGGCCGCTGGGGGATCCCGACGAGGTGCGATGCGACCGCTGCCAGCGCCGTCGCCCGCCTGTGCGGGGCCCTGAGCAGGCAGGCGACGTTGACGGCGGTATCGGTCTCGCCGAGGGCGGCGTAGAGCACGGCCAGGGCCTCGGTGGGGAAATGCTTGGTGCCGCGGTTGGCCATGTCGGTGGTGAGCCAGTCGAGCTGCCGCTGGACGTCATCGTTTCTGCTCAGACGGAGGAAGGCGTGAGTGAGGGCCTCTTCGGGCGACCGGGGCTGGAAAACGCCGTGTGGCCCCTGCCCCTGCAGGTCCTCCATGTACTGATCGAATCGCTGCCGATGCTCCGATGACAAGTGAAGGAAAGCCGGGCGCAGCTCGACAAGCTCGACCAGCGGCCTCTTGGACCGGCCAGCCAGGCCCAAGGCCTTCAGCCTTTCGAACAGAGGCAGTACGAGTTCACTCGCCGCGACAGGATCGGCCTTTCCGATCTCCGCGGCGGCGGCGATACGTGCTGCACGGTCGGTCTGCCGCCAACTGCTCCTCGTGACATCGGCCGGCTTCTCCTGCGACACCAGCAGGCGCACAGCGGCAGCCACGTCACCCGCGGCCGCCAACGCCTGCACGGCGTAAGGCCAGACGGCCCCGAGGCCGGTTGCCTGGGCGGCACGATGGGCTTCCCGCGCATGCCGGTGTGCCTCGTCCGCCTGGAGGGAGTCCGCATGGGCCAGGGCCATCGCGGCGTGTACACGCGTCCGGTCGGCCGGATGGGATGTGAGCGCTGCCAGCGAACCGGCCAACTCCGTCCCCTCCTCAGTTCCCGTACGGACGAGCGCGCCCGCCAGATCGGCCAGCCATACGGGCACGCGGCCGCTGCGCGACGTTAAGACGGGCAGGAGACCCAGCGCCTGCTGGAGAAGACGCTCGGCATCGTCGGGGGAGTCCTCGCGCGCGTGACGCAGGGCCCGGTCGGCGAGGCGCTCAGCCTCGGCGAAGTCCTGCTCCTCACCCCCGTCTCCGCCCTCGTCCCCATCACCTCGTACGCCGCTGTTCTCGGCGGCCCTCGCGTCCGTACCGCGCCGGCCTTCCTCGTACAAAGAGAACGCGGAGAGGACCCGGCCGGCGAGATGGAGGGCCAGGGCGACTGTCTCCGGCGGTGCCTCGACTGCCTCCACGGCACGGGAGAAGGCGGCGAGCGCGTCACGGAAGCCGGACTCGCCCAGGACGTCCGCATCCGGAAGCCGACCACTGCCCGGCTCCAGTACATGCTCCAGGTACCGGCATGCCGCGTCCACGAGCTCACGGGCCTGCGCAGGCCGGGCCTGTGCCACGAGAGACGCGGCGCCTGCGAGCATCTCGAGGTTCTCCAGCGCGGGCACGGCCTCCCAGACCTCGGCCGCGTAGGCGAGAGCACGGTCGTGGATGCCGTCGGCCCGGCCCGGCGCAACGGACGCCACCGTCTGCCACAGCTGAACCGCACCGGCTCCCGAGGTGCCGTAGGCCAGAGCTTCGTCGGCGAGCTTCTCGGCCAGTCCTTCGATCTCATCCAGGAGATCCTCCGCATCCTCCGCATCGAGGAACTCGACGGCACGAGCGCAGGCCTCGACACGGTCCGATCCCGTACCAGCCGTGGAGCGCAGCAAGGTGAGACCTTCCGCGTACAGCTGCGAGCCGTCCTCACCAGACAGGGGGAGGCCGCCTCTCACAGCGTTGCGTGGACTGGTGGAGCGTTCCGATCCGTGAGATCCACGGGACCCATGGGCCGCCTCCAGCAGGATGACGGCCGCTCTCGCCGCTGCTCCCTCCGCCAGGCCGGCCTCGTGGCTCAGATACCCGGCCTCGCGCAGCGCGACGGAGGCCCGGGCCCCCGCATCGCGCGCAGTGACGACCGCCTCCCGCCAGTCCACGGACCGCAGAAGGTCCGCCAGATCAGCCAGGTTCACCGCCTTGTCGACGGCACGTCCCGATGCGGCGGCCAGAGCACGCGCCCTGGGTACGTCCCCGAGCATGGCGGTGACCTGCGCCACCGACGGGGGCAGCGGCCGTTCGCGCAGCAGGAGCATCGTCCGGGAGGCGGCGGCCGTGGCGGCCGCGGAGTCAACTCGGGCCGCGAGGGTCGAGTCGTCCGTGCCCGACGGTCCGATCAGGTCGAGGTGAGCGAGAGCGACGTCGTGGCCGGAGCGTTCGGCGAGGCGGACCTGGTAGTTCGCGTCGAGAACGAGGGCGGTGAGCCGGGGCAAGTCGTTGCGGCGGTGCAGGAATCGGGCGTAGCCGGTGAGAGGGAAGTCCGGGGATTCCGCGGGCCAGCTGCGGCGGCGGTAGCCCCGGGCCCAGCGGTGCAGGTCTTTGATGCGTTCGTCGAGATAGTCCTGCCCGAGTTCCTCAGTGGCGACCTCGAAAAGCGTGTCGTGGGCCAGGGCGAACGTCTCCCGAGAGGCTTCCGCCCGAGCGGCGGAAGTGACGTCCAAGTCCAGCAGGCCAGCGCGGGTGGGAGACAGAGAGCGACCGGTGACGCCGCGCAGCCGCTTCCGTACGTCATGGGTGATGGCACCGTCGATGAGCGCCGCCATGTCCTCGGCGGTGAGGCCGCCCTGGGCCACGACCAGCAGACCCAGGAGCTTTTGACCGATGCCGGGGTCGTCGAGCAGCACGTGCAGTTCCGCCATGACGGTGTCCCGGATGGCGAGGGCCGCCGGGGAGGCCGGCACTCGCCACGCGAGGGAAGGAAGCCGCAAGGGGTGATCGTTGTCCAGGTCCGCAGGAGCGCCTGGATGACGCCGCCCGGCGACGATGACACGCATACCTGGCGGAGGGACCTTCGGCAGGACTCCGGCGATGCCCACCTGGTTGATTCCGACATCCGCGTCCTCGTCGAGTCCGTCGACGATCAGCAGCAGACGCCGGCCACGCTCGACGCAGGCGCTCGCCGCCGCCTCGTACAGGGCGTGGAGAGGGGTCGATTGGTTCTCCCAGCCGTCGTCGAGGCGGCCTCGTCCCCCTGAGGCGGCGATCAGTTGGTCCGCCACCGCCAGGACGAAGCCGTTGCGCCGGTCAGTGCCGAGCCGTCGGCTGATGATGTAGTGCGCCACGTCCACCCCGTCGGGCAGCCCGGCGGTGGCGAACTGGGCCAGCAGGGCGCTTTTCCCCGCCCACGGCTCCGCTTGGCAGTAGAGGTAGGAGGGCGCGCCCTCGGGAGCGGTCGCGAACGCCGCCAGCCTGGCCAACTCCTCCTCACGCCCGGCGAACTGCGGCTGCACGACTGCCAGCAGGGCAGGGGACAGACCGCCCAGCAGAACCGGCCGCGCCCCTGAACCGCCATGGGCGCCACGGCGCCCCTGCCTGCGTGCGGCGTTGTACCGGGCGCTGAGGCCTGCCATGAAAGTGGAGACGGGCCCGACACCATGTGGCGCATCACCTGCGGGGTGCTTCACCGGACACATCCTCTCGATACCGGCTGACCTGCGGCAAGACCACCTTGACCGTTTGGGGTGCTTACGCGCGGCAGAGCATCCATGGAGGGGGAACTGAGGACTCTTGGCTTCTTATGGAACTGAGAGCTCTTTCTCTTTTAATTGGGGGAGAGTGATTTCGTCAACTGCCGCACAGGCCAGTGTGGTTCGGTGAAAAGATCCTCGGTGAGGTGCTCCACTCGATGTCCCGCTCGGGATCGTGCGGGACTTGCTCTGTAGGAGGCGTTTACGTGCCTGATCGATTAGGCGACGAGCCGCGAAGGCCGAAACCACCTAGACGGCCACCACGCGGCGTCATGTGGGTCCTGGCCCTCGTGGCCTCGGGCGTGATCTCCGCGGTCACGGCCAAGCTGGTCGACCTGATGTGGTGATCGCTGCGCCTCGGCGGGCATTAGACGCCGAGACGCAGCGATCGTCGCCGCTCGCATGAGCCCCCTGCCCTGTGGCTGCAGAGTGGGGGGACAGCTGCGGCGTCGCCGGATGTGACGTGCGGGTGTGACGCCCGCACGGCTCCCGGTATGAGCCATCCTTCCACGTCAGAAGCCCACTTGGGCACTGCCGGAGAAGGAAGAAGGACGGCTCTGGATGTAGGCACGGTAAGCAGATACCTTTCTCCACGCAGTGCCTGTCGTACTGCGTCTGCTTCTCATCACACCCTGGTGATGTGGCGGCGCCTTGTTCCCCGCACCTGTGGGGATGGACCCTGAGTTCTCTTCGCCTTGGGCGCTCGGTATGGCCCCGCTGCCGCGGGGATGGACCGCGTTATGAGCAAGGTCCGGTACTGCTCCCGCATGCGCGGGGATGCTCACCGCGCCGGTGGGCTCGTTCCCGGGTGGGTCTTCACCCCGGAACGAGCCCTTCATCACGGCCGGCTCAGCGGGTCAGTATGAGTCCGCAGCTGTAGGCGCGGGCGTGACCGAGGCCGTTCGACAGGACGTCGACGAAGGTGTCGGGGTCGGTGACCGTGAGGAATCCGCGGATCTCGGCGCGGCCGATGCGGACCGGCTTGCTGCGGTGTGCGCTGGAAACCGTCGGCAGCATGCGGATTCCCAGCGCGGCCGGATCGGTGGTCGCACCGATGCGGACGACGCCGTCCTCGGCGCTCGCGGCTTCCCCGTCACCCTGCAGCCGGCGTGCGAACCAGCGCTTCACATGGTCCGGGGTCGTGTGGGCCGTGCGGGTGCCCCGGGCGCTGCGGGCCTTGTCCGAGGGAGCCTTCCCCGAAGGGATGGTGTGCGCCGGATTGACCACCGCGCGGAAGCCGACGACCTCACCGGCCTTGAAGGTGCGGTCGACGGTGATGAGGTGCGGCGCAGCCGTGAACGCCTCGCGTGGAATACGAGTCCAGTCACCCGGCACCTTCGACTGCACGACCAGGACGAGGGCGGCCGCCTTCAGGTCCACCGACCATGTCGACAGCACTCCCATCTGGGCCCGCGCCCCCGGCTCACCGTCCTCGACCCACCCGCGGAATCCGCTCATCACGGTGCGGTGCATCTCCTGGGCGTCGACCAGGGACTTCGCGACGAGGGGATGGCGGGCGTTCAAGGAGAGAACGGAATGGGTGGCGACGAAGCGGGCCGTCGAGGCCCGTGTGCTCTTCACGGGATGATGTCCCATCCGGTTGCGGTCGGCGCGATGGTCACGCGGGTACGGGTCTCCCAGCGGGTGGCATGGATCCGGCGGGCAGCGTCGAAGGAGACCGGCTGGTCATTGCTCTGCACCGCGCCACGGGTTCCCGAGGGTGCCTGGATCCATGCCCAGGGCCGCCGCCCCGAGATGTCGGGTCCCTCGGGGCCGGGGAGCAGGACCTTGCCGGTGAACGCCGTCATGATCGTCCCCGGCAGGATCTCCGCAGCCAGCGTGCCCGACGGCGGGCACGCCTTGCGGCCCAGCCACAGCAGCCGCTTCGGGTGCTCCAGGGCGTGACCGATCTCCTCCAGAAAGGCCTGGTCCTCGTGCTGGAGGCCGACGACGAACGCCGCGTCCGAGAGGTACCAGCGCTCGGTGATCATCGCGTTGCGCGACAGTTCGGCCGAGACGAGGGTCCCGGACACCGGGTCGGCCGTGATCCTCTTCGGAGCGCCGTACCAGCCGGCCAGCTCGTGGTGCCCGAAGCCCGGCCCGTCGGCGGCTTCCATGCTCGCCGCGACGGCCGCGGCACGCCGGTGGTCGGTGATGATGTCCCGTGGCCGAAGCGGGAAACTGCCCGCTCCGACCTTGTGGTAGTCGCGCACAGGTGTGCCCGGATGGTCGGCGCGGACTCCGAAGACGAGCCCGGCCAGATCGTCCACGCGGTCGCTCCGGTCCCGGCCCAGGGCGGCCGCGCACAGCCCGACGACGCCCGACTTGGTGGGGCGGGCATGACTGTCACGGCGGGCGAAGCGGGAGGACACCCCCCAGGACTGCAGGGGGGCGGCGAGCCGCACGAGCAGTACGTGCGTGCTCACGCCGTCAGCTCCTCGGCCGAGGTCACGGGCTCGGCACCGATCTCGCGCAGCCCTCCCAGGAGCTCGTCGATCTGGGGGTCGTAGGTCAGGACCCGCCCGTGCCGGATGTCGGGCCGGCGCAGGCTGACGAACGCGTGGTGCTTCAGCAGCCGCCGGACCGCCGCGGGGCCGGCCGGACCCTCGCCGTCCTTGTCCACCGGGTTCTCGTCGATGGGCGACTGGAACGCGGCCGCGTAGTTGTACGGGCGTTCGCCTTCGAAGGCGAGGACCAGCGCGGGCAGCGAGCCGGTGGAGGCGGTGGAGTTCTTCTTCGCCTCGGGGAAGGCGTCGACGAAGGCGGTGACGAACTCGGTCTCGGCCGCGACGGACGCCTCCTCGGCCTCGGCCGCGGTCATGCCGGCCGCCTGGAGGTTCTGGCGCAGCTTCAGCCGGTCCAGGACAGCATGCCGGTAGAAGGTGCCGGAGATCAGAGACTGGTAGCCCGTCATGCCGGCGCCCGCGTCGTCCGCGGCATCGAGGAAGTCCAGGGCATTGCTCTTGCGGTCCAGAGGGTTCGCCTTGCGGTCGAGCTTCGCGTCGTCGGCCGCGGCGTAGAAGTCGTCGACCTGCTCCGCCTCGTGCACGGTGAACGCGTGGCTGCTCTGGACGGCGCCGTCCACGTTCGGGGACTCCGCGATCTCGGCGAGGAACCGCCCGTACAGGGCGATGTCGATCGCGTCGCGCGGAGCGAGCGCGGTCAGGACCGCCGCACGGATCGGCCCCGGCAGCGCGGGCAGCTTGGCATCGGCGGCGGACTCGCCACCCTCCGCCTGCGGCGCTTCGTCCTGCCCACTGCTCTTACGGGGGCCCTTCTTCGCCTTGGCTGCGGCCGCCGCGGCCGCTTGGGCCTCCAGGTATTCACCGGCCCAGGACCGGACGGTCTCCGCGTGCTCGTCGATGTGGGCGGCGATACGCGTTCCGGCGTCTCCGGGAGCGAACAGCAGCACCTTCGTCAGGTTCGCCACGGTCTTCTTCGCGGGGTCCCCGAACTTCAGACCGGTGGCCTCGATCACGGCGCGGGCGGTACGCACCGCCTCCTCCGACTCCCAGCCGTGAACGGTGGCGAGGGCACGGGCGGTGATCAGTGCCCACTCGCGCGTCCGGACACCGGTGTTGCGGCCGGCGAGCGCGCCGAGACCGACGTTGGCCCGGTTCCGGGTGTGCACGCGTTCGGCTCTGCGCCGGGCCTGACTGGTGATCATGTGCCGTTCGGCACCGCCGTAGACGATGGACTTGGGTGCCCCGTTCTCGTCCCGTACGGGAAGGACGGCCACCAGGGTCTCCAGAAGGTGCAAGGAAAGGAACTGGCTGCCGGGGAGAGAGACGTCGCTGGTCACGTGGTGGAGCCCTTCTGAGAGTTGGCGGCAGCGTGGCGGCTGGGGGGCATGTGAAAGGCGACCCCCCACTCGTACGGGATGCGGGCCTTGCGGTCGTGCCACTGGTTCAGGTCGTCGACGAGCCGTGCCCAGGAAGGCGGTTGCTGGTCACAGGCCCGAAGGCGGGCGACGGCGTGCTGGAGATGACGCCAGGGGACACGACGGCTGGAGACGATGCGGTCGACGAGCCGGGACGCACCGGGGTCCTCGGGGCCGCGGCCTGCGCCGCTGCCGATCCGGCGGGCGGCTTCGCCGAGGCTGCCGTAGCCGAAGGAGGGCTTCGGCCGCCCCTGGTGGTAGACCGCGAACAGGAACGCGACCTTGCCGTAGACCTCACGCTGGGCTTCGGTGGGGCTGTACCACAGTGCGCGGAAATGGGGCTCACGCTGGGAACCGGGCCGCCGGAGCTCGGCGAGACTCGCATAGTTGTTGTTGTGCACCAGACTGGCGAGCCAGGCCGTGAGTGCGGCGCTGCTCTCGCCGGTGGCGGTACCGGGGCCTGCGGTGGTCGTCATGAGATCTCCCCTCGAAGTTCGTCCGGTGCCTTCGCGCCGGTCAGTTCCCTGTCGAACTCCCTGAGCGCGGCAGCCCGCGCCTTCGTGCCCCGGGAGCTCCTGGGCAGCGAGTCGAGGCGTTCGGTGAGGAACCTGCGTGCGTTGCCGACGATGGTGAGCGCGTACTCGTGAAGGGACTCCTGGACGTCCTCTCCCAACGCCGTCTCGTCCAGCAGCAGCTCGAACGGCTCGCACGCGCCCGCCCAGTGAGGCTCACGGGCATCGAACTGGGCTATCTGGCTGTCCTTGTCGGTCGGCTTGGGATTCGGGAACTCCACCCTCCAGGCCGCACAGGCGGCCTTGTACAAGGCGGTGGCCACGAGTTCGGCGACGACCGACCCACGACGGGAAGCGTGGTAGAGACTGGCCTCCTGACCGGGAGCGAACGGGAAGTCACCGTCGACCCACGCGATACCCGTGGTCTGCTTGGTGATGAAGCCGACGGTCCACAGCTTGACGAACCGCGCCGGCTGCTGGCCCGGCTCGGGCGCGACACCCTCGGGAGGGAAGAGCGCGAGTCTCCGGTACAGCGTGCTGCCGTCGTTGCGGCCCTCGCCGGACCGCGCGTCGGCCACCGCCGCGTACAGAGCGTGGGCCTCACGCCAGACGGCACGGGTCGCCGACGGCCACAGCGGTTTGCGAGTGCCGTCCGCCCTCTTCACGAACACCGCGTCCTGCAGATGCTCGTCCGAGAGGGCCAGCAGTTCTCCCGCTCCGAGCAGCACACGGTCCACCTGCTCCCCGTCACGAGCGGGACGCAGCAGGATCGAACGGCCGAGGTAGCTGTGCAGATCGGCCGGGCCGGTGACCGGCCTGCCACCCGGCTTTGTCTTGAACCCCCGGCGCTCCTTGCCCACCGTCCACGTGCGGTTCAGTTCCCCGGACGGTCCGGGCACAGGGGCCAGATTGAGCCGCAGCGTCTCGCCGAGCGTGTCCCCGAGGGCCAGCACCCGGATCCGGGTGCCGAGACGGGTGGCGGCGAGGTTGGTGATGGTGGGCCCGAGGGTCTCCTTGCCGGAGATCCGGGCGCGCCCGGCGGGCCCGTACACGTGCTGGGTGAGCAGGGACCGGAACGCCTGCGCGGTGGGCAGCCCGTCGGCGTGCTCCAGATGATGGTGGTCGAAGAACTGGTTGTAGTCCCCGGGCTGCTCAATCACCAACTGCGCTGTCCCCGCACCGTGTTCGTCGAGGAAGGGGGCAAGCAGGGCGTTCTGTCCGAGTGGTTCCGTGGGGTGGAACAGGTCCCAGACCTCCCCCTGCGGCCGCTCGGCAAGCCACTTGGCGGCCGGACGCAGCGCGTCCTTCTGATCCACCCAGGCAGGCCACCGCTCGGCGGACTCCGGATAGGTTCCGGAGGCGTAGCAGATGGCCAGAAGGAACTCGATGACCGCGACCTTCTCGCCCGGGGTGCCGCCTTCCACGCTCCGGAGGTCATCGGCACGGTGGAGCAGCTCGACCAGGTTCAGCTCGACGCGCTGGTCGGAGAGCGTCAGCACCGGGATGCAGGGAGATTCTCGAGGGTCCCAGCTGGGCCGGGCGACCCCATCGCGTAAAGCGCTTGATTCAGTCACGACGTTGTTGCCCCCACCATGCTCATAACGGTTGTCGGCTGGATGAGTCAGGACGCTAGCAGCCAAGGAGGATCAGGATTCGATGAATCCCTGAAAGAGGCTTCATGCCTGGCGAGTTGACGACGATCAGGAGCTGGCCAAGGTCACGCGAAGGGGAGCCCTGCAGCCGCGAGCATCGCCTGCACCGCGACTTCGGGCAGGATCACGTACGCGGCTTGCCGTGTGTTCTCGAAGAACCGCCTCATCGCGCCCGGCTCGGGCGAGGCGGACGCCAGCTCCCCTTGGAGCTCCTGCGCGCGTCCTGTCACCAGGGCACGCTCGGCGTCGGTGATGTCGGCGGCAGCGACCGCGGCCAGGAGATCACGCGCGAACTGCGCATAGTTGCTCGGGCCGAAGCCGAAGGTGTTGTTCTGGGTGTTGTTGTTCCCGATCTGAGCCGGCCCGTTCACGGTGATGGTCTGAGCGGGAGGAGGGGTGACGTCCACGAAGGTCCTTACATCGACAGGGCTGCGCCCACCGCATCGGATGCCGTGAGGGGTCAGCTTGAGACGGGATTTTTCTGCGTCGTCTGACAGGTCGGCCAGGCGTGCCGCGACGAGGAAGTCCACTGCCGTGCTGACTTCCTCGGCGGTCAGGCGGTGGTCCGGCACAAGGGCGCGCGGCGACTGGAGGAAGTCGGAAAGGCTGAGCCACTCCGGAAAGGAGTCCATGGCCGCGGTCACCAGCGCGTTCAAAGCAGCGTGGAAACGGCCCGTAGGACTGCTCTTCTCCCTGATGAGCTCCTCGGCTCTGCTGACGCCCCGCGCAGTGAGCGCAGCCGCGGTCCGGACGTCGGATTCCTCGTATCTCACCACGAATCCGTTCTTCTCCAGCCACTCCACCAGTGAAAGGAGTTCCTCGCCTCTGTAGCCAATGCCGTCAGGGTCGCTGCTCAGGTCGAAGTCCCGGCCGATGATCCCGTGCGCCTTGCTGTGCAGCCACAGCAGCAGAGGGCCGGCCTTCGTCTCCGTTCTCACCCTGTGATCGTAGATCCAGGCCGCGGCCTGCCGTGGGTGAAAGGGCTGATTGGAGGCGGGCGTTGCCGACTGAGTCCACTGTGGCGACTGGTGCGGCCCCATGGGCCATGGCTGACGAGGACGCGGACCGTCCCCGATGAGCCCGCCGCAGCTCAAGCCTGCGGCGGCGTCGCCCCGGGCAGCTGCTCGACGAAGTCCAGCCACTGCTGGATCGTCCACACGACGATGCTGGAGCGGTCGGTGGACATGCGCAGCCACACCTCCTCCCCGCCGGGCATGAGAGCCACCTCCATGTGCGGTGCGTCCCACGTACCCATCGGGTACATCCACTCGATGCCATCGGGCCAGGTCCGCATCGCCACTGTGCGCACGCTCAGCGCCGCAGCGAGGGCGTCCACCGCGGCCCTGGGGATCCGCACCTCCGCCGGCTCCTGTTCGATCCCCGCCACCTGGCCACCCCCAGTGTGAGGCGGGACACCCACCCGCCGCCGCGGATCAGCGTGCCAGACTTTCGCGCCCAAGGTGCGACGCATCGCTCCCGGCCTGTGAGGCCCACAGCCACCGCGTCGACGCCCGCTGGAGAGCGACATGAACGGCCTCGTGAAGGTCGGCAGCCGTGCAGCCACCCCACCCCCTCATTCAGGACTGCCCCCCCTCAACCGGACCCCTCATCCGGGGGCCGCCCCTCGATTCCGTAGGATTCCTGCAACCTTCCACGCGGTTGAGATGTCATGTAGAGCGAACGCATCGAAGACGCGTTCGTTTTCGTTCCCAGGGGGGAATCCACATGACTCACCGCATATCCCGGCGCGCCCGCATATCCGCGGCCGCCGTCGCCGCCGGCATGTCCGCGGCCTTCGTCGCCGGTACGGTGCCCGCGTCCGCGGCCACCACGCCGCAGGTCAGCTGTACGTCCGGCAAGGCGGGGCTCGCCACCAAGCTTCAGCGGGACATCACCGCCGCCCTCGCCACGCGCGCCGGCACCGTCGCCGTCGGTCTGCGCGACCGCAGCACCAACACCACGTGCACGCTGCGCGCCACGACCGCGTTCGACTCGGCCAGCGTCGTCAAGGTGACCGTCCTCGCGGCCCTCCTGTGGGACGCCAAGAAGACGAACCGCTACCTGACCTCACGCGAGACCACCCTCGCCACCGCCATGATCACCAAGTCCGACAACGCGGCCACCTCCACCCTGTGGCGGCAGCTCGGCCTCACCAAGATCAAGGGCTTCCTCACTGCCGCGGGCATGACCCGCACGGTCCCGGGAACCGGCGGCTACTGGGGTCTCACCCGGATCAACGTCACCGACGAACAGCGACTGCTCTCGCTGATCACCGCCAAGAACAACGTCCTGAGCGACAACGCCCGCGCCTACATCACCAAGCTCATGGGCAACGTCGTCACCTCGCAGCGCTGGGGAACCCCCGCCGGCGCGCCCTCCACCGTGTCCGTCCACGTCAAGAACGGCTGGCTCCAGCGCGCCACGCGCGGCTGGCGCGTCCACAGCGTCGGTACGTTCAAGGGCGCCGGCCACGACTACACGATCACCGTCCTCACCGACAACAACAGCACGATGACCTACGGCGTGAACACGATTCAGGCCGTCGCCAAGGTGATCCACCGCGACCTGGTCCCGGTCACGTCCACCGCCACCGCCCGCTACATCCCGACCGCCAAGCCCAGCGAGGCCTTCGTCGCGGTACCCCAGGGCTGACGCCCCGCCCTGACAGCCCGCGAAGCGCCCGGCCGCCGTCGAGTACGGCGGCCGGGCGCTTCGGTGTGCAAGCCCCCGACGCCTCGCCCCGCCCCCTCGCCCGCGGCGGCGTCCCGGACGGGCCCGCAGCCCAGTCCCGCCGCCGACGGTGATCGTCTCATGGTGAATCATGGCGGAACTTCATTCTTGCCATATGTTTCGTGAGCGTAAAAGACGCCTTCTTGACAAAGTCCCGATCATGCGAAATTGCACGACACGGCTACGGACTTGGTCATTCCGATTCCCGGATCCAGCAGCCCGGACCCTTGCGATTCAAGCCATACTTTCAGGCCGTATTGCGTGCCTCGTTTCGAGTGATGTTGTCTATGGCGTGGATCGAGCGACTAATGAACGATGAGGGGAAAGGCTCGTTATGCCGACGATCAAGATTAATCCTGCTCGATACAGTCAGTTCGGGTCGGCGGAAGGGAGTGTGTTCTGCCTCATCACGAACCGAGAGATCGAAAACGAGCTGGAGATCGTCAAAGAAGCTCCGTACGCGGAATACCGGACCATCCTCATCGGTCCGGGCGACGACTTCGAGGCGATGCTCGCCGCGGGAACCATTCCCCAGCGGTCGCATTCCCTGGTGATCTCGCCGTACCGGTTCTTCGAGTCCCCCTCGGAAGAGGCCCTCGGCCCGAATCGCAAGCTGATGGGAATGGCCTGCAACTCGACGCCCGCCGATCTCGACATCATCCGGCACTTCGTCCGCGTCATCGAAAACACCTCCGCCGAGGAGCAGGGCGAGTTCAGCGACCGGTTCTTCGAGCTCGCCGAATCCACCGACCACCTGCTCTACGTCGACGAGCGCCACGGCACACGCGCCGTACTCGACCACCTCGCCGACGGCCTGATCTGGAACCAGCAGGCCGGCCCCCTCGAATGGGGAGAACAGCAGATCGTCCCCTCCGGCGAGATCAGCGTCCTGCCGATGCAGATCGTCGAATTCGACGAGAACCTGCACCTTCCGCTCGAAGGCAGCATCGCGTTCCGCGGATTCCCGATCCTGCACAGCGGCACCCCGTCGTTCATCCGCAAGGACCAGGCGCGCCTCGCGGGCAAACTCGCCGGCCTGGAACACGAGGCGGTGGTCTGCGACGTCTCCAAGGGGACGATCACCTCGCTGCGCCCCTTCCGCAGGGAAGGCACCCCGGTCGCCAAGGTCTTCGAGTCCATGTTCGAGATCGACTCGCGCTACGCGTTGGTCTGGGAGATCGGACACGCACTCAACACCAGCCTGGACATCCTGCCGGGCAACCACGCCATGAACGAGGTGTACGGAGGCGAGCGAGGCTGCCTCCACTGGGGGCTGGGCCTCACCCCCTTCACCCAGTACCACCTCGACATCATCTCGCCCGACACCACCGTCTACACCGAAAGCGGTGACGTGGTCCTGGGCGACAAAGGCGGCGCTCCCCGCGTTCGTCTGGCCGATGTTGCCTGACCGGCCACGAACGATCGCGTGAGCGCGAAATCCACCACGGAAGGGAGGTGTCGGCCATGAAGAAGACCATCAAGGTGCGCAAGAACAGCAACTACCTCGGCACCCTGCTCGGCTGAGCCGAGTAGTCGAGTAGTCGCGTAGCCGATCAATGATCAGTTGGGGGGTGAGCGCCATGAAGAAGACCATCAAGGTTCGCAAGAACAGCAACTACCTCGGCACCCTGCTGGGCTGAGCCGAGTAGCTGGCCGCCAAGGCTCGATACGTATCGCGCCGGGTGTGCCACGAGTGAGGCGGGCCGAGATGGTAGCTCGGCCCGCCTCACTGACACACCGGCACACCGACATACCGGCACACCGGCACAACGATCTGGGAGTGTCACCGTGATTATCGTCCGCCCTGATGCCTATCGCCAGTACCCGGCGGGCCGGAACCGATTCGTGCTCGTCCTGGAACAGCAATTCTCCGGCAGTTTCCGGATCGAGCCCCCCAGCCGCTACGAAGCGTGGGACACGGTCACCGCCGAACCGGGCCGGTCCCTGACCGACGTACTGCGCTCCGGCATCCCGCAGGACACCGACGTCCTCGTCGTGGCCCAGGACGCCCGGCTGCTGACAGCCCCCGCCGCGCAGGTGGGCCCGCACCGCACCGTCGCCGCTCTCCGCGCCGGTACCGGTCCCTTCGCCCTCGACCAACTGCGCGGCCTCCTCGCGGCATTGGAGAAGACCGACCCCGACGCCCTCGGCCGGACCCGCGCCGTGCTCGGCGACGCCCTGGCGGCGGCCGGCGGCCTGGTCATCGAAGAGCCCCTGACCGCGTCCGTGGCCAAGATGGCCTTCGCCGCGCCGACATGGTCCCGGACGGACACCGGCACCTTCCTGCCCGGCGTCGTGCAGAGCGCACCCACCGGCCTGCAGAGGCTCGACCTGACGAGCGCCGGCACCACCCTCACCGGGCAGATCGCCGTCAAGGGATGGTCCGTCGTCCGCACCCGCGCCGATGACCAGGCCCGCTCCCAGGAACTGTTCGAGAAGCTCTCCGGGCTGTCCCACTATCCGCTCGTGCTCACCGTCGAGGACGGGACGGTGACCGACATGAAGGCGACCGAGACGGGTTCCGCGACCGCGGCCGCCGCCCTCACGCGGCTCTTCGCCGCCGACCCGCACCACGCCGAAGTCACCGGACTCGAATTCGGCACCAACCCGGTCGCACCCCAGCTGCCCTTCAACTCCGAATCCAACGCCGCCGCCACGGGCAAGGCCGCCGCCTCCGTCCACCTGCTGCTCGGCACCCTGCCGCGTACCGAGTTCCAGATCGTCCTCGACTGTGCCACCAGCTCCCTCACCGCCCTCGGCGGCACCACGCCCCTGGCGGGAGCGGGAGCGGGAGCGGGCGCGGCCTCTGCCTCGGCCGGTCAGAGCCCCCGGCGCCGGATGAACCGCGTCACCGCGGCCAGTTGCGGCTGCCACTGACATGACCGCCACCGCCCCGAGCACACCCCTGTGGGAACAGCGCTTCCGGGCCCCGCGCTACACGCTCCCTGCCTGGGCCAAGAGCTCACCGGAGCGCTGCGTCTTCGTCAGCGACCGCTCCGGCGTCGCCCAGGTCTACTGCTGGGACCGTACGGCCGGAACGCTGCGACAGGCCACCCACCGCCCCTCCGGCGCCCAGAACTGTGCCATCGAAGCGTCCGGAGAGGCCGTGTGGTGGTTCGCCGACACCGGCGGCGACGAGCGCGGCCAGTGGATGCGGCAGCCGTTCGGCGGGGGCCCCGACGAGCCCGCCGTACGCGACATGGACCCGTACTGGCCCGCCGGACTCGCCATCGGCCTGCGCGGCCACACCCTGCTCGGCCACACCACCGAGCACGGCACCGACGTCTCCCTCGTCCTGCCCGGCGGCGGATCCCGCCGCCTCTACCGGCACGAGGAACCCGCGTACGCCGTCGACCTGTCCCGCGATCTCACCCTCGCCGTCATCGCGCACAGCGAGCGCGGAGACCTGTGGGAGCCGGGCGTGCGCGTCCTGACCACCGACGGCCGCGCCGTCGCCGACCTCGACGGCGAGGCCGTCGGCTTCTCCCCGGTCCCCGGCGACAACCGGCTGCTCGTCCTGCAGCCGCGCGAGGACCGGTGGGAGCCCGTCATCTACGAGCCGCGCACCGGCGAGCGCGTCGGCCTCGACCTCCGGCTGCCCGGCGAGACCTCCGCCGAGTGGTCCCAGGACGCCACCTCCCTGCTCGTCGTCCACGACCACCAGGCCCGTTCCCAGGCATTCCGCTACGACCTGGCCACCCGTGAACTGACCCGTCTGAAGATCCCCGACGGCACCATCGAGCACGCCCGGACCAGGCCCGGCGGAGACGTGTGGTTCCAGTGGTCCGACTCCGCGCACCCGCCCGTCTTCAAGGCTCTCGACGGCGATCCGCGGTTCCCCGACACCGTCCACCCGCCGCAGACCGCGCTCGCCCGCGACGTGTGGGTACCCGGCCCCGGAGGCCGTATCCACGCCCTGCTGAGCCTGCCCCGCACCGGCACCGGGGCGGGCACAGGCACAGGCACAGGCACAGGCATCGACACCGGGCCGTATCCCGCGGTGTTCCTGCTCCACGGCGGGCCCGACGAACACGACCGCGACGCCTTCGACCCCGAGGTCGCGGCCTGGACGGACGAAGGATTCGCCGTCGTACGCGTCAACTACCGCGGCTCGACGGGCTACGGGCGGTCCTGGACGGACGCCCTGCGGCGCCGCGTCGGCCACACCGAACTGGAGGACGTCACCGCGGTACGGCAGTGGGCCGTCGACCAGCGGATCGTCGACCCCGCCCGCCTCGTCCTGGCCGGCTGGTCCTGGGGCGGCTACCTGACCCTGCTGGCCCTCGGCACCCGGCCCGACGACTGGACCATCGGCCTGGCCGGCGCTCCGGTCGCCGACTGCGCCGCCGCCCACCGGCAGGCCATGGACGACATCAAGGCGCTCGACCGCAGCCTCTTCGGCGGCACACCGGAGGAAGTACCCGAGCGCTACCGCGACTCCTCACCGGCCACCTACGCCGACGCCGTCCGCGCGCCGGTCTTCATCTGCGCCGGTGTCAACGACGCGCGCTGCCCCATCGACCAGGCCCGCGCCTACGCCGACCGACTTCGGGCCCGCGGCCTGCCCGTCGAGTTCCACGCCCTGGAGGCGGGCCACAGTCTGACGGCCGTGGACGAACGCGTCACGGTCTTCCGCCGCCAGGTCGCGTTCGCCCGTACGCACATCCACGCCGCGAGGAGCCTGCCATGACCTGCCGATGCACCCAGACGGACACGCGCTGCCGGCAGGAGATCGCCGTCCACCGACCGCGCCGCCGCAGCGACCTGCTGCTGCGCTGGTCCGCACCCGCCTGAACCGAGCCCGCCCGAACCACGCCCGCCCGCACCCGTCCGAACCACGCCCGCCCGCGCCCGCCCGCTCCTACTCCAGCGCCCCGCCCACCCGGGACAGGTGCGCGCGGAAGGTGTACGACGGGTCCTCCCGCCGCAGCTTCTTGAACTCGTCCCAGCGAAGCTGCTCGCGCAGGCTCAGGCCGAGCAGTGCCTTCTCCGCCTGGCGCTGCTCAGCCTCCACGACGGCCCGGGCGACCTCCTCCACCTCCGCGTGCACCCCGGCGGGGACGACGACCACGCCGTCGGAGTCGCCCACCGCGACGTCACCCTCCTCGAACGCGAAGGGCCGCTCCGTGCCGCCGCCGGTCACCGGAGGCACCGTGGGCGACGACGGGCAGGGCCCCAGGCTGAACACCGGCAGCCTGATGACGGCCAGCTCGTCGGTGTCCCGGTGGCACCCCCACACCACCAGGCCCGCCACACCCGCCAGCCGCGCCTCGATCGCGACCAGGTCGCCCACGCACGCCTCGTCCGTACGCCCCTGGTTGTCGATGAACAGGACATCCCCCGGGCGCGCCGCGTCCAGGCCCTCGAAGATCGAGACGACCCCCTCGGTGTGCCGGACCCGGCGCAGCGGGCCGGCGAGCCTCATCCCCGGCACGGCCGGCCGCAGGGGCAGCGGCGGCCGTGCGAGCGGGTGCCCCAGCCGGATGCCCGCGTCCCACAGTGCCGCCGTCGGCCACATCTGCCCGTCGGCCGGACCTACGTTCATGGATACGGCTCCTCTCACCCTGCGATCAGTCGGGTCACCGCTGCCGCCGCGGCGCCCAGGAACACGACGAGCAACGTGGGCCAGTTCCGCCAGACCCCGAACGCGCCCACGGCCAGACCCACCACGCGGGCGTCGATCGTCAACGCCTGTCCGCTGCCGAAGATCTGAGTCGAGATCAGCGCCGCCAGCAGCGTGGGCGCCATGAGCGCCACCACCCGCTGCATGCTGTCCGGCAACTCCTGTCCGCCAAGGAGGACCGGACCGGTGGCCTTCAGCGCCATGGACACGGCACCCACGAGGAGTACCGCCAGCCAGACTCCGTTCATCACTTCCTCAATCCCAGCAGGCAGGCGGCAGTGGACGCGATCAACGGCACACCCGGTGAGGCGAACGGCGTCAGCGACAGCGCGACAGCGACGCCGAGGATCGCGCATACGAGCGCACGCCGGTCGCTGATCTGCCCCTTGAGCAGGGCAAGGAAGAGGACGGGCGAGACCACGTCGAGGCCGAAGCGCAGTGGATCCCCGACGTACTGCGCCCCCAGGACGCCGATGGCCGTTCCGCCCACCCAGGCGCAGTAGACGACGACACCCGCACCCAGCAGCCGGCCGCGCGAATAGCGGCCCTCGCCCAGATGCCCGACGGCCCACGACTCGTCCACCACCAGCTGCGCGGAGAGGAATCGCTTGACGGCGTTGCCCGTCATGGCCGGGGCGACGCTGATCCCGATCGGCAGATAACGGGAGTTGAGCAGAACGGCGGCCACGATCGCCGCGGCGATGCCCCCGCCCGTGCCCACCACGGACGCGGCCGCGAACTGGGCCGATCCGGCGAAGGTCGTCAAGGACATCGCGATGGGCGCCGCGATCCCCATGTCGGCGGCCCGGGCCACCACGCCGAAGGAGACGGCGAAGCCGAAGACGGCGATCGCCAGCGGGATCGCCATGCGCAGTCCCCGCAGCCACTCTTCCCTGAAACCAGCCGGTGGGGAATACCCTTCGGACGTGACGGCGGGGGCGGGTAAAGCCTCTTGGGAGTCCATCGACCCTCCATCTCGAGACGATCCATTGCAGTAGATGATACGGAGCCACGGTGCGTTTTACTAGTTACTCTGATGACTCGGTGACATGGGCCGAGGACCTCGTCAACACCTACAACGTGGTCCGTGAGAAAGAGAAGATGCCCGATCCCGCGGCGCTGGCGGAACTCCTCATCGCCCACGGAATACGGATCAAAGACGTTCCCACCCGCAGGGACCTCGACAAGGCGTACGCCCTCCGGACAGCCCTGCGCGAAATCTTCGCCGCCCCCGACGAGGAAACCGCCATCGGCCTCCTCAACCACGTCCTCGCCGACTACCGCGCACGGCCGCACTACACCAACCACGACGGCGAGCCCTGGCACATCCACGTCACCGAGCCGCAAGCCCCGCCCGTCGACCAGTACGCCGTGAACGCCGCCATGGGCCTCCTCGGCGTCATCACCACCACCGGAATGAGCCGCCTGCACATCTGCGGCGGCAATCGCTGCGAAGAAGTGTTCGTGGACGTGTCCCGCAACCAGTCACGCCGCTACTGCAGCCCGCAGATCTGCGGAAACCGCGCGAGCGCCGCGGCCCACCGCGCCCGTCAGAAAGACGCCGGCCGCCACGGCACACCCTCGTGAACACCGCCCCTCCCTCCCTGGAGGGCGGGCCGGCGTCGTCGCATAATCTGTCCCGACTTGAAGCGGTTCTACGGGGGGAACGCGATGTTCGGAATCATCAGGCCGTGCCGCCACCGGCTCGGCGAGGGGCTGCGGACGGAGTGGATGGCGCACCTGTGCGGCCTGTGCCTGGCTCTGCGCGGGGAGTACGGTCAGTTCGCGCGGGTGGCGACCAACTACGACGGTCTCATCGTCTCGGTGCTCACCGAGGCGCAGTCGCAGCGCAGCGGGGACTGGCGCCGGGCGGCCGGCCCGTGCCCCCTGCGCGGGATGCGCTCGGCCGACGTGGCGCAGGGCGAGGGCGCCCGGCTGGCGGCGACGGTGTCGCTGGTGCTGGCCGCCGCGAAGATACGCGACCACGTCGCCGACGGCGACGGCCTGGTCGGACGCCGCCCGGTGACACTCGCGGCGCGCCGCGTCGCCCGCGGATGGGACCGGGCGGGCGCCGCGGGCGGCGAGCGGCTCGGCTTCGACACGGCGGTGCTGCTCGGAGCGGTCGAGCGCCAGACGGAGATCGAGCGGTCGACCGGCCCCGGCGGCTCCCTCCTCACCGTCACGGAGCCCACGGAGACGGCGACCGCCGCCGCCTTCGCGCACACGGCCGTCCTCACCGGCCGCCCGGGCAACGCCGTACCCCTTGCCGAGGCCGGGCGGCTGTTCGGCCGGCTCGCGCACCTGCTGGACGCCGTGGAGGACCTCGACAAGGACGCGGCGGCGGGCGCGTGGAACCCGATCACCGTGACCGGCACGACCCGCGCCGAAGCCCGGCGGCTCTGTGACGACGCCGTCCACGGCATCCGACTCGCCCTGTCCGACGCCGAGTTCGTCGACGGCCGCCTGGTCTGGGCCCTCCTGGGCGCCGAGGCGGAACGCGCCGTCGAACGGGCCTTCAACCCCCATCACCACCAGCGGCATCGCCACCAGGAACGGAGCCCGCGCATACTGCCCTGGCTGGGACTCCGTACGACGACGGGTACGGCGACGGGTACGGCGACGGAGACCGACCCGGGAGCCGCCTGCGGCACCGCGGCGCTCGGCGCTCCGGCGGCGATGGACAGGTCCTCGGAGGGGGAGTGCCGGCGGTGCCGGGCCTGGCGTCGGCTGTGCTCCAACTGCCGCCTGTGCTTCGACTGCTGCGACTGTGACGAAGGCGTCGACGACGGCGGTGACGCGGAGCTTCCGCAGTTCGGTGACGGCAACGGCGGCAACAGCGGTAGCGGTGGCGGGGGTTCGAACCGGGACGGCTCCGGGGGAGACGGCTGGTTCGGGGGCTCCGGCGGGGGATCCGGCGGAGCCAACTCGGGTGGTCCGGGCGGAGGTTCGGGTGGCTGGGGCGGGGGCTCGGGTGGCGGCGGACGCGGGTCCGGCGGCTCGGGTGGCGGGTCAGGTGACGGCTGCGGTGGTGGTGGCTGCGGCAACGGTGGTGGTGGCGGCGGTCGTGGCTGCTGCGATCCGTGCGACTGCTGCTGTTGCTGCGACTGAACGCGTACGCGACCCACGTCGGCGACCCGCCCACGTCGGCGACCCGCCGACGTGGGCGAACAGCCGTCAGCTCACCCGCTTCCGTCCCCGCCCTCGACCGAACGGGACGTCCATCCCGGGAGCGACGAGCCGTCCGCGAGGCGTCCGGTGAGGCGGAGGGGCGCGGCCCCGCCGCCGCGCGCGGCCAGCAGTGGTCCTCGGGAACCCGCCTGCACTGCGCCCGCGGCGCTGACGCCAACGACGCGTCGGCTGCCCGCGGCCAGGACGTAGCGCGCTCCGCCGGGTGCGGACCAGGACGTCCCGGCGAGGATGTCCTGCCCGAACCGCCCGCAGGCGGCGGTGTGGTGCACGGTCGTGACGGGCACGGTCCGGCCCGGCGCCTCCAGCGTGATGTCCGCCTGCCCCCGCCCCTCCCACGTGTCGGCCCGCGCGCACACCCACAGGGCGCGCCCCGCGTTCTCGGGCAGTGTCTGCGCGGCGAACTCCCAGCGGTTGACGGAGCGGACACCGCTGTCACGGAGGCGTACGAGCGAACACGCCGAGTGCGCCCAGGCCGCGAGCCCGAGCGGGCCGGTCGCCTCGCGTGGCCGACGGGCCTGCTCGCCGGGGACCGGCAGGGGAGTCCACGTCAGGTGCGCGGGGATGGTGCCACCCAGGTCGGCGACGAGAAAGGCGTGGTCCTCCACGATCCGGCGCGACGAACGCAGCTGCAGTACCGGTACGTTGCCGCAGGCTGCCGCGGCGCTGCTCGGCCCCCCGGTGTCCGCCACGGGCAGGGGTACGGGTACGGGTTCGGTGGTTCCGTCCGCCGCCACGGGCAAGGGCCGCGCGGGGGAGCCGGGAGCGCGCAGATCGCGCAGGCCGGCCTCGGCCACCCAGGGGGCGAGGAGGTAACGGGCCCTGCCGCCCGTGCGGGAGAGGACGACGGCCGCCGCGGTCGTCACGTCGCTGTTGTCCGCCCGTGTCCTCACCAGTGCGGGCCGATCGTGGCCTGTACGGGGCTCGGTGTAGCGGACGAGTACGCCTCCGGCCCACAGCAGGACGACGCCCGTCCCGTCCACGGTGCCCGCGTACAACAGCGACGGACGCTCGGGTCCGGCGGAGCCCGACGCGCCGCCCGAGCTCGCTGCGCCGCCTGCCCACGCCGCCGTCGCCCGCCGGATCAGGCTCTGGTCGCCGGTCCGGTCCCCGCGTGCGGGCCAGGCGGTGAAGTCGACGCGCGAGGTGTCGGCCCACGCGTCCGCCGGTACGAGCACCGGGGCCACCCCGGCCGGGCCCGCGGACACCGCCGAACGCGGGGGAGTGGCGGGCGATGAACCGGCCAGGTCCAGGACACCGGCGGCGGTCCCGGTCAGCAGCGCCACGGTGCCGGCGAGAGCGGCCAGGCGGACGCGGCGGCGACGGCGCAGCAGGTCGGTCGGCCGCAGATGGACCGTGCAGGGATCGAACTCGGGGCGCCTGAGCAGTTCGGCCACGTCGGCGGAGAGCTCGGTCGCACCGGCGGTACGGAGCGTCCGCAGCCGTTCGGCCTCCCGTACGGCCTGCTCGGGCTCGGCCGCGCCCGCCTCGCGGAGCAGGGCCACGGCGGACGGGGGAGCGAGGCCTTCGAGGGAGGTCAGGGCGAGGGCCGCGCGCGTCGCGGGTTCGGCCGCCGCCAGCGCGCGGTCGAGGGCGAGTTCGTCCGTGCCGCCGGCCCGGGGGAAGAGCCGCAGGCCGAACGCGCCGGGCAGGGCCGCTCCGTACGACACCCGCAGCGGCGGCCGCAGGGCCTCGCGGACGACCTGGGCGCGGAGCCAGTCGTGCGCCGCCGAGCCCCCGCCGGTCTCGACTCTGCCGGTCTCGACTCTGCCGGTCCCGGCCGCGCCGGTCCCGATCCCGCCGGTGCCGCCCGCGCGGGGTCCGGGGACCCGAGGGGCCTCTCCGGCGGAGCCGGCGGCCTCTCCCGGCGCCGGTCCACTCCGCGTACGCGTCCCGGCTCCCGGGCGGCAGAGGCTGCGCTGGACCAGCGCATGGGCGGCCAGCACCCTGCGGTGGCGGCCGAGTTCCGGCGGCAGGATCAGATGCGCCAGCCGTACGAGGGCGGGGTAGTGCTCGACGAGCGCCGCCTCGGCGGCGTCACGGGACGGCGGCCGCGGGGTGGGCAGGATGGGTATCGACGTGGTCCGGTAGCGGGCACTCGCCCGAAGGAACTGCATACCGAGGAAACGACTCTCCCCCGGGCGACGTCACCTCGGACCTGTGACCGGAGGCCGCCGGGCACGTGCCTCGCCGGGCGCATACACAGGCCGCGCCAGGCACGTGCGTCGCCAGGTGGCCAGGTGGCCAGGTGGCCAGGTGGGTCAGGTCTCAGACCTCGATGACGATCTTCCCCGACGTGTGACCCTCCTGGCTGAGGGCGAAGGCGCCCGCGACGTCGGAGAGCGGGAACGTGGCGGCGACGTCGACCGTGAGCCGGCCCTCGTCCGCGAGCCGCCCCAGAGCCGCGAGGTCCTCGCTGTCCGGGCGGACCCACATCCACTGGCCACCCGCACCGAGCACGGCGTGGTCGGCGATGGACGCGTGCCGCCCGCCCTCGGCCAGAACGGCCAGGGTGGTCTCAAGGACTCCGCCCACGAAGTCGGCGACGACCGTGACCCCCTCCGGAGCCAGGGCGCGGACGCGGTCGGCGAGCCCGTCCCCGTACGTGACGGGCTCGCAGCCGAATGCGCGCAGCCGGTCGTGGTTGCGCGGGGAAGCGGTGCCGATGACCCTCGCACCCCATGCCCGGGCGAGCTGGACGCCGATGGACCCGACGCCGCCGGCCGCGCCGTGCACGAGGACGGTGTCGTCGCCGGTCGTGCCCAGCCGCTTCAGAAGCTGGTAGGCGGTCAGCCCGGCCAGCGGCAGCCCGGCCGCCTGCGCCCAGTCCAGCGAGGCCGGCTTGGCGGCGAGAGCCCGTACCGGCACGCTCACGAACTCGGCGAACGTGCCACCGTGCACGTAGTCCTTGCGGGCGTACGCCATCACCTCGTCGCCGGCCGTGAACTCGGGCACGTCGATGCCGACCCGCTCCACGGTGCCGCTCACGTCCCAGCCGGGGACCGTCGGGTGGACGACGTCCATCAGGCCGTCGAGACCGCCCGCCATGATCTTCCAGTCGACCGGGTTGACCGCGGCGCACCGGACCCTCACGAGAACCTCGCCGGGGGCGACTTTCGGCAGCGGCAGCCGGGTCTCACGGAGCACGTCCGTCCCGCCGTAGGTCTCGTACGCCATCGCCCTCATGGTGTCCGCGGACATCCTTGCAACCTCTTCCTGCGCCGACCGGTGACGAACATTGGTGCCGTGCCGTTCCATCTGAGCACGACGAGCCCAGGACGCACCGAGGACGCGCCGCATCCAGGGGCAGTCCGGGGACCGAAGCAGACATCGACCGGATGTGAGCCGTCGACGCGCGTACGGGAGCGGAGCATGGAGCTGAACGGTGCACGTGTCCTCGTGGCCGGTGCCACCGGCGTCCTGGGAGGTGCGATCACCGCGGAGCTCGTTCGCCGCGGGGCACGAGCGGCCCTCGCGGGCCGCGATCCGGGCGCGCTGGCCAGGGCGGCGCAGGTATGGCCGGGAACCCCGACGGCGGTGTTCGACGCGTACGACCCCGGCTCGTGCGCCCTGGCGGTCCACCGGGCATCGGCCGCCCTCGGGGGACTGGACGCGGTGGTCGTGGCCTTCGGATCGGTGGCTTTCGGATCGGTGGCCTCCGGACCGGTGGCCTCCGGACCGGTGGCCTTCGGCGGGGCGGAGCAGGTGGGTGACGAGATCGCCGAGCACCTGGTGGCCGTCAACTACCTCGCCCCCGCGGCGTTCTTCCGTGCCGCGCTCGGAATTCTGGGACGCGGTTCCGCGATCGCCGCCGTCACCGGGGTGGTGGCGGAGCGCCCGCAGCCCGGGATGGCCGACTACAGCGCCTCGAAGGCCGCGCTGAGCGCCTGGCTCGCTGCCGTACGGCGCGAGGCGCGCGGTGCCGGTGTCCGGGTGCTCGAGATCCGGCCCGGTCACCTCGACACCGGTTTCGCCGATCGTCCCGTGGCGGGCACGGCCCCGCCGATGCCGAAGGGCGGTGACCCGCTCGATGTCGCCGCGGCGGTCGCGGACGCGCTGGCGGACGGCGCCGAACTCCTGAGCACGGACCCGGCCGGGAAGCCCGTCGCCGTACACCGGGCCCGATGAAAGCACCGGACCCGATGAAACCGCGCACCACGCACCGCCCACGCCCACCGCGCACGGCGGACAGTGGGCGCTCAGCGCTCCCGCTGCGCCACGGCGGACGGGAGGTGCTGGGCGACCTCGTCCGCGAGCTTCTCGAACTGCCCTCTCAGGAACGGGGTCGCGAGCTTGGCCAGGCCCTTGAAGCGAAGCGAGGCCTGGTACCGCAGGAGAGTCCCGCCCGCCCGCGCCTCGAAGCGCATGTCGTCGGTGGCCGTGACCGACTTGTTCGTACCGACGAACACCAGGCGCGCCGGTTCCCTGACGTCGAGGCGGTACAGCAGCTCGGTGGTGCGCCCGTTGAACCGTGAGGTGTTCCGCCACGTGGCACCCGGCCGTACGGGCCCTTCGTCGATCCGGACGCAGCGCACCGTTCCCGGGTCCCACCGCTCGGCGTTCCGGAAGTCCTCCAGGTAGGAGACGGCCTCGTCCACGGGGACGGGAAGGACGATGTCACGTTCCACGACGATCACGGCGTGACCTCCCGGGACGGCGGCTGGAACGGAGTGCGTGAACCGGTCATGTCCCCTGCTTCCCCCGCCAGGCCCCCGACGGATGCAGGAGAGCACCCTCCCTGCCGGAAAAGCGATGCGCAAACGCTGCGCATTGAAGTGGCGAAGCGCTGCACCAGATCCTGAGACCGCGGGACGACGCCCCCGCCCGCCGTGCCCCTCGCACCGAGCGGACCCTCCGACCAGCGGACCCGGCGTCGGCCAAGAGGAGTCCTCATGAGCGCAGCGACCACGGCACACCGCCTTCAGGCCCCGGCCTCCGAGGTGAGCGACGAGGACATCGGTGCGGGCCTCGCCCGCGGCGACGAGCGCTGCCTGGAGCTGGCGTACCGGCGCTGGGGCGGTCTGGTGCACACCCTGGCCAACCGCGCGATCGGGGACTCCCGCGAGGCGGAGGACGTGACCCAGCAGGTCTTCCTGGCCGCCTGGCGCGGCCGCAGCCGCTACCGCCCGGAGCAGGGGCCGGTCTCCGCCTGGCTCGTCGGCATCACACGCCACAAGATCGCCGACACCCTCTCCGCGCGCACCCGCAGAGCCGAGCTCGTGGCCGCCGCGAGTACGGCCCTGCCGCCCCGGGCCGCGTTCCCGGACGGCGCCGATCACGCACTCGACCGCGTACTCGACCACGTCGTCGTCATGAGGGAACTGGCCCGCCTGCCGCGCGTCCAGCGCGACGTCCTCACCCTCGCCTTCTTCGACGACCTCACCCACACCGGCATCGCCCGCAGGACCGGCATGCCCCTCGGAACCGTCAAGAGCCACGCCAGGCGCGGACTGCTGCGGCTGCGCGAGGACTTCACGCGGTCCTTCCCGTACGACGACGAGCCCACCGGCCGCCGTACGCACCCCGCCACCGGCCAGCGCCCCGCCATCGGTCAGCGCCCCACCACCGGCCGGCTGCCCCGCCGACCCATCCGCGGCGGCGACGGCTCCGAAGTGAACGAGAAGCCCGCCGGCCCGGCCGACGACACCAGGGGGAACCGTTGAACGACCGCAGCATCGCCGTCGTCGGGGCCGGAGTGGCAGGCCTGACCGCCGCGTTCCTCCTGTCGCGCACCCGTGACGTGGTCCTCTACGAGGCCGACTCCCGGCTCGGAGGCCACGCCCACACCCATGAACTTCCCACCGCCGAGGGCGGCACCGTCCACGTGGACACCGGCTTCATCGTCCACAACGAACGCACCTACCCCCACCTCCTGCGCCTCTTCCGCGAACTCGACGTCGCCACCCAGGACTCCGAGATGAGCATGTCGGTGCGCTGCGACGGCTGCGGCCTCGAATACGCCGGCGCGCGCGGCGCGCGCGGCCTGCTCGGCGGGGGAAACATCCTGCGCGGCCGCCACCTGCGGATGCTCGCGGACGTACCGCGCTTCCACCGGGCCGCCCGCCGCCTGCTCGCCTCCGGCGACGAAGCGGCCACGCTCGGCTCGTTCCTGGACGACAACCGCTTCTCGCCCTACTTCGTCGGCCACTTCGCCCTGCCGCTCGTGTCCGCCGTCTGGTCCTGCGCCCCCGACACCTCCCTGGAGTACCCCGCCGCCTACCTCTTCCGTTTCCTCGACCACCACGGCCTGCTCTCCACCACCGGGTCGCCGCAATGGAAGACGGTCACGGGCGGCTCCTCGGCCTACGTGGAGAAGGCGGCCAAGAGCATCACGTCCGTCCGCACCGCCACGCCCGTACGAGCGGTCACCCGTGGTCCCGACCACGTACGCGTGACCACCGAGGACGGCGAGTCCCGTCGCCACGCGGCCCTCGTGGTCGCCGTCCACCCCGACCAGGCCCTGCGGATCCTCGCGGACGCCACCGCGGAGGAACGCCGCGTCCTGGGAGCGTTCACCTACTCCCGCAACCCCACCGTCCTGCACCGGGACGCCGGCGTTCTGCCGCGCTCCCCCCACGCGCAGGCATCATGGAACTACTGGCTCCCCTCCTGTGCCGCCCGTCCCGGTTCCGTCCGGGTGAGCTACGACATGAACCGGCTCCAGCGCCTTCCGCTCGCCGAGCGGCACATCGTCACTCTCAACGCCGGCGACCGCGTCGACGAGAGCACCGTGCTCGCGCGCATGGAGTACGAACACCCCGTCTACACGCGGCGCTCCGTCGCCGCCCAGCGCCTCCTGCCCCGCCTCACCACGTCCGTCACCGCCTTCGCCGGGGCGTACCACGGCTGGGGCTTCCACGAGGACGGCTGCCGTTCCGGCGTCCAGGCGGCCCGCGCCCTGGGGGCGACATGGTGAACACCGACGCCACACCGGCTGCCACCACACAGGCCGACGCCATACCGGCCCACGCCACACAGGCCGCCACCACACAGGCCCACGCCACACAGGCCGTCACCACACCACCCGGCCCCCTGCCCCCGCGCCCACGGGTACCCGCGCTGTACACCTGCGAAGTCGCCCACACCCGCGTCGGGCCGGTGCGCCACTCCCTGCGCCAACGCAGCTACCTCTGGTTCGTCGACCTCGACGACCTGCCCGAACCGCCCCGCCTCCTGCGGCCCCTCGCGCGCTTCGACGCACGGGACCACTTCGGCGGCCGAGCGCCCACCATCCGCGCCGGCCTCGACGCCTTCCTGGCGTCGAGGGGCGTGGACGACGCCGACGGCCAGGTCCTGATGCTCGCCCACGCCCGGGTCCTCGGCCACGTGTTCAACCCGCTCACGCTGTACTGGTGCCACGACCGGACCGGCCGGCCCGTCTGCGTCGTCGCCGAAGTGCACAACACCTACGGCGGACGGCACTGCTACCTCCTGCGGCCCGACGCGGACGGCCGCGCCGACGTCGCCAAGGACTTCTACGTCTCACCGTTCCTCGACGTCGAAGGCTCCTACCGCATGCGGCTGCCCCTGCCCGGCGAGAGCCTCGACCTCACCGTGCAACTGCGGGCACCGGACGGATCCCGGCCGCTGACCGCCACGGTCCGGGGCCGCGGCCGCCCGGCCGGCCCGCGCGACCTCCTCGCCGTCGCGCTCCGCCACCCCTGGTCGACCGCCGCTGTCAGCGCCGGCATCCGCTGGCACGGCATCCGCCTCTACCTCAAAGGACTTTCCGTCCGCCCCCGCCCCACTCCGCCCACCAGGGAAGGCATGCTGTGACCGTCTCCACCCCGTTGGCCGCGCAAGCCGGCACAGGCCCCGCCGACGCCTCCGCCGACGCCCACGCCCGCACCCCCTCGTTCGCCGTCGACCCCGAACGGTGGCCCGACGTGGCGCGCCTTCCCCGCGCCTCCGCGGCACGCACGGCCTTCGCGCGGCTCGTCGTCGAACGCGCCCTCGCCCGACTGCCGCTGCGCATACGGGAAGGCGACCACCACGACCCGCGGCGGACCGAGGACGGGATCCCGACGCTGACACTGCGCGATCCTGCGGCGTTCTACCGGAGGATCGGCGCCGACGGCCTCATCGGCTTCGGCGAGTCGTACATGGCCGGCGAATGGGACAGCGACGACCTCGCCGCCGTACTCACCGTCCTCGCGACCCATGTCGACGACCTCGTACCCGCCGCGCTGCGCCGGTTCCGGAGCCTGTGGGCACACCGGCGCCCCGCCGGCGACCGCAACACCGTCGAGGGGGCCCGCGCCAACATCCACCGCCACTACGACCTGTCCAACGACCTGTTCGCCCTCTTCCTCGACCCGACCCTCACGTACTCCTCGGCCCTGTTCGACACCCTGCCCGCCACGGCCGGCACCCTCGCCTCCGCCCAGCACCGCAAGATCGACAGCCTTCTCGACCTCGCGGGCGTCGGCCCCGGTACGCGACTCCTCGAAATCGGCACGGGCTGGGGCGAACTCGCCATCCGCGCGGCCCTGCGAGGCGCCGACGTCCTGACCCTCACCCTCTCCGTCGAGCAGCGCGACCTGGCGCTGCGGCGCATCGCCGACGCCGGAGTGAGCGACCGGGTCACGGTCGAGATCCGCGACTACCGCGAGGCCGAAGGCCGGTACGACGCCGTCGTCAGCGTCGAGATGATCGAAGCGGTCGGCGCCGAGTTCTGGTCCGACTACTTCGGCGCCCTGCGGCGGCTCCTCGCGCCCGGCGGGAGCATCGCCCTGCAGGCGATCACGATGCCGCACGAGCGGATGCTCGCCACCGCCCGGACGCACACCTGGATCAGCAAGTACGTCTTCCCCGGCGGCCTCATCCCGTCCCCCGAGGCCATCGCCGAGGAAACTTCCGCCGCGGGCCTGACCCTGACCCACGACACCGGATTCGGGGACCACTACGCCGAGACGCTCCGCCTGTGGCGGGAGCGGTTCGTCCAGCGGTCGGCGGAGGCCGAAGCCCTGGGCTTCGACCACGTCTTCCGCCGCATGTGGGAGCTGTACCTGGCCTACTCCGAGGCGGGGTTCCGCTCGGGCTACCTCGACGTCCGCCGCCTCCGGCTCGTGGCGGCCGACCCGGAATCCGGGGCCCTGGCATGAACGCCTCCGCGTTCGCGGTGAACCTGGCGGCCGCGGCGGCCACCGCCCTCGCGGTCATGCTGGTCACGTTCGCCCTGGCACTGGTGAAGGGCGTCCACCGCATCGTCGACGTCGCCTGGGGCCTGGCGTTCGCCGCCGTCGCGCTGGTCACCTACGGCCTCTCCGCCGGCCACGGCGACGAGGTCCGCCGGCTCGCCGTCACCCTCGCCACCTGCCTGTGGGGTCTGCGGCTCGCGTTCCACATCGCCCGCCGAGGACGCGGCCAGGGCGAGGATCCCCGCTACGCGCGGATGCTCTCCCGCGCCCCCGGCCGCCCCGCGCTCGTCGCCCTGCGCAAGGTCTACCTCCTCCAGGGATCTCTCGTCTGGCTCGTCTCGCTCCCCGTGCAGGCGGCGGCGTACCTGCCCGAAGGAGTCGACGCCCTGCTGGTCCTCGGCCTCGTCCTGTGGGCGGCGGGAGTGGCCTTCGAGGCCGTCGGCGACCACCAGCTCGCCCGCTTCAAGACGGACCCGGCGAACCGGGGCAGGATCATGGACCGAGGACTGTGGGCCTGGACCCGGCACCCCAACTACTTCGGCGACTTCCTCGTCTGGTGGGGGCTCTACCTGACGGCGTGCGCGAGCTGGCCCACCGCCGCGCTCACGCTCGTCTCGCCCCTGACGATGAGCGGCCTGCTGATCTGGGGGAGCGGCAAGCGGATGCTGGAGGCCCACATGGCCGCCCGCCCCGGATACGCGGCCTACCGGGCGCGGACGAGCGGCTTCCTTCCCCGGCCGCCGCGCCGGTCACCGAGTCGGCCGGCGGACGCGACCGGGGAGCGGTGACGCGGGGGCCTCACGTCGCGGCGCGGCCGGGGCCTCACGTCCCGGCGCGGCCCTGCGGCTCCTCGTACAGCCCGGAAATCGCGTCCAGCGCCTCGCGCAGACTGCTCGGACGCACGAACCCCGTGCCGGCGCCCCCGGAGCCCCCGCCCCCGGCCCACCCGGGGCCCGCGAGCACGACGACCGGGGCCGTACGGGCTCCCCGCACCCCGAACGTCATCTCCGCCACGTGCCGGGCGAGCGCGTGCGAGGCGGTCGCCCGCGCCTGGGCCCACAGCACGACGACGCCCGGCCCCGTGCGGCGGACGGCCGCGATCAGAGCCTCGGGAGGAACCGCGGCACCGAACATGCGCGTCGGCAGCCCCCGTTCGGCGAGGCCGGCCGCGAGGGCCTCCAGCGGCAGCGTGTGGAACTCCGTCGGCACGCAGGCCAGCACGACCGGCGTCGTCGCACGGGGCGATACGGGCCCGCTGACCGCGGCGCGTCTCAACGCCGTCGACACGTGCCACGACAGCAGGTGCTCCACCTCGACGTAACGATCCTCCGAGGAGGCCCACTTGCGGCCCGCGGCATGCAGGGTGGGAGCCATCACCTCTTCCCAGGCCGCCACGAGCCCGTACTCCTCGATGACCTGCTCCAGCAGGTCCTGCATCGCCGGACCGTCGAGCCGTACGGCCGCCCGCGCCAGCCCCCGGCCCTCCTGCCGGACGTCCCCGAGAGGCAGTCCGCTGCCGTACCCGCGGCGACGTTTCACATCCGGCCGGTCCGCCGACGCGGGCAGCGGCGCGCCCTGAGGAGCGGCCGAAGCCGACAGACCCCCGGACACCCCGGATGCCGTCGCCTCCCTCGCCTCCTCGCCGCCGGAGCCGCCGGGGCTGCCGGAGCCGGCGCGGGCCGCGCGGGCCGCCTCGGCGGGCGGTACGCCGGTAGCGGTGAGACGGCACATCTCCTCGAGCATCGCCACGTCTCCGGGCGACCAGCGCCGGTGCCGCCCGCCTTCCCGGAGCGCGGGACCGATGCCGTACCGCTTCTCCCAGGAACGCACCGTGGTGGGAGAGACGCCGAGGCGCCGCGCCACCGCACCGGTGGTGATGCCGTGGGTCCCTTCTGCCATGCGGCCCACTGTACGACGCACAAGCGATGCGAGTGCCTCCGCGAGGGCGCATCCGTGTCCGTGTCCCGCGCGGAATCAACCGTGACGCAGCAGCCGACTCCCGAGGCGGCGCCGACGTTCCGGCGACGCTCCGGTGACGCGGAGAACAGAGAGGTACGCCCCATGCGCACTCACCTTCTGGAAGGGCCGGTGCTCGCGGCCGGCGTCTGGCAGTCCGGACTGGCCCAGGTGCTCGGCGGACTGGTCGTCGTGACGGTGCTGATCGCCGCCTTCGTCTTCGGGACCCGGGTCAACGCCCGGGAACTCCCGCCTCCCGAACCGGAATCGCAACCCCACCGGCCCGAATCCGCCGGGCTGCCCGGCGAGGTGATCGAGTACCGCAGGCCCTCCGAGGTCCCCCTGACCGATGGCGAGCACCGGCTCATGCCGTACAACCTCAGGACCACGGGCGAGACCGCCCCGCGGCCCCCGAGCGAGGAGAAGCGCACGTGGTGAGGCCTTCCCCACGAGAAGGTGCGGACGCCCGCACGGACGCCCACACGGACGTCCGCACCGATGGCACGGACGTCATCGTGGTCGGAGCCGGCGCGGCCGGCCTGGCGTGCGCGGCGGACCTCGCCGCCGCCGGAATCGCCGTCCGCCTCCTGGAGGCGGACGGGTCACCCGGTGGCCGCATGCGCACCGACCAGGTCGCGGGCTTCACGGTCGACCGCGGATTCCAGGTCTTCAACACGTCCTACCCGCAGGTCAAGAGGCGGCTGGACCTGAGCCGGCTGCGGCTGCGCCCCTTCAGCCCCGCCGTCCTCGTGTCGACCCCGCGCGGGATCCGGCGGTTCACCGATCCCACCCGCGACCTCCGTGGCAGCGGTGACCTGCTGACCGGCCGGGCGGCGTCCCCCAGGGACCTGCTGGCCGCCGGGGCGCTCTCGGTCCGGGACATGCTGGAGCCGGCCGCCCGGCTGCGTTCCCGGACCGACACCACGACCCTCCTCGCTCTCAGGAAGGCCGGGGTGTCCCAGGACCTCGTCGAGACCTTCTTCCGGCCCTTCCTGTCCGGAGTCTTCCTGGAGGAGGACCTCGCCACCTCCGCCCGCGTCTTCCACCTCGTGTGGCGCACGTTCCTCCGGGGGACGCTCTGCCTGCCCGCGGACGGCATCCAGGCGGTCCCCGCACAGCTGGCCGAGGGCCTTCCCGCCGGCGTCCTGTCGACCGGGACACCGGTCGACGGCCTCACGAACGGGGGAGTCAGGCTCGCCGACGGCACCCGGGTCGACGCCCGGGCCGTGGTCGTCGCCACCGGCCCGCACGCCGCGGCCCGCCTCCTGCCGGGGCTGGAAGTCCCCGCCGTACGGACCGTGAGCACGGTCTACCACGCGGCCGAACGCTCCCCCCTCACCGAACCCACGCTCGTCGTGGACGCACGCCGCCGCTTCCTGAACACCTGCGTCCTGACCGAGGTGCATCCGCGCTTCGCGAGGGACGGCCGCGCCCTGGTGTCGACCTCCGTGCTCGGAGAGCTCTCCCCGGAACGGGACGGACGACTCCGGGAAGCCCTCGCCGAGGTGTACGGGACGGACACCCGCTCCTGGGAAACCGTTCACCAGGTCACGGTGCGCGACGCGCTGCCGGCCATGCCGCCGCCGCACCCACTGACCCGCACCACCCGCCTGGGCACCGGCCGCTACGTGTGCGGCGACCACCGGACCACGGGATCACTCCAGGGCGCCCTGGCCTCCGGCGCCCGAGCGGCCCGCGAGGTCCTGACCGACCTCGGCCACCACCGGCGCTGACGGCGGCGCTGACGGCGGCGAAAACGATGAGGCCGTTCAACACGTTCATCACATACGACACCGATCTCCCTTTCCCCGCTTTCCTCTCCCGTGTTCGCTTGGCGCTATCCGACGTGCACACCTACGGACCGGAGAGCCATGTCCACGACGTACTCGTTTCCCTACCGGATCACCGGAGTCGGTGCTCAGATAGGCGAGATCATCTCCGTCGACGACTGGGCCGGAATCGCCCGCATTCCGCACCGCAAGCAGGCAGGGAAAGAACTCCAGGGCACCGATGTCGAACGCATCCTCGGCGTGACCTCGAAGAGCTGGGACCGCGAACGGTTCGGCTCGCTCGACGCGGTCGTCGACGTCGCCCGCGCCGCCCTGGCCTCGGCCCACGCCGAACCCGGCGACATCGACGCCGTCTACGTCGCCACCTGCACCCCGTACGAGATCATGCTCGACCAGGACGCCTTCAACCTGCTGCGCCGGCTCGGCATCCCCGACGACGTGCCGCCCTTCCAGCTGGGCGCCGGCTGCGGCGCGCTCTCCCGCGTGGCCGCGCACGTCGGGAAACAGCGGCCGGAACGCGCGCTGATCATCTCCTACAACGCGGCGAGCCCGATCGGAATCGACGAGAACGGCATCATCAACGAGTACTCGGGGAGCAACAGTTCGCACCCCTTCGCGCACACCCTGTGGTGCTCAGGCGCCCTTTTCTCGGACGCCTGCTCCGCGCTCGTCCTCGAAAGCGACGAGAGCCTCGACGGCATCGGATTCTATTCACGCGACTCGCACGACTTCGGCGGCGAACCCGGCTTCAGCGACCCCCTCATCCACTACCCCGGCGGCGGCGCCGCGCACCCGCCGGGCTCGCCCGGCGCCTCCGAACTCTCCGCCTTCGGCCTCAACGGCCCCGAGCTCGCCCGCTACTACTCCCGGGGCATGATGCTCAACCAGGAGACCATGGAGAACCACCGCCCCGGCTTCGTGGACGGCGTACGGCGCATCTACACCCACCAGGCCGGCCCCGCGCTCGTGGAGAACTACCACAAGCTGGCGGGCCTGGACGGCACGAAGGCCCCCGCGCACGCCCGGGAACTCGGCAACCTGGTCTCCTCCGCCACCCCGGTGCTGTTCTACACGGACGTGGTCAACGGCCTGGTCGGCGAGGGCGACACCCTCTGCTTCTCCGTCATCGGGGCGGGCCCGGAACGCGGGGCGTTCCTGGTCACCACCGGCATCAAGGGCGAGGTGAAGGTGACCTCCCCGCTCCCTCCCGTCAGCCTGGAAGCCCCGGCCCAGGTGCCGGTCGCCAGCGCCGCGTAGCACCCCGAAGCACCAAGCCCTGGCGGGGCAGGCACCCCCCGCCCCGCCAGGGTCCCCTTCCCGCTCCCCTCCCCTCCCCGCCCGGACGAAACGAGTCCCGCATGCACTGCGCTCTTGCCGGCGCCGGCAGCCCGACCGGAATCCGCCTTGCCGCCGAGCTGCTCACCCGTGGCCACCGCCTGACCCTGCTGACCCCGTCCCCGCCCGAGCAGGCACGCATCGCGCTGGCCCGCCGGATGGTCCGGCTCGGCCTGTATCCCGAGTACGTCGACGAGCTCGCCTCCCGACTGGACGCCACGGGCATCCACCCCGGGTCTCCGGGCGGACGGTACGACGCCGTGTGGTGCGTGGAGCCCCGCGGCCCGCACACCGTGGCCTCGCTGCTCGCGGAGGCGGGCGGCCCCCGGCACACCGTCTTCCATCTGGTGACGGTGGGGGAGCCGGGTGCGGCCGGCGCCCTGGTCGAGTCCGCCGCGCTGCGGGACGGTTTCCCCGCCGCCGTACACCGCCTGGCCGTGCCGGTGAGCGACCTGGCGGACCATCCGCAGATGCCCAGGCCGCTGTTCACCCGGATCGCGGTGGACCTGGCCGCGGCCCTGCCCGCCCCGACGGCCGACGGCCGCCCCCTGCCGGGAGGGCTGCGACTGCCCGGCCCGGTCAACCTGCTGCCCCTGGGCCCGGCGGCCCGCGCCCTGGCGGACACGGGCGAGGAGACCGGCCGGCCGGGCCCCCGCCGCTACACGGTCGAGCACGCCGTCCCGGTCCCGCCCGAGACCCTCGGCGAAGCCCTGCTCCGCTCCCTGCCGCACCTGCGCCTGAACCCGACCGGCCCGGCCGACGGCCCCTGGGCCCCGGCCCAACAGACCCTCGACCGACTGACCGGGGAAGCCGGGCCAACCGAGGCGACCGGGAAAGCCCCCGCCGCAATCCCCCAACGCACGATCGAACTCACCCTCCCCGCACACAACACCGCCTACCTCACCCGCGCCGCACGCGCCGCCGCCCCGACCCCGTACGAGCTACCCGCGTGAACGGAACAGCAGGCAACGACAGCCCCCACCCCTACCCCTGGCGCGAGCGAGGAGCCATGGACGACCTGTCGCGGTCCTTCCGCGAGGCGGCGGAACGACTCCTCGGGATCCCCCGCCGCCCCGCCCCGCTGGACTTCCGGTCAATCGGAAACCCGATCGACGTGGCCCGCCCTTTCGAGGAGGATCCCCTCGGCAGGGACGGATGACGCCGAGGAGCCGTGGTGATCACGCAGGGAGTGCAGGTCACGGGCCGGTGCAGTGCCTGCGGAGGCACGACGACCTGTGATGTCGGTCAGTTCTTCGACAACGGCATGCTCTGCTGGGGCACCGAAGGACAATGCGCGGACTGCCCGAACGGGTGGTGCGAGCAGGACAGTGGACCCGTGACACCCGAGAGCATCCGACAAGCTCTGCTGCAGGCACACGGAGCGGCGAGGCTCCGCCTCTCCGAAGACACACCGAACCTCGTTCCGGTACTGCAGGCCCTGCGCAGGGCACGGGACATGCCTCTCGCCGAAGCGCGAACGCTCGCGACACGCCTCACCGAGACCGGTCTCGTGGGCACGCTCGTCGAGATGGAGATCCTGGCGGTTCATCTTCGGCAGCGAGCCGTCGCGGTGAGTGTCGAACCGGTGGCTCGTCTGGCGAGTGATGCGGGCGGTGTACCTGGGCTGCCCCGCGATGAAGGGGCAGCCGCCGGGGTCTGCCTCCTGGCGGTCGAGCGGGAGTGCGACGGGTGAACCACAAGGGCGCGTACGGCAAGTTGGTGCGGGATCGGATTCCGGAGATCATCCGTGAGGGCGGGGCCGAGCCGATGACGTATGTCGCCGGTCCGGGGGAGTACCGCGACCGTCTGCGCGACAAACTGGTCGAGGAGGTCGCCGAGTTCCTCGCGGCCGACGATGCCAAGGCGCCGGAGGAGCTGGCGGACGTCCTGGAAGTCGTGCTGGCGCTCGCCGCGGCCCTCGGGGTCGACGCGCGGCAGCTGGAGGAGATCCGTGAGGGCAAGGCGAGCGAGCGCGTTGGTTTCACGGAGCGCATCGTCTGGACCGGCAATCGCTGACTCCGTCCACGCCCCGTCCAACAGCTCCGGCCAGGGCGCCTCGTTGGCGGCCGAAAGCGCCGTCGAACTGGCCCGTGCCCTGCGCGACCTGCCCCTCGACCAGGCCCTGCCCGCCTACGAACAGGCCCGCCGGGCCCGGGTGGAGGGGATTGCCGCACAAGCCATGAAGGTCAACCGGGTCAAGGCCCCCGGCCCCCTCGCGGCGGCGGTCATGCCGCTGATGATGCGGGTACTCGGCAGGATCGCCATGAACCCCGAACGCACCTTCGGCCCGACCTGGCGTCACCGCATCGACTGGAACCAGCCGGCCACCCCGTACCCCGTCCGCTGACCCGGACCCGGACGCGGACGAGTCGCGTCAGGCCTCCGGCTGCCAGTCGCGGCGCAGGAGGCCGTAGACCCAGGAGTCGGAGACGTCACCGTTGACGACGCAGTCCTCGCGGAGGGTGCCTTCGTGGAGGAAGCCGAGTTTCTCCAGGACCCGGGCGGACGCCGCGTTACGGGTGTCCGCCTCGGCCTGGACACGGTTCAGGTCCAGGGTGTCGAACGCCCACCGCAGGACGGCGTGCGCGGTCTCCGTGGCGTAGCCGTGGCCCCACGCGGCGGGGTCGAAGGCGTAACCCAGGGACGCGCTGCGGAAGTCCGGGTCCCAGCTGGTCAGGCCGCACCAGCCGAGGAACGCGCCGTCGGAGAGGCGTTCGGCGACCACGCGCGCCCCGGTGCCTTCCTCCGCGATCCTCCGGCAGGCCGTGAGGAAGCGCTGGGAGCGGGCGGGGTCGGTCCACGGCGGGGAATCCCAGTAGCGCATCGCGTGGGTGCTGCTGTGCAGGGCGTAGAGCGGCGCCGCGTCGGCATCGGTGAACGGCCGCAGCCGCAGGCGGGCGGTGCGCAGCTCAGGGGTCGGCAGCTCTGGAGTGGGCAGTTCAGGGGTGGGCAGCTCGGGAGTCGGCAGTGTCATACGCGGCATCCTGTCCCGGCACGCCCGCCCCGAGCATCCGATTATCCGGTAACGGCCATCCGGTATCCGGCGTTCGGACGGCAGGGGCTCACGCCTGTCCGGTGTCCGGGGCGAGCAGCCGGTGCACGGCGCGCATGGCGAACGAGGCGACCTCCTCGGCATCGCCGCCCTGGTCGATCGTGCGGATGCACGCGTCGGTGACCCCCTGGATCACCGCCGTGGTGAGTTCGGGCTGCACCGGGTCGAGTTCGGCGACCACGCCCGCCAGCGCGCTGTGCAGCGACCCGTGCAGTTCCCTGACCCGCTGCCGTACGCGATCGGACAGCGAGCTCCGGGACAGCGACGAGCGCCAGCCGTGGGTGCCGCGGGCGGCCTGCTCGATGTTGGCCCGTACGTAGGCCGCGGCCCGGTCCCGGGGGGTGGACTCGGCGGCGATGGCGTCCTCGACGGCGGCGACCCAGGCGGGGAACTCGCGGGTCACGACGAGTTCGAGCAGGTCCTCGATGGAGTCGAAGTAGCGGTAGATGCTGTTGCGGGCGATGCCGGCCCGCGCGGCGACCGCGCCGGCGGTGAGGCCCTCCACGCCGTCCTCGTTCAGGATCGCCTCGGCCGCGTCGATCAGCCGGGCGAGGCGCTGGGCCCGGTGCTCGCGGACACTGCCGGCTTCGATCTTGGGCATTCTCCCCGCTCCACGCTCCAAACCCGGGCAATACGCCATCCCGGTCATCCCACGCCAATCTACCCCCGTATCCGGGGGTGCCGAGCGTGCGTGCTAGCTTGCGCAACTTAGAGACACCCCTGTCTCTAAGATCTGTACGCGCTTCCGCCCGAAGGCTTCCCGATGCACCCCACGCGCCCACGCCCGCTGTACGCCCGCACGCTCCGGTGTCTCCTGGGATCAAGAAGACGCGCCGCCCTGGTGGTGGCGTTCTGGGTCCTGCTCGCGGGGCTCCTCGCCGGGGTCGCCCCCAGCCTGGAGTCCGTCGAGGACAACGCTTCCGCCAACCTTCCGCCCGCCGCCTCGGACTCCATGAAGGCCCGCGATCTCGTCCGTACGTACCTTCCGGGCCGGGACGCGACGCCCGCGGTCATCGTGGTGCGCGGCGAGGGCGCCGACGCGGCGGCGGACACCGCGCAAGCCGTCGCCCGCATCACCTCGGCCCTCTCCGGACCCGCCCGGCCCGACCACGTCGTGAGCGTGATCTCCACCGCCACCGCCACCGCTCCGGCCACCGCGACCGCTCCGGCCGCCGCGACCGGACTGCTCTCGCGGGACCGCAGCGCCCAGCTGGTCGTCGTCCCCCTGACGGGGAGCCCCTCGGACGCCTCCTTCCAGGACGCCGTCGACGAGATCCGTACCCTCGCGGCCGACCACGCGGGCCCCACCGAGGTCGCCGTGACCGGCCCCGCCGGAATCGCCACCGACACCGTGAAGGTCTTCAGCGGCGGCGACAAGGTCCTGCTCCTGGCCACCGTCCTGCTCGTCCTCGTCGTCCTCCTGGCCATCTACCGCTCGCCCCTGATGGCCCTCGTGCCCCTCCTCGCCGCCGGTGTGGCCATGCGCGTGGCGCAGACGACCGGCGCGCTCCTCGCGGACGCCGGGATCATCACCGTCAGCTCCCAGACCGCCTCGATCATGACCGTGCTGCTGTTCGGCGTGGGCACGGACTACGCGCTGATCATCACCGCCCGCTACCGAGAAGCCCTCCTCGACGATCCCGACCGCCCGCGCGCGATGCGGACCGCGGTGAGCCGGTCCGCCGAATCCGTCCTGGCCGGCGCCTCCACCGTCGTCCTGGCCATGTTCGCCCTGCTCGTGGCCGTCTCCCCGGCCCTGCACGGCTTCGGCCCCTACCTCGCCCTCGGCGTGGCCGTCATGGCGCTGGTGGCCTTCACCTTCATCCCCGCCCTGACCCTGCTCCTGGGCGGGAGCGTCTTCTGGCCCTCCGGCGTCGCCAAGGCCGCCGAACGAAGCCGCGGTACGCGCGTGTGGCACCGGGTCGCCGCCCTCGTCGCCCGCGCCCCCGTCAAGGTGGCCACGGCCTGCGTCGCCCTGCTCGTGGTGATGAGCGCCGGACTGCTCGGCTACCACGAGACCTTCAACACGCTCAGCGGCTTCCGCGCCGCCACCGAGTCGGAGCGCGGACAGCACCTCGTCCAGGAGCGGTTCGGCCCGGGCGAGACCGCGCCCAGCACCCTCGTCGTCCGCTCCCGCGACGACCTGCGCTCCACCACCGCGCCCGCCGGCATCGCCGCCGCGATCGCCCGCGCCGACGACGTCAGCCGGATCGGACAGCACCCCCGCTTCGCGGACGACGGCAGAACGCTCTTCTACGAGGTCGTCCTCGACCACGACCCGTACAGCTCCCGGGCCCTCGACGCCATCGGCCCCCTGAAGCAGACCGCGCGGGCCGCGGCCGACGCCGCCGGCCTGCACGACGCCACGGTGCTCGTCGCCGGGGAGACGGCACAGAGCGCCGACATCCGCTCCGCGCTCGACCGCGACACCAAAGTCCTCGTCCTCCTGGTCATGGCCGTCGTCACCGCGGTCCTGATCCTCCTGCTGCGCTCGCTCCTCGCACCCCTCTACCTGGTGGCGACGCTCCTGCTGTCCTTCCTGGCCACCCTGGGCGTCACCACCTTCGTCACCGTCACCGTCCTCGGCGACGAGGGCATCGGCAACCGCGTCACCGCCTACGTCCTCGTCTTCCTCGTCGCGCTCGGCGTCGACTACAACATCTTCCTCATGAGCCGGTACAAGCAGGAGCTGCGCACCAGGCCCCCGGCCGAGGCCCTCGGCACCGCCCTCACCCGCACCGGCGGCGTCATCTCCTCCGCGGGCCTCGTCCTCGCGGCGACCTTCGCCGTCCTGACGACCCAGCCGATCCGCGAACTCTTCCAGTTCGGCTTCGCCATGGCCTTCGGCATCCTGCTGGACACCTTCCTCGTCCGCCCGCTCCTGGTCCCCGCCCTCGTCCGCCTCCTCGGCGACCACGCCCTGTGGCCGCGACGCCCCGACCACGCGGCACCCCGCACCTCCACGACCACCCGTGCCCCCGCGAAAGCGACCGCGACGGAACGCCTGCTGCGCGCCTTCACCTGGGTCGCGGTCATCGAGGCATGCACCTGGGCCGGCCTGCTGATCGGGATGTACGTCAAGTACGTCCCGAAGACCACCGAACTCGGCGTGCGGATCTTCGGAGCACTCCACGGAGCCGCCTTCGTCGCCTACGTGATCCTCACCCTCCTGGTGGCGGTACGGCTGAAGTGGCGCCTGACCAGCACGACACTCCTCGCCCTGCTCGCCGCCCTGCCGCCCTTCGCCACCGTGGCGTTCGAGAAGTGGGCCCGCCGCACCGGCCGCCTCGCCACCCCGCCTCCGACCCCGACCGCCCCGACCCCGACGCCCCCCGCGCCTAACGTTCCCGCCGCGCCCCGCGCCAGGCCGCGCCCAGCGCCGTCATCGCCCGCAGCAGACCCGGCGCGTCCACCGTCGCGTAGCTGATGACCAGCGCGGGCGGCCGGGAGGTGTCGGCGAGGGCGTAGAACTGTCCGCCGCGCACGAGCACCGAGTGCCGTCGCGCGAGCCGGACCACCGCGTTCTCGTCCACGTCGGCCGGCAGCTGGAGGTACGCCTGCAGGCCGCTCTCCCGGCCGAGGAGGACGGAACCGGGAATGCTCTTCGCGGCCTGCCGGCGGATCACCTGGCGGCGCCGGTGCAGCTCCGAGCCGAGCTTGCGCTGATGCCGGTCGAAGGCCCCGGTGTCCACGAACCGGGTCAGCGCCAGCTGTTCGAGACCGGAGCAGCCGATGTCCCAGCCCGCGCGGACGTGTTCGATCGACGCCATGAGCTCCGAGGGGGCCGCGAGCCAGCCCAGGCGCAGCGCGGGGGCCAGGACCTTGCTCGCGCTCCCCGCGTACACCACCCGGTCGGGCGCCAGGCGTTGGAGCGAGGAGACCCGGTCGTTGCGGTGCAGGAAGCCGCTGTCGAAGTCGTCCTCGATGACGAAGCCGTCCACCGCGCGGGCCCAGGCGATCAGCCGCGCGCGGCGCTCCCGGCTCAGCCGGGTGCCGGTGGGGAACTGGTTGCCGGGGGTGACCAGGACGGCCCGGACCCCGCTCTGCTCCAGCAGGTCCACGCGCAGACCGTCCTCGTCGACCGGGATGCCGACCGGGCGCAGTCCGGAGGTGGTGATGAACTCCCGCTCACCGGGGTGGCCGGGATCCTCCACTCCGATCGTGGTGTGGCCGCGTTCCTGCAGGACCTTGCACAACAGGGCGAGCCCCTGGGCGAATCCGGCCGTCACCATCACGTCCTCCGGCCGGGTGCGCACCCCCCGCACCCGCCCCAGATACCCCGTCAGTACCCGCCGCGTCTGCAGCACTCCGGACGGCGGGGAGTAGCTGAGCTCGTGGCGGCCCGCCGAGTTGACCACGCTCGTCAGACAGCGGATCCACTCCTGCCGCGGGAAGTCCACCACGTTCGACGTCCCCGTCCGCAGGTCCCACAGCGGCTCCGAGGCGGGGTCGGGATCCGGCGGTACGAGGGTGGAGGGGAGACCGCCGGGCGGCCCGGCACGCAGCGAGACCCTCGTCCCCGAACCCCGCCTGCTCTCCAGGTAGCCCTCGGCCGACAGCTGCTCGTACACCTCCACCACCACGCTGCGCGCCACCCCGATGTCCACGGCCAGCTGGCGGCTGGAGGGTATTCGGCTACCCGGCAGCAGCGTGCCCTCCTCGATCAACCCCCGTAACGCGTCCCGCACTTGCGCGGACAGAGAGAGCGGTGATGTCCGGTCCACGGTGATTGCCAGTTGCCACGACAAGTGGTCCCCTTTCCGACAGCCCAAGTGGTATGGCACCGGCATCGTCGCATTTGATCTAGTCGTGTTGCACACGCAATCACCGCCGGCAGACCACCGGCGGGTGGTACGGGGGCGGTTCGGGGGAACCGGAACGATCTGGTCCAGACGCGCGCGTCACGCGACGTCCGGACGCGTGCGCCGCGACGCGCCACGACGCGACGCGACGCGACGGCTCTTTCCCCGAATCCCGTGATCCGTCCGGATCGGGAAGGTTCGTCATGACGCTGTTAGCAGCGTGGGATTCAGCAGGGACCGCGGCCACGGGGGCCGGGAAGACACCGGAAACCGCAGGGGAGCAGGGAGCGGTACGGGGGCAGGGGACCGTACAGGAGCGGGAAGCCGCGCAGGGGCAGGAAGCCGCGCAGGAGCGGGACGTCGTACGAGGGCAGGGTGCCGCGGGGGATCCGGCCGCCGTGCGGGTACGAGTGGTCCGCGAAGCACTCCCGCCCGTCGACGCGCTCAGCCTCTACACCGCTCTCGCCGAGACCCGCGAACACGGCGAGGTCTACCTGTTCGAGAGCCTGGACGGACCGGACCGCGACCGGCACTTCGCCGCCGTCGGCTGCGGACGCCTCGCCGAACTCCGCGTCTTCGCCGGGCACGTGGAACTCGTCGCGGACGGCGAACTCGGTGACGCGCTCGCCGCGGCCCTGACCGCCGCCGCCGGCCCGCCCGTCCACCCCGTACACCCCGGGGACCCCGTACACGCGGGGGAGTCCGGCCGGCGCTGGGCCCTTCGCGACCCGCACGCCGTGTGGCCCCTGCTGCACGCCGTCCAGGGCTGCTTCGACGTCGACACCGACGTGCCCACGGGCACCTTCGCCTTCGGCTTCCTCACCACCCTGGCCTACGAGGCGGCCTGGTCCATGGAGGACCTCCCCGCCCCCCGCGAGGCCGGACCGGAAGCACCGCGCCTGACCCTCACCCTCTACGCCGACACCGTCTGGTACGACCTCCGCGACGGCGGGGTCCACCACCTGCGGGCCGAGGGCCCGCTGCTCCCGGCGGCCGACGACGGCCACGAACCGCTGCGGACCGTCGTGGACCGGGTCAACGCCGAGAACGCCACCACCGAGAACGGCACCGCCGGGCACGGCACCGCAGCCCCCGTGCCGACGGCCCCCGCGCCGCTCTCCGTGCACGACACCGTCGACGAGGAAACGTTCCTCATCCGCGCCAAGCGGTGCCTCGGCCACATCGAGATCGGCGACGCCTACCAGATCCAGATCGGCCACCGCATCGACGTGGAGAGCGCGTTGACCCCGCTGGAGGTCTACCGCCGGCTGCGCCACCGCAACCCGTCCCCGTACATGTACCTCGTCCCCTGGGCGGGCCGGACCGTGATCGGGGCCAGCCCCGAACTCTTCGTCCGCATCCAGGACGACACCATCTCGATGCGCCCCATCGCCGGCACCACCCGGCGCGGAACCGACCCGGCCGACGACGAGCACCGCGTGGCCGAACTGCGCGCCAGCGCCAAGGAGCAGGCCGAGCACGTCATGCTCGTCGACCTCTGCCGCAACGACATCGGACGCGTCAGCGTGCCCGGCACGCTGCGCGTCGAGACGATGATGGAGGTCGAGCCCTTCGCCTACGTCCACCACCTGGTCTCCACCGTGGCCGGCCGGATCCGGCCCCGCACGGACGTGTGGACGGCGATCAGCGCGACCTTCCCCGCCGGGACCATGACCGGAGCGCCCAAGCTCCGCGCCATGGAGATCATCGACGAGATCGAGGACCACCCGCGCGGCATCTACGCCGGCGCCCTCGGCCTGATCGACGTACGCGGCTTCTCCGTCCTGGCCCTGTGCATACGCACTGTCGTCCACGACGGCGTCCGCTACAGCACCCAGGCCTCGGCCGGCATGGTCGCCGACTCCGACCCGCGCGCCGAATGGCGCGAGACGCTGGCCAAGATGACCCCCGCCTACTGGGCGCTCACCGGCGAGGAGCTGCTGAAGTGAAGGTCCTCCTCGTCGACGCGTACGACAGCTTCAGCCACATCATCGACCAGTACCTCCTCACCCTCGGCGCCGAGACCGAAGTGGTGCGCTCCCGTACCCGTACCGTGCGCGAACTCGTGGACTCGGCGCCCGACGCCGTCGTCCTGGGCCCCGGCCCCGGCCATCCGGCGGCCTCCGGGCACGTCGAACTGGTGCACGCCTTCGCCGGCCGGGTGCCGCTGCTCGGCGTCTGCCTGGGCCACCAGGCCATCGGGCTCGCGTACGGAGCGCGGATCGCCGTGGCCAAGCACCTCATGCACGGCAAGACCAGCCCCGTGGAACACAACGGGGAGGGCGTGTTCCAGGGCGCCGCGCAGCCGCTGACGGTGACGCGCTACCACTCGCTGATCGTCACCGACCCGCCCGCGGACCTGACCGTGACGGCACGGTCCCTGGACGACGGCTACGTGATGGGGGTGCGCCACCGCACGCTCGACGTCGAGGGAGTGCAGTTCCACCCCGAGAGCATCATGACCCAGGACGGGATGGCTCTCTTCCGTAACTTCCTGGACCGGGTCGACGACGTCAACGGCCTTATGGGTGTCGGCATGGCCGACACCACCCGCGCCACGGCCTGACCGCCCGCTCCCCGCCCTCATCCAGCCCCTCCGGCGTCTGAGGCGCGGGGTCCGGGGCAGCGCCCCGGTTCCGGGAAGGGGCGGGGTGGGGGAGAGGCCCGCCGCAGGCGCCCCGCTTCACGCGCCCCGCCCCGCTTCGCCGCGCCTCACCCACCCGCACCGCCCCACGAAGACCCGCACCGCCCCGCGAAGGCCCGCACCGGCCCGCACGCCGCCCTCGGCATGCCGCCGGCACGCCGCCGCGTCCTGCCGCCGCTGCCAGGCCGCGCCCCCCGCCGACCCCATCAAGGCCGCGCACGCGACTCCGCGCTGCTCACGACGAGAGGATTCCCACGCCATGTGGCTGCCCACCCAGGGCCCTGCGGCCGAGTTCACCGACCGCTACCTCGCACTGCACCGCGCCTTCTACGCCCGGACGCTCACCGACGCCGCCCTCGCCGACTGGCGCACCCGCCAGCTCCGTACGGTGCTCGACCAGGTCACCACCGGATCGCCCTTCTACGCACGCCACTTGAAGGGGGTCGAGCCCGCCGAGGTCACCCCGGACGACCTGTCCGCGCTGCCCTACACCACCAAGGCCGACCTGCGCGAGGAGATGCTCGACGTCCTCAGCCGGCCCCTCGCCGACGCCCTCTTCTTCTACGAGACGACCGGGACGACGGGCCGGGCGACCCCCTGTCCGCGCGACGGCCGCGAGATCGTCGCCAGCAACGCGCACGTCACCGAGTCCTGGGCGTCGATCTTCCGCCACCACTTCGGCGAACACGCCCCGCGCATCGGCCTGATGGGCCCCACCGAGGTGCACTCCTTCGGCGACACCCTCGGCGACATCGCCCGCAACACCGGCTCGCTCAACGCCAAGATCTGGCCCTACTCGCCGGTCATCGGCTTCGAGAAGGCCCTCCAGCTGATGAAGGACCTCGACCTGGAGGTCATCTGCTGCACCCCCGGCGTCGCCCTCACCCTCGCCAAGGCCGCCACCCACTACGGCTACGACCTGCGCCGCGACTTCGGCGTCAAACTGCTCTTCGTCACCGGCGAGATGTGCACCCCCGCCCTCGCGCACAACCTGGAATCGGTCTGGGGCGCCGACGTCTACAACATCCTGTACGGCTCGCAGGAGGCGTTCGTCATCGCGACGGCCTGCCGCAACAAGCGCATGCACCTCTCCCAGACGAACTACCTCGTCGAGGTCGTCGACCCCGAGACCGAGCTGTCGGCCGGACCGCGCGGCACCGGCGAGCTGACGGTGACGATGCTGGTCGACGGCGTGAAGCCGCTCGTCCGCTACCGCACCGGAGACGTCGTGGTCGTCGAGGAGTCGGACTGCGACTGCGAGATGCCCGGCGACCTCGTCCGGATCGTCGGACGCACCCTGGACCGGCTCGAACTGGGCACCCGCCGGTTCACCGCCGGACAGATCGAGACGGCCGTCCTGACCGGGGTCACCGGATCCGCCGGCTACCAGGTGGTCATCGACCACGACGCCGACGGACAGGACCACCTCACCGTCCGCCTCGAACTCCTCGACGGACTCGTGCCCGACCCGCGGGCCCTCGCCGACGCGGTGCGCGAACGGGCCGCCGAAGCCCTCGGCGTCCCTGTGACCGTGGAGCTCAGCGACGGCCTCGACCCGATCGTCAGCACCGGCGCCTTCGTCAGCTGGAAGGCCGCCCGCATCGTCGACAAGCGCACCGAACCCGACCACGAGACCCGAGTGGCCCGAAGGATGGCGGCGAACCGTGGCTATGAAAACTGACGCGGCGGCCACCGCCACCTCTCCCGACACGCTCGCGGCGGAGTACGGAGCCCGGTGGAGCGAGCTGACCAGCCGCTGGGCGGCCCGCCCCGGGACCACCCTCGCCACCCTCGGCCCCGCCGGGACCTCCAGCGAACTCGCCGCCCGGTTCCTCGCCGCCGAACACGGCCTGTCCGTCGAACTGTTCGCCACCTTCGACGAGGTCCTCGACCACGTCATCGGGCACAAGGCCGACCTGGCCCTGGTCCCCAGCGCCTACGGCGGCCTCACCCGCTTCCACTGGCACCGCGACCTGAGCCTCCAGGGCTTCTTCCCGATGGCCACCCCCGAGTACGGGATCGCCTCGACGACCGGCGGCCCGCCCGCGCCCGGCGAGGGCCCCGTCACGGTCGCCGCCATGTGGGAGGTCCGCCGGATCTACGCCGAGGTCGTGCCGGACGAACTGGCCGACCGCGAGGTCACCTGGGTGGACGCCCCCTCGACCCAGGCCGCCGCCGAGGCCGTCGCCGCCGGCCACGCCGAGCTCGCGGTCACCAACACCCCCGGAATCCGCGCCCACGACCTGCGCTGGCTGGCCGTCCGCCCCGGCGCGGAGATCATCTGGACCCTCTTCAGCCGGGCCGACCAGGACCCGCCCACCGCCCCGCGGAAGTAGTCCACCCGTACCCGTACCGAACCCGTACCCGTACGCAGCCCACACGCAGTCCACACGGGAGTGACGACGTGCCACGCAAGACCCTGCTCCACCGCGCCACCGTCCAAGAGGGCCTGGGCCGCGCCTCGCTGCCCCGGCGCAGCGTCCTGCTCGACGGCGACCGCGTCGAGGCGGTCCTCCCCGAGGACCTCGCGCCCCTGCACGCGCCCGACATCGACGTCCTCGACCTCGACGGCCGCACCGTCATGCCCGGCATGACGCTCGGCCACACCCACATCGCCTACCTGAACGTCCTCGACGGCCGGGAGATGCTCTTCAAGCACTCCGTCCCCGAGGTCACGCTCGCCGCCGCCCGCAACGCCACCGCCCTGCTCGCCCTCGGCTACACCGCCTTCGTCGGCGCAGGCTCGGTCGCCGGGATCGACATGGCCCTGCGCAAGGCCGTGGACTCCGGCGACCTCCTGGGCCCCCGGATCACCCCGTGCAGCCGCGACCTGATGGTCTCCGGGCCGCCCGAGCGCCGTAACCCCGAGGTCGCCAAGCGCATCCCCACCGACCTGATGCGGCTGGCCGACACCCCCGAGGAGATGGCCCAGTACGTCGCGGGGGAGATCGCCCAGGGCGCCGAGATCGTCAAGGTCTTCTCCTCGGGCGACGACACCTTCCCCAACGGCCGCTCCCACGAACTCCTCTTCACCCCCGAGGAGCTGATCGTCGCCGCCCGTACCGCCCACGAGCACGGGGCGAGGATCCGCGCCCACTCCCGGGGCCTCGCGGGCATCCGCAACGCCATCGCCGCCGGCGTCGACGTCATCGACCACGCCACCTACGCCGACGACGCCGCCCTCGACGCCATCGCCGAACGCGGCATCTTCGTGGTGCCCAGCCTCTACCAGCCGCACATGCTGCTCACCACCGGCACCGAGCACGGCAAAACGACCGAGTACCTGGAGAGCCTGGAGTTCGAGGCCGAGGTCGCCAACTCGCTGCGCATCCTGCCGCTCATGGTCGAACGCGGCATCCCCGTCGTCGCCGGCGACGACTTCGGCTTCGCCTGGACCCCGCACGGCACGTACGCCAAGGAACTGGAGCTGTACGTCACCATGGCGGGCATCCCCGCCCCCACCGTGCTGACCTGGGCGACCGCGAACGGAGCCCGGCTCGCCGGCCGCGGCGACGAGGCCGGGACCGTCCAGCCCGGACGGCTCGCCGACCTCGTCGTCACCGACGGGGACCCGGCCGCCGACATCACGGTCCTCACCCGCCCCGACGCGATCGAACTCGTCCTCCTCGGCGGCGCCCCGGTCGCCGGAGACCCCGACGCCTTCCGCGTCCGCACCGCAGCGAGGGCCGCCTGATGACCCCCACCAACCCCACCAACCCCAGCAGCCCTGCGGGCCCCGCCGCCGCGCCCCGCGCGGCCCTGCCCGTCCTGCCGGTCCTGGCCGTCGGCGCGTTCGCCATCGGCACCGACACCTTCGTCGTCGCCGGAGTCCTGCCCGAGGTCGCGAGCGGCCTCGGATCGAGCCTCGCCGACACGGGCTGGGTGAGCACCGCCTTCGCGCTCACCTACGCCGTCCTCGCCCCCGTCCTCGGCGCGCTCACCGGCCGCGTCGACCGGCGCACCGTCCTCGTGGTCTCCCTCGCCGTCTTCACCCTCGGCAACATCGCCTCCGCCCTCGCCCCCGGCCTCGGCACCCTGCTCGCCGCCCGGATCGCGACCGCCGCCGGCGCCGCCCTCTACATCCCGGCCGCCTCCGCCAGCGCCGCCGCGCTCTCCGCGCCCGAGCGGCGCGGCCGGGCCATGGCCGTCGTCCTCGGCGGACTGTCCGCGGCGACCGTGGCCGGAGTGCCGTTCGGCACCTGGCTCGCCGCCGACCTGGGCTGGCGCGCCACCTTCTGGCTGCTCGCCGGCGTCGGCGCCGTGTGCGCCGCGGCCGTCGCCCTCGCGCTGCCCGCGGTACGGCTGCCCGCCGCACCCGGCCTCGCGGCCCGCCTGGCACCCGTCCGCGACCCGCGCGTCCTGTTCGCCGTCCTGACCACGCTGCTGTTCATGACCGGCGGCTACCTCGCCCTCACCTACATCGGCGCCGTCCTCCAGCCCGCCACCGGCGGCTCCGGCACCACCCTGGCCCTGCTGCTCCTCGTCTTCGGCGTCCTCGCCGTCACCGGCACCCTGCTCGGCGGCCGCGCCACCGACCGCTGGGGCCCCGTCCCCGTCCTGCTCGTCTCCGTCGCGGGACTCGCCCTGGTCCTCGCCACACTGCCGCTGACCCGGGACGCGCTGCCCACCGCCGCCCTCGCCATGGGCCTGTGGGGCGTCACCGCGATGGCCACCCAGCCGCCGCAGCAGCACCGCCTGTTCGCCATCGCCCCCACCTCCGGACCGCTGCTGCTGTCCCTGAACTCCTCCGCCACGTTCGCCGGGATCTCCCTGGGCGGCTTCATCGGCGGCCTGGTCCTCGCGGACGGCGGCCCGGGCCCGCTCGGCGTCTACGGCGCGGCCCTCGCCGCCCTCGCCCTGGTCACCACCCTGATCGGAGCCCGCGTCACGGCACCCGCCCCCGCCCCCGCCGCACAGGCACCGGAAGCACCCGAACCGGCGGCCAAGACCGGCTGACCAGGGCGGCCACCTCGCCGCCGGCCCCCGGAAGCGGCCTCACGTAATTCCCGGGAATTGGCCACAACCGGGAGGCCACCGGCTCCCTACCGTCGTACCTGTCAGCGGACCACCGCCACCCACCGGCGGACCACCGCACCCGGCCACCAGCACGGAACGAACGAAGGATCACCACCTCCATGGACAGCGCCAGCGCCCCCGGTTCCCGCAGCCTGACCGTCACCATCGACGCCCGGCTGACCGAGCGCGTGCCCGGCTACGTACTCGGCCTCATCGCCGTACCGGACATCGACGTCGTCCGGCACGACCCCGGGACCGACGCCCGGCTCACCGACGCCGAGGACGCCCTGCACGCGGCCCGGCTCGAGAAGGCCGACGTCTCCGCGCTGCCCGCGATCGCCGCCTGGCGCGACGCCTACCGGGCCGTCGAGGTGAACCCCAACCGTTTCCCCTGCGCCGCCGAGTCCGTCCTGCGCCGGGTCGCCAAGGGCGACCGCCTCCCGCGGATCAACGCCCTCGTCGACCTGTGCAACGCGGTCTCCCTGGACAGCAGGCTCCCGGTGGCCTCGTGCGACGTCGGCGACATCGACGGCGAACTCGCCGTCCGGCTCGCCGACGGCACCGAGACCTACCTCCCGCTCGGCGCGCCCGACGCACCCGAGCAGCCCGAACCGGGCGAGGTCGTCTACGCCGACGAGCAGGGACGCGCCCACTCGCGGCGCTGGAACTGGCGCCAGAGCGACGTGATCAAGACCGGCGTCGGACGGCGCCGCCTCCTGCTCACCGTGGAGTCGGCGCACGAGGGCGGCCGGGCCGACGTGGAGCGGGCCCTCGGCCTGCTCGCCGGGGCCCTGGCCGAACTCGGCGCCACCGCGCACCCCGCGCTGGTCCTCGACGGGTCCGAGCCGACCGGACAGCTGTTCACGGCCGCCCCGGCCGCGACGGTCCGCTGACCCCGCACACGCCCGGCGCGCCCGCACCCGCCCCGCGCGCCCGACGTGCCCGACTCGGATGAGGAGCCCCGCATGAACCCCGTGAACCGTTCCGTCCTGGTGGTCTACCGGCCCGCCGCCGGCCGCTACATCGCCCAGTTCCGCAGCGTCGTCGCCGCCGCCACCGCCCGCGGCGTGGAGACGGTCGTCCTGCTGCCCGCCGGCGAACACGCCCCCGAGGCCGACGGCCTGGCCCAGTACCACGCCGACCTGGACGACACCGCCGCCGTCCGCGCCGCGGTCGACCACATCGTCACCGGACACGCCATCGAGCGGATCTTCCCGCTCTTCGAGGGCGACGTCCTGCCCGCCGCCCGCTGCCGCCGGGACCACTCCATCCCCGGCCTCACCCCGGACCAGGCCCTCAACTTCCGCGACAAGAACGTCATGCACCGCCGCGCCGAGGAACTCGGCGTCCGCGTCGCCCGCTCCTGCCGCCCGGACACCGTCGGCGCCGTCGCCGAGTTCGCCGACGAGGTCGGCTACCCGGTCGTCGTCAAGCCCGCCGCCGGCTGGGCCTGCGGCAACACCTACCGCGTCGACGACCGCGCCGAACTCGACCGCGTCTGGGACGAGATGGGCGACGACCGGCACGAGTACCGGGTCGAGGAGTTCATCCGCGGCACCGAGTACCACGTCGACTCCCTCTTCCAGGACGGCAGCCCCGTCTTCGAACAGCTCTCCCGGTACACGTACGCGATCCTGGAGTACCGCGACGAGCCGGGCGGCACGATCTCCCGCAAGTACGACCTGACCCCGGCCGAGCAGCGCATCCTGGAACTCAACACCGTCGTCCTGCGCGGCTTCGGCCTGAGCACCGGCGTCGTGCACGCCGAGTTCTTCCTCCTCGACGACGGCGAGGTCGTCTTCGGCGAGGCCGGCGCCCGGGCCGGCGGCGGCTCCATCGTCCCCGCCATCGAAGCCGGCCGGGGCATCAACCTCGCCGGCGAGTGGTGCGCGCTCGAACTCGACGCCGACCACCGCCCGGCGACCCGCCTCGGCCCGGAGATCGGCACCGAGTACCTCGCCTCCGGCGCCTACGGCCGCATCACCGGCATCACCACCCCCGCCGAACTGACCGCCCTCGAAGCCGTCCTCGACGCCGACGTGTGGAAGGAGGTCGGCGACGTCCTCGCCCCGCCCACCCGCTCCAACGACGTCCTGGGCTGGTACGTCTGCGAGGGCACCGACTTCGAGGACGTCCGCGCCCGCTTCAAGACCGTCCGCGACACCTTCCGCGTCGAGACCGAGCAGGTCTGACCCATGTGGTGGACCCGGTTCAAGGAACTGCCCCTCCCGCTGCGGGTGCTCTTCCTCGCCTCCTTCGTCAACCGAGCGGGCATGTTCGTCTTCCCCCTGCTCGCCGTCTACCTCGTCCGGGGCGAAGGCCTGACCCCCGGCGGCGCCGGGCTGCTCATCTCGATCGGCTCCACCGGACTCCTCGTCGGCAGCCTGCTCAGCGGCCCCCTGTGCGACCGGCGCGGCCGCCGCACCGCCCTGCTCACCGCACTCCTGCTCAACGCCGCCGGATACACCGGCCTCGCCGTCCTCGGCGGCCCCCCGTGGACGTACGCGGTGCTCCTGTTCATCGCCCTGCTCGGCATGGGCATGTTCGGACCCGCCTCCAACACCCTCGTCGCCGACCTCACCACCCCCGAGCAGCGGCCCTTCGCCTACACCCTCAGCTACATCGGCAACAACCTCGGCATGGGCATCGGGCCGCTCCTCGGCGGCGTCGCGGCGGCCTACTCCTACGAGGTCATGTTCGCGGGCAACATCCTCGCGGGCCTGATCTGCGTCGCGATGATCACCCTGTGGGTGCCCAAGGACCGCATGGGCGCCGCCGCCGCATCCGCCGCCGGCGGAAAGCGCCCCGGCAAGACCCGCAACGGGCCGCTCGGACACACCCACGTCCTGCTGCTCGTCCTGGTCTCCTTCTTCTACGTCGTCCCGCTGATCGGCCTCGAATACGCCCTCCCGCTCGCCGTCACCACCGTCCTGAACGACTCCGCGAGCGTGGTCGGCGCCGTCTACACCATCAACAGCGTCGTCGTGGTCAGCCTCGGCCTCGTCCTGGAGAAGCACCTGCGCGGCCACGGCACCAAAGCGCTGCTCCTCGTCGCGGGCGTGCTGTGGGCGGCCGGCCTCGGCGTGATCGTCCTCGGGTTCTCCCTCGCGGCGATCCTGCTCTCCACCGTCGTCTGGACCCTCGGCGAGATCATCGTCTCCGTCGTCGTCCCCACCTACATCGCCGACCACGTCGACAAGCGCCGCGTCGGCGGCTTCATGGCCCTCAACGGCTTCGTCCTCGGCCTCGCCCGCCTCGTGGTCCCCGTCGGCCTCGGCGTCGTCTGGACCGCCGACGGCCACCAGCCCGTCTTCCTCATCCTGCTCGCCGCGCCGCTGGCCGGCATGGCGGCGTTCGCGCTGCTGCGCATCCGCCCCGCGCCCGCCACCGACGCCCCCGGCGCCACCGGCGACACCCCTGCCACCGACACCACCACCGCCACCGACGACACCGCTCCCGTCGGCGACACCTCCACCGGCACCAACCCGTCCACCGGCACCAACCCCGCTTCCGCCCTGTCCACCGCGGCGGAAGCACCCGCACCCGGCACCTCACACAGCTAGGAAAGTCCCATGCCTCAGACGAAGTTCCTGCTCCCCGAAGACAGCCTCCCCACCACCTGGTACAACCTGGTCGCCGACCTCCCCAAGCCGCTGGACCCGATGCTCCACCCCGGCACCCGCGAGCCGATCACCCCGGACGACCTGCGCGCGCTGTTCCCGGACGAGCTGATCTCCCAGGAGTTCACCACCGAGCGCACCGTGGACATCCCCGGCGCCGTCCTCGACCTGTACAAGCAGTGGCGGCCCAGCCCCCTCGTCCGGGCCCACCGCCTGGAGAAGGCCCTCGACACCCCGGCCCGCATCTACTTCAAGAACGAGGGCGTCAGCCCGGCCGGCAGCCACAAGCCCAACACCGCCATACCGCAGGCCTACTACGCCAAGCAGGCCGGCATCGGACGCCTCACCACCGAGACCGGCGCCGGCCAGTGGGGCAGCTCCCTCGCCCTGGCCTGCCAGTACTTCGGCATCATCTGCGACGTCTACATGGTCAAGGTCAGCTACGACCAGAAGCCCTACCGCCGCGGCCTCATGCAGACCTTCGGCGCGACCGTCACCGCCAGCCCCAGCGAGCTCACCGAAGCCGGCCGCGCCGCCCGCGCCGCCGACCCCGATTCCCCCGGCAGCCTGGGCCTGGCCATCTCCGAGGCCGTCGAGGCCGCCCTCACCAGCGGCGGCTCCGCCAAGTACGCGCTGGGCTCGGTCCTCAACAGCGTCCTGCTGCACCAGACGATCATCGGCCAGGAGGCCCAGCTCCAGATGGAGATGGCCGAGGCCTACCCCGACATCGTGATCGGCGCCGCCGGCGGCGGCTCCAACTTCGCCGGCCTCGCCTTCCCCTTCCTCGGCGAGCAGCTGCGCGGCGGCCGCCCCGTCCGGGCCATCGCCGTCGAGCCCTCCTCCTGCCCCACCCTGACCCAGGGCAGCTACGACTACGACTTCGGCGACACCGCCGGCCTGACCCCGCTCACCCGGATGCACACCCTCGGCCACGACTTCGTCCCCCCGAGCATCCACGCGGGCGGCCTGCGCTACCACGGCATGTCGCCCATCGTCAGCGCCCTGAAGGAGCACGACCTGCTGGAGGCCCGCGCCGTCCCGCAGACCGCCTGCTTCGAGGCCGGTGTCACCTTCGCCCGCAACCAGGGCATCGTCCCGGCCCCCGAGTCCACGCACGCCGTGCGCGTCGCCATCGACGAGGCGCTGGCCTGCAAGGAGACCGGCGAGGAGAAGACGATCCTGTTCTCCCTCTCCGGCCACGGCCACTTCGACATGCCGGCCTACATCGACTACTTCGCCGGAAAGCTCAAGGACTGATCCGACGGCGGGGGAGGGGCGGGCCCGACCAGCCCGCCCCTCCCGACGGCACACCACCCTGGGGGAACACATGCAGCACGCTCAAGGAACAGAAGGCGCACAGGACTTAACCGGAAACCGGCCCGTCATCCTCGGCATCTCGGGCTCCGAACGCGCCGGCGGCAACACCGACCTCGCCCTCGACTACGCCGGCGACCTGGCACGCCGGCGCGGCGCGGAGTTCCGCCAGATCCACCTGCGCGACCACCGCATCTCGCCGTGCAGCCCGTGCGGCGACTGCAACAGCCGGACGCTGCCGTGCGTCCTGCAGGACGACATGCCCGCCATCGTCGAGCAGATGACGCAGGCCGACGGGATCATCTACGCCGTCCCCGTCCACGGCTTCGGCCTCGCCCACCTCATGCAGATATTCATCGAACGGGCGGGCGTCGGCTTCCTGCGCTTCGACCGCCCGCTCGCCAACAAGGTCGGCGGGATCATCGTCACCGGCCGCCGCTACAGCGACGCCTCCGTGCACAACCAGATCGCCGACAACCTGCTCCTCAACCGGATGATCATGGTGGGCAGCGGCTTCCCCGCCGTGCTCCGCAACGCCTCCGGCGTCCCCGCCCTCAACGACCCCGAAGGCATCGACGCCCTGGAACGCATGGTCCACCGGATGATCGACATGACCCTGCTGCTGCGCCGGGCCCGGCAGAGCGACGAACCGTTCCTCCCCATCGAGGACCGCAACGAACGCGTCGAACGCCAACGCCAACACCCCGACACCTACGCCACCACCCGCACCACCTGAGCCACCACCCGCACCACCACCCGTACCCACCGAGGAGAACCCGCCCATGTCCACCACCGTGCCCGCCCTCGTCGGCATCGACTTCGACTCCATCCCCTGGGAGAAGTGGCACAAGCCCGGCGCCGACGGACGAGTCAAGATCGCCTACACCGGCGGCCGGCGGATCCGCCTCATGGAGCTCCCGGCCGGCTTCAACGAGGAGCACTGGTGCGAGCGCGGCCACCAGGGCTACGTCCTGCAGGGCGAGTTCACCATCCACTTCGACAACCGGTCGGTGCCCTGCCGCCCCGGGATGGGCTTCATCATCCCCGACGACGAGCGCCACCGTTCCCAGGGCGCCGAGGGCGAGCCCACCATCGTGTACGTGATCGACGAGGTCCCCGCCCCGTGACCGCCTCGGCCCGCATCGACGAACTCCGCGTCTCCATCGACGCGCTCGACCGCCAGATCGTCGCCCTCCTCGCGGCCCGTACCCGGGTGGTCCGGGAACTGACCGAGTTCAAGAACGACGAGGAGACCGTACGCTCGCCCGCACGCGTCGAGCAGGTCATCGCCAAGGTGCGCCGGCTGGCCGAGGAGGAAGGCATGCCGCCCGGCATCGCCGAGGCCGCCTACCGCACCCTCATCGAGGAGCTCACCCGCCTCCAGCTCGACCGGCTCGCCGAACGCCGAGCCGCAGCCACCACCACCGCCACCACCGCCACCACCGCCACCACCGCCGGGGCGGCGACGTGACACGCCGCCGCCTCGCGGACCTGCGCACCGCGCTCGCCGGGCTCGACCCGATGCCCGGCGAGCTGGTGCGGGAACAGCAGGAGGTCCCGGCCCGGTACGGGGTCGCCTCCCGGTACGCGAAGTGGGCCGGCACCCCGGCCCCGCCGCCGACCGGCCCCGGCCCCGCCGTCCTCTTCGAACGGGTCACCCCCGCCGCCGAGGACGCCGAGGCCCGGGCCGTACTCATCGGCCTGTACGGCACCCGCCACCGGGCCGCCGCCCTCCTCGGCACCACCCCGGCGCGCCTGCCGCACCAGCTCCTCGACGCGGTCGCCGCCCCCCTGCCCCCGGTACGGGTCCGCCCCGAGCACGCCGCGCCCCGCACCGACCTGCCCCCCGACCTCGACGCCCTGCCGATACCGGTCCTCACCGACCAGGACGCGGGCCCCTACCTCACCCTCGGCGCGGTCCTCGCCACCAACCCGGAGACCGGCGTCCGCAACCTCTCCGTGCACCGCATGTGCGTCCAGGGCCCCGACCTGCTGACCATCTGGATGGTCCCGGGACGCGACCTGGAAGCGGCGCACCAGGCGGCGCTCCGCCAGGGCCGCTCCCTGCCGGTCGCCATCCACCTGGGCCTGGGACCGGCCCTGATGCTCTCCTCCTGCTGCCCCACCTCCCTGGTCCCCGAGGAGCTCGACGAGCTCGCGGTGGCCGGCGCGCTGGCCGGCGCCCCGGTGGAACTGACCGACTGCCGCACGATCGACGCGGAGTGCGTCGCGCACGCCGAGTACGTCCTGGAGGGCGAACTCCTGCCCGGCCCGCTCCCGGAGAACCCGCGGGGCCCGGCCGCCACACCGGAGTTCCTCGGCTACCAGGGCCGGGCCCACCCGGGCCTGCCCACCGTACGGATCCTCGGCATCACCGCCCGCGAGGGCGCGATCCTGCAGACCGTCTCCGGCCCGGGCCACGAACAGTCCGTCCTCCTCGGCTTCGGCATGGAGGCCGCCGTCCTCGCCCACCTGCGCGCGCTCGGCACCCCCGCCACGGCCGTCCACGCCCACACCGCGGGCGGCGGCCAGCTCATGCTCGTCGTCCAGTGGCCCGGCAAGCGGTCGTCCGCCGACGACAAGGCCGTGCGGGAAGCGGCCGAGTCGGTCCTGGAGAACTTCAGGATGGCCAAGACGCTGATCTCGGTCGACGAGGACGTCGACCCGGAATCGGACGCCGACCTGTGGTGGGCGATGACCACACGGCTCCAGGCCGACCGGGACATCTCCGTCCTCCCCGACCGGGAGGGCTTCCCGCTCGACCCGACCCAGGACCCCGCCTACTCCGCGGCCCTGTCCGGGGTCGGCCGCACGGCGAAGGCGCACTTCGACTGCACCGTCCCGTACGAACACCTCGCCCGGTTCCACCGCCCGCGGTTCACCGAACCGAAGCCGCCTCGCGCACCGCGTCGGCCAGCAGCGCGACGCCCTCGGTGATCCTGGGGGCGGGCAGCGCGGCGTATCCCATCAGGAACGTCGGCTCGGCCGGAGGGCTCTGCACGAAGTAGCCGGACGCGGGGTAGACCCGTACCCCGCGCTCGGCCGCCAGACGCACGATCGCCTCCTCCCGGACCCTCGGCAGCCCGACCAGGGTCAGCAGCACATGCAGCCCCGCCGCCTCGCCCGAGATCCGCACCCCGGCCCCGAAATGCTCGTACAACGACTCCAGCAACTGCCTCCTGCGCTGCCGGTACAGCCGGGTCATGCGGCTGATGTGCCGCGCGTACGCCCCCGCGGAGATGAAGTCGGCGAGCGCCTCCTGAGCGACCGTCGGCGTCAGCCGGTCGGTGATCCACTTGATCCCCAGGAACGGCTGCACCAGACGCGGAGGCAGCACCGCGTACCCGATCCGCAGCGCCGGGAACAGCGTCTTGCTGAAACTCCCCACGTACACGACGGTGCCCCGGTGCCGTTCGGCCGCCAGCGCCGGCAGCCGCTGCTCGGTGAACGTGAACTCGTTGTGGTAGTCGTCCTCCAGGACCGTCGCCCCGTGCTCGTACGCCCACGCCAGCAGGGCACGCCGCCGGCTCCCGGACATGATCACCCCGGTCGGGAACTGGTGCGAAGGCGTCACGTACACCAGCTTCACCTGCCCCGGATCCCGCCCGTGGGCCCGTACGCACGCGTCGATGTCGGCGACGCGCAGCCCCTCGCCGTCCACCGGCACGGGCACCACCACGGCCTGCGAACACCCGAACACCTGCCGCAGGACGGTGTGGCTGGGATCCTCGATGACCACGACGTCCCCGGGCCCCACCAGCGTCCGCACCAGGATGTCCAGGGCCTGCGTGGCCCCGGCCGTCACCACGATCTGATCCGCGGACGCGTCCAGCGCCCGGCTCTGCCGTACGAGCGCCGCGATCTCCGCCCGCAACGTCGCGGCCCCCTCGGCCGCCCCGTACCCGAGCGCCGCGGCATCGGCCCGCCCGTACGCCTCGTGCATCGACTGCCGCCACCGGGCGACGGGAAAGTCCGACAGCGCGGGCGTCCCGTGCCGGAAGTCCACCCCGCCGCCGGGCAGATGCGCGGGAGCCGGCTCCCAGGGCTGCCACAGCGCGTCACTGCCGTCGGTGGCCCGGGGCGGCTGGGGCGACAACCGGCCGCCGCCCCCCGCCGCGACGGCCTCCCCGCCCAGCCCGGCCTGCTCGGCGACCCGCGTCCCCGACCCCCGCCGGGCCTCCAGCACCCCCCGGGCCGTCAACACCTCATAGGCGCGCGTCACCACGGTCCGCGACACACCCAACTGCCGCGCCAGCTCCCGGGAAGCGGGCACACCCTCCCCGGCCCGCAGCCGCCCGGCCCGCACCAACGCGACGACCTGGTCGCACAGTTGCTGCTGCAGGGGAGCGCCGCTCTCCCGGTCGAGCACGATCAGCAACTCCGAAGAACCCACAACCACCCACCCCCGGCCTCCCAACCTACCGCCCCAGGTCAGGTCACCGGACGGAGGGAACGGCCGTCAGGGAGACCGTGAAACGCCTGCCGGGCGCCTCCGGCAGGTTGCGGTGCACGAGCTGGGCGAACGAGCGGGTGTCGCGGATGATCCCCATGCCGAGAGCGGAGAACGTCTGCGGCGTGAACAGCCGCGGCGCGAGAAGCGGGTTGTTGAGCGCCTCGGAGAACGCGTCGACCGAGATGATCCGCTCCAGCAGCCGCCCGAACAGCGCACCGGGACCGGGCTCCTCGGCGAACATGCCCACGAACAGGTCCACGTCGTCGACACTGCGGTAGACGGCGCGCAGCCCCTCCTGCACCTCGGGAGAGCCGGAGATCTGCCCGACGTCGGTGACGGCGGGGAAACCGTAGTGGCGGCGGTAGGAGTTGTACGTGGCGACCTCGAGCTTGCGGCCGACCCTGATGCTCCGCTCCTCGATCGGAAGCAGCAGCGGGTCGGTGTTGAACAGGCCGGAGCGGCCCGCCCGCTGGGCGGACAGATCGTCGATCAACGGGCCGAGACCCCGCTCGGTGACCAGACGGCCGTTGGCGATCGTGTGCGCCAGCGGCACCTCACGGCCGTCGATCCGGTAGGTGGACGGCACCAGGCTGTGCCAGCGGTAGACGAGGCTGAACTCGATGGTGGCCCAGTTCTCGCGGTGCCAGACACCCTTGTCGGTACGGACCGGATCGAGGAGGAAGTCGAAGTGGTACGGCGTGATGTGGTTGATGTACTCCTCCAGCATCAGCCGGATCAGCAGCACCACCAGCACGTTCCGGGTGGTCTGGAACAGCCGCTCGTCGTCCCAGCCGGGATGCTCCTCGGCCAGCAGGCCGGCGATCCGGTTGTGCTCCCGCAGGAACAGCACGTTCATCACCATCGGACCGAGGTGCGCGTGCACCCGGTCGCCGCCGCAGGCGAACAGCGAGTCCCGCAGCTCCGCCGGCACCTCCTCGAACCGGACCGGCCGCAGCGCCCGGAACTCCTGCGTGATCTCCCCGCCGGAACACAGCAGCGGCGGGAACTCGCCGCCGTCGACCACCCGCGACTTCAACCGGCCCGCCTCGAAGGCACGCAGACAGTCCGTCACCTCCTCCCGGTCCCCGTACAGCTGCGACAGGTCGATGGTGTGCGGCGAGTCGGTGCGGCGCGGATCACCGGTGGCGGCGTGACCCCGCAGGAACCCGTCGGTGAACCACTGCGCGAACGCGGGCAGCAGGGCGCTGGAACGCTCGCAGTACGTGGTCGCCCCGGTGCGCCGGAACAGCTCGGCGACGTGCTCCGGCGCGGGAAGCCCGGGCCGCGGCGCGGCGGGCGGCAGGTGCCGGCCGACGTAGGAACGGTCGGTCAGCGAAGGCCAGGTGGTGTACGGGGACCGGGTGCTGAGCGGGTTCGGCCGGGGCGGCGCCTTGAGGACGGCCTGGTCGATCAGGGTGGCGTTGATGGTCCGGCGCAGCCTCCGGGTACGGCCCACGGCCTGCCAGAGCCTGCCGTAGTGGGTGAGCAGATGCGTTTCGAGGCGGTTGCGCCGGCCGTCCCGGGACAGGTCGCGCGGCCCCGCGCGGCCGTCGCGGGCAAAGCCCTCCGGTACGGGACCGGTGCGCGGGGTCGGTTGCGTGGTGGTCATCCGTCAGCTCCTCACGGTGGGGCCGGTGGAGCCGGCGGGGTCGGCGGGCTCCGCAGGGTCGGCGGGGCCGGTGGAGACCGGATAGTGCTGGGGGTAGGGCGTTCCCGCGTAGTCCATGTCCCGCTCGCGGCCCGGCAGCGGCCGCAGACCGGGCCGGAGCAGCACCTGGCGCACCAGCTCGGGCAGCGCCACCTCGGCCGAGTACCGCCCGACGCAGTCGTGCGCGCCCCGGCTCAGGAGCAGATGATGCTCGGCCGGACGGCCGACCCGGAACCGGCCGGGATCGGCCACCACCTCCTCGTCGAACATCGCGGAGGCCAGACAGGCGTGCACCACGCTCCCCGCCGGCAGCACGGTCTCCCGGGGCGTCCCGGCCGCGAGCACGTGGTCGCGCACACTGAGCCGGACGGTCGAGGGCACGTACGGATGGAAGCGCAGCGCCTCTTGGACGTACCCGTCGAAGGCGGCGGGATCCGGTTCGCCGGCGGCGCGTTCGGCCTCGGCCAGGACGCCGGGCTGCAGGGCCAGCTCCTTGAGCGCGGTGGCGACGCACTGGCTGTAGTTCTGCTGGCTGCCGATCAGGAAGCCGACCAGGTTGGCGTTGACCCGCTCGTCGTCGAACCCGGCGTCCACCGGGGCGTCGCGCAGCATCCGGCCCAGCACGTCGTCGGTCCGGTCGCCCGAGGCGCGCCTGCGGGCGATCACCTCGGCGACCAGGTCGTGCAGCTCCTTCCCGGCCGCCACGCCGTCGGCGTGCACCTTCGGGTCCTGGCCGGGATTGACCAGAGCGGCCCACTGCATCCGCCGGGACAGGTCGTGCAGCACCATCGGGTCGATACCGGTGAACCCCAGGTACTCGACCGCGAGGCGGGCCGCGACGGGAGCGGAGTACCCCTGGATCAGGTCGATGGTGGACTCGCCCCTTTGCCGGGCCCCGGCGAGGACCTCGTCCAGGGCGGCGGCGCCGAGCCGGGCGGCGAGTTCACGGACCCGGGGGGCGTCCGCGGGCCGCAGCACGGTCTGCGCGAAGCCGCGCTCCTGCCAGTGCACGTCGGCGCCGTCCCGGGAGAGCATGAACGGGGAGCCGAGGACCGCCTCCAGCGAGGGCCGGTGCGCGCCGACGGTGAACACCTCGGGGAGCTGGAGCACCTCCAGCACGTCCGGGTAGCGGGTGACGAACACGCCGGCAGGGGTGGCGAACACCGGCCGCAGGGCGCGGAGCTCGGAGAAGACGGCGGCCCGGTCACCGGTGAGATGCCGGCGCAGCAGCGCGACCCGGGCCGTGGGCTCGGTGTCCGGGACGGCGTCGTATGCGGCGATGAAACTCATGGGAGGGCTCTCCGGAGGCTGATCGGCAGGGCCCTAGACATTCCAGCTTTCCCCCGGACCCACCGCACCCGCAGCGGATCGTTCGAGTTACCCGCCCCTCACACGCCGTGCCCGCCTCCGCACGCTCCGGTGGCAGCCGCCGACCCGCTGGACAAGGATGACGGCAGGCCGGAGGCCGCGCTCCCCAACCGACGGTGAGGACTTCCCCATGCCCGCTGAAGCGGACCCGCCCGGGGCGTTCGCCCAACAGGCCCAAGAGACCCAGAGCGAGCTGCGCGCCCGCGCCCGGGAAGTGGTCCGGGTGGCGGAAGAGGTACTGGAGATCTCCGCCCGCACCACCGCCGCACTCGCCCATCCGATGCTCGCCTCCACCTCGCTGCGCTATCCGGCCGCCGGGCTGCCCGCGCAGTGGGCGCTGCTGCGGGCGCTGGCCAGCCGCCGGGGCCTCGGCTTCGCCGTCAAGGCCCCCGCGGGGCTGATGCGCCGGGTCGGCCAGGCCGGAGAGGTCTTCGGCGGGGAAAGCCTGGCAGCGCTGATCGCGGTCTCCTCGCTGCGGATGCGCATCGCCGCCACCACCCTCGAACACCCCGAGCTGATGACCGACCCGGGAGTGCGGCGCCTCACCGAGGCGGTGATCGCCGACCGGGACATCGCCTCGCTGCGGGCCCTGCGGACCCTGATGAAGGACCGGGGAACCTCCCGCACACTGGCCGAGCTGACGCCGATCATGCCCGAGCTGCTCGCCATCCGCGCCCTGCTCGACGAGGACCCGGCCAACGACGAGACCGGCTGGGCCCTGGCCACTGGACGCAACCTGAGCCGGGACCCGCTCAAAGGTCTCGACGTCCGTCACCTGGCCCGCCTGGACTCCGGAGAGGGAGCCGCCGACCCCGTCGACCTGTCGGTCCTGGAGGAACCGCAGATCGCCCGGCACGGCTCGCTCCTCGGATTCCTGCGCAACATCGCCGCCCTCGTCAACGACGGCCGCATCCTGATCCAGGACGTCCAGGCACCCGACGGAACCGTCCGCTACGTCCTCCAGGCCCCCGGGATGGCCGCCGGCCGGCCGCGCAACGACTCACCGCAGGACTTCGTCGGCGCCTGGAACAACCTCTTCATGACCGAATCGCCCTACACCCGCGGGATGGTGCGGGCCATGGAACTGCACGGCATCCCCGACGGAGCCGAACTCGCCCTCATCGGCCACAGCGAGGGCGGCATCGCGGTGATGAACCTCGCCCAGGACCCGGCGTTCAGCAGCCGCTACCGGGTGACCCACATCGTCTGCGTCGGCTCCCCGATCGACAACAAGACCCCCGCCGATCCCGCCAGTTGGGTCGCCACCGTCACCAACCAGCACGACCTGGTGCCGATCCTGGACGGCCGGGGCACCGGCACGGTCTTCGACCCGCACCCCGACTGGTACGAGGTCGACTACACCGACTCCACCCACGGATTCCCGCAGTGCCACACCATCGGGCGCTACCTCCACAACCTGGAGCACGACCTGCCCGAGGCCAGGGACCGGATCGACCAGGCACTCACCCCCTACCGGCACCCCGCGGTCCGCTCACAGGCCTACCAGCTCAAGGACCGGGCCCACCCCCCGCAGGGCTACCCCTTCCTCACCGTGCCCGTCACACCGGTGGCCACCACCGCCGGCCCGGCCGACCTCCCGGTCCGCTACTACGACTCCGCGACGGCGATCGCCTTCTTCACGGTCGACCGGCGCGCGGCCGCCCGGCTGCTGCCGGACCTGTCCTGGCTGCAGCCCACCCGCACGGCCCGCCGGGCACTGGTCGCCCTCTCCGCGTCCGAGCACCGCTGCGTCAGCCTCGGCCCGTACCAGGAACTCAGCATGGCGGTACTCGTCGACGACCTGTGGCGGCCCCGCCCGTACGACGTGGTGCGCGACCTGCTGCGCCGCGCGGACGTCCGGCGCACCGGGCGGTACGTCACCGACGTCCTGGTGACCACCGAGGAAGCCCGGTCGGTCAGCCGGGAGATCTGGGGCCATCCCGCCGAACTGGCCCCCGTCGAGGTCATGGTGGCCGACCGGCGGGTACGGGTGGTGGCCGGAGGCGAACAGCCGCTGCTCAGCCTGGAGGGGCGGATCGGACCCGCCGTGCGATGCCCCCGGGTCGACTCGGTGCTCTACGGGCGCCCGGAGAGGAACACCGTACGCACCACGGTCCGGGTACAGGGCCGCATGCGGGTGCACCCGGCACCGGGCGTCCGCCTCCGCCTCGGCGACGCCGACGCGCCGTTCGTCCACCACCTGCGAGAACTGGGACTGGCCGGAGCCCGGCCCCTCTTCGTCATGACCGCCCCCAGCTACATGGCCCGGCGCAGCAGAGGCTGCGCACTTCCCCGCTGACACCCGCTGACCGCCGCTGCCCCGCTGTCCTCGCTGCCCCCGCTGTCCTCGTCCGAGGAGGAACCCCGAGCATGACCGCCGCCCCGACCCCGGCCGAACCCTTCCACGGCCTGATCACCTCCCTGAAGGCGGACGCCGCCCGCCTGGAATCCTGCTCCCGTGAACTGGCCGGCCACGCCCTGGCACTCGGCGAACTCGACGGCGCCCCGCCGGCCGGCGCCGCGGCGCTCACCCGCCAGGCTGAGTGCTGCGCGCACGCCGCCGGGGAACTGCGCACCGCCGCCGACGCCCTGGCCCGCCACGCGCGGGCCGTGGCCGCCCGCGCGCCCCGGGCGGCCGCTCCCGGCCTCGCCTAGGGGATGTCCGGGCCGGGGGCGTGCGGTGCGGCCGGTGCGTCCGGACGGGTGGAGCCGAGCCGACCTGACGGACCTTTGCCCCGATACGTCACGAAGATCAAGATAATCACCCCCATGGACAGCTCGCCCTCCCCCCGGTCCGTGGTCCCTGCCCGCCGCGGCGGCCCGGTGAGCCGGGAGCCGGTCGCGGTCACCGGACTCGGCCTGCTGGCCCCCAGCGGAGTCGGGGTGGCCGCCGCCTGGGAGGGCCTGTGCTCGGGCACCTCCTTCGCCACGGCCGACCCGGAGCTGGCAGGACTGCCCGTGGCCTTCTCCTGCCGGGTGCCGGAACCGGCGACCGCCGAACTCCTCGGCTACCGGCTGGCCCGGCGACTGGACCGCTTCACCGTCCTCGCGCTGCTGGCCGCCCGCGAGGCGGTCGCCGACGCCGCACTCGACACCACGGACTGGGACGGTGCCCGGGTCGGCGTGGTGATGGGCGTGGGCACCGGCAGCATGCAGAGCTGGCAGCCCGAGTTCGACCGGCTCGCGGCCGCCACGCCCGAGCGGGTCTCACCCCTGGCCCTGTCCCGGTCCGTACCGAACATGGCCGCCGCCGAGATCGCCATCGACCTCGGCGCACTCGGCCCCAACCTCGCGGTCTCCACCGCCTGCGCCTCCGGAACCAGCGCCATCGGCACCGCCCGCGACCTCCTGCTCTCCGGCGCCTGCGACATCGTCCTGGCCGGGGGAGCGGAGTCGGCCCGCCCGCGGATGACCGCCGCCTGCTTCGCCCAGATGCGCGCGCTCTCCCGCCGCGGCGCCGACCCGGCCGGCGCCTCCCGCCCCTTCGACCGGGACCGCGACGGATTCGTCCTCGGCGAGGGCGCCGCCGTACTGGTCCTGGAACGCACCACGCACGCACGCGCCCGGGGCGTCACCGTCCGCTCGTACGTCGCCGGATACGGCTCCTCCTGCGACGGCCACCACCACACCGCACCCCACCCCGAAGGCGCCGGCGCCGCCCGGGCGATCAGCGCCGCACTCACCGACGCCGGCCTCACCCCCGCCGACGTCGGCCACGTCAACGCCCACGGAACCGCCACCCCGCACGGCGACGCCGCCGAGGCCCGCGCCCTGCACACCGTCTTCGGCACCCCACCGCCCGTCACCGCGACCAAGGGCAGCATCGGCCACGCGATCGGCGGCGCGGGAGCGATCGAGGCCGCCTGCACGGTACTCGCCCTGCAGCAACAGCTGATCCCGCCGACCGCCAACACCTCCAGCCCCGACCCGGCCTGCGACCTGGACATCGTGGTCAAGGTCCCACGGCCGAAGCGCATGGACGCCGCCGTCAGCAACTCCTTCGGCTTCGGCGGCCAGAACGCGGTCCTCGCCTTCACCCGCCCCTAGGGAGTGTCTTGCCGATCAGGCCGGACACCCCCTCCGAAAGGAGACGGCATGACCACCACGGCCCCGGGCGACCGCACCCCACTGCCGGACACCGTTCCGGTCTCCACCGCACTGCGCACCGGCTACCTGACCACACTGATCGTCCTGCCGTTCCTCGCCCTGGCCGCCGCCGTCCCCGCCGCCTGGGGCTGGGGCCTGCACTGGCGGGACATCCTGCTCGGCGCCGCGATGTACGCCGTCTCGATCATGGGCATCACCGCCGGATTCCACCGGCACTTCACCCACCTCTCCTTCAAAGCACGGCGCCCCCTGCGCATCGCCCTCGGCATCGCCGGCAGCATGGCGATGGAAGGCCCGGTCACCATGTGGGTGTCCGAACACCGCCGCCACCACCAGCACTCCGACCGCCCGGGAGACCCCCACTCCCCGTGGCGCTACGGAACCACCCCCGCAGCCCTCGCCAAGGGCCTCTGGCACGCCCAGATCGGCTGGTTCGCCTCCTCACCGGTCCGCGCCAACTACCCCCGCTACGCCCCCGACCTGCTCGCCGACCCCGACGTCCGCAGACTCGACCGCTGGTACCCCGCACTGGCCGCGCTCTCCCTCGCACTCCCCGCCCTGATCACCCTGGCCTGGACCGGCGGCGACTGGCGCGCGACCGCCGCCACCTTCTTCTGGGCCGGCCTCGTCCGGTACGCCGTCGTCCACCACGTCACCTGGTCGGTCAACTCCGTCGCCCACGCCTTCGGCGAGCGCAACTACCGCACCAGGGACCAGTCCCGCGACATCCGCTGGGTCGCCCTGCTCACGTTCGGCGAAGGCTGGCACAACCTCCACCACGCCGACCCCGTCAGCGCCCGCCACGGCGCCCTCCCCGGCCAGCCCGACCCGACCGCCCGCCTGATCTCCTGGCTCGAACGCCTCGGCTGGGCCTACGACGTCCGCTGGCCCACCCCCACCCGCCTCGCCGCCAAGCGCCAGACCACGACCCCCTAGACAGCCGCACCGCCGGCTACGACAGCGCCCTGACGACCACGGAAGCCGCTTCGGCGATCAGCCGGTTGTCGTAGCCGGCGTCCTCGGTGTCACGGTGGGACAGGATCGCCATGACGATGGGCGCGGCGCCCGGGGGCCACACGACGGCGATGTCGTTGCGGACGGCGTAGACACCGCCCGCGCCGGTCTTGTCCCCGACGACCCACCCCTCGGGCACCCCGGCCCTGATGAGTTCGTCCCCGGTGGTGTTGGTCCGCAGCCACCGCGTGAGCTGTTCGCGTTCGCCCCCGCCCAGGGAGTCCCCGAGAACGAACGCCCGCAGGTCCGCCGCCCACGCGCGGGGCGTCGTGGTGTCCCGTACGGCACCGGGAGACCACCGGTTCAGCTCCGGCTCGCGGCGTTCCACCCGGGTCGTGGTGTCACCCGCCTCCGCGAGAGCGGCGGCCAGCCCCCGCGGCCCGCCCAACGCGTCGAACAGGAGGTTGGCCGCGGTGTTGTCGCTGTAGCGAACGGCCGCGTCACACAGCTCACGCAGGGGCATTCCGGTGGCGACGTGCTTCTCGGTGACCGGAGAGTTCGCGACCAGATCGCGCCGGGAATACCTGACCACCTCGTCCATGCCACTCGACGCGTACGCACGCAGCACGGCGGCGGCGGCGAACGCCTTGAACGTGGAGGCGTACGCGAAACGCTCATCGGCACGGAAGGACACCTCACGCCCGCTGCCCGTGTCGACCGCATGGACCCCGAGGCGCGCATCGTAGACGCGCTCCAGCTCCCCGAACTCACGGCCGGCCCGCCCCGCCGCGGGATCCGCCCGCGTGGCCGCGGCGGACGAAACCGGTGACGGCGTCCGCGCGCCACCCTGACCGCATGCGGCAAGCGGAAGGACCACGAGCGCGACGAACCCTCCGAGAACGGCACGCCGGACACGGGAGCACCACACAACCGGACCTCCAGACAAACCTTCCTTCCCCACGTCCCCCAAGGTCCCATACACGGACATCAATCCATGGGCTGCTCACCGGCGGGCCGGCTGTCACCGCCGCTGCCGGATCAGCGGTGGGCGTACCCCACCGCGTCCCGGAACGCGCCGAACCCGCGCTCCGCGAGCTCCCCGCGCAGCTCCCGCAGCACGTCGAGCGGCGCCGACGGGTTGGTGAAGATCGCGGTGCCGACCGCGAGGCCCGACGCGCCCGCCAGGACGAACTCCAGGGCGTCCGCGCCCGAGGTGATCCCGCCCATGCCGATGATCGGGACGCTGCGGAAGTCGCCCCGCCGCATCGCCCCGTACACCTGGTGGACGCAGCGCACCGCGACCGGGCGGACGGCGGGCCCCGACAGGCCGCCGGTGACCCCGGCCAGCGCGGGCCGGAGCGTGACGGGGTCGATCCGCATGCCGAGCAGCGTGTTGATCATCGACAGGCCGTCGGCGCCCGCCGCCACGCACGCCGCCGCGACGTCGACGACCGAGGTCACGTCCGGCGTGAGCTTCGCGTAGACCGGCAGGGCCGGGTCGGCGGCCGCCCGTACCGCGGCGACCACCTCGTGGGCGGAGTCCGGGGCGGCGGCGAAGACCAGACCGCGGTTGGCGACGTTGGGGCAGGAGATGTTCACCTCGACCCCGACCACCCCGGGCGCGCCGGTCAGCCGGGCCGCCGCCTCGGCGAACTCCTCGGGCCGCTCGCCCGCCACCGACACCAGCACCCGCGCCCCGCGCTCGGCGAGCCACGGCAGCTCGCGGGTGACCAGGTGGTCGACCCCCGCGCCCTGCAGGCCGATGGAGTTCAGCATCCCGCTGGGCGTCTCCGCCATGCGCGGTGTGGGGCGGCCCTGCCGGGGCCGCGGCATGACGGTCTTGGTGGTGAGGGTGCCGAGCTCGTCGAGCGGGACGAAGGAGGCGAGCTCCCGGCCGTACCCCGCGCAGCCGGAGGCCGTGGTCACGGGATTGGGGAGGACGACGGAGGCGCCCAGCGGAGCCGACATGTCGATGGCGGACGGGTCGAGGGCGGTCATGCGTGGACTCCTCCCCGGGCGTCCCGGGATTCGGCGGACGGCGACAAGGAAGGGGAAGGGGACGGGGACGGCCCGGCCGAACCGGCCGGCGGGGAGCCGGACTCCACCCCGGGCACCCCCACCTCCGACCACCGGACGGTCGTGCCGTCGAAGACCGGACCCTCGGTGCAGGAGCGCACCAGACGAGCCACCCCGTCCGGCCCGGCGACCGGCAGCACGCAGCTCATGCAGACGCCGAACCCGCAGGCCATCGCCTCCTCGACGGCGGTGTGACTGCGGGCGCCCGCCGCGACGGCGACCTCGGTGACGGCGCGCAGCATGGGCATCGGCCCGCAGGAGTGCACGACGCTCGCGCCGACGGACTCGATCATGGCGGCCAGCGGACCGGTGACCCGGCCCCGCTCGCCGTACGAGCCGTCGTCGGTGACCACCGCGACGTACGGGGTCAGGGCGCGGGCCTCCTCCACGCCGAAGAGCCGGCCGGCGGTGGCGGCGCCCAGGACGAACCCGACCGCCCCGCCCCGGGCGAGGATCGCCTCGGCGAGCGAGAACATCGGCGCGCTGCCGTACCCGCCGGCGACCAGCACGGCCGCCTCGGGCGCGTCGGCGACCGGGAAGGGCGTGCCGAGCGGGGCCACCAGGTCCACGGTGTCACCGGGCCGGTGCCGGGCGAGCGCGCGGGTGCCCCGGCCGTGCTCGGCGAAGACCAGCTCGATCGTGTCGGCGACCGGGTCGGCGCGGTGGATCGAGAACGCGCGGCGCAGCGGCGTGGCGGAGTCACGCCCCCCGATGGCCAGGGTGGCGAAGTGGCCGGGCCGGACGGCCGCGGCGACACCGGGGGCGCGCAGCAGCAGCCGGTGGTAGGCCCCGGCCGGTTCGATGCCGAGTACCTCGGCGGCGGTCTGTACGGGCCTTGCCACGTCCGCTCCGTCCCTGCTCAGCGCCCTGGACGGGCACGCCCGCCCTCCACGCTGCCCGCGCGCCCCAGGCCCTGCCAGGGCCAAACGCCCCTCCCCCACAGGGCACTTCGGACCGACCCGACCCGACCCGACCTGGCCGCCGGGCCGGGAGGGACCGGCCCGCAGCGGGCCTCCGGGGGAGCGGGGGGAGCGGGGGAGTGGGGCCGTATCAGGCGGCGTTGAACTCGTCCGGGTGCGGACCGGTCCGCAGCCCGCGGTCGGTGGCGGCGATGGCCGCCATGTCCTCGTCGGTCAGCTGGAAGTCGAAGACGTCGAGGTTCTGGCGGATGCGGGCCGGGGTGACGGACTTCGGGATGACGACGTTGCCGAGCTGGAGGTGCCAGCGCAGCACCACCTGGGCGGCGGACTTGCCGGTACGGGCGGCGATCGTGGTGATCGCCGGGTCGTCGAGGACGGCGCCCTGGGCGAGCGGGCTCCACGCCTCGGTGGCGATGCCGTGCTCGGCGTGGAAGTCGCGCAGCTCGGCCTGCTGGAGACCGGGGTGCAGCTCGACCTGGTTGACGGCCGGCACCAGCTCGCTGTCGTCCAGGAGGCGCTGGAGGTGGGCGGGCTGGAAGTTGGAGACGCCGACCGCGCGGACGCGCCCCTCCTGGGCGAGGCGCTCAAGGGCGCGCCAGGAGTCGGCGTACAGGTCGCGGGCCGGGGTGGGCCAGTGGATGAGGTACAGGTCGGCGTAGTCCAGGCCCAGCTTGGCGAGGCTGTCGTCGAAGGCGCGCAGCGTCGCCTCGTACCCCTGGTCGGCGTTCCACACCTTGGTGGTGACGAACAGCTCCTCGCGCGGCAGCCCGGAGGCGGCGAGGGCGCGGCCGACGCCGGACTCGTTGCCGTAGATCGCGGCGGTGTCGATGCTGCGGTAGCCGGCCTCCAGGGCGGTGCTGACGGCGGCGGTGGTCTCGTCGTCGGGGACCTGGAAGACGCCGAAGCCGAGCTGGGGGATCTCGACGCCGTTGTTGAGGGTGATGGTGGGAATGGCGGAGGTCATGACGGTGACTTTCGTTCGCGTTGAGCAGGGGGGAGTCAGTGGCGTACGGAGACGGAGACGGGAGCGGGAGCGGAGACCGGGACGGGGACGGGGGCGTCGGCGAGAGCGCCCTCCCGTACGGGGGTACGGCGCTCCAGCGCGGCGGACAGGAACGCGAGGCCGAGCGCGGAGGCGGCGAGGAGGGCGCCGACCCAGTTGGGGGCGGTGTAGCCGAGACCGGCGGAGATGACGAGCCCGCCGAGCCACGCGGCGAGCGCGTTGCCGAGGTTGAAGGCGCCGATGTTGACGGCGGAGGCGAGGGTCGGCGCGCCGTGCGCCTGGTCGAGGACCCGCTTCTGCAGCGGCGGCACGGTCGCGAAACCGAGCGCCCCGACGAGAAGGATGGAGACCGCGGCGAGGACCTGGTGGTGCGCGGTGAGGGTGAACAGGGCCAGGACGACGGCGAGTCCGCCGAGGGTGACGTACAGGAGGGGCATCAGGGCGCGGTCGGCGAGCTTGCCGCCGAGCAGGTTGCCGAGGAACATCCCGATGCCGAAGAGGACGAGCAGCCAGGTGACGGCGCCGTCGGAGTATCCGGCGACGTGGGTCATCATCGGCGCGATGTAGGTGATCGCGGCGAAGACACCGCCGAAGCCGAGGACGGTCATCGCCATCGCGAGCAGGACCTGCGGGTTGCGGAACGCCGTGAGCTCGCGGCGCAGGTGGGCGCCCTCGGGGCGGGGCAGGGCGGGGACGAGCCTGGCGATGCCGAGCAGTCCGACCACACCGAGCGCGGCGACCCCGGCGAAGGTGGCACGCCAGCCGACGGCCTGGCCGATGAAGGTGCCGAGCGGAACGCCGATGATGTTGGCGACGGTCAGGCCGGTGAACATGGTCGCGATGGCGCCGGCCTTCTTGTCGGGAGCGACGAGGTCGGCGGCGACCACCGAGCCGATGCCGAAGAACGCGCCGTGCGCGAGGGAGGCCACGACACGGCCGGCGAGCATCACGCCCATGGTCGGCGCGAGGGCGGAGAGCAGGTTCCCCACCACGAACAGGCCCATGAGAAGCATGAGCATCGTCTTGCGGCCGATCCGGGTGCCGAGCACCGTCATCAGCGGGGCGCCGATGACGACGCCGATCGCGTAACCGGTGACCAGGAGCCCGGCGGAGGGGATGGACACCCCGTAGTCGCCGGCGATCTCGGGCAGCAGCCCCATGACCACGAACTCGGTCGTACCGATCCCGAAGGCCCCGATGGCCAGGGCGAGGAGCGCGAGAGGCATGGTGTGCCGCCCTCCATGTGATTGCTGGTGCGCCTTACGTGCTTCGACAATAGTTGCACACGCGGACTAAGAGCAAATGCGGGCATTCGCTCATCGCCGATGGCGGGCGATGGTGGCGGGCACGTGAACGCGGGGTGGGTCAAATACTTGCTTGAGCGGGCTATGCGCGCTGTCCAATATTTGCGTAAAGGCTTATCCTGGACAGCACGCACCCGGAAGGAGAGCCGCACCCATGACCGCCACGGACCCCGCGCTGACCGCCCTCGCCAACGGCTGGGCCGCCCTCTACCTCCTGGCCGGCCGGATCGAGGCGCACATCGAGCGCACTCTCCAGTCCGAGCACGACCTGAGCGTGCGCGAGTACTCACTGCTCGACGTACTCAGTCGCCAGCACGACGGCGAAGGCGGACACCTGCAGATGAAGCAGGTCGCCGACGCGGTCGTCCTCAGCCAGAGCGCCACCACCCGCCTGGTCACCCGTCTGGAGAACCGCGGCCTGCTCTCCCGCTACCTCTGCGCGACCGACCGCCGCGGCATCTACACCGACGTGACCGGCCCCGGCCTCGAACTCCTGGAAGCGGCCAGGCCGACCAACGAGGCCGCCCTCCGGGAAGCCCTGGACGAAGCCGCCAGGAACCCCGAACTGGCCCCCCTGGTCGCCACCGTCGAGGAAATGAACGTCGCGCGCCGCTTCCCGGAACCCGCCGCCACCCGCTGAGCGCGACGAGAACCCCGCCACCACGCCCGGCGGATCGCGGGGGTCAGGGGGCAGGGGTCATCGCAACACCAGGTCGCGCTGCGACCAGCCCCCCCGCGACCAGTTCATGAAAACGCTCGGCCGGACTTTCCCGGCCGAGCGTTCGTATGTGGGGTCCAGCCAAGGTGAGCTCAAAAGGGGCAGTGGGATGATCTTGAAGTTGTGAGCCCGCGTTCCGGGCCTAGCACCCAGGGCTTGCCGCTGTCCCGGGTACCGCTGTTCCAATGCTCTCCCGGCGCTGACGCCACGATGATCTCGCGCGGGTGCGTACCGCGTGCCCGGCAGGGGCTGGGTATCGGGTGGGGTGGGGATGACTTCGATCGAGCGGACCGCGTATCCGCGGTTCAAGCGGTTGATCACGGCGCGTGAGCTGCATGTGTTCTTCACGCCGTGCGAGGAGGAGCGGGCTTGGGCGGAGGAGGCTGCGGACTCCGATGAGCACCAGCTGACGCTGTTGTTGGCGCTGAAGTCGTACCAGCGGATGGGCTGTTTCCCGAAAGCGCACGACGTGCCGGACCAGGTGATGGAGTTCGTGCGGCGGGCGGCGGAGCTCCCGGAGGACACCCTGCCGGTGTACGGCTCGGAGCGGACGGCCAAGAGCCAGCGGAGCATGGTCCGTCAGCGGTGCGGGATGCGCTACGACGGGCCTGCCGCCCGGGCGCTGGCCGAGGAGACGATGCGGATCGGGGCGGCGTCGAAGAACAACCCCGCGGACCTGATCAACATCGCGCTGGAGAAGCTGGTGGAGGCCGGGCTGGAGATCCCGAGCTTCTCCACCCTGGACGCGATGGCCTCCACCGTGCGGGCCCGGGTGAACGAGGAGATCCTGGCCGGCATCCGGGAGCGGATGACCGAGGACGAGCGAGCGCGGCTGCTGGGCCTGGTCGACGTCGTCGGCCTGGACGGCAAGACGCTGTTCAACGCGCTCAAGCACAACCCCGGGCGGGCGACCTGGTCGAACTTCAAGCGCCTCAAGGGCCACCTGGCGTCGGTCGACGGGCTCGGCGAGACGGCCAGGTGGCTGGAGTCGGTGGCGACGGGGAAGGTCGCGGACTTCGCCGGGGAGGCGGAGGCCCAGGACGCGGCGACGCTCAAGGACTACACCGCCCGCCGCCGGGTCGCGCTGATCGCCTGCCTGGCAGCGAAGGCCAGGATGCGGGCCCGCGACGACCTGACGACGATGTTCTGCAAGCGGATGGCGGGCAAGGCGAAGAAGGCCCGCGAGGAGCTGGCGGAGATCCGGCGCCAGCAGCAGGAGATCGTGGAGACGCTGGTCGCCAACTACCGCACGCTGCTGCAGCAGGTCGACGTCGGCGGGCCCGCGCAGACCGCGCGGGCGAAGGCTGCCGCGCTGACCCAGCGGGCGCTGGACGCGCTGGAGGGCCTGGACGAGGAGTCGAGCGCGGCCGAGGCGGTCCGCCAGCTGGAGGGCCGCGTCTCGCCCGCCCTGCTGACACTGGCCGAAGGACTGATGGTGCAGTCGAACGGGCTCGCCTCGCTCACCGCGGCGGTGGAAGGGCTCGGCGGGTTCGACGCCCAGTACGCGCAGATCGAGCGGGTCTCCGCCCACCACGGCGACAACTGGGAGGTGCTGCTGCACGGGCACCTGAAGGCGGACCGGCCGGTGATGTTCGACCTGCCCGACGTGATCGAGCTGAGGGCCACCAGCGAGGACTCCTCGGTGCTGGACGCCCTTGCCCACGCCAGGGCCCACCGGGCGCTGGTGCGCGACTTCATCCCCGACCTCGACGCGGACGGCCGCAAAGTGGACGTCTCCTTCGCCACCCAGAACTGGCAGAAGGCGATCCGCGACCGGCGCCGGCCCGGGCATTTCGTGCGCCGCCACTTCGAGGCGATGGTCTTCTTCTACCTCGCGGACGAGCTCCGCACCGGCGACGTCGCGGTGCTCGGCTCGGAGGAGTACGCGGACTGGTCCGAGCAGCTGCTGCCCTGGGATCAGGTGGAGGCGAAGCTGCCGGAGTACCTGGCGGAGGTCGGCCTGGCCGCGCCGGACGGCCAGGTGCCGTTCGACGGCCGCGCGCTGGTCGCCCAGCTGCGCGGGCGGTTGAGCGCGGCGGCGGCTGCGGCGGACGGCGAGTACCCGGACAACGACGAGCTGTTCATCGACCCCGACAGCGGGGCGCCCAGGCTCAAGGCCCGCCGGGCGGAGAAGCCCCGCAAGAGTGCGCAGGTGCTGGAGCAGGCCGTCAAGGAGCGGATGCCCGAACGCACCCTGCTGGGGATCGTGGCCCGCACCGCGTACTGGACCGAGTGGTGGAACCGGTTCGGGCCGGCGTCCGGCAACGACCCCAAGCTGAGGGACCCGTTCGGCCGGTACGTGATCACGACGTTCGTGAAGGGCACGAACATGACCTTCGCCGAGGCCGCCCGGCACATCGCCGGCGTCTCCGGCCACGAACTCTCCATCGCGTCCCGCCGCCACGTCACCACCGCGAAGCTGAACGAGGCGATCGGCGACGTGGTCGACCGGCATGCTCAGCTCGACCTGTCCCGCGCGTGGGGCAACGGCACCACCGCGGCGGCCGACGGCACCCACATGGACACCTACCTGGACAACCTGCTCGCCGAGACCAGCGTCCGGTACGGGGCGGTCGGCGGCATCGCCTACCACCACGTCTCCGACCTCTACATCGCGCTGTTCACGCGCTTCGTGCCGTGCGGGGTGTGGGAGGCCGTCTACATCATCGAGGGCTTGCTGAAGAACACTTCCGAGGTCCGCCCGACCACCCTCCACGCGGACACCCAGGGGCAGAGCTACCCGGTCTTCGCCATCGCCCACCTGCTCGGCATCGACCTGATGCCCCGCATCCGCAACTGGAAGGACCTGCTGTTCTTCCGCCCCTCGCGCACCGAGAGTTACGAGCACATCGACGCCCTGTTCGGCGAGATGGGGCGCAACGTCATCGACTGGCGCCTGATCGAGACCCATTTCCGGGACCTGATGCGGGTGATCGTCTCGATCCGCGAGGGGGCCATCTCCTCCGTGCTGCTGCTGCGGCGCCTGCGCTCGGGCTCCCGGCGCAACGCCACCTACACCGCCTTCCGCGAGGTGGGCAAGGTCATCCGCACCGTCCAGCTCCTGCGCTACCTCTCGGACAGCCCGCTGCGGGCCCGGGTGACGGCAGCGACCAACAAGGTCGAGGCGTTCAACGGCTTCTCGGACTGGGTGCGCTTCGGGCAGAACGGCACGGTGGCGGCGAACGACCCGGCCGAGCAGGAGAAGGACGTGAAGTTCACCTCCCTGCTGGCCAACCTGGTGATCTTCCACAACACCCTGGACATCGCCGACGTCGTCCGTGAGCTGCAGGCCCAGGGCCGAGCGGTCGACCCGCTCGACCTCGCGCAGGTCTCCCCGTACCTGACGGAGCACATCAAGCGGTTCGGCGAGTACTCCACCCACGAACTCGGCATCACACCCGACGCCTACGACGCCCGCTTGGACGTCGACTTCAGTGTGCTCGGCGACGAGAAGGCGACAGCAGCATGACGGCCCTGAACGTCGAGCGGGCTCGGCGTCGAACCAGCACGAGGATTCCTCCCTCCGGTACTGCAGCCGGTCATGGGCGGCGGGAGGGCAGTTCTCGGACACCCTTCTCGCGGCAGGCCCGGGAGCCTGCCGCGAGAGGCCGGGCCCCGGCCGGTGCAAGCCGCCGGGTCTGCGGGAGCCGACGCGTACGGCCGGAGCGGGGCGCGAGCGAGATCCGCCAGGCTTCCCGAGGCTAGATCGTGAACCTCATGGCGGGCTGAGGATGGCAGACCGGGCCTTCTCCCTCAACCCGCACACAGGGGATTTTGGGCCCGGACTCGGTCCCGAGGCTGCCGAATCCGAGGCCGGGCCCGACCTCGGACTCGGCCCCGAGGATTTGGACATCGATCTGCGTGCCCTTGGGGAGTCCACGGCTGCGGGAGTAGTCGTAGACCAAAATCTCCATTCCGCTGAAGGTGTGATCAGCCTTGCACTGCAGCTGACCCTCTCCGAGGAACAGCGAGTCCGAGCCTGCGATCTTCTGGATAGTTGCGCGATAGGGGCCGGGCTCGGCGCATGTCCCGCTCCAGACGGTGTAACGGTCATAGGGCCCGTTCCGCACCTCGTTCACGGCATCGAGTTTGAACGACCACCGGGACTGCCAGTCACTGGGCGGCGGTACGGCCTGTGCGGGAACGGCGGTACCGAGAGCGGCCATCAGGGCAGCTGCGGCGACCAGCGCACGCCGGGCAGGGTTCATCGGGGACTCCTGTCTACGCGGCCCCCTCCCATGGGGGCCAGTGCCCTCAGGATGATCGTTGCGATCGCTCGACCGGCGCGCGCAGCACCGTCCGTCACCCCATCGGGTGGGAACGGGCCATGGGCCGTGCCTGCACTACGAATGCGGCCCCGGGACGGTGGAACAGCCAGTTGGCGCTGGGCAGCGGATTTTGGGCGCTACGGGGCAGGGTTGAGGGTCTTGTGTACGACGCCGACGGACACCTTGACGGCGGCGGCGATCTCGCGGATGGACTGGCCTTCGGCGCGGCGGGCGAGGATCACGCGCCGTTTGTCGTCGTCCACGACGGGGCGCCGTCCGCCGATCCGGCCGCGGGCACGGGCGGAGTCGAGGCCGTTCTTCGTCTTCTTCACGATGTCGCGACGCCGGTCTTCGGCGAGGGCGAGGGCCAGGTCGAGGATGAGCGAGCGTTCGGTGTGCTCGCCAGCGGCGATGCCGTCCAGCACCTTGACCGCAATGCCGCGCTGGAAGAGGTCGTTGAGGACGATCAGCCCTTCGAGAAGGTTGCGGCCGAGGCGGTCGACTTCCTGGACGGTGAGCATGTCGCCGTCGCGGAGGTAGTCCAGGGCGGCGGTCAGGCCGGGCCGGTCGTCGACGGCGAGTTTGCCGCTGATCTTCTCCTCGAAGACTTTGAGGCAGATCGGGCCGAGGGCGTCGTGCTGGCGCTGGGTCTTCTGCTTGTCGGTGCTGACGCGGACCAGTCCGATGAGCGCCACGGGGCACCCTTTCCGTTCATCAAACGTCTTCAGGTAGCGATCTGAACGCTAGCGGTTGATGAACGGGAAAATGAACGGTTCCGACGGGGAATGGGGACGCGGGGCGGCGCAGCGGCGTGCGTTCGGCAAACGGTCGATAGATGAACGCGGGCACCTGCCCTGGCTGTCTTGAAGGTGGATTCACCACAGCGCTGCCTGCATTGGCGAGGCAGCGGGGGCCATGTGCGGCGCGCCGGACAGAGGCAAGATCACTGGCTGTAAACGGCCTGTCGCTTTGCGCGGTGCGACGGAAGGATCAATGCGCACGGCCGCGTTCATCCGTCCGGACCGTGCATGAGACTGGGGAGTTGCTCATGGAGACCGTCGATTTCGGGACCACACCGGCCGAACGGTTGGAGCGGCTGCGGGGGAAGTTGCGGGGTACGCCGGTGGTGGGTACGCGGGCCGCGCAGCGCACCCAGCCGTCGCGGGGGTCGCATCTGCTGCTGGGGGTGATGCTGCACGCGGCAGCCCGGCTGGAGGCCGGGCTGGAGCTGACGGACCTGGAAACGCGGATGCTCGCTCCGCTGCGGCTGTTGCTGTCGGAGGAGGAGGTCCGTGACTTCGGGCGGGTGTACCGGGAGGAGAACACCGCGCGCAGTACGGCCGCGGTGTTCCCCGAGGTGCTCACCGGGCGGGCGGTGGAGCAGGGATACGCGGTGGCGGATCTGGTCAAGGACCTGCCCGCGCTGCGCGAGGAGATCCTCGCGCAGGCCAATGTGAACCTCGTCGACCTGGACGCCCCGGCTGCGGGCGAGGAGACCTGGGACAGTGCGCAGTTCATCGAGGGTCAGGCCGCCTACGGGTACGGGGCGACGTTCGTGACCGCCTCGAAGACGACGGTGCCGCCGGCCGAGGAGCCGGGTGTGAACGCCTCGTTCATCGCGCGGGTGGACATGCACTCGTTCTACTGCGAGGACGAGTCCAACGAAGCCTCGGCGTCCGACGAAATCTACTGGGCGACCAGCTCGGTGGGTGCGTTCGGGGCCCGGACCGAGCTGCTGACCCCGGTGAGAACCAACGTCGACAAGGGCGAGTGGCACGACTTCGCCGCCAACACCACGGTCTTCTACGGCCGCGTGAACACCTCCCTGGTGTGCAACATCTCCTGCTGGGAGGAGGACGACGGCGGCGACAAGTGGCGGAACGAGCTGCGCGACAAGCTGCGCGCCATCAGTGCGGAGCTGATGAAGTTCCTTGAGGTCATGGAGATCTACGGCTACCTGGCGCCGCAGTACGGCGACTTCCTGGACTACGTGCAGATCACCGCGATCGTCGCGCTCATCGTGGCCTGGCTGATCGATCTGTTCCGCAACAACGACGACCTGATCCAGGAACGCACCCTGGTCTTCAGCCAGGCCGCGCTGCGCCAGTTGGTCACCAGCGGTGGGGCAAATTCGACCGGCTGGGTCTTCAACGGCGGCGACGCCGAAGGCCGCCACCGTCTGCAGCTCAAGTGGATCGGCAGCCCGCCCCCGGCCGACAACCCCGGCGACGTCATGGTGATCACCCGGGCAAACGGACGGTGGAGCGCCCCGGTCCGGCTGCGCGATGTCACCGACGCAGGCCCATCGATGGTGGTCCACAACGGCGACCTCCACGTCGCCTCGCGCGGAATGAACGGCGGCGTGCATATCGGCAAGTTCAGCGGTGGCGTCTGGGGCGGCTACGGGTTCGTGCCCGGGCTCACGACCTGGACCCCGCCGGCCCTGGCGGTCAACGCGGGCACCTTGTACGTGACCAGCGGCGGCCCACAGGGCCAGATCTACGTCTCCGCCAACAGCTTCGACTGGGGCCGGCCGGTCCAGCTGTCGGGGGCCAGCTCGGCGGGTGCGGCCCTGGCCAGCCGGGGCGGGCAGCTGCACTGCGCGATCCGCGGCAAGGACGACAACGGCCAGGTGTACCTGGCCTGGCTCAGGGGCACCACGTGGTCGGCCTTCCATCCCGTCCCCGGCCTCACGACTCCCCACGCCCCGGCCCTGGCCGCCCACGCGGGCAATCTGTACGTGGCTGCCGTCGGCATGGACGGCAAGACCTACGTCAGCGTCGACAACGGCACCGCGTGGTCCACGACGCCGATGGACCTCGGCGGCCTCACCGACTGCGCCCCCGCGCTGACCGTCCGAAACGGAGTCCTGTACTGCGCGGTGCGCGCCCTGCAAGGAGAGGTCGTCCTCAATAACCTCAACGGCACCACCTGGACCGGCTTCCACACGCCGGTCCCCGGCGCGGCCACCATGTCGGAGGCCGCCCTGGCCGGTGACACCGGCGACACCCTCCACATCGCCTACCGCAGCATGTAACCCCCGGGGGCTGCGTGCTGTGCACCACCCCCGCCGAGGGAGCACACCCGCAGCCCGCGAGGTCGTGCGCACGTCCCGGCCGTAACCCTCCGGGCTGGTTTCGCCCCGTACCGGCGACCCCAGTCCGGAGGCGGCCCTACCGTGCGGGAAGCGCCGCCCGCACTCGGGCGCGCAGCCCACGATCCGAGGACGACGCACATGACGACTGCCGTGACGAGCCAGAAGTTCAGCACGCTCTTCGACTGGTTCGACCAGGACCAGGACGGCCAGCTCACCCAGGCCGACCTGCGAGCCACCGCCCGGGTGTTCTCCCAGGCGGCAGCCGACGACGACCACGGCAACATCACCGCCATCCATGACGCCTTCGAGCAGTGGTGGCAGCTGCTGCTCCAGCATGCCGACACCGACGGCGACGGCCAGGTCTCCCGCGAGGAGTTCATCACGGCCATGGAGGTCAACGTCACCGCCCCCGAACACTTCGAGACGGCGGTCATGACGATCGCCGACGCGGTGATGAACGCCCTGGACACCAACGGCGACGACGTCCTGGACCGCGAGGAGTACATCCGCCTCTACGACACCCTCGGCGTCCCGCAGGAACTGTCCCAGGAAGCCTTCGCGCGAGTCGACCGCGACGGCAACGGCGTGATCAGCTACGGCGAGTACCGGGCAGCCATCGTCGAGTTCTACCTGAGCACCGACCCCACCGCCCCCGGCAACTTCCTCCTCGGCCCGCTTACCCAAACCGCCTGACACCCCGGCGGCCGAAACAGCCCCCAGCACAGAGGTACGGGCCGGACCGCGGGGAAAGCCGCACCCGCACCACCAGACCAACCCCTGTGCTTGAGCGCAAAGCAGCGCCCGGCACGGCTCACAGCAGAGTCCGTACCGGGCGCCGCCCCCTCAGCCCCGGCAAGGGCCTGTGGCAGGCCCGACCGCTGGCCGTCCCTGCAACTGCGCCCGCAGCCGTTCCAGCCGCTGCTCCTGAGTCGTTCCGAACCCGACCGATTCCATACCCGCCAGCTCAGCGCCCCCATGCTGCCCGGGCAGGCAACCGTGAGCGAAGACGTGCCGGATCACTTTCGACTTCCGGCTGACACGATCGGCATCCGATACCTACGCTGAGAATGATCATCATTCCTGACGTCGAGTGAACAGAGGTCCCCCATGGCAAGCGTCCTCCCCAACGGCGCGACCATCAGCGATGCCGCTGCCAGCGCCCTCAAAGCGGCGCGAAACCGGTCCGAGTACGAAGAGGCACTGCGCCTGGCGCCCGCCTGCTCATACACCGACCCCTTCGGCATCGGCATCACCTTCTACGAGAAGACAGCCGACGGGCACCTCTTCCTGAGGAACACGCCCCTCGCCAATGACAAGGCGCGCTGCCCGGACGGCCGCCTCTACTTCAACATGGATCAGCAAAAGGCGCTCTTCCCCGACGAGACCCCTGCCCTGGGCGACGGAAGCGACCCCAACCCGAAGATCGGCCAGGTGTACTAGGAGGCGCCCCCTGGATGAACAACTGCGGCACGCACCGACGCTGCACCGAACGCCGCAGAGCGGCCATCGAGTTCCTCCTCGCTCTGGCCGCCACCATCACCACCATGCGCTGCCACATCCGCCGCGCATGGTCTCTCTGCCGGTGGAACACCCGGCCTCCGAGCCCACCCATCCGATGCCCCTGCTGGCGGACTTCGAGGACACCCCTAGCCCGCGGTGTCCTCGAAGTCCGCCATGCCGATGCCCGCTTCGAGGATGCTGTAACTGCTGCTCCTGGCCAGCCGGCGCGGCGCGGTGTATTCCGCGACGACATCTCCCGACCCGTCCACAGCGGTCAGCACAGCAGGGATGACCGTTCCGCCGGTGATGACGAGCTGAGGCGTCCCCTCCACATACCGCACACTGACCATGCCCACCTCGTCCGGCGTCACCTCAGTCACCGGGAACGGGCGCAGAGCAGTCTGCCCCGCCTCGCCCTCGCCCGCCGGGATGGAACTCATGTCGATTTCCTCGACTCGCTGTGCGGTCTCATCAGTCATGGCGTCCCCCCTCAGGGCATGGTTCCCTGCCGGCCCCTCGCGATCCTCCCCCGCCAAACCCCCACCACACCTGCGGACGTGACGCATCAGAGAGCGAAGCTGCCCACGTGTTGCGTCGGGGCGAAACCGGGCCGGGACAGGGCTGCGACGGATGCGGCGGGAAGGGCGCTTCACGTGGCCCCGGTGACTTAGCGTTACCGCGCCGAGAATATCGGCTACACCCACCCGGGCACCGGCACCCCGGCGGTAGGCGATAGGGGACCACAAAGCAGCAGTTGCCCCGTGGTGACCGATCAGAGCACACACGGCGGGGCCGTCCCTCCAGCGCACCCGCTTCGGAGGGGAGCCAACGACACCGCCCTCGCCCGGTCGGCTGTGGGCAGTTCACCGCTCCTCCCCGGCGTCCGCGTCCTCGTCGAGATGAACGGTGGCGGGGTCGCCCAGGAGCCGCAGCCCTTCACGGGGAGGCCCGCAGAACCCAGGACAGGACCAAGCCCTCGGCCCGAAGGGTGGGCTCACACATCCAAGATCATCCCACTGCCCCTTTTAGGCTCACCTTGGCTGGACCCCTATGTGGCCGGCCACCGAGCCGGACGGAGACCCCGTCGGTCAGCCGCCGAAGTCGGCCCGGTGATCCGCGGCCCACTGGGCGTAAGTCCGCGCGGGGTGCCCGGTGATCTGCTCGACGACGTCGTTGACGGGCGCGGGCTTGCCGACCGCCTGTGCCATGAGGGCGAACAGCGCGGCCAGGAACTCGGGGTCCATGAACTGACTCATCTGCTCCAGCACGGGATCCGGGTCGAGGTCCTCGACCGTGAGAGGGCGCCCCAGCGTCTCGCCGAGGATGCGGACCTGCTGCGTCTGGGTCAGCGACTCGGGCCCGGTCAGGTCGTAGGCCCGCCCCGCGTGCCCGCCGCCGACCAGGATCCGCGCGGCCACCTCGGCGACGTCCCGCTCGTGCACGGCACTGAAGGCCGCTTCGGTGTACGGCGCGCGAATGACGTCACCGCCCTGGAGCTGCATCGCGAACGTCAACGAGTTGACGGCGGGGAAGAGCAGTCGCAGGAACGTCCACTCGATCCCGGACGCCTCGACGGCCCGCTCGACGTCGCGGTGGTACTGGGCGATCACGTCAGGCTGCCGCTCGGCACCCGGCACGACCGCCCCCGAGGACAGGAACACCAGCCGCCGCACCCCGGCCCGGCCCGCGGCCGCCAGCAGCGGAGCGACGTCCATCCCGTACTGCAGAACCAGGAAGACGGCCTCGACGCCGGCCAGCGCCGCCGGCAGCGTCTCGGGCTTGGTCAGATCGGCCCGGACGACGTCGACTCCCTGCGGGAGCCCGGCCTGCTCCGGGGTACGGGTCAGCGCCCGCACCGGGACCCCCGCGGCGACCAGCTCCTCCACCGCCTGACGTCCGAAGTGAGCCGTGGCACCGATGACGAGATACATGGGGATTCCCTTTCGCGCGCATGCTGGGATCTGAGGGATCTGAGGGATCTGAGGGGCCTGGGGCCTGAGGGGGAGGGGCCGACAACCGGCGGCCGGCGGCCAGCGGATCAGCGGACCTTGCCGAAGAACTGCCGGATGTCGCCGACGAGCAGATCGGGGGCGTCGTGCGCGGCGAAGTGGCCGCCCCGGTCGTAGACGTTCCAGGAGACGATGTTCGCGTGGTCGCGGTCGGCGAATGTCCGGACGGACGGGAAGTCCCAGGCGAAGTTGGCCAGACCGAGGGCCACGGTGGTCGGCTCGGGCACGGAAGTGCCCCGGCCGTTCGACTTCTGCTGTACGGGGGCCGCCGCCGCGTCCTCGTAATAGAACCGGGCGGCTGAGGCGGCCGTGTTGGTCAGCCAGTAGACCATCACGTTGGTGAGCACGTAGTCCGGGTCGAGCGAGGGGCCGAGCAGCTGTGCGTGCCAGCCCAGCAGGCCGGCCGGGGAGTCGGCCAGGGCGTGCGCCAGATTCTGCGGCTCGGTGGACTGGAGCTTGTCGTACGCGCCCCGGTTCTGGGTGAACCACTCGGCGAACGCGAGCTTGCCGTGCTCCTCCTCGGAGAGACCGGCCAGCTCGGCGGGGTCGCCTGAGGGGAACGAGAAGACCTGTGTCACGTGCACGCCGCAGACGTGCTCGGGGTCGACCCGCCCCACCTCGGGCGAGATCAGCGCCCCGCCGTCGTTGCCGACCGCGCCGTACCGGTCGTACCCCAGCCGGCGCATCAGCTCGGCCCAGGCCCGGGCCACCCGGTACCGGTCCCAGCCGCGTTCCCGGGTCGGCCCGGAGAAGCCGAACCCCGGCACTGACGGAATGACCAGGTGGAACGCGTCCGCGGGGTCGCCGCCGTGGGCCCGCGGGTCGGTGAGCGGGCCGATCACGTCCAGCCACTCGACCACCGAGGTCGGCCAGCCGTGGGTCAGGATCAGCGGCGTCGCGTCCGGCTCGGGCGACCGCACGTGCAGGAAGTGGACGTTCTGGCCGTCGATCTCCGTGGTGAACTGCGGGTACGCGTTCAGCTTCGCCTCCCACGCACGCCAGTCGTAACCGCCGCGCCACCGCTCGACCAGCCGCTTCACGTAGCCCACCGGGACGCCGTACTCCCAACCGGGCGGCACCGGACCGGCGGCCGGCGCCGACTCGCCCGCGGGCAGCTCCTCCGCCCACCGGGTCCGCGCCAGCCGCAGCTGGAGATCGTCGAGCTCGGCCTGGGGGACGTCGATCCGAAACGGGGTGATCGTGGTGTCGTTCGTCATGTCACCAACGTAGGATCCGATTAGGCAAGATCCGTTCCTAATGAACCGGCAGACTCCGAAGAATGTTGGAAACCTCGGCGCGCCTGCTGCGCCTGCTCTCACTCCTCCAGACACCCCGCGACTGGACCGGCACCGAACTGGCCGAACGGCTGACGGTCAGCACCCGCACGGTCCGCAACGACGTGGAACGCCTGCGACAGCTCGGCTACCCGGTCCACGGCACCCGAGGCGCGGTGGGCGGCTACCGACTCGGCGCCGGCGCCGCACTCCCGCCCCTGCTGCTCGACGACGAGGAGGCCGTCGCCGTGGCGATCGGGCTCCGCACCGCCGCCGGGGGCACCATCACCGGCGTCGAGGAAACCTCCCTGCGCGCACTGACCAAGCTGGAACAGGTACTGCCGGCCCGCCTCCGACGCCGCGTCGACGCCCTCAAGCAGTACGCCGAGACGGTGCCGCAGGACGACCCCGGCCCGCGCGTGGACGCCGACACCCTGAGCACCCTCGCCGCCGCCTGCCGCGACCACGAACGCCTGCGCTTCGACTACCGGAGCCACAACGGCTCCGAAAGCCGACGCGAGGCCGAACCGTACCGACTGGTCAACTGGGGCCGCCGGTGGTACCTCGTCGCCTTCGACGTCGAGCGCGACGACTGGCGCACGTTCCGGGTGGACCGCCTCCGCCCCCGCACCCCGACAGGCCCCCGGTTCACCCCCCGCGACCTCCCCGAGGAAGCCGTCGACCAGGTACGCCGAGGCGTGTCGTCGGCCGCCTGGCGACACCGGGCCCACGTCGTCGTCCACACCCCGGCCGAGCGACTCGCCGAACGGATCAACCCGGCCATCGGCACCATCACGGCGGTCGACGACACCCACTGCCTGCTGGACACCGGCGCGGACAGCATCGAAGCCCTCGCCGTCCACCTCGGCCTGCTCGGCGCCGACTTCACCGTCACCGAACCCCCCGAACTCGTCGACCTCGTACGCACCCTCGCCGACCGCTACCACCACGCCACCGCACCACGACCGCAGGCCAGCAGCCGACCCATGAGCGCTCCGTGAAGCACGGCGCGGCCACCCTCGACACCTCCTAAAAGGGTTAAAGGGTGGGCTAAAGAGAGGGTTAAATCCTGCTAGTGTCCGCGACATGGGTCTCAGTGAGGAAGAACTGCTCGCCGCCGCTGACGAGCTGCTGAAAGAGGTACCGCAGCTCCCGCCCCCCGCCGAGCGCGCCCGTCTGCGGGAAGCCGCCGGGATCACCCAGGCCCGCCTCGCCACCGCGCTGAAGACCACGACGCAGACCATCAAGAACTACGAGAACGGCAGGAGCGAGCCGCGCTCGCCGCGCCTTGAGGCGTACCAGCGGATCCTCTCCGGCTGGGCCGCGAAGCACCCCCCGCACGGCGCTCCCACGCCCACCTCGCCCCCGCAGGCCCCGCCCGCCGCGCCGCAGCCGGAACCCCCCACCCCCGCCGCGTACGCCCCCGCCCCCGCGACGCCCAGCCGCGAAACCCCGGCCCCGGCCCCGGCCCCGGCCGTCCCCGACACCCCCGCCCCCGCCCCCACCCCCAAGCGCCCCGCACCTTCCCGGCCTCTCCCGACGGAGAAGAAGTCCGCCGCGCCCGTACTGGACCCCCGCTTCCCGGCCGGACCGCTCGCCGTCCTCGACGGCGACGGAACCGCCTACGGAATCGGCGGCATCGTGCTGGACTGCCCGGCGGCCACGATCGTGGAACTGGTCGAGTGGACCCTCACCCGCTCCGGCCTGGGCGCCGCCAAACTCCACCGCTACGGGACGGACTCCGACCCTCTCGTCGTCCTGACCGCGGCCGCGGCCGTCAAGTTCGGCCTGCCCGAGCGCCTGGAGGACCGCCGCGGCCTGCGCCTGCCCCCGGACCACCCCGTGGTCAAGCAGGTGACCAAGGCCAAATGGCAGCTCACCCAGCGCGGCTTCGGCCCCTGGCCCCGGATCTACCGCACGGCCCAAGGCCGCGACCGCCAGTGCGTCCAGCTCGCGATCCTGCCCTGGGACGCCCTCGACTCCCGCTCCTGGCCCGGCGTCACCGAAGCGGACATGCACCCCGCCGACATCGCCCACGTCCTCGGCACCTACGCGCAGCGCGTCATCACCCCCCGCGGCTCCACCGCCGTCTCCGGCCTGGAACTGATGACCGCCCTGCGCCCGCCGACCCGGCCCGTACGCGACGAGGAGACCGGCGGCTGGACCCGCGGCCACCACCCCGGAAGCCTCGGAACCGAACCGCTGCCCCCCGCGCCCCCGGAAGCACGCCCCGAACACCCCGTCGTCGTCGCCTCCGGCTGGACAGGAGGCTTCGTCAACGAAGAGGCCTACCAGTGGGTCCGCGACATCGACCTGCTCACCGGCGACGAGGCGGCACTGCCGTACGCCGTCGGCCTCGACCTCAACACCGCCTTCCTCGCCTCCACCGCCCGCCTGATGGTCGGCCTCAGCGAACCCGACCACTTCGTACGCCCCCGCTTCTACCCCAAGGTCACCGGGTCCTGGCTGGCCGACCTCTCCCACATCGACCTCGACCCCCGCCTGCCCAGCCCCTTCACCCCCACCGGGCAGCGCCCCACGGGCCCGGCCTGGTACCAGACCCACACCATCGCCTACGCCCAGGAACTCGGACACGACGTCGACATCCTGGAGGCGTACCTGCGCCGCGAGACCGGCGCCTACCTCGACCCCTGGCACGACCGCCTCAAGGCCGCCTACGCCCAGACCCTGGCCGACCTCGGTGTCACCCCCGACCTCACCGACCAGGCCTTCCTCGCCGCGATGGAAACCCTGGAAACCCACAAGCGGGCCGACCCGGCCATGGCCGCCGTCCTCTCCGCCATCAAGGGGACGGTGAAGGGCGGCATCGGCAAGCTCTTCGAGGGCCCCCAGGGCGCGGGCTACAAGGACGGCGAGGAATGGCCGGCCATGAAACGCCCCACCTGGGCCCCCTGGATCCGCAACGCGGTCATCTCCAAGACCCGCGTCAACATGCACCGCAAGCTCGCCAACATGGCCAAGTTCACCGGCATGTACCCCCTCGCGGTCCTCTCCGACTGCGTCGTCTACCCCACCGCCAGTACCAGCCCGCTCGACTTCCTCCCGTACGCCGAATCAGGCAAGCCGATCCCCGGGGCCTTCCGGCTCGGCTCCACCCCCGGCCGCGCGAAACTGGAAGGCGTACAGCCGATGACATGGGCGATCGACCTGATCGAACAGGGCTACAACCCCGCCCGCCACATCAAGGGCGACGGCCACGACGCCGTCACGGACGCCGGCGAATAGCCCCCGAACTCACCACCCTCCGACGACTGGAGCCCGCATCAGATGACCGGAGAGATCGACGACGCCCTCAAGCGCGCCGACCAGGAACACTTCACGAGAGAGCCCCCCAAGACCCTCCAGGGCCGCATCAACTACCTGATCCGACAGCTCGGCACCGCCAAAGCCGTCGCCGCCGAGATCGGAGTCACCCCGGACTCCGTCAACCGCTACCGCCGCGGCACCCGGAAGAACCCGCCCCCACGCATCACCGCCCGGATCGAGGCGGCGGTGAAGACCCGCTGGCAGCCAGGCGTACGCCGCCGCCGACGCCGGCAGGCCGCCACCACCGGAATCAAGGTCTCCACCCGCGCCCGCTTCGGCTACACCGCCCCCATCGGCACCACCGACGACGGCCGCCTGCGCCGCCTCACCATCAACCTCCCCGCCACCTACGCCCAGCGCCTCTTCCAGGCCCAGGAACAGGGCCTCAGCGACCAGCACCAGCGCGAGATCATGGCCGAGGGATTCAAGGAGGCCTACTTCCAGGACAACGGCGCCCGCGCCGCAGGCCTCTCCGAGGTCAGGCTCACCGACATCGACTACCTCGACATCGAGTACTGAGCGCGACGGCCGTCACGCGGCCGCCCGCTCCAACGCGCGCAGGCCGGAACCGCCGCCAGGGCCAAGGCCCACCCCGACGCCTTCGAGCGCCTTCGAACTCCTTCGCCGAGGAGACGATCGGTCGACCCGGAACACGAACCGGCCGCGCTGATGTTGCGCCGGACATGGACGAGAACAAGGCCCCCACCACCGACGACGGGGGAGCGGCCGACGACGGGGGAGCGGTCGACGGCAGGGGAGCGGTGGCCACCCGTCCGTACGGCAGCGAACCCGACCTGCGCAAGCTGCGGGTGCTGCTCGAACTGGACCGGCGGGGTACGGTCAGCGCGGTCGCCGCCGCGCTGCACCTGACCCCCTCGGCGGTCTCCCAGCAACTCGCCGGGCTCGCCAAGGAGCTGGGCGTGCCGCTCACCGAACCAGCCGGTCGGCGGCTGCGGTTGACGGGTGCGGCGAAGCTGGTGCTGCGCAGCGCCGAGGAGATCTTCGCCTGCCTCGACCGGCTGCGGGTCTCCCTCGCCGAGTACAGCGGCGGCGAGCGCGGCGAGGTGTCCGTCTCCGGCTTCGGCACCACGCTGGCGCCCCTCGTCCTGCCGGCCGCCGGGATCGTCAGGCGCCGCCGCCCCGGGCTGCGCACCACGCTCGCCGAGGTCGACCCCCCGGCCGGCTTCGAGCTGCTCGAACAGGGCCGTACCGACGTGGTCATCGCCGTGGAGTCGCCGTCCATGCCGGCCTTCGACACCCGCTTCGACAAGCACCCCCTGATGACGGAGGTGTTCGACGTCGCCCTGCCGGCGGAGCACCCCCGGGCGCAGGCGCCCACCCTGGCCCTCGCGGACCTGGCCGAGGACGCCTGGATCTTCGCCACGGTCGGCATGTGCCAGGAGATCCCGCTGGCGGCCTGCGCGGCGGCCGGCTTCACCCCGCGGGCCACCCACGTCATCGGCGACTGGGACGCGACCCTGGCCGCGGTCCGCGAGGGCCTCGGCATCTGCCTCGTCCCCCGGCTCGCCCGCCGCGGCTCCCGGCCCGGTGTGGTGATCCGGCCCATCGACGACGCGCCCTCACGCCGCGTCTTCGCCGCCGTACGGTACGGAAGCGGGGACATGCCGCAGATCGAGGCCGTCCTGGAGGCTCTCCGCGAGGCGGCCCGGGCCGCCGAAACGGAGCTCAACGGCCCGCCGGAGAAAGGCGAAGAAGCCATGGGGGCGGCGGTCCCGTAGCCTCCTCCGCGCACGTTTCAGACGCCCTTCACCTTCATCGGAAAAACACCTTGCTGGACGCGGGACACGGCCCGACGCGAGGCTTCTCACGCGGGCCGACGGACGGAATCCCCTCCACCCCGCTCCCTTCGTGCCTTTCTCCCGTCTGCGTCGAATGTGAGGGCCGGCCCATGAAAACGGGCGCGCTGCTGCGGCTGTCCGGACTGAGCCTGCTGTGGGGTTCCGTCTTCCTCTGGATCAAGATCTCCGGTTACGGCTTCGCGCCGGTCGCGACGGTCTTCGTACGGCTCGTCCTCGGCGCCGCCGTCCTGATGGCCATCGGCCTCGCCAAGGGCCAGCGGCCGCCCCGCGACAAGACGACCCTCGGCCACATGGCCGTGGCCGCGCTGCTTGGCAACACCGTCCCCTGGCTGCTCTTCGCCCAGGGCGAGATCGACGGCTCCAGCAACGTCGCCGGCATCGTCAGCGGCACCGGCCCGGTCTGGACGCTCGGCGCGGCCGTGCTCCTCGGCAGCGAGAAACGCCTCGGCGCCGCCCGCGTCTGGGGCATGGCCATCGGCCTCCTCGGCGTCGTCCTGGTCGCCGCGCCCTGGGACCCGGGCACCCACGCCTCCACCGGCAGCATCGTCTGCTTCGTCCTCGGCGCCATCAGCTTCGGCAGCAGCTTCGCCTACGTCGGCCGCTTCCTCGCCGGCCGCGGCACCCCGGTCCTCATGCTCGCCGGCGGCCAGCTGAGCATCGCCGCCCTGCTCACACTCCTCGCCGTGCCCTTCCTCGGCCTCGACCCCGTCGAGTGGCGCACCGACTCCACCATCGCCCTGATCATCCTCGGAGTCGTCTGCACGGGCCTCGCCGTCCTCCTCAACACGGTCATCATCACCAAGGACGGCCCGGCCGCCGCCGCCACCGTCATCTACCTCATGACCGTCGTCTCCGTCGTCCTCGGCGCCGTCTTCCTCGGCGAGCCGCTCAACTGGACCGTGCTCCTCGGCACCGCCGCGGTACTCGCCGCCACCACCCTGCTACGCCGCAAGCCCCCACAACAGCCCGACGACACACCCGCCCCGACCCCGGCCCCCGCCCTCGGCCACCACGTGACCCAGGGCCGCGCTCGCGGGAGCTCCGCGGCGTAGGGGGAAGCCACCAGCGGTTCCGCGAAGAGGCCGAGCTCCCGCGTACGGGCCACGGCGTCCGCGTAGGGTCGGCGCCCGGCGAATCCATGGCTCTGAGCCAGTCGGCCTGGAATCCCAGCCACTCCGCACCCAGTGCGATGTCGCAGTCCGACGAAGGGCGTTTCCTTCCGGGCGGATTCTCGTTGCCTGCCTGACAGACAGGGCGTGCCCCCATGCCCTGTTCTCAGCGTGCGTTCTTGTGAGGAGCGGTGATGGGCGGACAGGACTTTCTGACAGCCAAGATCGAGCATGGATTCGACCAGCTCGACGTGAACGGCAACGGTGTGCTGACCGAGGACGATCACGTGCAGATGGGGCGCCGGGTGGCGTCCTCTCTCGGTCACGCGGAGGGCTCCGCGGAGGCGGAGCGGATCATCGGTGCCTACACGGCCATCTGGCGGGAGGTACATCTGCCGTTCCTCCCGGCCGGAGGCTTGGGGATCCCGAAGGACCAGTTCGTCGCCTCGACCCGCGCGCTGTCCCAGGACCCCGGGGCGGCCAGGGCCGCCCTCGGGGGGATCGCCGAAACCTACCTGCAGATCGCCGACATCGACCAGGACGGCCGGATCAGCCCCGCCGAGTTCCTCGCCTTCCAGCGCGGGCACTTCCCGGAGCTCACCGAGGAGAGCGCGGCCGAGGCGTTCGGCCACCTCGACACCGATGGCGACGGCGTGCTGTCACCCGCGGAGTTCACCAACGCGGTCATCGAGTTCTGGACCAGTCCGGACCCCGACGCCACCGGCAACTGGTGGATGGGGCGCCCCGCCTTCTCCGAAGACTGACCCCCGGACAGCACTTCGCCCCGCCGTATGACGACGGGGCGAAGGGGCGAAGAGAGATCAGCTCTGCTCGTCCTCGGGGATGGTGACGAGCCAGCGGGAGTCCTTGCGGGGCCGCAGGTACAGGGCCCAGTAGAGGGTGGCGACGGCGGTGATGCCGCCGGTCCAGAGCAGGTACTCGACGTCCTGCATCCACAGGACGTACGCGAGGACGCCGATGAGCAGCACGGGGACGGCGGGCCACAGCGGCATGCGCCACGCGGCCACCTCGCGGTGGGCACCGCGGCGGCTGAAGAGAGCGGCGACCGCGACCAGGAGGTACATGCCGGTGACGGAGACGCCGGTGACGCCGTAGAGGGTGTCGAGGTTGACGAAGCAGAGGGCGGCGCCGGGGACGCCGACGAGCAGGGTGGCGACCCAGGGGGAGCCGAAGCGCCCGAGCCGGGAGAGTGCGTTGTTGACGGGCTCGGGCCACGCCTTGTCGCGGGCGGAGGCGAACAGGACGCGGGAGTTCTGGATGACCATGACGATGCCCGCGTTGATGATGGCCAGGGCGACGCACAGGCTGATGAAGGTGCCGACGGCGGAGTTGGACCAGGCGGTGATCATGGCACTGATGTCACCGCCGGTGAGGGTCTCCAGGTCGGCGGCGCCCAGGGTGATGGCGACGACGGGCACGAGGATGACGACGGTGGAGATGGCGAGGGTGGCGAGCACGGTGCGCGCCACGTTCTTGCGCGGGTTCTCCAGCTCCTCGGAGAGGTAGACGGCCGTCGAGAAGCCCTGGGTGATGAAGAGCGCGATGGCGAGGCCGGAGACGACCATGGCCCCGGTGACGAGCGAGTGGGTGCCGCCTTCGCCGGCGACCTGGCCGTGGACGAGCGCACCGACGCCGCGCTCGGAGTGGGCGAAGCCGAGGACCGCGACGAGTCCGGCCGCGACGACCTCGAGTACGAGGAAGATGCCGGTGATCCAGGCGTTGGCCCGCAGGTCGAGCAGGCCCGCGAGGGTCGCGAGCAGCATGACGCCGGCGCCGGCGAGCGGGGCCGGTATGTGCACCAGGGGCGCCAGGTAGTCGGCGGTCCCCATGGCGATCACCGGGGGCACGATCATCACCACGAGCAGCGAGAGGACGAACACGAGCCAGCCGGTGAGGCGGCCCGTGAGGGTGGAGACCATGGCGTACTCGCCGCCGGCGCTCGGGATCAGGGTGCCCAGCTCCGAGTAGCAGAACGCCACGCCGATACAGAGCAGCGAACCGATCGCGATGGTGAGGGCGGCGTACGTGCCGACTCCGTCGAACAGGTCCGGGACGACCACGAACAAGGTGGAGGCGGGGGTCACGCACGACAGCGTGAGCAAGGTGCCGCCCACGACACCGATGGAACGCTTGAGCTTCTGCGGCACGGGGCCGGTCTGCGGGGCCAACGCGTGCGGCGCGCTGAGGGTGTCGGTCATCAGACGGTTCCGATCGGTGAGCAAGGTGTTTCCGTGCGGGAGCGGTATCGCCTCCGAGGCGGCCGGTGATCAGGTGGGTCCGTGGCTCCCGGGCTGAATGGAAACCTGAGCAGAACCGCAGGTCAATGGCCCGCCTGCTGCGGAATCCGTTGCTCCGATCCCCTCACTGTGATGCCCGGGGCATCAAGAACGCGTCAAGAAGCCGAGAACGCTCCGTACGGGAACCGCAGCTCGCCCCCACGGACTTTTCCCTCGCTTTACCGCCGGTCCGGCCCCCGGACACCTTGCCGACGACCGCGACACCTGGCTACTGGCGGGTACGTTCCTGGCGACCGGCCCCCCGGCCCCCCGGCCCCCCGGCCCCCCGGACCCCCCGGAGGCACAGCCGGCCGTCGGTGAGCGCATCGACGCCGTTTTGCCGAAGCGGCAACGGGAGTGGCGTCGCCGGGCCGCGATGGGGGACGTTGGGCCCGTGACCGACAACATCACGGCGGGATCGCCCGCGCCTCACACGTCCTTGCCTGGCGACGGATACGTCGGAGACCCCGCGGTGCGGGCGGAGTGGGACAACCGATACGCCGAACGCCAACAGCTGTGGAGCGGCCGGCCCAACGGTGCGCTCGTGGCCGAGGTCGCCGGGCTCACGCCAGGGCGGGTGCTCGACGTCGGCTGCGGTGAGGGCGCGGACGCCGTCTGGCTCGCGCGCGGCGGCTGGGACGTGACCGCGCTCGAGGTCTCCGGGGTGGCGCTGGAACGGGCGGCCGGGCACGCCCGGGACGCGGGCGTCGCCGTGCGCTGGGTACACGCCGCGCTGGCGGAAGCGGCGCTCCCGCCGGCCTCCTTCGACCTGGTCTCCGCGCAGTACCCGGCCCTGCTGCGCACCCCCGACGCCGCGGCCGAGCGAGCGCTGCTGGCGGCCGTCGCGCCCGGAGGCGTCCTGCTGCTCGTACACCACGCGGGGATGGAGACCCAGCAGGCGCACGACAGCGGATTCGACCCGGCTGACTACGTCTGGCCCTCGATGGTCGCCGCACTGCTCGCCGCCGACGCCGACGAATGGAAGGTGGAGGTGAACGAGCAGCGGCCACGCGTGGCGCCCGACGGCGGCGCCGGCGCGCACCACACGGACGACGTGGTGCTGCGCGCACGACGACTGCGCTGAGACCCTTCCCGCACACCGACCACCCGCCGGCCCACCTGCCGGCTCACCGCCCCCGACCCGCACGGACCGGGCCCCGGAAGCCTCCGGGGCCCGGCGATGCGACCTGGGTCGCAGCACGATCTCGTCGATCTCGTCCTCCGGGCGGACCGATCTCACCGTTGGGCCGGGTTCCACTGGTAGCCCCGCGATCAGCGGAACGAGCGGAACGAAGCGAGCAGGGAGACCCGAGACACGTGTCATGGTTCGTGCAGGCGCTGGACACGTTGGGCGGCCTGCCACCGGCCGCCGTCCTGGGAACCGCCGGTCTGTTCAGCGCGGCCGAGTCCGGCCTGGGCATCGGCATCGTGGTGCCGGGCGAGACAGCGGTTCTCATCGCCGGCGCGGCCGTCCACGGCAAAGGCCTGCTGACCGTCCTCTTCGTCGTCGTCGCGCTGGCCGCGAGCCTCGGCGATCACGTGGGCTACGTCCTCGGGCGGCGTTACGGCGAGCAGCTCCGTAACGCCGCTCTGCTGCGCCGTATCACCGACGCGCAATGGGAACGGGCAGTCCGCGCCCTGCACCGGCACGGCGCGTGGGCCGTCTTCCTCACCCGCCTGCTGCCGGTGATCCGGACACTGACCCCCGCGGCGGCCGGCATGGCCCGCGTGCGCTACGCACACTTCCTTCCCGCCTCCCTGGCGGGCGCGGCCACCTGGTCGGCCGTGTACGTCTTCGGAGGCGCGCTCGCGGGCGCCTCGGCCAAACAGCTGGGAACGTACCTCGGCACAGCGGGGTGGGCCGTGATCGGAACACTCGTCGCCCTGGCCACAGCGGTCTGGATCCTCCGCCGCCCCCACCGCCACCGAGCCGGACGGGACCGGGCGTGAGCGGTTCGGCCCCGCCGCGGAGGCGGAGGCCGGCGCGGGCCTGAGGGAAAAGCAGATGACCAGCGCGGATGATCAATCCTACGATTTGAGCGCTGCACAATCTGCCCTCATGTCTCTGAACGGTTCGGCTCCCGCGTGAAATCCCTGATCCCTGGCGTGCTGCGTGACGAACCGCAGTTCGCCCGCCTGTTCATCGGGCAGTCCCTGTCGGTGCTGGGCGACCGCGTGTCGTTCGTGGCCGTGCCCTTCGCCGTGCTCTCGGTGGGCGGATCCGCCTCCGACGTGGGATGGGTGGCGGCCGCAGGCCTGGTACCCATGCTGCTGTTCACCCTGGTGGGCGGGGTGTGGGCGGACCGCTTCCGGCGCCACCGCATCATGCTGGTCTCCGACCTCGTGCGGTTCGCGGTGCAGGGGCTCATGGCCGTACTGCTGCTGACTGGCGTCGCCGAGGTTCCCCATCTGGCCCTGCTGATGGTCCTGTTCGGCACCGCGGACGCGTTCTTCATGCCCGCCTCCACCGGACTGATGCCGCTGGTGGTCGGCCCGGACCGGCTGCGGGAGGCCAACGCCCTGCGCGGGTTCGTCCAGTCGTCCGGACTGGTCCTCGGCCCGGCCCTGGCCGCTGGGCTGGTAGCGCTGGCCGGCCCCGGCGGCGCCCTGGCCCTGGACGCCCTGACCTTCGCGGCCAGCGCCGCGTGCCTGGCCCGCCTCAAGCCCCGCGAGACGGCAACCCACACAGCGCAGGACGCCCCCGGAAGCACCTTCCTCGCCGAACTCCGCGCCGGCTGGGCCCAGGTACGCAGCCGGACATGGGTGTTGTCCGGTCTGGCCGGCATGGCCGTCTACCACGTGGTCGTCCTGCCGTCGGTCTTCGTGCTGGGCCCCGTGCTCGCCGAGCGCGAGTGGGGCGGCGCGGCAGGCTGGTCGGTGGTGGTCGCGGCATTCGGCATCGGATCCATCGTCGGCGACGTGTGCGCCTACCGGCTGAAGATCACGCGGCCCATGGCCCTGGCATCCGCGGCACTGGCGGTGGCCTCCTGCCAGGCGATCATCATCGGATCCGGCGCGCCGCTCGCCCTGATCGCGGCCCTCGAAGCGGTCACCGGCGTCGCCGTCTCGCTCTTCTTCGTCCTGTGGGAGACGGCGCTGCAGACACACGTGCCCGAGGAAGCACTGTCCCGCGTGAGCTCCTACGACCACCTGCTGTCGGCAGGACTCATGCCGCTCGGCCTGGCGCTCGCCGGCCCGGTATCCGAATCCCTCGGCATGCGGCCCACCCTGTACGCGATGACGGTCATCGCGGTCCCCGCCACCCTCGCGCTCCTGTGCGTCCCGGCCGTACGACGCCTACCGGCGCATGCCCCGGGCACCACGAGCGACGGCGGCAGCGTCCGCACCGCCACAGAGGCCGGCCTGGCGTGAAGAGCGCACCGGCAAGAACCCCCGCATGCCCGCCGACCCGCACAAACGACGAACCGGCTCGTCGCCGATCACGCACTCGGCTCTGAGGCTGGCCCGTGAAGCGGCTTTCTCGGGCGCTGTGCACGGAGACGGCGACGCACGTGCTGCACGGTCACTGCCGCCGGCAGACCGGCCAGGAGGAGGGAAAGCCCTACCGGAAGCACACCCGCCCACACCGTGGGCGAGACGTATGCGGTACCGGACGCGCCGTCCACCAGCCACGCGCGGACCGGTTGTGCATCGATGTCGCCGTCGACGGGGACATCGAACGACGAGCCGCCGTCGTCCGGGGTGAAGGTGCCGGAACAGGACGTCGATGTCCCCGCATTGGCCACAGTGTTGTCGTACGTCCGGCAGTCAGCTCCGGTCACGCTGCCGGGCTCGCCCCACAGGGCCGTGCGCACCTCTGAGGTGAAGTGCGTCAGTACGAGGCAGGCAAGAAACAGCCCGACCAGACAGGCCAGCGCCAGCCACGGTGCGACCCCGACCTGCTCAGGCTTTCCCCGTTGCCCGTCGAGAACGTTCTCAGCCTCGCTCATCCCACCCTCGGATCGCCGACGGACCTCCATGGTGACCGACCAGAGATGCCCTCGGAAGACCCAAGCCCGGTCTGCCGCTCCAGACGTTCCACGCCGCGCGCAGCCCGCGCGGCCCGCGCGGCGGCCCCGCGCACTTCCCGCACTCCACTCTCCCCAGCGAGCGCCGTGCGTCGGCGTGTTCCCTCCTGCGCCGACCGGAATCCGCCGACGCGGGGCGCCGCGCGGTGGGGGAGTGGAGCACCGTCATGTCTGCGTCCGTGCCGTGGTCAGCAGGACACCACGGTCGAGACGGTCGCGGTCGACGGGGGCCAGCCGAACTGGTTCACGGAGAAGGAACCGGTGACCGTCGCACCGCACGGCGCGGTGGCGACGATGCTGCCGACCGAGGTCGTGCCCGCCTGTACGAGCACGGTCGGGTTGATGGGCGCGATCGGGGCGCTGCCGACGACCGTGCCGGAGACCGTGAAGCCGACCTGCTGGGGCTGCCACCCGGAGTTGGTCGTGGCCGCGACCCCGTAGAAGCGGACCTGGTTGCCGGTCACCTCGACACAGGCCCTGGTCTGCAGGATCCCGGGCGCACCGGGGGTGCCGCAGGTGACGACGGCGCCGACCGGCCCGGCCGGCGCGGCGACGGCTTCCTGACCGGTGGCCAGGGTGGCCAGGGTCGCGGCGGCGACCGCGGCAGTGGCAAGACTCTTCATGGGGTGTCCTCCCTCTTCCATCGCCCTCACCCGAGAGCAATGTGAAATGTCACATGGCGTACGGGTGGATCATGGCAGTGCACCGAGGTGGGCAGCGCCGGATTCCGAGGGGAAAGCCGTTCTTCTCTGGGTTCCGGCCACCAAATGGCCTGAATGCCAGCCGCAGGGTGAGGATCTCGACCTGTGATCGACCATCGAGACAGTCACCCGAGGTGGCCGTTCGCTGTCCGCTTCGCTCGGTATGCGCCTGTTCCGTGTACGAGGATCAGCTCGCCGCGAGGTAGACGGTCACGCCCTGCTCCGCACCGAACCCCCGACCGACGCCGCTCATGACCAAACCTCTCCCCGGCGCGAATCACGCTCACCACCGCACTTACCGCCGCACTCACCATCGCAGGCCACAGCCACGAGAAGCGTGAACTCACAGCGCTCCTGGCGCTGCCCGAGCCGTGCACTTACCGCCGCGATCGCCACGGCGATCCTCGCCCGCGCATCCCGGCTGCCGTCTTCGCCGCCGACAAGCTGCTCGCCAACGACTCAAGCGACCAGGAGCCCGCCACGGCCGAGCTTCTCGACCACGCGCCCTGCCACCTGGGACAAGCAACCCGCCGCTGCGCAAGCACGCCCAGGCAGTCGTCCACTGGCCACGACCCTCGCGCGGGGGAGTGAGCCGGCGCGCGAGGGTGGCGAGAGGGAGCACGCCGGCCGGCTGCGTGCTCTCGAGCGCCTGCGGCGGGTGGACGGGACGCCGATCGTGAAGGTAGCGGAACGCTATCGTCCGGCCATGAGGACGAACACCTTAGGCCTCGCGGCGGCTTCGGCCGCCGTCGTTCTGCTGGCGCTCCCCACTCCGGCTCAAGGGGTGCCGGTCGCCGCGCCGCACAAGTGCGAGGGCGGGCAGTCCGACTCGCGCGGCCGGTCTTCCGTGGACGGCTCCGAGATCACGTGGGACGACGACACGAGGTTCGACGACGCGCGCAAGCACGCGGTCAAGGTCTGGACCGCGGGCACGCTCAACCGGGTGAAGATCATCCCGGACGGAGCGACGACGTACGCCGATGTGGAATGGCGGGACATCATCAGTACGTCCGGCGAGTGGAAGGACACCTACGGCAAGTGGGAGCCGCACCACGGCACGGACTACCTGTCGCTGAACAGGGCGTACCTGGACCCAGGCAAGAGCCTCGGCACGGATGAGGACCGCAGGCGGGTAGCGGCGCACGAGCTGGGCCATGCGCTGGGCTTCTGCCACAAGGAGTACGGGTACGGGACGTACCCGTCTCTCCTGTGGGCCGACTACGGCCACATCTCGGGCAAGAAGATCAACGGCCCGACCGACTCCGACGTCAAGGCGTATCACGCACTGTGGGGATGAGCATGAAGAAGACGATGGCCATGGCAGTGGGGGCGGCGCTGGCTGCCGGGGCGCTGGTGTGGGGCGGCTGGTCCGGATACCAGCAGTGGGCGAAGCCGCTCGAGGGGCATGCGCTGCGCGCGTACGACGCGACGAACCCGGAGAGCACCGCGCCGCGTACGGAGAACGTGTTCACCGGCCGGGTCGAGGCGTTCGAGGAGCAGCGGGACATCGAGGGCTGGACGCAGGACGTGTACCGGGTCGAGGTGACCGAGGTCCTGCGGGGCAGCGTGCGGGGGACGGTACGAGTCACCTACGGGCTGGACTCCGGCACAGCTGAGCGGCTTAAGGACGGCAGCACGTACGTGTTCGCGACGCATGCGTGGGCTGACGCGGTGAACGACGGTCACGCGCACTTGTACGAGGGCGAGATGCGGCCGGTCGACGACGGACAGCTGGCGACGTGGAGGAAGGCAGCCGCGCTGCCCATGGCATCGGGCCAGTAGCCAGTAGCCAGTAGCCAGTAGCCAGTAGTCAGACGCCGGCGAGGGCCGCCGCCTGGGCCGACGAGGTGCCGCCCCTCACCTCCCTTGGTGGTGGGGCGACGGCCGGAGCGAGTACGCGACGGTGGCGACGACGGCGTACGCGAGGACCGCTCAGCGCTGTCTCACGTGACGAGCTGGATGTTGTCCGCGGCCGCCGTCCATTCGACCCCTCCCTTGGGACGGATATGCGCGACCCGCACGGTGCCGTGGCTGCGGAGTTCGTGCGTGACGGCGACCAGGACGCCCTCGCCACGCGAGGCGATGTCCCGGACGTTCTTGTTCAGGAACGGGTGCTGTTCGTACCCGTCCGGATCGACCGGATTCACGTCCCTGCCTCCGGTCGGCTCTCGGCGCGGCGCATGAACTTCTCCCAGCCTGCGGCTGCTCGCAGACGCAGGGCCCGGCTCGGCACCCGGCTGGGGCTCCGTCGGAATGTACGTCCGGCCGCTCGCGCCGAGGGCCCTCCGGGGCCGTTCGGACGTCGTCACGCGGTCGCTCCTCTCGTACGGGGCAGCAGCGGGCTGCAGGCCGACGGGGACGCCGCGACCCGCTGCTTTCGGGGGAGCCGCCCGGAGGGTCCTTCACCTCCGGGGGCGTATGAACAGTGAACTCTCCTGCACGGAAAGTGAGTACCGTTGGCCTGTCGCGAACTCGTTCAAACCGTTCAAGATCGCCTTCGAGGGGCCGGAAGTGACGGGGAGCCGGACACCGAACAGCCGGTTGGCAGACGTCATCGACGAGGCCGGGCTGACCTACTACGCGCTGGCCAGGGAGATCCGCATCGTGGCGGCCGAGGCCGGGGCGAAGCTGAGTACAGGGCCGTCCGCCGTCGCGTACTGGGTCGCCGGCGGTACACCATCCGGGCAGACGCCGTTCTTCATCGCCGAGGCTCTCACCCGAAGGATGAAGCGGAAGGTGACGGTTGCCGAGATCGGTCTAGGCTGCGCAGCCGGCGGGGAGGCCCTGGGCATCGATCCGCTGGCCACCGCTGCCGACCTCGGGAGATTCGTGATGCTCCGACGCAGGGATTTCCTGAACTCCGCCTTCGCCGCCGCAGCCGTCGCCCTTCCCCTCGGCTACGACCACGAAGCCGTCGCCGCCACGCTCAAGGCCGCTGAGACCGGCGGCGGTGTCGGCACAGAAGAGGTCGCGACGGTCCGGATGCTCACCGAGACGTTCCGCAGCTCGGACGAGAAGCTGGGCGGCGGCCACGGGCTGACCGCCGTCACCGCGTACCTGACCGACACCGTCACCCCCCTGCTCGCGGTGCGCTTTCCCGCCGACGTCGTACGCAGACAGGCGTTCGGGGCGGCGGCCCAGTTGGCGACGCTCGTGGGCTGGAAGCATCACGACCTCGGCCGCGAAGGTGTCGCACAGCGGTACTACCTGCTGGGCTATCAGCTCGCCTGCGAGGCCGACCCGTACGGGCACGCGGCATGGATGATGCGGGCCATGACCCACCAGGCGCTCGACCTCGGCCATCCCGACGCGTGCGTGGAGCTGGCGGAGGAGGCTCTGCGCCGGGCTTCGGGGAAGGTCGACCGGCGGACCGAGGCACTGCTGCTGGTGACCTGCGCCAGGGCGTACGGGACGAGCCGGGAGAGCGGGAAGGCGGCGCGGGCACTGCTGGCGGCCGAGGACGCGGTCCTGGACCTGCGGGAGCCGGTGCTGTCGTTCGCCGCCGCCTCCGGGCCAGTGACGGCGACGGTCGCCTCGCACACGGGCAAGACGCTGACCGCGATGAAGGACTACGGGGCGGCCGAACGGCACTACCGTGCCGCGTTGGCGGACCGCACACCGGCCACGTACCAGCGTGGGCACGGCCTGACCATGGTCAACCTGGGCAAGTCGGTGGCCGCCCAGCACCGCCACGAGGAGGCCGTGGCCCTGTGGAGCCGGTCCCTGGACTTCATGGACGGCGTGGTCTCCGACCGCAACCGGCAGGAGATCAAGGCGATTTACTCAACGGCGGCCGGGTACCGCAAGCGCGGTGTGGCCGGCGCCAGAAGCCTGGAGCAGAAGGCGGCCGAGTTGCTGCGGCCCGAGCACGAACGAACAGGAAGTGGACGCCATGAACGTGGGCGTGGTGGTGCTGACCATGGGCGACCGACCCCGGGAACTCCTGGCGCTCCTTGACTCGGTGGCGAAGCAGGAAGGCGATCCCGCGACGGTCGTCGTACTGGGCCAGGGCGTGCGACTCCCCGAGCTCCCGGACGGCGTCCTGGGCGTCGAACTGCCGGAGAACCTCGGCATCCCCGGCGGCCGGAACGAGGGCGTGCGGGCGCTGCGCGAGCACGGCGGCGTGGACGCGGTCGTGGACGTGGTCGTGGTTCTGGACGACGACGGGACGCTGCCCCGCACCGACACCCTCCGCCTGGTCCGGGAGGCGTTCGCCGAGAAGCCGCGCCTGGGCATCGTGAGCTTCCGGATCGTGGACGAGGAAGGCGTCAGCCAGCGCAGGCACGTCCCGCGCCTCGGCGGTGCCGACCCGCACCTGTCCGGCCAGGTCACCACGTTTCCGGGCGGCGCCCACGCCATTCGCATGAGCGTGATCGATCAAGTCGGCGACTTCCCGAGGCAGTTCTTCTACGCGCACGAGGAAACCGATTTCGCCTGGCGCGCGCTCGATGCCGGATGGGAGATCGACTACCGGGCCGACATCCTCCTGCGACATCCGCGCACCGCTGCGTCCCGCCACGCCGTCTACTACCGCAACACCGGCCGCAACCGCGTCTGGCTGGCCAAGCGCCACCTGCCCGCAGTCCTGGTCCCCGTCTATCTCGCCACGTGGGCGGCGTACACGGTGGTGCAGCGACCCCCGCTGGCCGGACTCAAGGAGTGGTGGGCCGGCTTCTTCGAAGGGGTCCGGGTTCCGTGCCCACCACGTCGCCCGATGCGGTGGCGCACCGTGTGGAGGATGACCCGGCTGGGCAGGCCCCCGGTGATCTGACTGCGAGGACGACAAGGAGCCTTGCTGCCTGGAGAGTTCTGTGCAAGAGCATGGCCCCGAAGTCCGGCGCCCGTGCCCTTGCGGGATAGACCCCTGCAGTCGGTCGTTTCAGTGAAACCCGCGGTGCCCGCCCTGCTCGATGGAGCGGATCAGCCGGTAGTCCTCATCGACCGCGCGGGCGGTGCCGGCCAGGACGAGCTCGCCGGACGATGCGGCACGATGGAGGGTCTTGCGTCGAGAGCTGTCGGACTCCGCGACCCGGACGGTGTACGCGAGCGTGGGCAGGGTCGAGATCGTCCGGAGCAGCGCGGCGTCGAGAGCGCGGCCGTCGGCGGGGACCGCGAGGGAAACCCGCATCACGGCGTGCTCCTCGCTTTCCGGGGCCCTGCCCAGGCCGTCGATCGTTGCCACGCGAGCCGCCGCGGCGATGTGGCCGACCGAAGGCGAGTAGGCGTCGACCGAGGACGGCTGGGCGAAAGCGCGTGCCGACAGCAGTACCGGCCCGAGCTGGTCGTTCCACGCCACGCGGAGTCGGGCAGCGCCGTGGTCGATGCCGAGTACCGGAAGGACTTTCAGCGCGTAGAGCGACAGTGTGCGGAAGAGCAGGCCGTGACGGTGCAGCAGTTCGGATCGGTCGTGTGCCTGTCCTTCCGTCCGGGTCTCGGCCCAGATCTCGGATACGACATGATCGCCGGAGAGAGGGCCGCTGATGGTCTCGATGAGGTACTGCGGGCCGGAAATGCGCTGCTGAAGCATCACTTCACCCGAACCGGTGTGGTGCTGGGCGGCCCGGCGTGCCCACGCCCACGTGGTGACGATCTCGTCCGGCCCGGAGCAGAAGACGGGCAGAGCTGTCACCGAGCTGTCGGCCGCCGCGACGACGTAGGACGGGAAGCGGGCCGTGTCCGCCCACCTCAGGGCGTCCATCACGTCGGTGGAGTACATCGACGCGGCCGATACGATCCCCTCGTCGCTCAGCGCGGTGGCCTGGACGGCCCGGTTGGTCCTGAAGGACGTCGTACCGACGGCGTTACCGGGCAGGCCGAGGTGGTACGAGAGGCGATCGGCAAGCCCCACCCCCAGACCGCTTCCGGCGACCACCAGATCGACCCCTATGCCTGAGAGCTGCTTCACCGTGTGCCGTATTCCGGTGTGCATGACGGTGGCCGAGTACCCGGGGACGTCCACCGTGTGGTCGCGGTGGGCGGCGGGACGCTCGTGGTCCGGCAGGGCTACGGCGACGCAGTCCCAGCCGAGGTAGGAGTACTCGCGGAGGTGCCCGCCGCCGTCACCGTACGGTGCGACGACGGCGACGGTGCCAGGAGTCGGTCGGCGTGTGAGGACGGAGTCTGGTGCGGCGGCGAGGGACACAGGGTGCTCCGAAGCGGGAGATGGGGAAGGACCGCGGCGAAGACGGCGAGCACGGTGGTCACGGTGGTCACCGAGCCGGCGCGACGGCGATCAGAGAAAGGGAACGGGGCGGCGAGCGCTGGAACGGGCCAGGCGCGATCGATCGGCACTCCCCTCGCGGACATCGGATGGCGCGGGGTGCACGACGCGCTCCGCCATGGCCGGATCGCGCGTCGCCTGCCCCCGCTCGAGCTGAGGCCCCCATGCCCGTCCCGCCGGAATTCCGCACGCCGAATCGCCTACTGCCGTACGCGAATCAGCCGGCGAATCCGGAAGGGCCGGCACGTTCCCCGATCTTGCTGCACCAGCCCAGAGGTGTCAACAATTGTGAACTTCACTGCTGAGGAAGCCCTTTGAGGCGGCAGCCGACCGTGACTCGGGGGGCCCGGAAGGCTAACCTGCACCTGGCAGAACACCTTGCAGAGCGCCTGGCAGGACACCTGGCAGACCCCCCTCTCTCTCCTTGGAGACCGCCCCGTATGAAAGCCGCCGATACACCGCCGGACGACCTCGCGGCGCTGATCACGGCGATCAACGATCTGCTTCCCTCCACGGGCATGACCCACGAGGACCTGGAGCTCGACGCGGTCGCCTACCAGACCGGTATCCCCGAGGACGTCGTCCTCGCTCTCCTGCGCGGCGAGCCCGTCCCTGACGACAGGCTGAACCTGAGCTTCACCGACCGCCTGACCTTCCTGCTCGACACTCGACGGGCACCGGACGGGAAGCCCCACAAGCAGGTCAACATCGCGGACGCGCTCGGCCTGTCCCGGGGCATGGTCTCCGCGCTCTTCTCAGGCGGCCGGGAGGCAGGCCGGGCCGTGACCGCCGCGCTGGAAGAGTTCTTCGACGTGGACCCGGGCTTCCTGAGCACCAGTGGGCGACGAGCCCTCGCGCGGGCACTGCGTCCCCTCTACGCGACCCTCGTCACGGTGAGCGACCTCCGCGGAAAGCGCGTCAGCCACCTCGCCCTGCGCAGCAGCGTCGACGTCGCGGACATCAAGCTCGCCGGTCAGCTCCAGGACGCTCTGCGAGCGGTCCTCACCCCTGTCCCGGAGCCCGATATGGATCCCCAGGAACAGGAGTTGCGGGCGATCACGGACCAGGTCCGCGCTCTCGCCCCCACCTCCCGCACACGCCTCCTCGGCAGCATCCGAAGGCTCCTCGGCCAGCAGTGACCGCCGGACACCGCCGGACCGCCGGTCAGCCGCGAGGCTGACGCCGCCCCCCGGACACGGCGAATACGGCGAAGCCCCGGTGCACGACCCCCCGGAGCAGCACGCCACCGCACCTGAGCGGCGAGGGCCCGCACGGCCGGGCCACGAGCGAGGCCCCGGCCTTCCGCACAGCCGCCGCGCGCGCCTCCTGCACCTGCACGACGGCCCGCAGGAAGGGCCGGTAGGACGCGTCCGCAAGACCGACGACCGGCCGCGCCGCTCCCAGGGAGGCGGCAGTGGTACGCGCCTGGGCGGCGACGAGCGCCGCGACCGGAGCCGTACCGGCCGCCTCCGGACGCAGGTCCGCGGCCGTCAGACCGTGCCGGGCGAGGGCCTCGTCCGAGATGCCGGCCCTTCCCTCCTCGACGTCCTGGGCGAGGTCCTCCAGGAAGTCGATCCGCTGCATCGCCGTCATGAGAGCCAGGCACGCCCGCTCGAACTCGGCTGCCTCCGCCTCCCCGTCAGGCGCCAGCAGGCACATGGACAGCATGAGAGCGGGCAGCGAGTACCCCTCGATGTACTCCGTCAGGTCGGCCTCCGACCCGAACCGCTCCCAGGCCACCTCCTGGGCGGCCCCGGCGAGGAACGCGTCGATGCGACCACGCAGTACGGGATGCCGGCGAACGGTCCCCGACAGGGTCCGCAGCACCGGCTGCGCGGCGGCGTCGCCAGTGGCCAACGCGTCGTCCGTGAGGTCCCGCCACCGTCGCAACGCCGTCTCGCGCTCAGCGCGCTGCCCGCGGTCGATCCGGTCATCGGTCTCGTGCATGAAGGCGACCAGGGCGATGACGTCGGGCTGGAGCGGCGCGGGCAGCAGCAGCCGCGCCGCCAGATACTCGGCCGGGGCGAACCGCCGCACCGCCCGCAGCTGCGCCGTGTACCCCTGGCGGGCTTCCGGCTCGCGGATACCGGCACGGTCAAGGACACGCTCCCACACGCTCACCCGCCCCACCTGCCTCAACCACCTCACCTGCTGAGCAGCACGCGGACGGCGCGGGCGAGGAACCGCGGGTCGGTCAGGGCGCTGGGCGGCAGTTCCATGTTCACGACTCCCATGTACCGCGTGTTCACGGCGGAATCGAGCACGGACGCCTCGGTGAGCCGGTCGGCGACCCATTTCTGTACGCGGTAGCCGCGGGGGTACGGGCCGGTGACGTGGGGCTGCGCGAGATCAGCGGCAGTCGAGAGCTGCCAGGCGCCCTCCACGACGGCTTCGGCGAGGCGGAAGTAGGCCCATGCCGGATCCCGCGGGGAGGCGGCGGAGCGCAGGTGGGCGCCGAGGGCGTTGGCCGCCAGGGCCGCCAGTGTCAGGCCCTGCCCGTAGACCGGATTGACGCTGGCCAGCGCGTCGCCCACGACGACGAGTCCGCCCGGGAAGCGGTTCAGGCGGGTGTGCACCCGCCGGCGGCTTTCGACGAAGCGGTACGTCTTGACCTCGCCGAGCATCTCGGAGGCGTCCGCCACGGTCCGGATGGGGTCGACACAGCGGCGCATCCGCCGCAGGAACTCCTCGGGGTCGGGCCCCGGGCGGTGATCGGCGTACCCGGCCAGGACGACCGACCAGCGGTCCCCTTCCACCGCCGCCAGGGCCCCGGGCTCCGTGATCGTGGGCTGATAGCCGCTGGCGGGCCCCGGGCTGGAGTGGGCGATGACCGTACTGCCCAGCTCGTCGCCGCGGCGGAAGGAGGCGGTGGCGTAGCCGAGGTCGATCCTCATACGGTCGACAGGCGCTGCGTCCCACCCGTACTCGGCGAGCCAGCCCTCCAACGGGCTGTTACGCCCCATCGCGTCGACCACGAACTCGGCGTCGAGCGTCTCACCGCCCCCGGCCGCCTCGCCACCCTCGAACGGCCCACCGCCCGAGGCCGCCGCACCGCCCCCAGCCTCGCTGTCAGCCGTGGCCGCCGTGTCCACCGTGGTCACACCAGCCACACGATCCCCCCGGAACACCAGACCAGTGGCCTGCGCCCGGCAGAACCGCACGTTCCCGACGGCGGCGACCCGGCGCCGCAGGTGCCCCTCCAGGAACGGCCGGGTGGCACCGAGCATGCGCGCCTCGGCCACCGGGGCCTTCAGCCGACCGTCCAGGTAGAACTGCACGTCGTCACCCAGGCCGAGGAGGGCGCCGTCCTTGACCAGCTCCTCCGTGATCCCGGGGAACCACCGTTCCAGCTGCGTGTGCCCCATGGCCAGCAGGGCGTGGAGCTGGTGCCGCTGCGGGACACGGCGACCGAGTCCGTCGTCCCCGACGACGTCGGGCTCGACCACCACGACGTCCTCGGCGTATTCGCTCAGCACCCGGGCGGCGAAGAGCCCGGCGTAGCTTCCGCCCATGACGATGGCCCGCTTCACAAAGAACCCCCACCTCAGCTCAACTGCTGAGTTCTCGAACCCCCATGGCCGGCGCCGTGCTCGGCACCGGCCGATCAGGACACTACCTCGCGCCCACCAGCGGTCTGCCGCGGCTGCGGGTCGAGGCCCTGGGCCCTCAGCTCTCGCAGCGACGAGACGACCAGCGGATGGTTCAGGTGGGCGGCGACGAGCAGCAGCCTGCCCCGCTCCTCGGACGCGGCCGTGTCCTCCCCCGGAAGCGCGGCGACGGGGTTGGCGGGCGCGACCGGCCGCCCCGGTCGCCGCGAACGAGCCGCATGGAGACGAGCCGCATGGGTACGTGCCTCCCGGAGACGAAGCCCGGCATCGCGGAGCACGGCCGCCGTCACGACGGCCTGCCGCTCCGCCGCCGACAAGGCGGAACCGCCCGCTTCCACGTGCCGCGTGATGGTCTCGGCCGCATCGGCCGACGACCAGGCGCGCAGCACGCGCATCCCGTCGAGGATCTCGACCACCCGGCGGTGCAGCGCGAACCGGACATGGGTGAGGCGCAGGCCGGGACCGTTCGCGTCCAGAGCGAGCCTTTCGTCCACGTCCTTCACGGCGAGCAGCCACAACGGCTGGAGGGCCTTGATGTCACGTCGCTCGCGCAGCCACGCGCTGACGGCGGCACCGGTCATCCCGTAACTGGTCAGGACCGCGGCCGCGGAGCCGAACAGCGATCCGGCGACCCCCACGTCGTCGAGAGCGTGATGGCCCAGGCTCGCGAAGAGGACGGCCGGTGCGTTGCACGCCACGTACCCCATGCAGAGCACCATCGAGACGCTGAAGTACTTCACGGCGTGCTGGAGAACCGGATCGGTGGTGTGGGTACGACGGGCGAGCCGGGCCGTGCTCCAGGTGGCGCAGGTCAGCGCGGCCAGGAACAGCACCAGATAGGCCAGAACGAAAGGATGTCCTTCGGCGAAGTCGGTGTTGAAGCGTCGGGGATCGGCGGCCAGACCGCCCAGGTCCGCCGACCAGAAGGTGACGACCATCGCGATCAGCACCAGCCCGTACGCCGCTCCCCACGCGGCTGCCCGCCGTCGGACCTCCGTGCGCTCACCGGGCGACGTGGTGGCGGTCCAGAGCAACGCGAGAAGGTGCGTGTTCGCGTAGCAGACGACAATCCCCATGTACACAGGGAGAGTTGCGGCGCTGGGGATCCCCGTGACCTCGCCCACGGCGCGATAGCCGGCCGGGGAAGCCGCGATGTACACGAACACCGAGACGAAGAAGCTCAGGGTGATCAGGGCCAGCGTGGGAGTGCGTTCCCGCAGGAGCGCCGCACCCTTCCAGAGGGTGATGAGCAGGTTGACGGCCGCTATGGCCAGGTAGACCACCGTCGTCGTGTGCTCAGACACCGGCACTCCTGTGCGCGAGAGTCGAGGAGACCGTCTCGTCCCCGCGGGACGCGTCGAACTGGAGCCGCTGCAGCATGGTCGTGGCGAACGTCTCCGCGCTCAGTTCGGCCTTCTTGGCGTAGTGGGACCTGGTCAGGACCCTCAGTACGGCCTCGGGCTTGACGCCCGGCAGGAGCAGACGGATCGCTTCCTCGTCCATCGCCAGGTCGTGACCGCCGTCCTCGGCAGGATGCTCCTCCCAGAGATGGAAGAGCTCGTGCAGGGTGGAGTGAGCCCGCGTCAGCTCACCGGCCCCTGAGTCGACGACGACGTAATCCCGGTCATGACCCCGGACGCAGAAGGCCGACACCTCGGGCGGAAGCGGCACCCGGACCGTGACGATCCTCTTGCCCCGCTTCTCCTCGACAGCCCTGACCACGGCGTCCATGTCGCTGGCACCCATGAGACCCAAGTCCCGGTTGATGATCCGCCGGGCCTGCCGCGTAGCCGCCCACAGATCCCCCCACGCACGTAAGGCGCCCCACCTGCCGGTCCCTCGCCGCCCGTGCGCCCCCGGACGTCGTAGCTCCCTCGGCATTCCTGTGTCTCTCCTGATCAGGGCGGATTCGGTACGGCCGGACCGGCGCCGTGATCCGGGTTCCGGAACTCACGGCGCGGTCCGCGCAAGACGATTCAGTTCCAGTAGGGGTCCTGAGGCGCGGCCACCGACGGTGCATTCCACTCCGGGTCCGCTGAGATCACGTACTGCGCCTCCGGGTCGGCGGCGGCCTGGACGAGCGCCGGCGACGAGAATGCCAGGGCGGCGAGGGCGGCTCCGCCAATCCCGATTGCGGCCTTACTCACGGCTATCACGAGGTGTCTCCTTCGTCGGATTCTTTCTGTGGAAGAAGGGTCTTCCGCTCGGACCTGCGGGTTCATCGAGCAGATCCCGGCAGCTCACGGGAAGTTAGGCTTCCTTACCAGCCTGGTGCTCGCAAGGAATCAAGGGTGCCCATCGGCGCATTGCGCGGATGGGCAGGGGGAGATGGTGGACGAACACGGCGAAGCGGCCTCGAAGGCCGACGGGCTCGACCTTTCCCCCGACGACGTGGATCTCTACTGGAGTATTCGGCGCGGAGACGACGACCTGAAGGCGGACGATCCGCAGCTGGAGAAGCTCCGAAGCATCGGGGTCGTCTTCACCGAGCCCCTCACCAACAGGCCCAGCGCACGGCCGTTGCGGCATGTCGAGCGAGAGCTGATCCGCCAGGAACTTGACGAAGTCGATCGGCTTCTCAGACGGATCCGACAGATTCCCTCGGCCTTGGACACCCTGGACCCGGCCGTGTCCGCAGGGCAGTTCGGGACCAACGCGATCGAGATCATCGACCACCCCACAGCCATTCACCACTTCCTTCACACCGCGATCGAGACCTCCACCACCGTCTGGGCATCCCAGACACAGCCGAGACACGCGAAACGACTGGCGGTGGCAGCCGTCCGCGATGTCGCCCTCCTCAAGAAGGGCGGCGTCCGCTACCGCAGCCTGTACCCCACGAGCGCCCGGACCCGAACTCCTGAGACCGACTACGCCAGGAAGACAGCCGAGACCGGCGCAGCCGAGAGCAGGACCTCCTCGCGAAGGTTCCCCCGCATGATCATCACCGACTCGCTCGCGGTGATCTCGGACCGACGGGTGGGGGAGGGCCGTCACGAACCCGCGATCGTCGTCCGCGACCCGGCCATGCTCGCGTGGCTGCGCGAGGAGTACGAGCTGCACTGGGAGGCAGCCGACCCCTGGTTCCCGGCGTCGGCGGACAGCCCCAGTGACCGCGAGCTCATCGAGCGCGACATGCTCCAGATGCTCGCGGAAGGCAACACGCGCGACGCGATCACACGAGCACTCGAAATCAGCCCGCGCACCTACACGACCTACATGGCCGCCCTGCGCGAACGCCTCAACGCGAAGACGAACGAGCAGCTCATGTACGAACTCGGGAAGCAGCACCAGGCCGGCCCCCGGCCCTGAAGCCGCAAGCGAATGATGCCCGCTCGCGCCTGCCTGGCCCAGGCTGTCCGCGCTCGGAAAACCGCCGCTGACCACAGATTTGATCCTGAGTCAGCACATTCGGCTAGGCCGTTTACTGTGGATCACTCCGGGGAGCGGGACGATGGCGGCCATGGTCTCTGACGAAACGCCCACCAGTCCCGCGAATCACGCCGCTAACGACCTCATCGCGTGCCCATGCTGCTTCCAGCGAACGTTGGAGGAGCGGGCAAACTTCGAGATCTGTCCAGAGTGCGGCTGGGAGGACGACGGGCAGGACGACGCGGACGCTCACATCGTCCGGGGCGGTCCCAACGGCCGGCTGAGCTTGGCGCAGGCCCGGATGGGTTACCTGGAAGAAGCGGCTGAAGGAATCGATGAGTCCATGACACGCGGTGGGCATCCATGAGGGGCAAGGCACCCGAAGACTGGGGAGCGACTACGGGACGCCCATCGCAGGTGAACGGCCCCTGACCAGCCGATTGGTCGGGGGTCATTCATGTGTCCGGACAGCGTGACAGTCCGATACTCCCCGTGACTCCCCGCTGGATCGGGCACGCGAGGGGCATGGTGATTGCCAGGGCGGCTCCTGAGCCTCCTTACCTTGCTGCTTTGATCAGAGGATGACCCACTCTGATGATCCGGCTGGCGACAGATCTGGGCGGATGAGCCGTTCCGTCGTTTGCGGCGGGGCTTCCGTTGCGTTCTGGTTCTGCTGCCCGCTTTGGATGCTCGTCTGGGCTCTGGCCCTGCCGCTCGGCCTCACGGGCCTCTTCCTGGGTGCCATCGAATACCGCGTTGCCTCACGAAAGGGCGTCAGCCGTGCGCAGCCTCTGACCGGCCTGGCGCTCTCTTCGGTCGGTACGGCAGCGGCCGTTGCGTACATGCTCTTCGTGTTCGCCCATCCGGACTTGCCGATTCAGGAGTAGGTCGACGGAGCGGCTTTGGGGTCGAGCTGCCACTGTTGCCAACCTTCGCCGAACACCCAGGGCTCCCATCCCGTCTGCCGTCGCCCCACACGCTGTGCAGCGGGCATAGGCGCTGATGTCCAGACGACATGCTCATCGGCCACGGTGATACGGGTACCGACGCGGAGCGACCACACCGGACAGTGCCACATCGCGGCAGCAGCTGCTCCCCGCCCGCCCGTTCCCGGTGGTGCGGTCGCCTCACGTATCCGTCATCCGTGACGGGGGTACGGCGCCCTGCCCTGCTGGGGCCTGGCAGTCGGCCGGCCGTGCGCAAGAGGCCCCCTCCCTTGCTGCTAGGGCGTGTCCGGCCGATCATGCGCGGTGCCGGATGACGATGACTGACACGGGTGTGGTGCCGGCGGTAGAGCCGGGCCTGGCGGCCCGGCGGCGGGCTGGATAGTCTCCCGCCGCAGGAGTCGGGCGGTACGGGGGACGGGTATGACGATGGGCACTGCCCTGGTGGCAGGGGATCCGCGGCAGGTGGGGCGGTACCGGATCGTCTCCCGGCTCGGTGCCGGCGGCATGGGCCGGGTGTACCTCGGACGGTCCCCGAGCGGGCGGGCCCTGGCAGTGAAGGTCGTGCGGCCGGACCTGGCGGAGGAGGACGGCTTCCGGCGCCGGTTCGCCCAGGAGGTCGCCGCAGCCCGCAGGGTGAACGGCGTCTTCACGGCCGCCGTGGTGGACGCGGATCCGGACGGGGATCCGCCGTGGCTCGCCACCGCCTACGTCCCCGGCATGTCCCTGGGTGATGCCGTGAGCGCGTACGGGCCTTGGGCTCAGGACTCCGTTCTCGCGCTGGGGGCGGGGCTGGCCGAGGCGCTGGAGGCCATCCACGCCGCCGGGGTGGTGCACCGGGACCTCAAACCGGGGAACGTCCTGCTGTCGGCGGACGGCCCGCGCGTGATCGACTTCGGCATCTCGGTCGGCACCGCCGACACCACCGGTGCCGACAGGGTGACGAAGGCCGGAGCCATCATCGGAACCCCCGGTTTCATGGCTCCCGAGCAGGTGACCGGAGACCCGGTCGGGCCGGCCTCCGACGTCTTCTCACTCGGGGTTCTCCTGGCGTGGACAGCCACTGGCAGAGGCCTGTTCGGGGACGGTCCGGCGCTCACGATGGCCTACCGTGCCGTGCACGACGAACCCGACCTCACGCATCTGCCCGACGGCCTGCGGGAAGTGACGCGGCGCTGCCTGGCCAAGGCCCCGGAACAGCGTCCGGACGTGACAGAACTCCTGGAGCTGCTGACGGCGACGCACGGCGACCGTCCCGACCGGCTCGCGGTCCCCGAACTCTGGCTTCCGGCGCCGGTCGCCCACGCCGTACGCACGACGACGGCGGTGACGGGCCCGGAACCCACGGCCCTGGACTCGCCATCGGCCCCGGCCCCGGCACCGATGCTGGAGCCCGTTCCGGAGCGGGCGCCGGACGTCATTCCCGGAAGCATGCCGGAACCCATCCGCGACGACCGTACGGACAACCGGCCGAAGGGTGCTCCCGGCTCCGCCAGGTCGGCCTTTCCGCGCCGGGCCGTGATTGCGGTCGGCACCGTGCTGTCGACCGTGGCCCTCGTCGTCTCGGCCGTGCTCTACGCCAACTCCCAGCGAGAGGACCACGTTGGCGGGCCCTCGCCGAGCACGACACCCACCTCGCCGAGCAAGGCACCTGGCTCACAGACCGCCACGCGCGCGCCGTCATCCGCGACCGGGCTGGGCGAGGTCGCGGTGACCTTCGTCCTGGCGGGTGTGATCCGCAGCGAGCCGACCAGGGACTCCGACCGGCTCGGCGAGTTCGAGGCCGGCCGCAGCCATGTCCACTGCCGCGTCCGGGGCGGAGACGTCAACGGCCTCGGTGACATCTGGAACTCGTGGTGGCTGTTGACGGAAACCGGCCCGACCGGCAGGAACGCCTGGGTGTCCGCCTACTACCTCAATGGCGACGACACGGCCAGGGCAGCGGACGGCTCCGACATCCCCGACTGCCCCAGCAAGGTCCTGAACCGCACCTCAAGCGGCAGCTGAAACCCGTGCACGAGCCGGGTCCGTCCGTCGACCAGGCCGAGGCCGACACCCTCAAGACGTACGTGGAGCCCTGCGAGACCAGCATCGTCCACTACGCCCCGACCCAGTCAGGTCCGAAGCCTGCGCGATCAGCGCAGCCCGAAGCGCTCGGCCCAGGCCATCACATCGGTGGTCGTCGCATTGCCGCCGCACACCACCAGGCCGATCCTGGCACCCTCACCGACGCGCTCCAGGACCCGGCGTGCCGCGGGCAGCAGGCATCCGGCGGCGGGCTCGGCCCAGACCTTCGCGTGATCGGCCAGATCGAGGGTGCCCTGCACGGCCTCGGCGTCGGTCACCGTGAGGACATCGGTGACCAGCGCCGAGACATGCTCGTAGGTGAGCTGTGAGGCGCTGGGAGCGCTCAGTGTCGAGACGATCGAGGACAGTTCGACCGGCACCGGCCCGCCGGAGGCCAGGGCCGCCGACATGGCTCGCGCGCCTTCGGTCTCCACGCCCCAGATCCGTACACCCGGACGGCGCGCGTGCAGCGCGGTGGCGACGCCCGAGATCAGCGCCCCGCCGCCGATGCTGACGAGTACGTCGGTGAGCTCCCCGGCATCCTCCGCGAACTCCAGGCCGACCGTGCCCTGGGCAGCGATGACGACGGGGTCGTCGAAGGGGTGAACCAGAGTGAGCCCCTTGGCCCGGAGTTCGTCCACGAGGGCGAACGCGCCGTCCATGGTGTCCGCGATGACGACGCTCGCCCCGGCGGCCTCGGCAATGTCCACGGCGCGCCTGGGGGCGGACCGTGGCATGACGACGGTCGCCTTGATATCCAGCGCCGATGCCATGACCGCGAGCCCGATGCCGTGGTTGCCGCCGCTCACCGTGACGACCCCGGCGGCGCGTTCCACCTCGCTGAGCGTGAGCAGCTTCGCCGCCGCGCCGCGTGCCTTGAAGGAGCCGGTGCGCTGCAGTACTTCCAGTTTCGCGGTGACAGGCGCGCCAAGGAGAGCGGACAGCCCGTGGCTCGGCACTGTCGGAGTCCGTAGAACATGCCCGGCGATCCGCTCGGCTGCGGCTTCCACGTCCGCGACAGTGATCAGCACGTTCGCCTCCGTCACATGATCCGAGCCGAGGTGACCGGGATCCGTATCGTCCACGGCACCCAGGTGGGCGCCGCGCCCGCGCACGCGGATCAGCGGATCAACCACGCGGCAGTTCGATGATCCTAGCCACCAGCGACAGGCCGGCCTCGGTATGGCGATGGCCGGCCGCTGCCGAGCAGGACGAGACCGCGGCCGCCGCGCCGGGGGAGCGGGCCCGCACCACGGGCGGTTCACGGTCACTGCCTCAGCGGCTGCGCCAGGAGCGGACCAGGAACCCGATGCCGCTTTCACAGGCGCTCAGCCGGACACCGTAACGAGCCCCGCCTCATAGGCGGTGATCACGAGCTGAACCCGGTCCCGGGCGTCCAGCTTGGTGAGCAGGCGGGACACGTGCGATTTCGCGGTGGCCACCGTGATGAAGAGGTCCGCCGCGATCTCGGTGTTCGACCGGCCGCGCCCGACCAGAGTCAGTACTTCCTGTTCCCGCTCGGTGATGCCCTCGACCGGTCGTGCGGAGCGCGCCGGGGCGCTCGCGGGGCGACCGGCGAACTCTGCGATCAGGCGGCGCGTGACGCCGGGCGCGATCAGCGCGTCGCCGGCGGCGACCACGCGGATCGCCGCGAGGATGTCGTCGAGCGCCATGTCCTTGAGCACGAAGCCGCTCGCTCCGGCCCGCAGCGCGCCGTAGACGTGGTCGTCCTCGTCGAAGGTGGTCAGGACGAGGACGCGGGAGGTCGCCGGCCCTGCGGTGATCAGGCGGGTTGCCTCGATTCCGTCCATGCCCGGCATCCGGATGTCCATCACCACGACGTCGGGGTCGATCTCCCCGGCCAGCCGGACCGCCTCGGCTCCGGTGGAGGCCTCGCCGACGACCTCCAGGTCGGGGTGGTGGGCCATGAGCATGCGCAGCCCGGACCGCACCAACGGCTGGTCGTCGACCAGCAGCACGCGTACGGGGCCCCCGCTCATCGGGCCTCCACCGCAACTCCGACGGGCTCCGGCAGCGGGAGTCGCGCCGTCACCCGGAAACCGCCCCCGGGACGTGGCCCGGCACTGAAGCGGCCGTGCAGCAGGGCAACCCGCTCGCGCATGCCCACGATGCCGAAGCCGTGGGCCGCGTCGTCCCCGGCGCCTCCGCGCCCCTCGTCGACGATCTCCACCGACAGTTCCCCGTCCCCGTAGCCGACGGTCACCCGGCACTCCCCGGTGCCCGCGTGGCGGACCACGTTGGTCAACGCCTCCTGGACGATACGGTAGGCCGACAGGTCGATGTCGGCTGGAAGCGGGCGCTGTTCCCCGCTGCGGCGCACCTCGACCCGTACCCCTGCCTCGGCCGTGGCCGCCGCCAGCCGTTCGAGGTCCGCGAGGCCGGGCGAAGGCGCCAGCGATGCCTTCCCCGAGGCTCCCGCGTCCGGATCGGCCTGACGGAGCGCCGCCACCGTGCGCCGAAGCCCCGACAGGGCCTCCCTGCTGGTCACTTCGATGGCGCACAACGCCTCGCGGGCCTCCTCGGGATGGGCCTGGATCACCCGGCTGCCCACCCCCGCCTGGATCGCGATGATGCCGATGCTGTGCGCGACCATGTCGTGCAGCTCCCGGGCGATCCGAAGCCGCTCGGCGACGACGGCCTCGGACACCTCCCGCGTACGCAACGCCACCGCGTGCTCCCGTCGTTCGCGGCTCAACTGGCCGGCGGTGCAGGCCGCGGCCATCGCCAGGACGGTGATGACGACGTTGCCGATCATGTCGCTCCCGTGAGTGAACCCGCCGATCATCAGGAGCTGTACGAGGAAGGATCCGGCCGCCGCGAGGGCCGAGGCCCGCCGCGTGCGGGTGGCGACGACGAACCCCAGGAAGAGGTCCGCCGACAGGTACGCCAGGAACAGGCTCCGGTACGCGTCCGAGAGGTCCGCGGGGGCGCCCGCCAGAACCACGGAGGATCCGAGCAGCGCCATCCCCAGGGCCAGAAGCGGAGCGAGCCGCAGGACACCGACGAGCAGGACCGCGGCGAGCATCGCCCCGAGGCCGTGGACCGTGCCCGAAGCGTGCGGTGCGCCTCCGACGAGCAGACCCGCCGCGAGCACGTACGAGGCTCCCCCCGCCCAGGTCACGAGGCGTGAGGGCGGCGCGGAGGTCGGTATGTCGTCGTTCATCCCGGGAGGCTATCGAGCCACCAACCCCGGAGGCGTCGTCCCGTGGGCGTACGCCCACGGGCGAACCCGGCCCGGCGATGGTCGCCCACGGCCCCATGACCGGACGGGGCTCCTCCCGGGAGTGTTGCTCCCGTGATCGAAGTCAACGAACTCACCAAGCGCTACGGCACCAAGACCGCCGTCGACCACCTCTCCTTCACCGTGCGGCCGGGACACGTCACCGGATTCCTCGGCCCCAACGGCGCCGGCAAGACCACCACCCTGCGGCTGGTCCTCGGGCTCGACGCGCCGACCGGCGGCTCCGCCACCGTCAGCGGGGTGCCCTTCCGCAGCCACGCCCGCGGACTGCGGCACGTCGGCGCCCTCCTCGACGCCGGCCGGGTCCACGGCGGACGCACCGCCGCGGCCCACCTGTCCGCCCTGGCCCGCAGCAACGCGATATCCCCGCGCCGCGTGGACGAGGTACTGCGGGAAGTGGGACTGGCCGAGGCGTCGAACCGCCGCATCGGCGGGTTCTCGCTCGGCATGAAGCAGCGGCTCGGGATCGCCACCGCCCTGCTCGGCGACCCGCCGGTGCTGATGTTCGACGAGCCGGTCAACGGCATGGACCCGGAAGGCGTGCTCTGGATGCGCCGCCTCTTCCGACGCCTCGCGGCCGAGGGCCGCACCGTCTTCCTCTCCAGCCACCTCATGGCGGAGATGGAGAACACCGCCGACCGGCTCGTCGTCATCGGCCGGGGCCGGCTCATCGCCGACGAGTCGGTACGCGACTTCGCGGCCCGCAGCACCGGCCGCGGCGTCGTGGTGGGCACCCGGCAGGCCCCCGAACTGGCCGCCGTACTGACCGCAGCGGGCGCCTCGGTCAACCCGACCGACCCGACCGATCCGACCGCCCCGATCGCCCCGGAAGGATCACAGGGCGCCGAGAAGCTCACCGTGACGGGGCTACCCGCCGAGAGGATCGCGGCGCTCGCCTACGAGCACGGGATCCTGCTGACCGAGCTGACCGCCCGAACCGCCTCGCTGGAGGAGGCCTTCATGGAACTCACCGCCGACAGCGTCGAATACCAGGCAGGACAGCCCCGATGACCTCACCCACCTCCACTCCCTCCCCGGCCCCCGCGACCGCCTCGACCGCCTCGGCCGCGTCCCCCACCGAGCCGCCCGCCCGGTTCAGCGACCTGCTCGCCTCCGAGTGGATCAAAACGCGGTCCCTGCGCTCCACCCCGTGGACCCTCGCCCTCACCACCCTGTTCGTCATCGGATCCGCCGCGGTCTCCGCACTGGCGGAGAAGGACGACCTGCGCCGGATGAGCGCGGCCGCACGGGCCCAAGAGGGATTCCACGTGTTCGTCGCGTTCCCCCCGGCCGGCTACATGACGCTGATGCTCGTCGCGGGGAGCATCGGCGCCCTCACCGTCGTCAGCGAGTACAGCAGCGGCCTGATCGCCACCACCACCGTGGCCGTCCCCGCCCGCGTGGCGGTGACGGCGGCCAAGGCGGTCGTCACCGCCGCACTGTGGACCGCGCTCGGCACGGCCGTCTCCACCGGTTCCTTCCTGGTGTCCCAAGCCATCCTCGGCCAAGAGCGAGCCGGCGTCCCGCTCAGCCATCCCGGAGTGCTCCGCGCGTTGATCGCGTCGGCCCTCCTGGCCCCGGTCTGCGCCCTGGTCGGCCTAGGCTTCGGAGCCCTGATCAGGCACAGCGCCGCCACCATGGTCACCACGTCCTTCGTCCTGGTGATGCTGCCGCCGATCTTCTCGCAGAGCGTGCGCTGGTCCGCCGCCGTGAACCACGCAATGCCGGCCGCGGCATGGCGACGCCTGACGCAGACCTGGGAACCGGATCCCCACTCGCTCGGCTACGACGCCACCATCCCCGGCTCCTGGACCGTGTACGCCCTCTGGCCACTGCTCGCGGCCGCCCTCGCGATGGCCCTCGTACGACGCCGCGACGTGTGAACGTGTCTTGGTGCGTTCGCCGGACTGCCGGGTGCTGACGAGGTGTTGACAGTTTGGTCTGCCGCTCGTGTGGGCTGCAGGTTGGCCAACTCGAGGTCAAGCTGCTGCTGAGCGGGCCATCATTTACCGACGTGTTGTCCGGCTGAAGGGCTGCTTGTCGTGCTGATCTACGCCTTCCGTGATGCCAATGGCGCCTGGTACGGGGATCCGGACGCTGCCATCCATGACATCCGGCCGGGCCGCGGGGTCCTCAGCCTCTCGCCCACGGCACCGGCCCAGGCCCCTGGTCTGTTCGACGGCCAACAGGTCGAGGTTCTCTACGCGGCGTGTGATCTGGAAGCAAGCCAGGCGAGCTACCGGCTCGATGACGGCGCCTCCTACGTGGCTACCTGGCATGTTCACGAGTTACTGTCTCCGGCCTACGAGCACCCGCTCACGCCGCCCCCAGCCGCAGTGCGGGAGGCGACAGCGACGGTGAAGCTCGAGACCGGCAGCCCGCACCGCCGCTACAGCCTTCATGCCGACCTCCTGGCAGAAGGCCGAGTCGACATCACCATCGTCGTCTGCACCTCCGACGGAGTCATCCACGGCGAACTGACCGGAGAGATCGACGTGCGCGATCTCGACGAGGTCGGCCAGCTCATCCTCTCCGCCCCCATCGCCTCTGCCGCGGAGCGCACCTCGTCCGCCGATTCCGCGGCCCCCGTCAAAGCCACCCGTCCTGGCCAGACATGGACCACCGAAGCCGTCGCCTACCTCAAGGAGCACCACCGAGCAGGCAGCAGCCCAGAGCAACTGGCTGAGGCACTCGGGCGCAGTGAGAAGTCCATCCGCTGGAAGCTGTACAGCCTCAAACTCGCGCCGTACCCCAGCGACCTCGTGCCCGATCCACGCCCTGCGACCGAGCCGGAAACCCCCAAGGCGTACACCGTGGAGACGAAGCGGCAACGGCACCCCAACGCGTACAAGCCCTGGGAGCCCGAAGACGAACAGCGGCTCGCCGAGCGCTGTGCCCAAGGCGCCTCGCTGCCCGAACTGTCGCAGGAATTCGGCCGCAACGAGGGTGCCGTTGCCTCTCGGCTACTGAAGATCAAAGCGGAAGGGCCGGCGGCCGATGACGCCTTGGAGTACGGCGGATGAGGCGAGAACACGCTGTCTATGGCTGGACGAGTTCCGCGTTTCCGTGAATGCAGGGATGGTCCCAGGTTCCTGCAGACCTCTTCTGGGCCGATGTCCGCCCCCCCCGCGTGTGTCCGTGTCCCGCGTTCGACTGCCTTGTACTCCCTACAACTGGTCTCCCACGTTGGGTGATCCTGGAGGGTGCGTCCCGCCACCGTCCTTGATATCCGTTGTGCAACTCGTCGGGTTGTAGGACTGGTCGTTGGGGATCAACAGCACCGCGTCAACCTGCTCGGGGTGCTCGATGTCGAGCCAGTGGTCACCGGTGAGGGGATCGTCGGCTGGCCCGAACGCCTGGGACGAGGAAACCGTCTGACACCCCAACGCCAGACGCTTCTTGTCGACCGCACAGGCGTCCACCGCGGTGTCGGAGTAATCATCGGCGCCGTCGAAGCGGAAGCGGAAGTGGACCTGATTACCTTCGGAGGGCGCCTGCGGGTGGGGCTCAAGGCTCCAGCCAACGACCGCGGCGGTGACGCCGGAAAACTGCCCGTCTGTGTCCACGACCTGCACCCTGGCACCAGCCCTACCGCGCTCCGCCGCTGTGTCGGTGCACCCCCAGGAAGAGCAGCCGGACAGAGCGAGAACCACGAGAGCCAGGGGGGCCACAGCGACTACCCGCGGGGGGAACATTGAGACGACCTCCGACCGAGCTAGGAAGGGCCAGCGTATCCGGGGCTTGGCAGCTGCGGTTCCTGGTGCCCAGCGCCTACGGCGGTAGAGCCGGCACTTGGCCATCCCACCCCGAGCGCGCGGGGGCGGACCCAACGAGTCCTTCGGCGGCCGGACCAAGGCCTTCACCGACTCCTGCTTCTGCGCGGCCATCGTCAACCGCCTGACCCTCAACGGCACCAGCAGCGAGACCGGTCCGGCTCCTACCGCCTCGCCAGCACCCGGGCGCGGACCGAAGCGCCTGCCAAGGCAGGCTGACCGCTCAAGGCCTTGATGGTCTTCCCCGCCGACAGCAGGACGCAGCCGACGTCCAGACGCTCGTACTCGGCGCACAGTTCCGGGAAGTTGGCCTCGATGCACAGCGCGAAGCCGAACCGGATACTGTCCACGTCATTAGGGAGTGCAAGAACATTGGTGTTGGCGCTGACCTGCGGTGCCACGTCGAGTGTCAGCGATGTGTCACCAGGCAGGGTGCTCGGGTTTCGGCCCCTGTCGATGGCCACCTTCCATAAAATTGCCTCTGATGCGGGGCCAACGAGGAGGTACGGGTGGGCAATCTGGGGGGATACCAGATGATGACGACACTGGCGAAAAAGGTGGGCGGCCCTGGGGCGCTGGCTGTCGTCACTGCCGTGGGCGGGTGGGCCATCGGCCGGGGTGCTGAAGCTGGCGGGAAGAGCGTACTCAGGGCCGCTAAGGCTGCTGTCAAGAAGCGGAACGCCGCGTGCTCAACGAAGGGCCAGGTCTTCGACGTCGTGTCTGACGGAGAGGACGGCAAGGACCTAGCTCTCCGGGCAGGTGACCAGTACCGAGTCATGGAGTGCGACGGGGAAGCGATCCTCATCGAGGTGCTCGGTGGCACGAACAATCCCTACTTCACGTCAGCGCAGTTCCTGGCGTCGGTGTCGGGCTTCCCCACGGCGGAGAAGATGAATGCCGAGTAGCTCGACTGTAGGTGTGGGGATGGACCCGGTTCCTGCCCAAGGACGACAGCTATCGGACGCTGCTCCCCGCGCCCGCGGGGGTGACCTTGATGCCCAGCGCCGGCATCTCGCCCCGTTCCTCGCGTGTGTGGGGATGGACTTGGCGTCTCTCGCTGTCGTTCATTGAGCCGTCGTAGCCGGCCGCATCTCGTTGGTGGGTTTGTCTTCGTCGCGGCTCAGAAGTCGGCATCGACGCCGTAGGTGCGTACGGCCAGTACACGGTCGACGGGCTTCACCAGCTCCTGGTGAGCAACAGCCAGGAGCTGTGCTGGCACTTCGCCCGCGAGCAGCCCGGTGACATAGGCGAGGGCATGCGCGGGGGACAGCCCGGTCACCTTCCGGCGGAGGGCGCGGACGGCGGCCATGCGCCCACCCGCCGCTTCAGCTGCCGTCCGTAGCTCGTCGTGGAGTTCGTCCACGGGAGTGCGTACCGGCAGCCCTCGGATACGGCCGCGGTAGTCGTCCTCCCATGCCCCCTCGATCTCGGAGAGGGTTCCGATCGAGTGGAGTCCGCCGTCGGAGCGGTCGACCAGATACGGGCCGTGTCCCACCAGCATCGCGGCTGCATTGCGCGTTCGCGCATACTCCTCGGACTGGACGTAGATCTTCCAGACCAGCTCGTGCTCGACCACGCCGGCGATCACGTTGCGCGGAAGCTGTTCGGCCTCAGCAGCGGCCCACGCCTGATGGTCATGCTCCAGGTGTTCCTCGACGATGCGTATCGCGTCATCCCGTTCGATCACCACCGCAGCATGACCCGGTACGTCAGCTCGCCACCAGCGGATTTCCCCTCATCGAGCACGCTCATCTGCAGGGGCCGAGAACGTGTCTGCGCCGATCAAACATGAAATATCCGCCACAGTCGTTCCTTGAATGGCGCCATCACTGAATGAAGGTTGGGTGTTTTGTCTGTTTCGGTGAAAGTGGTTCTGGGGGAGTTGTTGGGGGGAGAACTACTGGTCAGGAGGACTGCTCCCCGTGCGTGCGGGGATGTGCGCAGGGACGGACCCTCCTCCCGCATCCGGTGCCGCGGCCGTCCCGGTTGCTCCTCGCGTCCGCGGAAATAGACCCGGGGAACTCGAAGAACTCCGCGGATGCCCTGAAGATACAGGTCAACCGCATCAGCAACCGTCGGCAGACCATGAGAGACGCCTGCGGAATCCCGGCGTAGCGAGACCACGGTTGAGACCGTGGGACTGCCAGGTCGTCGTGCTGGCGAGGCGTTGTGGTGTGTAGCTACGAGGCGACATCGAGCTGGGAGCTGTCCTGCCCGTCAATCTTTCGTTTGTCAGGAAGGTCCGGCGCGGGGTGGGGTTCAGGATGTGCCCGCTCATCCTCACTCGCGCGCGCCCAGAACTCACCGTCCAGTGAAAACTTCGGGCGCGCATCGTCGGAGGAAACGGGCACGAGGTGGGTGGAGATCCACTCGCCCTTGATCGGTACCGGCAGTTCGAGCGCTCGGGCGACGTGGGGGTGTGATCCTTGGTGACCCAGTACGACGACGCCCTTCGGGCGCAGATGCGTCCGAGCGTCGCGGGCTCGCTTCGGCGAGTCGTCCTGCTGGGCGACGGTCAACACGGTCTGCCGGCCAATTATCCGGTCCTGCACCATGTAAAACAGCTGGTTCACCCGCTGCTGTCCCGATGCTCGGCCCTGCCGTGATACAGGGAGAATCCGCTCGCGTGTTTCGGGATCCAGGTGGAGCAGCAGGTTTGTCGGCAGATCTGTCTGGAGCCCACCCCAGAGCCAGTAGATCTCAGACTTGGCGCTGGGGTCGATCTTGCGCTTGTTGTCTCGGTTGTAGGCACGGAGGCGGTTGCCGCTGGCGTCTCGGTCCTGCTTCCAGCGCAAGCGCTCATCGGTGATTCGCACGATGCCCGCAGCCCACTGGCTCTTGTCGTCGTTCATCCAGGTCAGGACTGCAACCTGGTCGGCACGCCCACCACGCTCACCGTGGTCATCGCACAGGTACATCTCCATCGGGATCTCCCAGCCACCCAGATCCTTGGAGAACTTGCAGTCGATGTCGAGGCCAGCGATGGACCAGTCGAGGTGGACGCCGTTGCAGATGGCGAACTCGTTGGTGAGGTTTACCTCGATGGCTGTACCGAGGTATGTCTTCTCGGTCTTTGTCAGGTGCTGGTACGCCCAGCGCCCTGTCCGCCGGCCATCGAGCAACTCGTCAAGGGAGTCACGGAGTGCCCATCGGAAGCGTTCTCGCGCCTCCGGCTGGTTGTGGAACCACTCCACGAACGGGGCCAGGTCATCAGGTACTTGCTGCGCAGCTCCGGGCTGGATCCGCCACTCGCGCGGCACGTTGCCCATGTCCTCGCTAGGGGGATGCAAGGTTCGGAACCTATTGCGGCGCGAGTGTTTCGCTGCCCGCGCTCGCGACTCCTGCAGCCCGGCCTGAGCGGCATCCTGCGGAAACGGCAGACTCTCTTGTATCGTCACGGGCTGAATTCTTGCAGCGGGCCATCAGCCGGGCGTGACGAGCCCACCACAGCCCGCCGTGGTCGTCATTCGGCAGACGGCGCACCAGACCGAGGAGGTCGCCGAGTGGGCACCGACTGCTCCCTGCGCGTGCGGGGATGGCCCCAGCGCCTGCCCGCAGACCCGGCACTCGTCCGCCTGTTCCCCGCGCCCGCGGGGATGGTCCCCGCCGCAGTCCCAGGACTGGGGAGGCTTACAACTGCTCCCCGCGTGTGCGGGATGGACCCGGCCGGGACCGGGTCGTATGCCTCCCACCTTGCTGCTCCCTGTACTTGCGGGGATGGCTTCTCGATATCCGGTTCCGGGGCGTATTACGCGGCTTTGCTCCCTGCCAGCACAGGATTGGGCGTTGCCTGTTTCGGCGAGGGTGGTTCGGACGGATATTTCTATGGGGCCATCTGAGTTCGGCTGGGCCGCGCGTTGCCCCGCGCGATGTGGACGGCCGGCGGTTGTTGCACTGTTAGTGGCGGGGCTTTGGGGCCGTGGCGCTCGTGCTGGTCGCTGTGGTGTTGACGCAGTCCTGCGGAGAGTTTCGCGGGCGTCGCTTTTCTGGGTACATCTTGCTGCGGTGCGTCGTAGTTGCGCCGTTCCCGGAGTTCGTAGAGAACTATTGGCTCTGGAGGCGAGGAGAGGGCGGCCGTGTGCACGGTCGCCCTCTCCTTGTGCTGGCGGTCAGCCGAACCTGTAGCTGCCGCTCCAGTTGATCCAGCTGGCGGTGATGTGGCTGACGTGGGCGGTACGTCCTCCTGCGTAGAAGTACATCGTTCCGTCGGTTGAGACGGCCCAGGTGTCGGGGATGTCATCTCCGTTGACGTCGGGGGTTCCGATGACGAATCTCATGCTGGCCTTCCCCCATCCGGTGGTTCCGTAGATCTCGTCTTCGCCGGTCTTGGAATTGGCGCCAATGGCCAGAGAGGTGAGGTCGACGCCGCTGCCGGAGGGTTTGCCTTGGCGCAGTTGAAGTCCGCGTCCTTCTTGCTCACTGCGGAAGAGCAGGTCGGGTACGCCGTCTCCGCTTCTGTCGGCGACGGAGACGATGTCGCGGTCGGCCCAGGGGGCGCTGGTCAGCATCTGGGCGTCGGCGAAGGAGGCGCCGGTGTAGCCGGTGAAGGCCCACAGTGCATCGCCGGCGGTGGCGAACAGGTCGGGGATCTTGTCCCCGGTGACGTCCCCGACGGCGACGATCTGGGTGAGCGAGGAGGGGGCGGGGGCATCGGAGGGGAGGAGGATTTCGCGACGCTTGGTGATGTTGACCGCGCCGTATCCGTCGCCGGGGTAGATCCACAGCTTCTTCTCAGTGCGCACGATGAGGTCTTCCAGGCCGTCACCGCCGTAGAAGTCGCCGTTGTGAGTGATCAGCGCATCCTTGAAATGCGCCGACGGGGGGGCGGTGAAGACGGGTTCCTTGCCTCCGCCGTTGGGGTCTCTGGCGGGGTTCAGCTGGTAGGCGGCGGACATGGAGTAGTCGATCTTGCCGGTGCCCTTGGTCGGAGTGCTGCTGTCAGCATGCGCGGGGAACAGGCGCAGGTTGTTGCTGGAGGGCACGTTGAACAGGTCGGGCAGTCCGTCGCCGGTGAAATCGCCCGGGGCGTCCGCCTGGTCGCGGGGGGTGACGTAGAAGAAGTACTTGGTGGGTTCGGAGACGTGCCCGGTTCCGTCAACGGCCCGCACGTACAGCACGTTCGGCCCGGCGGTAGGGGGCTTGGCCCCCGAGAGTGTGGAGATGGTCGCGGTGGAGGCGCCGGCGGTCCGGGAGAGGGAGTAGGGGTAGCTGTTGGCGTTGAATCCGTACTCGAATCGGATGACGTCGGTGTCCAGGGCCTGGAACTTGAAGGTTCCGGAGGTCCCGAACTTGATCTTCGACCAGTTGGAGTCCTCGGGCTCGTTTCCGAAGCCGTTCTCACCGCCGTCGGCGTTGGGGAAGTCGGTGGAGGTCACCCGGGGAGGCCGTGGGGCAGTTTCATCCCAGATGAACCGGCAAGGGACCGTCGGCCTGTACGCCGACGTGGCGCCGGCGGAGTCGACAGCCCGCACGGACCACGAGTAGACGGTGTTGTTCACCAGATCCCTGGTGGAGAAGCCTTCTGTGGTGCGCGTGGCGGCCTCGGTGTCGCCGCCCACGGAGACAGTCCCCGTGGACTTGAGCATGTCGCCGGTGGTGGACCATTTACCGGTGGGCCACAGGGCGAAGTCGAGGTAGTCCAGGTTCTTGTCGGGGTCTGTTGCCCGGGCGGTGAAGGTGAGGCTGGACGAGCCGACCCTGACGTAAGGGGTACTCGTGGTGCACCGGAAGTCGGGGCCGAGGTCGAGGTTGGTGGGCGCGGTGGGTGCCCGGTTGTAGGTCAATTCCAGCTCGGGGGCGTTGTCACCGTTGGCCTGGAACTTCTTCCACGAGAACTGCGAAGTCTCGTCCCTGGCCCGCAGGCCGAAGGTGATCATGCTCTTGCCCGCGTCGGCGGCCTTCTGCGCGACTCCGAGAACGTTGAAGGTCTCGAATTCATCGTGGCAGCCGCTCTTGTAGCCGTGGGCAAAGCTGCGTGGCGGGGCGGCCAGGTTCGAGTCGGTCAGGGGCGGAGCGTTCTTCCAGTTGGTCTTGCCGTTGATGCGGGCAGTGACGTGGACGGACATGGACCGCGCCTGGCAGGACCATGAGTACGTCTCCAGCATCCGCAGCGTGGCCTTCTGGATCTTGGCGCCCTTGAGGCTCTTGTCGTACGCGATGTTGAAGAAGGACCGCGACGTGCCCCAGGTGTCGGACTCGTAGCCGATGCGGGCTTCGTGGGTACCGCCGGCGTTGAAATCCGCACCGTTGAAGAAGGTGGCCTTGGGGTGCTTCTTGTAGGCGATGGTCCAGTCTTGCGTGTCCTTAGTGATGGTGGGGTCGATGAAGACGGGATAGACAGTGGCTGGATCGTTGAGGAAGTCCTGATTGGGGGTAAGAGTCCATGTTCCGTCGCCGAGTTCGGCCTCGACGACCTCGCCTCGGGAGTCGGGTGACGGGCCGTTGAGGAGCGGCAGGCTGAGTGTTGCTGCGTCGTTGGTCTGCGAGGGGATGGGCGTCGGTTCCGCTGGTGCCGGCGGGAGCGGTGCGTCGGTGACGGTGGGGGCGGCTTCGTCCGTGGCTGTGGGCAGGACCTCGGCCTCGGGGTCGGCGTTGTCGTCCGCCGGCGGTTCGGTCGTCGTGCTGTCGCTCGGCTCCGGTGCGCTCGTGGCGTCTTCAGGTTCGTTGGAGGGGTCCGGGGCAGCGGTGGTGGCGGGCGTTTCGGGGTCCTCGGGGCCGGTCGGCTGCGCGGAGGCGCCGACTTCGCCGTCGGTGACGGCCGGGGTGCCGCTGCTGTCCCACATCAGCGGCGTGGGCGAGAGCGCGACCTCTTGCCCGTCGAGGTCCTCCGCCGTCACGATGCCGGATGAGTCGTCGAGACTGAAGGTGAGCGTGGGAGACGAGAGTCCGTACGAGAGCTGCGCGACGCGCGGATCGGCAGCGGCCTGGCGGTTCTTCACGACGAGGATCTGTGCGAAACCGCTGTCTTCCGCCGTCAGCACCAGGTCCGCCCCTGGCAGGATCTCCGGGTACAGAGCGCGTGAGCCGTTGATGATCGGCGCGGAGACAGGCTCCGGCCAGGTGAGCTGGATCTCGTGAGTTTCGGGGATCTCCTCCGTGCCACCGACGGTGAGCGTGATCAGCGGAGTGCCCGCCTCACCCTCCGCCTTCAGGCTCTTCACGAGCGAAACCCGGTGAACCTGCCCACGCGACGCCCGAGCCGCACCGCCTCCGGCCGTGCCGCCGGAGAACACGACCCGCGTGTTCGTGGCGACCGGTGACCAACCCGACTCCGTCCGCTTCAGCGTCGTGTCGATCTTCTTCCACTCGTCTCCGACCTTGGCCCAGATCGGAGACGCGTAGAGCTTCTTCGTCATGAGCCCGTCGGGCCGCGCCCAGGTGGTCGAGCGTATGGTCCGCAGCGCGGTGACTTCGACGGGCTTGCCGGTCCTGCGAGCCGTGGAGGCTGCCGACACCTCGTCCACCAACCGCTTCGCAGGACCGCCCTTACGCTCCTTGCCATCGTCCGGAAGGGTGGCCGCCTGGTCGCCGGGGCCGGCCTGGAAGCCCGCGTAGGTGATGCCGCCCGCCGCGAGCGCGGCCGCGACCACCATGGCACTTACGCGCCGTTTCACCGGCCGCTGCCATGTCTGTCTCATCGGGTGAGGATCCTTCTTCCCAGGCAATTCCGGGCCCTGGCGGCACCGGCTGAAACCACGAAGCCCGCCATCGCGTCATCGAATGTGGGTATCCGGTTCGGAATCGACTGACCGCGCGCGTATGGCTGGGCGAGCCGATGATGACCCATCAAGCTCATGGCGTCACCCCGCACTCGGTCACCCCAGAGTCCGCCCCGTTCCCTCACTGCCTACTCGCTGTGAGGCAGAACGCGGCGCAGGCGGGCGCTCGTTACACACAGCCTTAGGGACAGACCGTGTGAAAACAGAGCGAAAGACCGCCATAATCAACCGCTTCATGCCGAGATGCACCCAACTCGCCCTCGCCGGAGCCTTTACCCCTGAGCAATGCGGGTGCGTGATACATCCGGAATCAGAGACTCCGATAGCATCTGCGCGATTACGCACCGTGACAATCCTCACGTTGGCCACAGGTTCGCTGGTGTTTCTTCACGAACTGCACGCAGAATCTGCCGAATCTGAAGTGCAATCACCTGCGGCGCGCCCCGGCCCGCTCCAAGTGGTCCGGAGGGACCTCGCCTTGTTCGCTCGTCACCGCCAAGCCCGTCGCCGGGTTCGGCGTACCGTCATACCCGCGCTGGGCGCGGCCCTGCTGGTAGGCCTGTTGCCTGCCCAGTCCCTGGCCATGCCGCCAGACCCGGCAACCATCGAGACGGGGCGCGAGCCCCTTGAAGCCGATCCCCTCGAACTCGAGGCCATCGATACCGAGAAGCCGGTCGAAGGGGAAACGTTCGAGAAGGATCTCGACACCCTCAAGGCCACGGTCGTTCCCCCTGACGAGCAGCTGGCGCCGCCCGGCACGACGACACCTCCTGCTCCCGGAACCAAGCCGTTCACCTTCGGATCCACGACAGTCAGCCCTGCCGCGTACACAGAGGCAGCGACAGACGAAAGCCCTCTCTCCCAGATCCCTGGCCTCCCCATCGTCGCCGGCCAGGCCGACGGTCACCCCGCTCCGACTGGTACGTGGCAGTTCAGTGTTGTCGATCGAAGCGTAGAGATCGCCAAGGATGCTGGGGAGTCCCTCAAGGTCGGTTCCGTCATTGCCGTGCAGGCCCCTGCAGCCGGCTCAGTTCCTCTTACTGTGGGTATCCAGTACTCCGCGTTCCAGAACCTCCAGGGTGGGGACTGGGCCTCGCGTCTGACCCTTGCCCAGTTCCCGGAGTGCTACCTCACCAGTCCTGCCGTGCCGGCGTGCCAGGAGTACGAGGAACTGGAGACGCTCAACGATCCGCTCGCCAAGACCGTGACCGCTACGGTCGACACCGCTGCCGACGGAACGGTGGCTCCCGCCGTCGCCACGGGAACCGCCTCCGCCTCCTCCTCCGCCATCATGCAGGCCTCCTATACGACAACACCCGCAGCGGCATCCGGGGACAAGACCGTCCTGGGTGCTATCGACTCCGGCGTAGGCCCGGGTGGCTCCTTCAGAGCAAGCCCTCTGGCCTCCAGCGGCAAGTGGTCCGCCGGTGGCTCCTCCGGCGCGTTCACCTGGTCCTACCCCATGGCCATGCCGCCGGCCCCGGCTGGCCCCGCCCCGAACGTCACTCTCTCCTACAACTCCCAGACGGTCGACGGTAAGACCGCCGTCTCCTCGGGCCAGACGTCGTGGATCGGCGAGGGCTGGGACTACACCCCGGGCTTCATCGAGCGTCGCTACCGCACCTGCAAAGACGACACACACACGCTCTTCGGGAAGACCCCAAACAACGCTACGAGTAACAAGACCACTGACCTTTGCTGGGCCTCCTACAACGCGGTCATGTCTCTCGGAGGTACCACCACCGAGCTCGTCCGCGACGCTGCAGCAGCAAGCAAGCCTGAGACCGAGATCTACCGCCCCCAGAAGGACGACGGCACCCTCATCGAGCGCATCACCGGCGGCACGAACGGCGACGACAACGGTGAGCGCTGGAAGGTAACCACCCCTGACGGCACCCAGTACCACTTCGGACTCAACGACGTGGGTGGCGGGCACGCAGTCACCAACTCCGTATCCACCGTTCCCGTCTTCGGTAATCATCCTGGCGAGCCCTGCTACCAGGAGGCGTCCTTCGGATCCTCGCGCTGCGGCGCGGGCAAGCAGCAGGCGTGGCGCTGGGGCCTGGACAAGGTCGAAGACGTCCACGGCAACGTCATGATCGTCAACTGGCGTCAGGAGGATAACTACTACGCCGTTAGCGGCAAGCGTAACGGTGTGATGCCCGAGCAGTACGAGCGCTCCGCCTACCCGGTCAGCATCGAGTACGGCATCCGTGCGAACAGTCTGACCACGCACGCCGCGAAGGTCGACTTCACCACTTTCCAGCGCTGTACCAAGTCGTCAGCCGCCTGCAACAAGGAGAACTTCAAGCCCGGCAACCCCACGTCCTACCGACCCTGGTGGGATACCCCGGGGTCTCTCAACTGCGGTGAAGCCTCCAAACTCTGCCCGGGCTTCCCTTCCTTCTGGACGCAGCACCGGCTGAGGAGCGTCACCACCAGCGCCGCCCGCCCCGGCCAGCCGGGGCTCGGCAAGGTTGATACATACACGCTCGACCAGTCCTTCCCCGAGGATCTGTACGACACCGCTCCCGGCATGTGGCTCAAGTCGATCACCCGCCGCGGCTTCGCTCCGAACGATGGGACCGGAACCCTTCAGACCAAGGACGGCGTCAGCTTCGCTCCCTACACAGTGAGCACGCGGTCGCATCCGTCCCTCAAGAACCTCACCGACAAACAGCTTCCCAACCTCGTCCACACGAAGAACGACAAGCGCCCCGGCTTCACCCGCCCCCGCATCGGGACCGTCTCCACCGAAGCCGGTGCCGACATCGACGTCGAGTACAGAGGCGGCTGCCCGGTCGCGCCTTCCGGCGACAACGACCCGAAGAGCAACAACACGTGTTTCCCTGTGCGGTGGTCGCCTGACGGCGAGGAAAAGACGCCCAAGAAGGCCTGGTTCAACAAGTACGTCGTTCACTCGGTAACCGAAACCGACAAGGTCGCCACGATCTTCAGCCCGTCCATGAGGACGACCTACACCTACTCGGGCCCGACATGGGCCGCGAGCGACGACGAATTCCTCCGTCCCGGCCTGCGTACCAACAGCGACTGGCGCGGCTACCGTCGCGTCACCGTCACCAAGGGCGCCAAGACGATTCCCCCCAAGGGCAGCCCGAAGCCGGGCGACCCTCCGCACGCACCCCCGTCCCAGTCACAGTCCACGACGGTCTACTTCCAGGAACAACCGGATGGGGATGACCCCGGCACTGATCCTGACCCCATCAACGACTCAGTCGACGGCACCCAGCTTGTAGCGAAGGGTCTCCCTCAGTACGCCGGCATGACTGCCGAGACCCTGACCTTCCTCGACTCTGATGCTTCCGGGACCTACTTCGACAACAAGCCGGAAACGAAGCCGGTCTTCAAGAGCCGGACCCGGACTTTCCCCGAGGCACCGGTCCCGACCGCGTCACGTGCGCGTCAATCCGAAGATGGAAAGCTGCTGCCGGACCTAGTCGCCTACCGCGTAGGCGTCAAGAGGACGGACAGCATCCAAGCAGTTGGTGCAGACTGGCGAGGTGTTCGGACCACCACCGTCACCCGCGACGAGTACGGCCTGCCCACTTCGGTGGAGACCGCCGTCGTCGAACACAAGGGCACCGCAGAATCCCTCTCCCAGCAGAGCTGCATCACGACGGCCTACGTCCACAGCAAGACGGCATGGCTGATCGGCCTGCCCAGCACGGTCCGCAAGACCGCCACCAGCTGCAGCGATCAGGCAAACGCCGACAAGGCGACCGAGCTGATCGGCTCGGTCAAGACCCGCTACGACGGTCTCGCGCACGGAAGTACTCCCGTCAAGGGCAATGTGACTAACGTCGACGAGATCGATGGCGCAGGCAACGACGCTGCCATCACCACCACCAGCACCTACGACGACCTCGGACGCCTACGCACTGTCACCAGCCCGGAATCCGGCAAGACGGAAACCCAGTACGTACCTGCTGCCGGAGGACCGGTCACCGAGGTCAAGACGATCAACGCCAAGGGTCACGACACCATCACGACCCTCGACCCCGGCCGCTCCTTGCCCCTGACGATCACCGACACCAACGACCGCGTAACGCGTAGCCAGTACGACGCGCTCGGCCGTCTGGTCAAGGGATGGTCTGCCTCCCGGTCCTCCGGCACCCAGACCCCCAGCGTGGAGATCGCCTACAAGGCCACGGCCATCGACGGCGACGGCAAGGCCAGTCCTGCGGCCGTCACCGTGAAGACGCTCAAGGACGACGGCGGCTACGCCCGACAGGTAACGCTCTACGACGGCCTGATGCGCCAGGTCCAGACCCAGTCCGAAGCTCATGGCCCCGGACGCATCATCACTGACACCGAGTACAACGACCACGGTCTGGTCGCCAAGCAGACCAGCGGCTACCTCGCGAAGGGCGAACCCGCCACCGAGCTCTTCCAGGTCAAGTCCGACACCCTTGTCAAGAGCCGGGTCGAGACCGTCTACGACGGTATGGAACGCCCCGTCAGGCAGATCCCTTACCACGGGAAGACCCGTCGTGCCTGGTCCAGCACCACATACGGCGACACCACCACCACCGTCGACACGGTCGGCGCGAGCACACCCAAGACCATCACGGTCACGGATGCTTTGGGCCGCGTCACCGAGCTCAGGCACGACGTCGCGTCCGGCAACTACCGTTCGACCAAGTACGGCTACGACAAGCGTGGCAACCGTGAGACCGTCACCGACCCCGCCGGTAACACCTGGAAATACACTTTCGACGCGCGGGGCCGCGTGACGTCCGTCAAGGACCCTGACACCGGCCTCACCAAGACCCAGTACGACAACGCCGACCGCCCCACCGCGGTCACCGACGCCCTCAACCAGACCACATACACCACCTACGACGTGCTGGGCCGTGTCACGGCCGTCCACGAAGGCTCCAAGCTCGAGGCCCCGGTCAAGGCGTACACCTACGACATGACGGGCGCCCTCGGCCTGCCCTGGGAATCCAAGCGCCACACCGCCACCGGCGACTACATCACTAAGGTCACGGGCTACGACACCGAGTACCGTCCCACCGGTCGCCAGGTGATCATCCCGTCCAACGCCATGACGACGGGCCTGTCCGGCACGTACACCTACGGCTACTCGTACACCCTCACAGGCAAGCCGCTCTCCGTTACACTGCCCGCCAAGGGCGGACTTCCGTCCGAGAAGGTCATCACCCGCTACAACGAAGACGGCCTGCCCGAGTCCACATCAGGCCACGCCTGGTACACCTCCGACGTCACCTATTCCCCGTACGGCGAAGTCCTCCGCTCGGTCTCCAGCGCACAGCCCTACCGCATCTGGACGACCAACTTCATCGACGAGCACAGCGGCCGTCTGATGCGAACAGTGACGGACCGCGAGAAGGCCGGCCCCCACCGCATCTCCGACACCGGCTACGCCTACGACGACGCAGGCATGATCACCGCCAGCGCACGCCAGGACGCCATCTCGACCACGAGCACGACTTGGGACAACCAGTGCTTCACCTATGACCACATGGGTCAACTGGTCAACGCCTGGACCTCGAACATCAAGCCCAACGGAACAGGCATCGGCTGCAAGGCATCCACAGGACGCACCTGGGGCTACAACAGCACCGGCGCCCCCTCCAGCGGCCCCGCCGTCGACGCCACCTACGCCGCGAACACCACACCGGCCAACCTGGCCGACGCCTCCCCCTGGGCAGGCACAGTCGCGACCAGTGGTGTCACCGGGGACGGTGCCTACCGCCAGTCCTTCACATACAACTGGATCGGCAACCGGGCCACGATGGTCGAGCACGACCCGACTGGCGACTCGAGCAAGAACGTCAGCTACACCTACAACTACAGCACCACTCAGCCGCACACGCTGACTTCCATATCCTCGCCAACACCGCTCGCCGGCAGCATCAACACCTACAACGCCACGGGCACGACCGCGACCCGCAACCCCCCGCAGTACGCCGCGAACCAGACCCTCGAGTGGACGCCCGAGCAGAAGCTCGCCTCGAACACCGTCGGCACCACCAAGACCAGCTACGTCTACGACGCCGAAGGCAACCGCCTCCTCGAAGACTCCCCTAGCGGCAGCACGCTCTACCTCGGCGAAACCGAACTCACCACCGACTCCGTCGGCCTCATCACCCGCGCCTCCCGCGCCTACGGCCACCCCGGCGCACCCACAGTGGTCCGCACCACGACGAACCAGTCGAGCACGGGCCACAAGTACAACGTCCTCCTCACCGACCAGCTCGGCACCGCTCACACCACAGTCGAAGCCGGCGGAACCCAGCCCGTCACCCGCCGATCCTTCAAGCCCTACGGCGAAGCCCGCGGCACCAAGCCGACCAGCTGGCCCAACAAGCGCAGCTACCTCGGCGTCGGCATCGACGACAGCGCCACCCTGCTCACCCACATCGGCGCCCGCGAATACGACCAGAACACCGGCCGATTCATCTCAGCCGACCCCATCATGGACATCGCTGACCCGCTCCAGATGAACGGGTACACATACGCCAACGGAAATCCGGTCTCAAAGAGCGACCCCACGGGCCTACGCCCAGACGGCCTTTGTGGAGGTAACTCCAGTCGATGCCGGTCTGATAACGATGAGGTGGCGACCGACTATCACGAGGTCTGGCAGCCCACATCCTCTGGGTGGAAGTTCACCGCCTACCAAGAGTGGAATGGAAAGCGCGACTTTGCGCAGGTAGCCGGAGTTGGCTGGGGCAAGGTCGTAGACCTGACCCCCCGAAAGATCGTCTACAACAAGAACACGGCCGCTGGCGCCGTTCGGTCAGCCGTATCCGTCATCGAGTTCGCTCTCCCCAGAACGTTCCATGGCGGCCCTACGCTAACGGATCTCTACGACAGGACGGTCGAAGCTGCCGGAGGGGACACAAAAGACCCTGGGTACGAAGATGGCCAGTTCCTTGTGGACGCCATAAGTACGGTCGGAGGACTCGGCCTCACGAAGGGTGGTGGATTCCTAAAGAAGTGCCATTCTTTCACCACTGGAACCAGCGTCCTCATGGCTGACGGGACCCACAAGAAGATCGAAGACGTCAAGATCGGTGATTCGATCCTGACCACAGACATCAAAACGGGTAAGAGTCAACGCAAAAAGGTCCTTGAGGTCATACGCACGGAGACCGACAAGGAATTCACCGAACTCACCATCACCACCAAGGATGGCGAGAGCACCATCATCGCCACCAGCACTCACCCGTTCTGGGTGCCGGAGCTCGACAGCTGGGTTGACGCTGGCGACCTGAAGGTCGGCCAGTTCCTTCGCGCAAGCACTGGTACTTACGTCCAGATCTCGGCGACGAGTCGGTACATCAAGCAGCAGCGCACACATGACCTCACAATCGACGACCTGCACGCGTACTATGTGCTGGCGGGCGCCACACCGGTCCTCGTTCACAACTGCGGAACCACTCCGCCTGGGGTGCAATGCAATTGTGCACCTGGCACGGGCGCGGGCCCAGCGGACGCGCCAATCCGGAATTCTGGCGCTTGGACTCGTTCCGACATTATTCGAGGCTCGCTTGGGCTCCGGCCTAATCAGCTTGGAAATCGAATCGAGATTCATCATGCAGATCAGATGCCTGGCTCGGCGATCCATGAGCTTGATCAAAATGTGCACCGAGGGGCCGGAACGGACCTTCACAGAAATCCGCACAACCAAGGTGTCACGAAGGACATGCGCAAGGAAGACACTCAGTTGCACTGGTGGTATAGATCTCAGGAGCAGGGTTGGGGCACATACAGCCCAGACCACTGGTTCGACAACTGGCCCGGATGATCGTTAGGTGGGATCGTGGAGTTCGAAGAGTTTGAGGCCCACTTGGCTGCGGCGCGCGCAAAACGTGCTGGCCTGAGCGGTCCGGAAGGCTTTGAGGTCTTTGAGTGCCGCACAGCTTCCGAAGATGATCTCCTGCGGGCTGAAGGTGCTCTCCATGCACAGCTTCCCCATGAGTACAAGGATTTCATGAAGCGGCACGGCGGGGGAATGTTCCTCTTCCTCGACCTGCTACCGGTTGTCGGTTCTGGTGATCAGGATGATGATTTGCTGAAGGTGAACCTTCAAGAGTTCGTCGGCGTCGACTTCGTGGCTGTTGCGCCGGTCGGTACAGGAGACTGGTGGGGCTTCTCGGTGATTGACGGCCGCTGCACGGGCCAGGTCAATTTCTGGGATCACGAGGACGGGCGAGTTCAGTTCGAGGCCGACAGCTTCCTCGATTTCCTGGTGCGTGAGGGGCTTCGTGTAGGGAGATAACTCGGCAGTACCACAAAAGTGGCCCCCGTCGGCTTTCGACGGGGGCCACTGAGGTGTCTGACGGCAACGGTGACGGCAACGTCAGCGGACGACGCCTGCTGCGGGTGAGTCGTCAGGGACCTCGTCGGTCTGGTCGATGGCGGAGCTCAAGGTGTCGATGGCTTGGCGTTGCAGGCGGAGCCGGACGTGGGCGTAGACGCCGGCCGTGACGCTGATGTGAGCGTGTCCGAGGAGCTCCTTGATCACGACGAGGTCGACGCCCTGTTCCAGGAGCAGAGTGGCGGTCGAGTGGCGGAGGTCGTGGAAGCGGATGCGGCGAAGCCCGGCGCGTTCGAGGAAGGCGCGGAAGCGGCGGGTGAGTGGCTGTTGTCTTTCTGGGCTTGAGGGTTGCCTTTTTGCTGGTCATGCATGGGGGTGGCGGTCTCGGGGAGTGGGGGCGTGTCGTGTTGTCGCTCTGTTGGAGGTCGGGATGCCGTCGGTTGCTGGGCAATTGGAGAAGCGTGAGCTGACCGCTCGCCGTCGTGTGGACGCGCTGCGAGAGGAGGCGGATCGTATCCAGGCCGAGCTGGTCGTGGCCGAGCGGGAGTGGGGTGAGTGGGTCATCGCCCGTTCTCGCGTCGACGAGGTGCTGTCCCTGGGCGAAGGCGATGTCGCCGGCCTGGATACCGCCGAGGAGCCGTCTGATTGCGGTGAACCGCCCGCGCTGCTGGCATCTTCGGAGGCGGCGAAGCCGAAGTCGGTGGTGCCGGTGTGGCGTGCGGGTCTGGCCTGGTCGGCACTGTCGGCGGACTACCAGCGCATCGTGCAGGCTCTTGGGGACCGCAACCGTCTCGGTCAAGGTCCGCTGACGTGCCAGGAGATGGCCGGCTGCTTCGGTCTGGACCCGGTGCCGGCGAAGATCGAGGCGTTGCGGTCGAAGGCGAAGCGGCTGGTGGCGCGCGGGTGGCTGGCCGAGCCGGCGCCGGGCCGGTTCACGCTCGCGAAGGCCGTGGCCGGGCCAGGCGTCGGGTCATGAGCAGGGTCATCGACCAGTAGACCATCGCCTCCGCACTGGTGGTGGAGCGTTCGAAGTCCCGCACGAGGCGGCGGCTTCGCATCAGGTGGGCGAAGAACCGCTCCACGATCCACCGCTTGGGCAGCACGACGAAGCCGCGCATGTCGTCACTGCGCTTGACGATGGCCACGACCAGGGCGAGGGCGGCCAGGCAGTAGTCGACGAGGCTGCCGGTGTAGCCGCCGTCGGCCCAGACCAGCGCCAGCCGGTGATGCGCGGCGGCCACGCGGGCGAGCAGGACGTGGGCGGCGGCGCGGTCGCCCACGTCCGCCGAGGTGACCATCACCCCCAGTAGCAGGCCGAGGGTGTCGACCACGGCATGCCGCTTGCGGCCGTTGATCAGCTTGCCGCCGTCGAAACCGCGGCTGTCACGGCCGACGACGGCGTCCGCCTTGACCGACTGGGAGTCGATCACGCCCGCGCTCGGCTCCGGGGCCCGCCCGGCCTGCTCGCGGACCTTGCGGCGGAGCCGGTCGTGGAACTCCTTGACCAGACCGTGGTCGCGCCAGCGGCGGAAGAAGGCGTAGACCCGGTCCCATGGAGGGAAGTCGGCCGGCATGGCCCGCCACTTCGTTCCGTTGTCGACGAGGTAGCGGACCGCGTCCAGTATCGCGCGGTGGCAGTACGCCTCCGGCTGCCCGCCCCGCCCGCGCAGCCAGCCCGGCACCGGTACCAGCGGCCGCACCATCGCCCACTCCGCATCGGACATGTCGGTGGGGTAGCGGCGCGCACGGACCCCGTGGTCGGCGGCGTTCCCGAACAGATGTGCCAGGCAGTCACACGCGAGAGTGACCGATGCGGACCCCGCTCCCGCGATGGCGTAGAACTGCGACAACAGGGTCTCCTGGTGCACTCTTTGGCGTAGACGCCCTTCGAGCTACCAAGAGGCCCTGCTTTCATGCGCGGCAGCCACCGCATTCACTCGGTCGAGGGGCCGTTGGCCGGCATTCAGGACTGGAACGACGACAGCCAGTCATTGAGATTCGGCATTGGCATGCCCGATGGTCGGCCCGTCAGGGGTTGAGGGTCGGGCCGAACCCCCACCACCCTCCTCATCATCGACACCCAGTCCGGCGGGCCCGTCTCCACCGTCACCGTCCCCCACCCCGTCGCCAACCTCGTCTTCTACTGAGCTCCCGGTCCAGCCAACCGGTCCAGCCACCGGTCGCACACCCAGCCTCCTCCGGGCCGCCGGAGGAGGCTGGGGGTGCGTCGGTCGGCGATGGCCGACCGAGCACAGCGTGAAGAGGTCAGGCGGCCGGCCGGTCCGGGCCGCGATCACCCCGGTGGCTCGCTCCCCAGTCGCCTTGGACGCCTGCGCCGGGCACTCCCGCAGCCGCAGGAGTGCCCGGCGGCGGGTCAGGCGGGGGTGATGTCGCCGAGTTTCCAGCTGCGGTCGAAGTACGGTTCCAGGGGGCCGTAGAAGCGGAAGTAGGAGAACCAGTGCCGACCGGGCAGGGTCTGCACCCAGTTGGACTCCCCACCGGCGGGGGGTTCGGGGCCGAAGTGCAGGTCGGTCGAGCCGTCCGGGTTGCGGACCAGGTCGGGGTCGCGGGAGCCGCGGTCGCCGCGCTGCTGCGGGTTGTCGATCAGGCAGCGGGTCGCGGCGTCGTAGACGGTGGCGGACCAGAACAGCTTGGCGGGGACGTCGGCGGGCACGTGCAGGGTGTAGGCACGGCCCCCGTCCAGCCACTCGCCACGGGCGTCGGTGTAGGTGGCGAGGTAGGCCTGGCCCTGACCGGGGGTCTGGCTCTTCATGGCGGCGGAGAAGCTGACGGCCTCGTAGAACCAGGCCGCGCGCTCCAGGAGCTGGTCGTGGTGTGCGGCGCGCTGGTCGGAGCGGTCCAGCATCAGCACCAGGTCCCACTGCCGGTCGTCCCAGTACCGGGAGCCGGGAAACCGCTTGGCGAAGGAGTTCGCCCGGGCCATCAGCTCACCCGCCGCGGCGGCCTGGGTCAGGATGCCGGCCAGACGCTCGTCCGGGGTGAACGGCTTGCCCTTCTCGATGCCGAGCTGCCCCAGCATGGCGAGGAAGAAGCGGTCGCGTTCGTCGACGACCTCGTCCTGGTAGATGGCGTGCAACCGCTCCCAGTACTCCAGGCCTCCCGGCTGGTCGCCCGACCACGGGCGTCCGTCGGGAGAGACGATCCGGGTGGCCGGGGCACTGTCGCGCTGCCCGTGCGGGTAGAGCCGGACCGCCTCCACCAGCTCCTTGGAGCGCACGGGGTCGGGGTCCAGGGTACGGAACCCGAACATGATGTTGGTCCCGGTGGACGCCAGTACCCGCAGACCCTCGGCGCCGTCCGGCATGGCCTGCCCGGGGGCCAGGACCAGGTAACGGCCGCCCTCGCCATGGTCGGGGCCCATCTCGCCCATCACCGCGATCTCGCGCTGCCAGAAGTCCGAGACTCCGCCTGCGGTGGGGCCGGCCGGGAGCTCGATCACCAGCGGGCCGGTGGCGGCCAGGTCGATGAAGTTCAGGATGTAGGGGGTGGTGGCGTTCGCGGTGATCAGCCCGAGCCGGTCCCGGTAGGTGACGTAGTGGACCAGGTCGAACGGGCCCGCCCCGAACACCTCCCGGTGCACCTTCTGCCACTGCGCGTACGACACCAACGGCAGCGCCCACAGGTACGCCTGGCAGGCCATCTGGTAGTCCAGCTCGTCGAAGACCAGGCCCAGGTCCCCGCGCTCCGGCACCTCCCCGTCCATCCGCACCGAACCGAGCCTGCCGGGAAGCCGCGCGTCATCGCTCATGCCCAGACGCTATGGGCGATGCGCGGCCCCCGCATCCCGGGCGATCACCGACGTCTTCTCACGCGCCTCGAATCGGATCCCGGCCTCCAGCCGCACCTGCTCACGAATAGCCTGCCGCTCAGCAGTCAGGCCTCCCACCCCGCGCGCACCGCATACCGCCGGTACACCGCAGGGATCACTGCCTGCCACCACCGACAACAGAACGAAAATCCAGAAGCGAGAAGCTCTACTCCCTGTGCGGCGGCGGCCGCCACACTCACTCGACCAACCTCCCGTTCGAGCGGCGCCGTGCAAGATCGGAACGACAACAGCCACTTAGCGAGGCGCAGGCCCGTGAATGGGCCATGTCCGGGAGCGTGAGGAACGAGAAGGCGAGCATGCTGCGAAAGCGCCCAGTTGTGACTGGACCCACCGAATGCCCGGCACCGAACGAATGCGTCCCCGACGCTGCGCAGCAATCATCCGGCAGTGTGCTCATCGGCCTGCGCGAGGCACAGCAGACGTTGCCCGTCGGGTCCCTCGCGGCCCTGCGCTGGGCCCGGGCGAACGACGAGGGCTTTCCCGCCTCAGCCGACAAGCGAGGCACCGAACTCCTCTACAGGGTCACCGATCTTGAGAAATGGGCGCGAAACCGCCCGCGGTCCACCACCCGTGATGCCGAGCTGGGATGACCAACCCGCGCAAGGCCACTCCGCTTCCAGGCCACGTCCACGTCGTTCAGGATGGTGGCGCCCCCATCCAGCCCTGGTGCCGCTCCGGAGCCGCTTGCCGAGCCCGTGAACGCAAGGGCCGAGAGGTGCCGGACGGTGGGGGAATGGCCCTCTATGAGGGGTCCCACTCCCCGATGGCGTCTGCCGGGTGGCTATGTAGGTCATATCCGAGAACGGTTGTTGACGCTGCTCAGGAACACTTCGTGATCACTGTCTTCCGTGGTATCGGCGAGAAGTAAGAACATCCTTCACGGGAAGTAGCGGTCGTCAGGCCTGTCAGAGCTGGGTGGCACTCTGGGCGCGTGCTGATCGATGGATATGAGAACAACCCCCTCGTTGCTGCGGAGGAGCTGCTGGCCCTGCCTGGGTTCTGGGCTGCCTACCTGCTGTGGATGTGCCAGACCGAGGAGAACGACCCAGATCCGCTGTGGTTCGGCGCTGACGAGGCCGACACGGACGCAGCGTGTGAGGCCCTGACCGACGAGGATCGCTGGCCGGTCTTCCGCATTCCGTTCGCCGACAAGCACAGCGTGGTCATCGTGGGTCGCAACTTCACCGATGACCTGGGGACCGAGTACTTCGTCTCCCACCCTGAGTGGGATCGGCACGGCTACCTGGCCACCGTCGACGGGCATCAGGCCGGTCCTGGACTGTCCTGGCGGGAGCTCACGCACATCGCCGGCACACCCGACCCCGAGGCTCCCGGGATCCATGCGCCGCACGTTCGCCTGCTGCTCCTGCTTCCGACTCTCGGTGACAGCAATCTGCCTCCGGACGGAGCCATGCTGATCAGCGACGCTCTCGTCCAGGTGGGCATCGGCGAGGACATGTCGCCTGTTCTGGCTGATGCTCTCCTGCGGGACCATCCCTTGTGGGAACCGGCTGAATGGGCCCTGCCCTCCCCTTCCCCGCTCTCCGGAACCCAGCAGCAATTTCCCGGCATCCTGCACTGCGACGAGCCCGGCAGCCCGCGGTGCGGAATCCGCCTCGCCCAAGGAATCGCCCGCGAGCAGAGCGACCGGCTGGCCCAGGCACTCGGCACCTGGCCCACGCCATAGCCACATTGCTCCGAGCCGGCCAGCACACGAGACAGCCGGAAGCAAGGACCGGTGCGCTCCCGGAACTCAGCAACATGCTTCCTGCTGCCTACGGACCGTTCTCGGCGGAGACCAACAAACGCTCCTGACTCTCGGCGACAAAGCCAGCCGGGCGAGGGCCGGCATGACCTTGTGGAACTTCCACCAGGTCTGGGGCCACCTGCCGAGGAGGAACAAGGGGTCGCCCTGTCCGCCGATGACGTAGTGGAGGTTGATTCCGTGGGGAGCCGTTCGACCGGAGTGCCGGTTCGAGGTGCTGTTGGAGAATGCCGGAGGGGCGGGGGAGGGGCGTCGGCACGGAGGGCGCGGGTTCGGCGGCGGACTTGCTGGCCTCGCCCGGGGTGACCGGGCGTGCGGGGGCAGTTCAAGACGGACAGAGCGATCAGCACCGAACTCCGCATCGGCGAGACTGACCTCGACCAGGTCGTTCAGCAGCGCCCGGATCGCCTCGACGGCCGAGCCGGGCTGCGACAAGCGGCGCACCAGCTCGTCGTCCTCGCGGTACCGCTGCATGGCCTTGAGGCAGAGCTCGTGCTTGTTGCCGAAGGTCGCGTAGAGGCTTGCCCCGGAGATACCCAGGTGATCGACCAAGTCCTGCAGGGAGGTCGGCTCGTACCCCTTGCGCCAGAACAGTTCCAGCGCGTGTTTCAGTACGATGTCCGGCTCGAACTTCTTGGTTCTCCCCACGGCGAGAGAAGCTGGCCAAACCAGAACATCCGGTCAAGAATTTTGACAAGTCTGCTGTGGCGTCATGTGCGGGGACGTCACCTGCTGTACGGGGCCAGCCTCTCGTTCCCGGCGACCACCAAGGCGTCGACGAGCATTTGCCACTCCTCAGCCTCGCCGAGTTCCTCGGCTGTGCTACGGATGTCCGTGAGCCAGTCGTCCGAAAGCCCTGACAGCCTGACTGTGACAAGCCCCTCTTGAACGCACAGGGCGGAGACCCAGCGCACGCCGCGGGTGGCTTGCACTTCCTTCGGGAGTCTTCGCAGGATGCCGATGAGCGCGTTGATGGGCCTCACCTGGCCCCGAGCGGCCGGGAGCCAGTCGTCGATCGCCTCGATGAGGTCCTCGGCGCGGACCCAATCGACGGGTTCCCCGGTGATTTCGTTGTCAAGGCCTTGCGTCCACTGGAGGGGTTCCGGCAGCAGGGCGGCGGCGGCCCAGGCACCCCAGGGACGGTCGCGGTAGGGGCTCGGGCCGTCATCCACGTAGCCGAGGGCATGACGTAGCAACGGCGGCCAGACGCCTCGGGCGGCTTCGGCCAGTTCTGCGTTTTCCGCGCCCGCCGCGGCAAGACCGTGGAGGAAGTTCGACATCAGATACGCATGAGAGCGGAGGATGTCGAGGTGCTCAAGCACCGGGCCGGGGTCACCGTGCCTCGAGAAGCCTTGCAGGAGGGCCCGTGCGGCGACGAGAGTGTGCGTTCCGCGGTCGTCCGCGAACTGCCGGTGACTGCTCTGCGCGACCATGGCGCTGCGCTGGACGTCGAGAAACGTGGCGAGGAGCGCGGCCGCGTCGCCCGTGCGGCAATGGTCGGTCGACGCGGCCGCGCCGAGTCCCCGGATTGCCGCGTCGAGGACCGCGATGTCGACGGGGTCACCAGACAGTTCCTGGAGGCGGCGGGCGACATCGTCGGTGATCCGGATCCTGGGCCATCGCTGGGCGTCCTGGTCCCAGGGGCCGATCTCCGCGCCACGGGCCGTCTCGAGCAACCAGTTCAACGCGGTTCCGTGGATGCAAGGATCGCCGTGGCACGGAGATCTCCAGACGACATCGCAGCCACGAGCCAGGTACAGACGGGTTTCCAAGGGCGCGTCGCCTGCCATCGCGAAGCCTGCCTCGGTGACCTCGTCGATCGTGTGGTCAGCCGACCTCAACGGCGCCACCAGAGCCGGCGTGAGAAACGCCGGCAGGACTTTGGCCACGGGGCGGTCGGCGGCGAGGTCGAAGAATTGGTCATCGTCGCGCCGCGTCTCGTTCTCTTGGAACGACAACGCGATGCCCATGACGAATTCCGTCGCGAACCGCGCTTCGTCGCCGAGAGCCTCCGAGTCACCGGCGGCGGCCTGCTCGACCGCGGCCCGGACCACGTGGGCAACGGCATCGACGTACCGCGGGGACCCCGGGTCTTCGTCGGACTCCAGTAGGTCACGGCCTGCCGCGAGGTCCGCGCCGATCTCCTCCGTCGAAGGAGACACGTACCCGGCGCCACGGTTGGCCGACTCCCAGTACCGATTCTGCAGCCGCATGCTGGCCCCTACGGTCTCCTGGTAGGCCGCGCGTGTCTCCAGCGCGGCCCGCACCTCGTCCGGGGGCTCGACTTCGACGTACGTCTGATCGCCGTGCCGTGTGACGCGATACCGGTCCGAGTCCAGATTGGCGGCCCAGTTCTTCGTGAGGTCCTGGCTGATGCCGAGCTGGTCGCCGTTCTCGACGAGCTTGTCGGCGACATCCTTCAACGCCCGGGCACGGTCCTGCCCTCCGTGGATCACCAGCCACATGGCCACCTCACGCGGTGTCCACTGGCGACGCTCGAGGTTCGCGAGCCCTTCGGTCTGTGCACGCAGCCCCGCATACTCACCCGTCACGCGGCTCACTTCGCGATGCCAGACGATCGGTTCGGCGAGAAACGGGTCGAGCTCGGTTCCGACGCGTTCCACGTGGCGTACGAGCAGGCCGAACAGCATCCCCGGAACGGCCAGATTCTCACAGCCTTCGAGAAGCATCTCCACGATGCGTCCGGGCGCCGCACCCCGGCTCAGCAAGGTGTCGGCGAGACGTTCCATCGCCTGGAGCGCGCTCATCGCCGGGTGCGGGCCGGCCGAGGCGGCCCGGTACCAGCTCCAGACCTGACCGTCGCCGAGGTAGAAGCGGGCGGTGCCGTCGAGGTTCAGCGTCGTACCGCGGTCCGCTTCCTCGTCTCTCCCGGCCACGCGCGCACGCGCACCGCTGTTCAGGACGCTGTTCAGGACCCGCACCGAGGTGGGCAGGGATGCTGTCTGAAACAGCTGCCAGAACCCACCGAAGTGGTACTGGGAGAAGGGCGGCCCGAACCCCTTCCACCGTCCCTGATGCCTTCGGACGCCCTTGTCTCGGCCCCGGCTCGACTCGTCGTCGATGTAGTAGGCCGTCATCAACGTCGCCAGGAGCTCCGGGTCCTTCTGTGCCACGGCGCGAGCGCTCAACGGCGAGTCCACGGCCGGCGCCAGATACGCGGGCGCGTCGTCCGCGATGGCCCGAAGACATGCTTCGGTGGCATCGTCGATGTCCTGGCCGAGCAGCGCCAGCGTTTCGACGAACCGTTCCTCCGTCAGGTGGTAGTCCAGGGTTTGGTGGCGGCGTCGGGACACCCGCTTGGGTGGGATGCTCTCACCGGTCGCGGGAGGAGGAAAGGATCTCCAGTGAGAGAGGAGGCGTCCTCGCAGACGGATGCGAAAATCGTCGCCGGCCGGAACGTCCGCCAGGGACAAGGCTTGCAGCCAGTCCGAGAGCAGCTCGAACGACCTTTCCGACACCTCCCAGGGCTTTTCGTCGTCGAGCAGAATCCGCACGACGGGAGCCGTGACGACACGGTCGACCACTCCACCGGTCGTGTGTCTCTGCTGAACGACGCGCACCACGTCGCCGAGGACCAGGCCGACCGACGTGTCCGTGCACGCGGCCTTGAGGCTTTCGTACGCGAAGGGGGTTTCCAGCACAGCTTCCACTGGGACGTCCGACCATCGAGGTCCGTGCGCCGCCGCGAACGTCCCCAGTTGGGCGCACAGTTCGGCAAACAGGCGAATCGGTCGTGCGTCCGGCGCGTTCAGCAGTCCCTTACAGGCGAGCGTGGCGGCCGACAGTGCCCACCGGGGCGCCCCCGCCGCCTCCAACAGCTCGGTCGGGCGTCCGCTGTGGACGAGAAGGATGGCGGTCGCATACCGCCGGACCTCGTCATGCGCGAAGTCCGGCCGGCTCTGGTATCGGCTCGGCGGCGATAGCAGATGATCCCGGCGCAGCGCGTCGACAGCCGCGGCGTCGATGCCCGCGCTGGGACGGCGGTCCTCGGGCAGCCCCATGGCGGCCGCGGCCACCGCGAGCAGTGTCTGCTCGCGCGCCTCCGCCGAGCCGACACCGGGCCGCCCGTCACCCCGGACGATCCTGCTCCACACCAGGTCAAGACACTCCCACTCGCCCAGTGAACCTTCCGGCTCTGCCCCGGTACGGGCCAGCAGGTCCAGCACCACGGGCCTGCGCAGCAGCGAGTTCACGGGCAGGTTCCGCAAGACCGCGCGCAGGAGAGGAAAGCGCCCCGAGACGACCGAGATGTCTCCGTCGTCCAACGGCCGCATCACGAAGGACGAAAGGGATCCGGCGAACCCGAGCTCCACCTGCTCCCGTACGAAGCCCAGGGCCACGTCGGATGTCACGGCGACGATCCCGACACCTGCCGCTGCCGCCGCGAGCACCAGATCCCCCAGGAGACCGGGGGACCGCTCCAGAACGGCATCGGCCGCGTCGACGACCAGGACCCGAGAGGGTGCTGACATCTCCCCGAGCACGTCCTCGAGCGACATCCCGAGGGCGGCTCGCAGCTCCACGCTCGATTGGGGAAGACTTCGGAGGTTCAGCACCACCGCCTGGAAACCGGCGGGGTCCGCGGCCTCCGACTCCGCGACGGCCGACAGCGTCAACGCGCTCTTGCCGGTTCCGGACTCGCCGGACACCAACAAGGCCGAAGCGTGAGTCCCCGCCTCGCGCACGGCCTGGGCCAGCTGCTCGCGGCGGTCGGCGAACGAGATCTCGACCGGCTTGCCGGACGACTCGTCACCGATGGTGGTCCGGACGCCGGCGACGGCCAGCTTGCGTTGTTCGGTGAGCACCGACCACGCGTGCGGGGTGCGGGTCGCGGGAGAGTCCAGGACCGCGTGAAGGTCACGGCGCAGGATCCTGAGGTCCACCACGGCGCCCGTCGCGTCGTAGCGGGTCGCCTCGACCTCCAGCCGGTCCCGGACCTTCACGCCGTCGGCCGCGATCGAGGCCACGCCGTCCAGCGAGGTCGCGGCCACCGCGCGGTCACTGTCGTCCGGGCTCTGGACCACGAATCCGAGGATGTGCAGCCGGCCGAGCAGCCGCCACGCCAAGCGCAGGACCTCCTGCGGCGTGATGTCGCCTTCGACGGCCTTCCCGATCATCGCCAGGAAGTGTTCGTGGCGCTCCCGCACCGGCTTCGACCAGCGGCCGTCGACGTCCATGGACGTCTGGAACGACTCGGGGTCGGCATGAGCACGCGCGATGTCGCAGACCGTCGCGAGCTGGTCCCACTGACCGCGTCGGCCGGCGGTCGCGACGGCGACCTGATGCGTGTCGGCGTCGAACCTCGCGACCTCGGCGAGCAGGGACTTGACGAGCTTCACCGTCTCCTCGTGGCCCCGGGTGAAGCTCGGCGTCGCCCGGCATGCCACGGCCACGGTGATCGTGGCCGCCGCGTCTCCGCACTCGATCAGCAGGTCGTCCACGGGGTGCGCGGGACCGGTCTGGAACGACACCCTGCGGACCGGCAGATGAGAGGCTTCGGGCCGCCGCGTGCCGGTCAGCATCCCGGCGAGATAGACGGTCGCGACGCGGTGCGCGAACGAAATGCCGCCACCGCCGGTCGCGTACGTGCTTGATCCTCGCTCGTCGGGGTCCGGCATTGCGGACTCGTTCATGCGTTCCTCGGTGGCGTCGTGCTGTCAGTGGCTTGCACGACTCACCGTAGCGGTGCGCCGGGAAGACTGTGGTGGCGTGGCATCGGCCGTTCCGGCTTCCCACCGTCAGCGGGACGTTCCACCATGCGCGGCAGCGCTCACCAGCCGCTGTCCATTCCCCGTGAGGCTTGGTGGGCCTCCTCCTCGAGGAGCCGTACCAGACTGTAGTGGGCGTCCTTGTGCCCGGCTTCGATGGTGGTCTGGTACCAGGTACGGGCCCGGGTGAATTCGCGCTGCTGCCCGCGATGGCGCTGATGACCACCGAGCCGCGCATCCTGTGTCGTACCGGCGGTCCCCTCGACGGATACGAGGAGTGGATCGCCGCCTTCGAACGAGCGGGAGCGCACCTCGCCCGCTTCGCACAGCGCGGCGAGATGACCCGCAGCAGGCGGAGAACACGTGCCCGCGTTGGTGCTGCGCGCGCTGTTCCTTTCCAGTAGGCGTCGGTGGCTGCGTAGGCTTCAAGCGAGAGCGCTTTTTGGCGGATTTCGGCATCACGCGCCTGTCAGCGTCCTGTCCGTACCCGGCCGTGGCCGCCTGCCGCAGATCGTGCGCCGTGTTCTCCGTCTTTCGCCGGGCGGCGAACCTCAACTCCAGATGCACCAGCCCGAATCCGCAGATCAACCGATCTGCAGCCCGCAGCCTACGTGCGAAGCTTGCCGATTCTCGGCGCAGTGGACATCGCCCCTGAGTCGTGGCCTGCCACGGGTCCGTCGGCGCCGCCGGCCGGGAGCGGCCGGGCGGGCTCCGCGCCCGCTGGTCTCGGCGGCGAGCGGCGTGTGGACCGGATGGGCGTTCATCTGGTCCTTTCTGCCGGTCAGACGTGCGGTGCCCGCGGGCGTTGTGCGGCCGGGCGGGCCTGACGGTCACGGCGGATGACTTTGGTGGTTCCGGCGGGGCTGGTGTAGATGCTGGTTCCGTCTCCGTATGCTCCGCGCTCGGTGGCTTCGTCGGTCTTGTAGGCCAGAGCGTCACGGACGCCGAGGGCGCGCAGGGCGAGCAGAACGCGCTGCACATCCCGTTCGTCGCGGTGGTCAGCCGTGTAGATGATCACGGGCCGGCGTGTGGGGTCGCCGTCGAAGTCGCTGCCCAGCGTGGCGACCTTGGCTCCCGGTCCGAGCTGTCCGGCTTCCACAGCTGTCTTGATGAGGTGCCAGCTCGCATCGAGGGCGCGCAAGGGCAGGAACCACAGCCACTTGCCAGCTTTCGCGGATTCGTTGACAGCGGCCGGCGCCGAGGAATCGGAGGGAGCCATGGCCCACTGCCATCGGTGGCGGGTGTCGGCCGCCGGCGGGGGCGTCTGTGTGGGCTGTTGACCTGTCCGGGTGGGCTCGTTGTCCATGTATTCACGATATGCGGCACTCCGCATAGGTCGTTGCTATGTGTTCTGGTGTGGCTGTCAGAGAAGTTGCCGCGGACGAGGAGCGGCGTGACCAGGCCTTGACGGCGTGCTGCATGGCGGCCGTCGCCGAAAGCGATCCGGTACTTGCGCCCGCTCGCCGCAGCCGGCTCCTGATGGACTGCCTCGCGGTGCTTCGAGCGGCCCACCATCCGCAGCGGGCGGCACGGATCGGGATGAAGGACTTCCGCCAGGGCCTGCGCGGTCCGCTGGGACCGCTTCTTCCCCCGGCCTCGGGCAGGCCCGACCGGTTCGACACCTTGCGGCTGTTCGACGCGCAGGGACTGGCCCGCGACGCGGTGCAGGACCTGTGCAGGGAGCACCTGGTACCGCAGGCGGCGCTCGAACAGTACTGGCCGTGGGCCCGGGTACACGCTGAACAGGAAGAACAGCGTCTGTTCGACCTCATGCGGCGCCTCGCGCCGGAGGACTACCGGCGTGCCCGCGTCCTGCTGGGCCAGCACGCAGCTGGCCCGGTAAGGGAACTGAGCCGCCAGTGGGACCGACTGTGGATGCGGTTCGACTTCTTCGAGTCCGTGGCCGACTGGCCGTGGTGCCAGGTCGACGGCTGGTGGTATCCGTGCCCTGTCTGCCGTTGGCCGATGCGGACCCTGCGGTCCGGGTCACTGTTCGATGTGCGCTGTGAGGCCCATGCGCCACGGGGTGTGCACTACCGGTGCACGCCCGGCACAGGGCAGGGCCCGGGAGAGCTGACCGGGACCGGCAAGGCGGCCGTGCCGGTGACACCGCTGCCGGCCAGCGCCGATCACCTGGCGGTGAGCCGGCCCGTGTGGCGCTACGGCACCCTTCCCGTACTCCTCGAACTCCAGCTGCGCGACGAGCTGGCCGACCTGCAGTTCGTCGATGTGGAGATGTGGCCGGGTGAGCAGCGGCCGGACGAGTACGACCTGCACATCACCGTCTCGGTGCCGGGGAAGCGCACTCGGCACTGGCGGCTGGACGCCAAGGCGTGGGAGTCGGTCGTCGCGCTCGGGAAGGCCCTGGCAGAGCACCCGGGGCTGAGGCGCGGGCTGACCATCGTCCTGCCCGACCACCAGCACAGCGAGCGGCACTTCCTCGCCTCCCAGGTACGCGACAGGGGCGTCAAGGTGACCACGGTCAGCCGCCTGGTCAAGCAGGTCAAGACCGCGTGCGGAGTACCAAGGTGAGGTCCGAGGAGTGGGAACTGCGCAAGCTGTCCGTCGCCGCGGCGCTGGCGCTGACCGAGGAGTACTTCGGCTTCCGCAACGCAGACGGCCGGACCGTCGTGCCGCTGGACCAGGCTCACGTGTTCGCGGCCGCCCGCGTGGACCTGTGGGAGCACTGGCCCCAGGTCCCACGGCGCGTAAGGGAGCTGGCAGGCCGGTACTGGCACGTGCGCCCTGACGACCTGGCCGGACGCGGCATGTTCGAGGCGCTCGCACGGACCTGCGCGAACTTGAACGGCGGCCTGTACCGGCCCCCTGATGACGTGCCGCCCGGCCAGACGACCTACCTGCTGGCCGCGCACGCTCAAAAACCGCTGGAACTGGCACGGGAGCTGGTGCGCGAAGCCGAAGGCTACTACTACGGCACCCGCCTGCCGTTGCCGGTGGCCGGCCCCGGCCTATGGCAGTTCGGGGGATCCGAGCCCTCGGTGGTGACCATCCCCGACACCGAAGAAGACGCCTGTGCACGGCCGCTGCGGGTGACGACCGCCCCGTACACGGCCACGACGACCGTCACCCGCAAGAAGATCCTGCGCCTGGCCCGGCGCCAGGCCGCGGCCGGACCCGGCCACCACGGCTGGAAGCCGGGCGTGCTCGCCTCCTTCATCGACCGGCTCCACGACGCTTCCGGCGCCCCCGTCGCCCGTCTGAACCTGCCGGCCGGGAAGCTCACGATCGTCAACGCGCCGACGGGCGTGGGCAAGAGCGTGCTGATGAACAACCTTGCCCCGCTCCTGGCCGACCGCGGTCAGGGCCCCGTCGCCATCGTCGTCAGCACGATCCACGACAGCCTCACAGGCGCCGAGAAGATCGCAGCGGACGACGAACTCGTCCTCCAGGTCACCGCCCAGCTCACCCAGGCCACCGCCCGCCACAAGCTGCGCTGTGTGCCGCTGGTCACCGAGACCCGCCTCACCGAACAGGCCCAGCGCGCCGCCGAACAGAGCCGCGAGGACCGCCACGACCGGCTCGCCTACGGATGCGATCTGTCCGCATGGGTGACGGACGGCCCCAAAGTCACTCGCGGCCGCGAACCGTGCCGAGCCTTGACCAAGGTCACTGATTCCGTGGCCGGAGCCGGGCACGAGGAACCCGCAGGACCACATGCTTGCCCGCGGATGGGAGTGTGCGGGAAGTACGCGCTGTTCCGTGAGGCGGCCCAGGCAGACATCATCGTCACCAACCATCACAACCTGCTGCGCGGCCTCATCCAAGTCCCGGTCGACACCGGCCGGCATCTCCTTCGGCAGATTTCCGTGATGGAGTTCCTCCACCGTCACTGCCGCCACCTGATCGTCGACGAGGTCGACAACCTGCAGAACAGCTGGTGCTCCACGGGTGCCCACGCCTTCTCCCTGGCCACGCGTGGCATCGGCAAGACCTCGCTGCTGCTCGAGGTGGACCAGCAGCGGCAGAGCCTGGCAGCGGCGGCCGACCGCCGGGTGGTCAACGCCCTGTTCAAGGCCAGGGGACTGGGGGAGCAGTTCCTCAACTACGTTCTGGACGGCGAGCTCTGGCTCGAGCAGGACACGCACGAGGAAGAACGTCCCGGTTCCGGCTGGCACGTGCCAGGCATCTGGGACCGCATCCTCATCAGGGATCTCCTCGGCCTCGACGAACACGTCCGCCTCGACCCCGACATTCACAAGGCGTTCCGCGCCATCTTCCCCGACTCCGACGACGGCACCGCCCCGCACCCGCGCTTCCAGGAACTGGCCGGCATCCTCGCCCGGGCCGTCAGCCGCGACACCAGCGAGGACGAACTGCCCGTCCTCAAAACGGAAATCTCCCGAGCGCTCAAACGCCTCAAGATCCCCAAGATGCGGCACCCGGACGTCACCAACGCGCTGCTCGTGCGCGCCTGGCTGGGCAGCCTCCACCAGAGCCTGACCTACCTGAAATCAGTGATCGCCGGACTCGGTTCCCAGCTGACCGTCGGCCGTGAACTGGCACGAGCCCTCGGCTCCTTCACACACAACGGCGCCCTGCCGTACGGGCCCCTGGGCTACCAGCTGTTCGGATTCAAGATCAATAAGGACAACAGGGGCGGCGGCGAGCTCTTCGTCCAGTCCCTCGGCGGCGACCCCCACACCGGAACCGTCCAGCTCGGCGGCACCATGGCCCTCGCCACCGCCGGCATCGAGCGCAGCGTCCTCGCCCTGTCCGCGACTGCCTTCTTCCCGCGCGCGGCCTGCGAGCACGTACACACCGAGCCCGCCTACGTCATGACCGACGCCGCCCCCGGCGCGGTCACCGCCCTGGCCGGCAACGTCTCCGCCTCGGACACCGTATGGGACCCCATCACCATCGGAGGCATCGCCGAAGCCCACAAACCGGGGAAAATCAAGGAACTCGGGGAGCGGCTGTGGCAGAACCGGCTCTCCGAGCACCTCCGCCAGCTGGAGATCGATGACCCCGACCGGGCCAGAGCCATGGTCGTCTCCAACTCCTACAAACAGGCCATCCTTCTCGCCTCCGGCATCGCCTCGGCCGCGGTGCAAGCCTCCTGGATCGCCGTTGTCGTCCCCAAAACAGGAATTCCGCCCGGCATCCACCTGCCCACCGGCGTCGTGACCATCACCATCGACCAGCTCGAAGACCTGCCCCGCACCCACCCCCACGTCAAAGTCATCTGCGCGCCCCTGTCGCTGGTCGCCCGCGGACTGAACATCCTCGTCCCTGGCACCGAACGTTCCGCGCTGGCCTCGGTCTGGGTCGGCCTACGCCCCGTCGCCGACCTGCACTCGCCCGAGGCGATGTACGCCAGCATCAACGCAACCGCCATCAGCGCGGCGTGCCCAGGCCCCGACCCCGCCCGCATGCTCGCCATCCAGAGCCGGGCAGCCCGAAGACACCTGCACACCCTGCTGCGCAGCGACCCCCGCTTCAGCCGGCTCCCGCGCTACCTGAAGACGGAAATCCTCGCCGGAATCCTGGTCGACCTCATCCAGCTTGCCGGCCGTGCCCGCCGCGGAGGCACCCCCGTCCAGCTCTACCTCGTCGACAACTCCCTCCTCGACACCCGCCTGGGCTCCGACTTCCCCTCGCTGGTCCGCTCCTACTACGACGGCCTCACCGAAGACGAACAGGCCAGCCTCCGCCGCGTCTACGGCTCCACCCTGACCGCCTGGCTCGACTTCGCCCACGCACCCGACATCCCGCCGCTCACCCACGTCCCCCTGCCCCGCAGCGAAGACCTTGATCACGAAGGCATCTGATGACCACGGACCAGACCCAGCTATCCCTGCTGGCCTGCCACACCGATGAAAAACTCCTGGGATCGGTACTGCTGTACCGCCTGCCCCAGGCGAAGATCGACACCGCCTGGAAGAAGCTGCGAGAGGAATACCGCGGCATCACCGGATCCAAAGCGAACCTCCCCTACAGCGGCCTGCTGACCGTACTGCGCGCCATCGGCTACACCAGTGCCACGCTCTACCCTGCCTCCAAGGCCCACCCGCCGAAGTTCCTCGCCACCACCCAGCCCATCAACCGCGACGACCTGCACGCCGCCATCACCCTCTGGGAACAGGCACTGCTGCAGACCCCTGCCGACAGCTTCACCTTCCAGCACCCCAGCCAGACCGCCGACCTCATCGCCGGCACCACCCCCGAAGAAGTCCGCTTGTGGGACCAGATCACCCGCACCGCAGCCTGCATCGACGCCCCCGGCTGGGTGTGGACGGCCGCCGGCTGGACCATCGCCGAGAAGCTCTCCGCTCAGACGTGGACGATCGACGGCAAGACCGTCACCTTCCGCCGCGATCTCGCCAACTGCCTCCAGGTGTGGGACCGCGAACTGCTGTGGAGCAACACCTGGCTCGCCGCCCGCGGTGAAACCCTCGACGACATCGCCGACAACGACGAGGAAGACCGCACCTGGAAGATGGCCGCCAGATACGCCACCCTCCGTCTCGACGTCATGATGAAGTCCCACCCCGGCCTGCCCCACCCCGTGGCCGTCGTGACCCCCTCCGTCTCCCGGCTGAGCAACACCCTGCGCAACGCCCGCACGGCCTGGTTCGAGCCCCGTGACTCTCAGGGCCCCCTCCTCAACCTCGAGCTCGGCGGATACGGCAACCACACCCACCTCAACCACACCACCCGTCTGGCTCTGGACGCCTGGATCCGTCTGCACGGAGAACACGTCTTCCCTCGTGACAAAGACGACGAGTTCCTCGCACCCAGCGCCCTCGACCTGAGCGGCCCGCCTGGCAAACTCCGCGCCCTCGTCCCCTTCGCCACGAGCTATCCCGTCGGCAGAGGCGCGGGCATGCACAGCCAACGGGAACTCGCCCGGCACGTCAGCACCATCCTCGACCAGCCCCTGCTCACGTGCGTACAGGTCGCCGGCCGCCGCCCCTTCAACCACGGGCGTACCACCGTCGAAGGCCGCGACACGATCCTGTGGGACGACGAGAACCTGCCACAGATCATCGCTGCCTCCGGATGCCGGAAACTGCGCATCCTCGCCCTCTACATCAGCCAGGCCATGCGCACGCGCATGCAGATGCTGCTGGCCTACCACTTCAACCGCCCCGACCTCGCCGCCACCGGCATCGGCGAGAACAAGCCCGTCCCCCTCAACGATCACGTCGAGGTCCTGTTCCAGCCGGCACCAGAGCTCCTGGCCCACGGCAAGCACCACGACCAGCGCCCCGCCCTCGTTAAGCAACTCCGCGGTCTCGACGCCCCCAAGGACACCCGCCTGCTCGCCCTATGCGAAACCGAGTACGACCCCAAAGCCTGGGCACGCCAGCGTCGCGCCTCGAAGAAGACCGACTCCACCGTCATCGACCCCGACACCCTGGACGCCAAGCACCGAGTCAACCGCGAACTCGCCCGCCACCGCGTCCTCGCGCAATTCCTCACCCTCTACAAGCCCGGACGCCGCAACCCGCGCAAGAAGGCCCGCGAGCTCACCACGGATCTCGAGCTCCTGGGCCTCGAACTCCAAGGACACCACCGCGGCCACATGGCCGTAGCCGACCTATCCCGCGTGGCCGGCCTCGTCCACCCGCGACTGACCAAAGCCCTCAGCTCCGGCCCCCACGGCCTCAAAGAACCACTCGTCCACGTCGGACTCCACCTGCGCCAACAGCGCGGCGAACGGCGCATCGCCACCGACGAGCCGAAACTGATGTGGACCCTGGTCGCCCTCGTCCCCCACGGCCCGCACTGGCGGACCCTCGCTTACCTCCCCGCCGAACACACAGGTCCCGGCGCCTGGCTCGACTACGCCACCGCCAACCACCACTTCCGTGCCCGGCCACTACCCGAAGGCCGACGCCGCGACGACCTCCTACCCCGCCACATCGACCGCGCACTCTACGAACTGGGCGGACACGCCGGCCCAGCACAGGGATACGTCCTCTACGTCTCCGGAAGCGAAGCCCGCAGCATCTGGCCCCTGCTCGCCAACAAGAACCTGGGCCAGACACCCGACGCCGCCGGTCAGATCAACAAGCGGCCAGCACTGCCTGGCTTCACACTCCCACCCGATCAACGCCCACGAGCGGTCGTCCGGGTCACCTCCGGCAGCCAGGATGTCGCCCGACCGGCCCTTATTGAACGGCTCCGCCACATCTCGGAGCACGACGAGCCCGTCACCGAGGAGGGCAAACTCTCCACCGGCCTGTTCCAGCTGGAAGCGGCCGACCAGACGTTCATCCTGTGCAACCTCCCCCACCAGTTCACCGGAGGCGCGCGCTATGCCCGCGCCGGCGAGTCCTACACCCGGTGGGGCAGCACCGACCCCAAGGAACAAGCCGAAACCTGGTACAGCCACACGGCAACGGAGATCACCGTGCTGCACCACCCGGCCAACCAGCCCCTGCTCACCTACGGGCTCACCGCCGCCCGCCTCTGTGACCACGCCCTCCACTGGGAACACCGCACCCAGTACCCCGCACCGGTCCATCTCGGGATCCAGATGGACAAGAACCACCCCGAATACCGCCGAACCGTCGACACCGCCGACGGTGACGACGAGGCAGAGAGCTGAACCACGAGGGAACGCGAAGCCCAGCTGTGTGACCACACAGCTGGGCAGCTACTCCCGCATCGACGTCGTCTACACCAGCACATCCAAGGTCGGCACCAGCACCAACGCCCGACCCGTACCCGCTACCCACACCGCAATGTGCGCGCCCATTCAATCTCTTGCCCCCCACAAACCGAGACGATCGCCGCCTTGCTGCGCTCAGAACCGCGCACACGCCTCGCACGAGCGGCTCTACACCGACGGTGGGCCGTCTCACCGAACCTCTCCTGGCCGCCTGTGAGTGGGTGGTGGGGTGGCAATGGGTAGGCGTCAGCGGGCTCGTGGTCTGGATGTCCTGGTGGAGGGTGCGAGGGTGGGGTTGTGGTCGCTGTCATGGGGTGACTAAGTGGCTGTTGTGGGGTGTCTAGCAGGTCTGGTTGCGGCTGTCATGGCTTTCGCTGTTCCTGTGTGAGGGCCGGTCGGGGTCGGGTGGGCTTGGCTGTGTGACGGTTCACGGGAGGGTGCGGCCCTTGATGGTGCGGCACTGTCTGCTCCCTGTAGGCACGGGGATGGACCCCTCTCCCTGGGCACCAAACTCCCCGCGTACGACTGCTCGATGGACCCGCGGCCCTGGCCTCGCGCGAGAGGCTGACGGACTGCTCCCCGCCCGTGCGGGGGAGGGGCAGCGACCGGAGCGACCGGACCCCGGGCATCTGCTGCTCCCCGCGCAAGTGGGGATGGACCCGCCTGGGAGAGGTGCACGTGGTGCTTCTGGCCCTGCTTCCCGCGTACACACGGGGATGGACCCGTCACGGTTCCCCAGGCACCACCGACCGCCCGTACCTGCCGAATGAGAGGTGTCGAGGGGTGGCGGCTCGTGCTGGTTCAGTCGATGACGAACCGTTCGAGACCCGTCTCCGAGAGCACGTCCTCGGAGTCCAGTCGGGCTGCCTCAGTGACCAGGCGGTCGTGCTCCTCCCGCAGCACTGGGATCCGGTGGTACTCCAGGCTCCGCGCGAGGTGGTCTAGGGCGAGCTCTGCCTCGTCGTTGTCGATGAGTTCGAGCACCGACTGCAGCGCCCCGGCCGGCCTCGGGTCCTCTTCCGTCCGGTGGGCGATCGCCGCGACGGTGGCGTGCAGAAGGGCGTCGGGGGACTCGATGGGATGGTTCATGCCCCGAGTGTGCCCCTGTGAGTGGGTGGTGGGGCGGCAGTGGGTGGGCGTCAGCGGGTTCGTGGTGTGGATGTCCTGGTGGAGGGTGTGGGGCGGGTCGTGGTCGCTGGCATGGGGTGACTAAGCGGCTGTTGTGGGGTGGCTAGCAGGTCTGGTTGCGGCTGTCACGGCTTTCGCTGTTCCTCTGCGAGGGCCGATCGGGGTCGGGTGGGCTGGGCTGTATGACGGTTCACGGGACGGCGGGTGCGGCCCTTTGTCGGCGTGGCACTGCCTGCTCCCTGTACGCGCGGGGATGGACCCAGCGTCTCGCTCATTTCGTCGGTAGGGGCGAACTGCTTCCCGCGTACGCGGGGATGGACCCTGTGCCGAGGACGCCCCGCCGTGGGCGGTCTGCTTCCCGGGTACGCGGGGATGGACCCGCGTACCCGGGGAGAGCCAACTCGGGGTCGTGCTGCTCCCCGCGCGTGGGGGATGGATTCCCCGCGTGAGTGAGGTGGCTGTGCTCGCTTGGGTTGGGTGGTTTGTCTGTTTCGGTGAAAGTGGTTCAGGCGGGGCCGAGGCTGGGGTAGAACTGCAGGTCAGGAAGACTGCTCCCCGTACGCACGGGGATGGCCCCGGGAAGCCGACATCCAAGGCCCGTGCCAAGGACTGCTCCCCGTACGCACGGGGATGGCCCCTGACGTCTCAACCGCCGCGACCGGAGGCCTCGCTGCTCCCCGTACCTGTGGGGATAGACCCGACGCCGCCAGCTTCGAGACCGTGTCGACCTGCTGCTCCCCGCGTGTGCGGGGATGGACCCAGAAGGGCCCACCGGGCGGCGAGTGTCTCGCCCTGCTCCCTGCGCACGCGGGGATGGACCCTGGACCATCCCGGTCCTCGCCACCCGCCTGTGCTGCTCCCCGCGCGTGCGGGGATGGCCCCGACAACGCGGACGACACCCAGTACTGGACCTGCTGCTTCCCGCGTACGCGGGGATGGCCCGGCACGTTCGATCAGCATGTCAGTGAGCGAACCTGCTCCCTGCGCCTGCGGGGATGGTCCCGCGCGGTTCGGGTCCTGGCAGCTCGGCGACGACTGCTCCCCGCGTACGCGGGGATGGACCCGGCGCTCGCGTATTCGCGAGCCAACTCTGACCTTGCTCCCCGCGCGTGTGGGGATGGACCCCGGATTGCGTCCGGGTCGATAAGCCGCTCTGGCTGCTCCCTGCGCCCGCAGGGATGGACCCTACGGCCAGGTCGGATGACGGTACGGTGCCAACTGCTCCCTGCCCGTGCGGGGATGGACCCCCATCGTTCTCGACCGGTTCGAGTTCGAAGGCCTGCTCCTCGCGTGTGCGGGGATGGACCTGCCGCCTACAACAAGCCGGTCATCAAGGTGCTCTGCTCCCCGCGCGTGCGGGGATGGCCCCCCGATCATGGGCTTCGATACAGAGACCACTGGCTGTTCCCCGCGCGTGCGGGGATGGACCCCCGATCATGGGCTTCGATACAGAGACCACTGGCTGTTCCCCGCGCGTGCGGGGATGGACCCGGCAAGGTTACGGTCGGGCAGGGCGACGTCAACTGTTCCCCGCGCGTGCGGGGATGGCCCCGAACGATCCGTAGCCTTGTCGCTGTTGTAGTCCTGCGCCCGCCTGTGCGGGGATGAGCCCTGCAATCGCGAGACCCCGCTGCGCGGCCGAGTCTGCGGCTGGCTTCCCTCTGCTCTCCGTACGCACGGGGATGGCCCCCTGGCTCTCAGCGGCAAGGCCGCCGGCGAGCTCTACTGCTCCCCGCATGTGCGGGGACGGACTCCCGGCGGCCGGGGTGGGGCAGAGCCGCGGCCGCGACCTGCTCCCCGTACGCGCAGGGATGGGCCAGGGCCGTTCAGGACGCGAATCTCGGCGCCGTGCTGCTCCCCGTACACACGGGGATGGACCCCAGATCGTCGCCAGCGAAGACGCCCTCTTCGGTTGCTCCCCGTACACGGCGGAGATGGTCCCCGCTTCGCGGTCAGGTCGCAGCTCCTCGAGTATGCGGGGATGGACCCTCGATGTAGGGCAGCGCGCGCCTGTCGCCGCGCTGCTTACCGCGTACGCGGGGATGGACTTCCGTGAGCTTCCGCCAACTTGAAGTCGCAGGTCAAAGGGCTGGTGTGACCGGTTCTCGGGGCGCTCGTGCTGGTCACGGGCGACTGTCTGAGTAGTAGATCGTCCGTCAGCGCGGTCGGCGCCTGAGTCGAAAGGCAGTCGACGGGATCATCTTGTGCAGGGGATCATGCGTAGGTGTCGCCGATCGAAGCCGCAACCGATGACCTGCAAGACCTCGCTGTTCTCTGGAGTATCGGCGAGGCCCATGCTCACGATGTCGTCGAGGCTGCCTGCGCGGCACTCGTTGCCGGACTAGACAGCCCGGCACTGCGCATTCTGGCCGGATACACACGTGCCGAGGCGGAGTACGACGTTCCCGACCTGCTTCCCGTCGTACTCGACGAGCTGGACCTTGTGTTCTACCCGCGCGACAGCGAGGCCGGGCAGGACGCTGTCGTGCGGGCGCTCGCGCACCAGATGCTGGCGGGCCGGCTGACGCCGCGAGAGCTTGCTATGCGCATCCACCAGCGGTTCGGCCACCAGCTACCCCTGGCCGAGCGTCTTGCTGAGCTTGATGACGAGTACGACATCGTCGAGTACGAAAACAGGACGTTGGCCCAGCTCGATGCCGAGGTCACGGCCGAAGCTCAGCGTCTGGCGTATGGTCGGCCCGACCAGAACCGACATTCGTAGCGATCGAGCCCTGAACAAGCGGTCGTCAGCAGAAGTAGGTAGCTGAACTGTCCGGTTCTTGCTCGCCGTAGTCCGGCAGCCTTCTACGATCCGGTGCATGCTGGATCCCGAGCTGCTGGAACGGATCACCGCGCGGCGCGCGGAACTGGACGAACTCGAAGAGCAGCTGGTCAAACAGCTGGCGGAAGTGCGGGCCGAGCGGGACGAACTCGCCGTCGCCGAACGCGTCCTTGAACGGATGACCGGGCAGCTCGCCGAGGAACGTTCGTCAGCCCGACCGATGCCGGGGCAAGTGGCCGGACGGGCGGTGATGCTGATCCCGCACCGCGAGCCGGGAGTGGAGGAGGACGCGCTGCCGTGGGACTACCAGCGCATCATCGCCGCCGTGCGGCAGGCCGCCGGACCGGTCATGGCCCGTGAGGTCGGCGAGGTGGTGGGGGTGGACATCAGCGTGAAGGCGAAGCTGGAACCGCTACACAGCAAGCTGGTGAGGCTCGTCGATCGCGGCTGGCTGCGGAAACTGCCCGACGGCCGGTTCACCACTCGCCTGTGACCAGCAACACCGCCACTCGGAGCGGCTCGGCACGGGCGTAACCGGGGTGCCCCCGGCGGCCGTTGGAATTGTGTGACGAATACCGAAGAGCGCACCGAGTGCACCTGCCCGCTTGTCTACCAGTGCCGTCTGCCGCTGTCCACGAGCACCGTCAACCACCTCGCCGATCTGCTACGGCGCCACCTGAAGGCGATTCGCTCCAGGTGGCGCATCCTGCCGCCTGGGAAGATCGCGGTGATCGTCCTGGCCGTGCTGCGTCACGACCAGCGCCTGGCCGACATGGCTGGCGGAAACAATGTGTCCGAGTCCACCGTCCGCCGCTGGCGCGACGAGCTGATCGGGCTGCTCGCCGCCCAGGCGCCGCGCCTGGACCGCGCCCTGAAGAAGGTCGCCAGGCAGGGTGGGGAGGTGGTCCTGATCGACGGCACCCTCATTCGCACCAGACGCCGCACCGGCAAGGCCGACCGGCGGAACTACTCCGGCAAGCACCGCAGCCATGGCCTGCACTTCCTCGCCCTGACCGACGAGAACGGGCGCCTGATCTGTATATCCGCCGCCCGGCCCGGCCGCACCCACGACAACACCGCCGCCCGCCACGACCACATCCTGACCCACCTGCGCGCCGCCGGTCTCGGAGCGTTGGCCGACCTCGGCTTCCGCGGCCTGGACAACGACATCCTCGACCCCGTAGTCGTCACCGGCTACATCGCCACTCGTACCCACAAGCTCACTCGATGCGAGAAGGAGGCCAACCGTGTCCTCGCCGTCGGACGGGCACCGGTTGAGCACGGCTTCGCCCACCTCAAGAACTGGCGGATCCTCACCAAGCTCCGCACCGACCCCGCCCGCGCCACCCACCTCCTGCGCGCTCTGCTCGTCCTGACGAACCTCGAAATCAATCGCTGACGGATGATCTTCTCCGTGGGCTCCCGCCCAAGACCAGCACGAGTACCCCGGGGATCGGTCACACCAGCCCTTTGTCCTGCGACTTCAAGTTGGCGGAAGCTCCGTCCGGTGTCTCCACCGCCATCGGCGGCACTACTCCCCGTACACGCGGGGATGGACCCGCGCCCGGCCACGTCAAGACGATCCCCGTCGGCTGCTCCCCGTACGCGCGGGGATGGACCCATGGCGACGTCCGGCGGCGCACAGGGATCTTCCTGCTCCCCGCGCACGCGGGTATGGACCCTTCCGGGGCACGGCACCGAGGTCACCCGTGGACCACTCCCCGCGCATGCGGGGATGGCCCCCTGGACGCTCATGGTCGAGGCTGGAACTGTCCCTGCTTCCCGCCTACGCGAGGATGGACCCTCGGGCACCTCGGCGACTGCCGGGCCTCTGTTCCCCGCGCACGCGGGGATGGACCCGAGTTCACCGACTGAACGTGAAGGGTCCATCCCCGTACGCACAGGGGTGGACCCTTTCACGTCCGCACCGGAGACCTACGCGGAGCCTGCTCCCCGTCACGCGCGAGGATGGCCCCCCGAGCTACCTGCAGTTGTTCGCGTGCCGTTCGGTGGGACGAACGACACCGCCACTGCCTTTGACGGCTCCGATACGACCGGGTCCTTCGTTGTTGCCTCCGCCAGAGCTGGGACCTCGCCGCTTCTCTGGGGCGGATGCATTGTGTGGAGTGAGGGGTTGGGAGTATGTGCAGCTCAGTGCCGTTGCGTTGGAGGTTAGTCAGTGCAACAGGTGTAGCGCTATCCCCGATTCAGGTGGCAGCGGACAACGGGACTGAGGTATGAAACGCCCGGCAGGCCACGGGGGGTGATCCAGTAGCCTGATGCTGTGGACTTTCAGTACTGGGACCGGGCGCCGGTGGGTGGTTTCTCTCTCCGGCAAGCCCGCCGCCTCATGGCGACTGTCTCGGCAGACGCAGCTGATGCGATCCGCCATGCGCGCAACCGCGTGGTCCACCACTCTTCCGTCGAGCTGCAGGAGTACCCGCTCGCCAACCTCAGCGTTGATGAGCAGGTGACCCTGTTGCGGGAACTTGCGAAGTGTGCCCCCCGAACGCCGTTCGCGCAGCTTTGCGAGGACATGGCGGGCGACTTGCGGCTCTTTGCTGTGCCGATCAACGATCGGATGATGACCTTCCCGGAAGTCGATGTGGTTCGGAGCCGGAGCCTGCTCTTGACCCATGGTGCCGTCGAGTTCGTTGCTCGGCTGTGGAGGCTGGCCGAGCAACTCGAAGAGCTGCGAGGCCAACAGATCGCGCTGGGAGAAGGCCACCACCGTCGGCTGCGTGTCCTGAAAGCCGCTGAGGTTCCGTTGTGGGCCCTGAACGCACTTGCCGTCATGCCGGAAGATGGTCTGAAGACCATGACGCCTAAGAGACTGCTGGAGCTGTCAGACCGCGGCGACGCAGGCACTGCTCTGGCCGCCAGGGATTCAGATGAGGCACGGTTGCTGCGCGAGGCAGAGGCCGTTCTGGATCTGCTGCGGGTGTTGACCGTCCTCGGAATGGAACCGACGAGCTGGAACGAGTTTCTGTCCCAACTGGCTCAGCGACTGGAGCCCCACGACACCATCGAGGCGTCCCGGGTGATGGAGTTCGAGGTTCCTCCTCGACCGTGCCGTCCACCGGGTGAATTGGTCATGGCTGACCCCCGGGTGCCCAGAGCCCCGGGTTTCGGGGCCCCTCGACGTCCCAGTCGTAGGGGCCGTAGTCAACTGCATCACCACGGAAGGCGTAGAGGGCGCCCGGTGGTGTAGTTAGGCATACCGGTCCTGCAAGAGTCCGGAAGGACTGAAGTTGGACCTCAACACGATCTTCGGTGCGATCTCTGCTGCTGCCGCAGTGGGCTCGGTGGCGCTCCAGATCATCGATGCCCGCCGTAAGAACCGCGACAACGACGCTGACCGCGGGGACGCGGGGCAGGACAACGGCAGCTCGGCCGACACGTCTCCCGGCGAGACGGTCGAGCCTCCGGCCGGTGATGAGTAACTGAGTGACGGGGCCGCTCGCCGTCGGCGAGCGGCCCTGCCTCACCCGCGCTGGTTCAGGGCCCGCGTCAGCTCTCGATTCGCTGCCCTGACGGCTTCTAGCTCACCGTTCCGTTCTTCCAGTAGTGAGGATTGCTCGACGTTCCTCTGTTCCAGTCGGGTGATTGTGTGCTGGAGTTCCTCCATCGACGGCACCCGCCAACGCCGCCTCGCCCCCGACTCTCCGCGTACGTGGGGATGGGCCCTGGGCGGGCATCAGCCGCGGGGCTGACGATGGCTGCTCCCCGCGCGTGTAGGGGTGGGTTTTAGGCAGTGTCCCGTGGATCACCGCATGAGGTAATTGCTCAATGAGCTACTTCATGTACGACGTCATGGGCGGGACGGTCGACGAGCCTGATCCGGAGACGATGAGGCGAGTGCTCGATGGTCTGGCAGAGGCCGATGACGAGCACCCCGATGTCTCACTCACCCATGAGAGCGGGTGGTCCCTCAGCGCCTTCGGCGACGGTCTGCTGGTTTGGGAGAACCCGGACGCGGACTCGATGGCTCTGGGGGAGATGCGGGATGTCGCCCGCGAGGAGGTTCTCCGGCTCTTCGGACTGCTGGCGGCGGGTGACACCGCATCGGTTGAGGCGCTCTCCTGGCAGAGGTAACCGGCCTTCGCGTCAGGTTCGGACCCAGAGGAAGATTGCTGCGACCTGAAGTGCCGCGAGGTAGTGCACGGCGGGCTTGTCGGTGCTCATGGCGATACCGCGCCACTGGTCGGGTAGCCGGGTCAGGTTGCCATGACTCGGCCTCCTCAGAACCGGGCATGCCTGTTTCCAGGCACCACGGCTCAAGCAAGCCCTAACGCTTCGCAGAATCTGCTATTCGTTGCTGCCATTGTGCAGATGGGCGGGTGGTTTGTCCGTTTCGGTGAAAGTGGTTCAGGAGGCCCAGTTGGTGCGGTAGAACTGCAGGTCAGCAAGACTGCTCCCGCGCGCGCGGGGATGGCCCCACCGTCGGATCGCGCGGGTGCCCGTACGACTACTGCTCCCCGCGTACGCGGGAAGGACCCATCGGCCCCGGGACCGGAGGCCGCGACAGCCAGGCCAGCATGTCCTGCTCCCCGCGCCCGCGGGGATGGACCCTGGGCTGAACTCGTGCTCGACCTCTCACAGTGTCGATATCGTTCACGCGCCCACGGTAAGCGTGAACTGCCCATGAGGTTAAACGTCAAGCCAAGGGCCCGTCGTTCGGATCATCTGGTAGTTGGCCAAGGCTGCTGACTGGAGAGTCGATCGCCGTGCCGATTGTGGCGTGTGCGTCGGCGCGGAGGGCTTCCGCGAGATCTCACGGGACCAGTTCGATGTGGGGGTGGGACGGGTCGGCCGGGCAGGCGTGGAGTTGGAGGTTGTAGCCGCCGACGATGTCGATGAGCGTGAAGTTGCCGTCCTGGGCGCCCAGAGGGGGCGGGGCCGGGTCCGTCCGGTCCTCCTCGGCGATCCAGGTCCGGCTGCGCCGTCCCATTCCCGGGAGGCGATGGTCAGGAGCGGGACCTGCTCGGTGCCGCACTCGGGGCAGGGAAGGGGCTTGGGATCGGTGCGGCTCCAGCAGGTCCAGCCGCCGGTCGTCCAGCCGGGCGCGGTGGAGAGGTTGTTCAGATAGAGCTCGCCCGGGTCGTCCGCGTACGCCTGGTACTGCTCGGGGTCGATCGTCTGCCAGCGGCTCTCGTCGTCCAGCTGGTCCTGAAGCTCAGTGCTCAGTTCCGAGGGGTGGGGATATTCGGTGACCTGCTCCGGTGAGAAAAGGCACGGCTGAGGGAGGTAGCAGTCCCGCTGGATGATGGGTGGCTCGGGCGGTGCGTCGAGAACGTCGGTGACGGTGGCGGAGGAGCGCCAGAACAGTGCGGCTTTGGGGCTGGCATGTTCCGCGTGGTCGAAGGGGCACCAGAGGACCTGGAGGAGGTCCGCGTCGGGCGGGCGTGGGAAGGGGATGTCGCCGGCGTAGAGCTGGGCGACGGGGAGGAGGGGGATCGGGCCGTCGAACCACGGGCGGTCCGAGAGCCGCTCCCAGGTGGACCGTTCCTCGGGAGTCCACTGGGGTGCCTCGGGGTCGAGGCGCCGCCGCTCGGCTGCTGCGGCACGGTCCTGACGGAGGAGCCGGACGTCGTCCGGGGAGTGGACGACCGGCGCCGCGCGGCTGTCATGCGGCTTGTCGCAGTACGGCCACGGCTCGTTGGCGGGCCACAGGAGCGGCCCCCCGACGGAGCTGTCGTGCACGGTCGGCGAGCCGGGGCGCGGGTGCAGTCGGGTCGCCGTGCGCGCCAGCGGGGCCAGTTCAGGGAAGAGCGCGGTGATGTCGAACGGCCGCGGCGGGGTGGTGAATTTGGCGTTCATAGCGATGATGCTGCCAGCAGCGTCTGACAATGGGTGTACCCGTGCAGGCGGTGGTCCGCCAGGCCGTTCACGACGTCCGCACCCCACTCCCACCACCCGCCGAACCACCCGCGAACTCGTTCGTCACCGCCGGCCGGACTCTGGTCGACGAGTTCCTCGCCACCCGTCACGAGATCGGCGAACTGGTGCTCACCGTCGCCTCCGGCTAGCTCTCCGACACCGAGGCCGCCGACAACGACGCCCTGGTACTGCTCTGCGAACAGATCGGCGAGCCCTTCGACCAGGCCCTCGCCGCCTGTGAGTGGGTGGTGGGGTGGCGGTGGGTGGGCGTCAGCAAGATCGTGGTGTGGATGTCCTGGTGGAGGGTGTGAGGGCGGGTATGGAATCATCGTCTCGACCTCCGGCTGTTCCCTGCCCGCACGGGGTTGGTGGTTTGTCTGTTTCGGTGAAAGTGGTTCCGGGGGAGTTGTTGGTGGGGTAGAACTGCAGGTCAGCAAGACTGCTCCCCGCGCACGCGGGGATGGACCCAGACTCCGGTTTCCCGGGTCTGTCTGCATCATCTGCTCCCCGCGCACGCGGGGATGGACCCGCGAGCTGCACGGCATCGCCGACACCCACCATCTGCTCCCCGCGTACGCGGGGATAGACCCGTCATCGTCGACCCCACCACCTCAGCCTCCACTTGCTCCCCGTATGCACGGGGATGGACCTCATCGCTGGTGACGCGTACGACGGCGTGTCCTTCTTGCCGCGACCCGCAGGAGATGGACCCTTCTCGTATCTTTACGCCGTAAAGAAGACCGACTGTTGCTGATGGTGTTCGAGATCGAGCTGGTCACTGCTCCCTGCCCACGCAGGGATGACCCCAGGTACAGCACCTGGGTTGCGCCGACCTGGATGCTGCTCCCCGCGTACGCGGGGATGGACCCCGGGGCCGCCGGGCCGACGTAGGGTGGGGCCACTGCTTCCCGCGTACGTGGGGATGGTCCCTCTGGGGCGTCGCTGCGCGATGCGGTCGACCGCTGCTTCCCGGGCCGGAAGCCGTCGCGCAGATCTGCTCCCCGCGTGTGCGGGGATAGACCCACGTTGGTCAGGGTGTCCGTGGCCACGCTCTTCTGCTCCCTGCGCGTGAGGGGGATGGACCTCCCGGGGCGGCAAGCGCGCCGCCCACTATGACCTGCTCGCCGCGCGTGGGGATGGACCCCACAAGCCCAATTTCAAGTGGCAAGACGAGGGTTGCTCCCCGCGTGTGCGGGGATGGACCCCTACGTACAGCGACACGCAATCGGAAGCGTGTCTGCTTCCCGCGTGCGTGGGGATGGACCCAAGCGCTCTGGCCGCGCGGCCTGACGGCCCACCTGCTTCCCGCGTGCGCGGGGATGGACCCTGGGACCCGAGCTTCAGACGGCTGTGGACTGCCTGTTCCCCACCCGCGCGGGGATGGACCCTGTTCGAACCGGAGGATTGGCATCGCCTGGAACTGTTCCCCGCCCGCGCAGGGATGGACCCAGCACGCCGGCGATCGCTCCGACCTTGAGCATCTGCTCCCCGCGCGTGCGGGGATGGACCCAACGTGAACTTCCCAGTTCAGATGATGGCGACCTGCTCCCCGTGTACGCGGGGATGGGCCCAGGCGCACGGGGGTCCGCGTGCGGAGCACTGCTGTTCCCCGTACGCGCGGGATGGACCCCACGGAGCGACGCCACCGACGGCGCCGAGGAATTGTTCCCCGCGCCCGCGGGGATGGACCCTGATGGCCCGCCGCGAAGCTGCGGGCCACGGACTGCTCTTCGCGCCCGCGGGGATGGACCCCACGCCGCTGCCGTGTCCACCGACGGTGGCCTGCTCTTCGCGCCCGCGGGGATGGACCCGGTGGGCGCAGTGTCCTGACCTCAACCCCGGCTTGCTTCCCGTGTCCGCGGGGCTGGACCCGCGTCTCCGACGTAGGCCCCGACCAGCGGTACTTGTTCCCCGCGTATGCGGGGATGGACCCGCCAGGGCCCGGCTCAAGAGCGTCGTCATCAGCTGCTTCCCCGCGTACGTGGGGATGGACCCCTCGGTCTGCCCATCCAGGCCGCGTGGGGTTCTTGTTCCCCGCGTGTTCGGGGAGGGGTAGCGACCGGAGCGACTGGACCTCGGGCATTTGTTGCTTCCCGTATGCGCGGGGATGGACCCGTGCGGCCGCTCCCCGGAGACAGGCCCGTGCGCTGCTCCTTGTGCACGTGGGGTGGACCTGCTGCCGGCCACGCCACTCGGCGGTACACGGCGATTCGTGGTGCATAGGTGGGTGGTTTGTCTGTTTCGGTGAAAGTGGTTCCGGGGGAGTTGTCGGTGGGGTAGAACTGCAGGTTAGGAAGACTGCTCCCCGCGCCTGCGTGGATGGGCCTCTTCGGATCCGATCACCACTCGATCAGGGTTCCTGCTCCCCGCGCCTGCGTGGATGGCCCCGTCGGCTACCACCGCGACGGCGCCCAGTGTGACTGCTTCCCCCCCTCCGCGGGGATGGGCCCGAGCCGGTGACGCAGGAGACACCGACGTCGATCTGCTCCCCGGGTACGCGGGGATGGACCCCACGCCCACACGAGCCTGGTCGTCATCCGGAACTGCTCCCTGCGTACGCGGGGATGGACCTGGCGAAGCGATACCCAGCGCCTTGGCGATTGGCTGTTCCCTGTTCGTGTGGGGATGGCCCCCGTTCAGGGCGGACTCGGCAAGCGCTTTCGCGCTGCTCCCCGCGCCCGCGGGGATGACCCCCGACGGCCTGGGCCGGCCCACGGCGCTCCCAAACTGCTCCCCGCGCGCGTGGGGATGGACCCAGCGCCCGCAGGATCCGTCCGTACCTGTCCGACTGCTCCCCGCGTCCGCGGGGATGGACCCTGGCGACAGGTATGGCAGGGCAGGACCAACCCCTGCTCCCCGCGTGCGCGGGGATGGACCCCTGCAATGCTCCACGGAAATGATGCGACATGGCTACTCCCCGCGCGTGCGGGGATGGACCCTGGTCCTCGGCGGCGCGCTGCTCGCGGCCTCCTGCCCCCCCGTATGCACCGGGATGGCCCCCACTCCGACGGCACCGCTCAGCAGGCAATCCGCTACTCCCCGTCCGTGCGGGGATGGCCCCGCCTTCAAGCTGCGCGGCCAGGACGTCGGTCTCTGCTTCCTGCGCCCCCGGGGATGGCCTCCCCGGGGGCATCCACTTCAACCGCTGCTGTCCCTGTTCCCCGTGTACGCGGGGATGGACCCACGGGCAACGAGATCCGAGCCATGATCGGTGTCTGCTTCCCGCGTCTGCGGGGATGGACCCGCGCCCTGGCTCCTTCGGACCATGGGTCGCGCCTGTTCCTGCCTGTGTGGGGGAGGGGGCAGTGACCGGAGCGACCGGACCCCGGCATCTGCTGCTTTCCGTGGCGTGGGGATGGACCCATCCCAGACCGGTTCGCACCCACCGATACCCCTGCTCCCCGGGTACGCGGAGATGGACCCCAGCGCGGCACCCTTCAGGCCATCGAGCCCAGCTGCTCCCCGCGCGTGCGGGGATGTCCCCTCGTCCACCCCTCGCATGCGCAAGATCCGGGTCTGCTCCCCGCGTGTGCGGGGATGGCCCCGCCGACAGCCAGGTGCGGCCGTGGCTGCGGCGCTGCTTCCCGCGTACGCGGGGATGGACCCTGAGGTAGAGGGAAGATCGGCGATGCTGGCGACTGCTCCCCGCCCGCGCGGGGATTTACTCAAGTGGTTCGGGTACAAGCTCGGGGACCCGAACTGCTCCCCGCGCACGCGGGGATGGACCCGCGGACGAGTCGGCGGCCCGGGTGCGGGCGATCTGCTCTCCGTGCACGCGGGGATGGACCCCACGATCCTGCGGATCGATCGTGATGTTCTGCCTGCCCCCCCCGCGTACGCGGGGGATGGACCCAAGGACATCTGGGCGGCGTGGCGGCTGAGGCCCTGCTCCCTTCGTGTGCGGGGATGGACCCCAGGCGCGCACCGCCTCACCTTCGCCTCCGTGCTGCTTCCCGCGTACGCGGGGATAGCCCCAACCTTGGGGCCGAGGCGATGGAGGCGGCCGACTGCTCCCCGCTCGCGCGGGGATGGACCCATGAAGGATCCCGACCGCAACGCCGCCGCCTGCTCCCCGCCCCCGCGGGGATGGACCCTCCCACACCAGGGAGGTGCCGGCGTCGCTGCCCTGCTTCCCGCGTGCGCGGGGATGGACCCAACGCGCGCTCCAGGCCGCCATCGACCAGACCCTGCTTCCCGCGTGTGCGGGGATGACCCCGCGGACGACTTCACCCTGTTGCGGCACTCCGGCTGCTCCCCGCGCCCGCGGGGATGGACCCCAGGCTTCCTCCCTTAAGGACTCTGTGAAGTACTGCTCCCCGTACACGCGGGGATGGCCCCGCTTTCGCCGTCCTCGTCTTCATCCACTGCGGCTGCTTCCCGTACGCACGGGGATGGACCCTTGTACGCGGGCCCCGATGTGATTTTCACGTCCTGCTCCCCGCGCGTGCGGGGATGGACCCTCCAGCTCAGGAGGTGAGTCGCGCGCTGTGGACTGTTCCCCGCGCGTGCGGGGATGGACCCGGCGCGATGCGAGGTTGCTACGCCTCGGCGGACTGTTCTCCGCGCGGCGGGGATGGACCCAAGGTCCAGAGCCTGGCCCGCCTCGGCAACGCCTGTTCCCCGCGCGTGCGGGGATGGACCCGTCACCTGGGCCATCGGCCGCCTGGAGCACTGCTGTTCCCCGCCCGCGCGGGGATGGACCCATCGAGACCGTCCCGGCCGTCCGCCGCATCGCCTGCTCCCTGCGTGTGAGGGGATGGACCCAGCGCATACCGGCCCACATGGGAGCACGGTTGCTGCTCCCCGCCCGCGTGGGGATGGACTCACTGCCGCATCCGCGCGAAGATCCAGCCGTCCTGCTCCCCGTACGCACGGGGATGGACCCGGCAGGCTCCGCCTGGAGCACGTGGTGGAAATCTGCTTCCCGCGCACGCGGGGGATGGGCCTGGCTGGAACATGTACAGGCACGCGGAACTCTACTGCTCCCTGCCCGCGCGGGGATGGACCCCCGGGCCCGGGTACCGGCCGAATGGTCAGCTGCTGCTCCCTGCGCCCGCGGGGATGGACCCGAGCCTCGGGCATAGAGGTAGCCGGGGTTGTCCTGTTCCCCGCGCCCGCGGGGATGGCCCCCGGACAACCGCCAGCACGTCCGCGCAGATGAACCAGATGGCGTCCTGCTTCCCGCGTACGCGGGGATGGTCCCCAGGTCTACAACGCCGCTCCGGCGACGCTTCCCTGCTCCCTGTGTACGCAGGGATGGACCCTCATCCTGTTTCAGGCTGACTTGACGCCTTCCCTGCTCCCCGCGTACGCAGGGATGGACCCTCAGCGGCCTCACCGATAAGATCTCGGACTGCCTGCTCCCCGCGCACGCAGGGATGGACCCGGCATCGAGATGGCTGTTGACGGTGACGATCCCGGTTTCCCTGTCATGCCGGGGATGGAGCCAAGTCCGTGTACGCCACGGAGTTGGACATGGTCTCCCTGCGCGTACGCGGGGATGGGCCCGTCTTCTGCGGGGCCTTGCCGCCGCGGACCTTCTGCTCCCCGTGCCCGCGGGGATGGACCCTCCAGGCGATGGGTACGGAGCTGCTCCCCGCGCATGCTGGGAGGGACCCAAACGCCTTGCCGGCGGGGACGGGCCAACGCTCTGCTTTCCGCGTACGCGTGGATGGTCCCCGGACCATCGCCTGCGTGGTCGAAGTACAGGTCCTCAACGTTCTCTGACCGGGTGTGGTGAGTGCCGTCGGCGCACTCACCACATCCCGCCTCGCTCACCATCACGCTTACCACCGGTGGCTCTGTTCGTGTCGCAGGGTGATGAGCCCGATGGCGGGCTGTGAGTTCCAGTCGCCGACTGTTCGGTGCGTGGTGGGTGTTTTATCTGTTTTGGTGAAAGTGGTTCAGATTGAGGAAGTGGTGGGGTAGAACTGCAGGTCAGGAAGCTGCTCCCCGCGTGTGCGGGGATGGACCCCTCGTCACCGACTGGCTCCGCGACGAGACAGACTGCTCCCCGCGTGTGCGGGGATAGACCCCGTGCGGCCGGTGACGGGAAGGTCCACGCGCTCTGCTCCCCGCGCCCGCGGGGATGGACCCAGGGCGTCCACGAGCTTGGTCGTGATCTCCAGCTGCTCCCCGCGTGCGCGGGGATGGACCCGCCCAACCCTCCGGAGTGATGTGGAGAACGGCCTGCTCCCCGTGCATGCGGGTATGGACCCTCGCCGGCGAGGGTGGCGAGGATCCGGTCCGGCTGCTTCCCGCGCGTGCGGGGATGGATCTGCGCGCATGGCGTCCTGTGTAGCCTGGCGGCGCTGCTCCCCGCGCACGCGGGGATGGCCCCCAGTGGCGGGACAAGATCGGCGGCTTCTCGCCCTGCTCCCCGTGCTCGCGGGGATGGACCCAGCGGCAGGTTCGGCACCCGGTCCCGCTTCAGCTGCTTCCCGCGTGCGCGGGGATGGCCCCCCCGCGTCTCTTCGAGTCGGCATCCCTGATGCGCTGCTCCCCGCGTGTGCGGGAATGGACCCGGCCGGGATGCCTGGTGGTCGACCAGACCGATCTGCTTTCCGCGTACGCGGGGAGCAGCCGTCGGCTTTTTTACGCCGTAAAAGTCGAGCAGGTCCATCCCCGCATACGGTGTGTGCGGGGATGGACCCGGCTGCGGCGACCAGGCCATCGCCGACCACCTCTGCTCCCCGCGTGCGCGGGGATGGACCCCAGCCCGCCCGCATCGGATTCCACGCCAACGGCTGCTTCCCGCGTACGTGGGGATGAGTCTGCCGCCGGCCCACACCACCTGGCGGTACACGACGAATCGCGGTGTACAGATGGGTGGTGATGGGAATCTCTGAAATCGGCTCTGACCGCAGTTTCGTGAAACCCCAGGCCGATCGCTCGCCGTCTCGCGGCGCGATAGCGTGCGCCTGTGACAAAGCTCGTCCCGGATACTCAGTTCCTCGTGAACTTCCGGCACCACAACTTCACAGGCCATGGACCGCACTGCCACCGCTGGGTGGACGTGAAGTCCTTCCGGTTCCCCCAGGGCATCCAGGACAGTGAGCTGCTGGTGGCGCTCGTCGCGCACGAGCAGTTCCGCGATGACTACGCGGGCGGCGGCGTCGATCCTGCGGGGACGCGCCACGGCCCGTACTGGCTCAAGCACGTCACGGCGCATGCCTACCGGCCGGTTGCCCACACAGACGCGCTCCGCACCCTCCGCAGCTGGGCCAGCCAGCACGGCTCCATCCCGGAGTCCCTGGAGGAGACCCTCGCCTCGACAGTGCATGCCCCGATTGACTCGGCCACCAGCTGCTACCACCTCCAGGACCTGGGACACCAGAAGTTCCACGACTGGGGCGGCGTGCACAGCGACTTCCACGAATACATCGCCATCGATCAAGACCGGGCCCTGCTGACGCTCCTGGTTGCAGCCGACGACTGAGCCCGAGATCGTTCACGGAACTGCGGACAGAACCAATTCAAGGAGCCCCATCAGTGGTTTGTCTGTTTCGGTGAAAGTGGTTCGGACGGAGCCGCTGGTGCGGTAGAACTGCAGGTCAGGAAGACTGCTCCCCGCGCACGAGGGGATGGACCCGCCCTGTACCCCGTGGGCACGCCGGTCACGGCCTGCTTCCCGCGTACGCGGGGATGGCCCCAGCATGCGGATCAGGCCGGAGGGCAGGGAGCACTGCTCCCCGCTCGTGCGGGGACGGACCCCACTGGGCCATGCGCCGGCCGAGGTCGTCGAGCTGCTCCCCGCGCGTGCAGGGATGGACCCAGCAATCCAGCGGGCGCCCATCGGATCGCCCTCTGCTCCCCGCCTGCGCGGGGATGGACCCCACCAGTGGGTCACCGCCGGGGGAGCGTCGCGCTGCTCCCCGCGCCCGCGGGGATGCCCACCGACAGAGCCGCAGCCGCCTCGCGCGTGGCCTGCTTCCCTGCGTACGCGGGGATGGACCCCTCGCCCACGGCAAGGGGAACCTCGCCGCATACTGCTCCCCGCGCGTGCGGGGATGGACCCTACGCGAAGCTGGTCCGCGAGGACGCGCAGTGGTGCTCCCCGCGCACGCGGGGATGCCCCTCGGCGGCTTCATGCGCGCCGGCTCCCGGGTTCTGCTCCCCGCGCCTGCGGGGATGGACCCCCGCTCGCCGTCATGCCGCCGCCGAGCGCGTCCTGCTCCCCGCTCGCGCGGGGATGGACCCGTCTCCCCGTCGGTGTGGCCGAGCCCGAACGCCTGCTCCCCGCGCGCGGGGATGGACCTTGCTGGAGCGTGAAAGTCATCGTCTCGGTCCGCTGCTACCCGCCCGCGCGGGGATGGACCCCGGCTGTGGACCGCGTTCGGCCCGACCAACGCCTGCTCCCCGCGTGCGCGGGGATGGACCCTTCGGGAAATACGGCGCCAACCTCGACCCCGACTGCTCCCCGCGTGTGCGGGGATGGACCCACCGGCTGGGCTCTCTACCAGTCCCTCGCCAACTGCTCCCTGCATATGCGGGGATGGACCCGCCTTGATGCCGGCGGCGACGCCGATGACGCCGCTGTTCCCCGCGCGTGCGGGGATGGCCCCCACTCGTCGCCCAGCCAGTCGGCTTCGAGCTCCTGCTTCCCGCGTACGTGGGGATGGCCCCCGCTTGCTGAACAGCCGGAGTAAGAAGGGGCTGCTCCCCGCGTATGCGGGGATGGACCCCCTCTCGGCGTCGTCCCCGTCGTGCCCTTCGACTGCTCCCCGTGCGTGCGGGGATGGACCCGCCTCTTCCATCCTGTTGGTGGCATGGACGTTCTGCTTCCCGCGTGCGCGGGGATGACCCCATCCACCACGACGACTCAGTGGCGAAGTACTTCCTGCTCCCCGCGCGTGCGGGGACGGACCCCACTGGGCCATGCGCCGGCCGAGGTCGTCGAGCTGCTCCCCGCGCACGCCGGGATGGACCCGGGGCCGTCGAGGAGAAGATTGACGTGGTGCCCTGCTCCCCGCGTACGCGGGGACGAACCCGAGTCCGGCCGGATGGACACCCTCGACACCTCCTGCTCCCCGCGCACGCGGGGATGGACCCTGCGCGACGCTGAGCGGCGCTTGGCCAAGCTCCTGCTTCCCGCGCCCAGGGGGATGGACCCCTCCAGGTCTGCCTGCATCGCGCCCGCGTCGACTGCTCCCCGTACGTGCGGGGATGGCTCCTCCCTTTTGGTTGGTGTGGTGGGTTGTTCTGGTGGTGAGGCCGTTCTGTTGGTGAGGCCGTTCTGTGAGGTTCACCAGGTGTTGTCCCTGGTGGTGGGGTGGGCTGTGGGGTGTGAGCTGGCCTGACCATGAGGGTCTGGTACGGGACTTCGGTCTGTGACCGGCTGCTGTACCCGGGAAACCGTGCACCCGCCTTGCACGGGTGCTCTGCGCCCGTGGTGGGCCGTCTCACCGAACCCTTCCTGGCCGCCCAAAGAAGCCATGCGGCCGAAGATCCCAGCATCTACACGCACGCCAGTGCGATGCCGCGGCTCAGGGCTCCCGGGAGATCGCACCCCAGTGCGTGTAGGGCCTGAGGGTGGCCCCGCTGGCCCCGGACGGCGAAAGACCCCGGGCCGCCCTGCCCCCGGGGTCCTGTTGTCGGTCTCGCCGGCGTTCACCAGTCGTCGGGTGCGCTGCCCGCCCACCCGATCGGCCGGCCCTCGCCGTCGCGGCCCCAGTGCGGTTTCTCCATCGACGTCTCGTGACCGTCGGGCAGGACGCAGACCAGCCCCCATCGGCCGTGCTCGCCCCCCGCAGAGCCCGGCGAGTCCGGTCGTGCCAGCGCCCGCCACGGCCTGGTCCCAGCGGTCCTGGAACCCCTGGAGACGCGCGGACAGCTTCATGCCGAGCTCGCTCTCCGCCGCCTCCACCCGGGCCCGCGCCTCCCGCACCCCCGGGCCGCCGGGCCCCAGGCCCCCGTAGTGGTGCGCCAGGGGGAGCGGCCCGAGTCCCAGGGCCTACCCACACTCCAATGCGATGCCGTAGACCCCGAGACGGCGAAGGCCCCCGGGCGCGCCGCGCATCCGGGGCCTCGGGCAGTGTCAGGCCGTCGCCCATTCCAGCCCGAGGCCGGCGAGTGTGGTGAGTTGGCCGCGGGGGCCGGGGAATGGGGGTGCGGCCCTGGGGTCCCGGTGTCTGCATGTACTTCGGTATGCCGCCGCCCTGGAGACGGCGAAGGCCACCGGGCGCGCCGCGCATCCGGGGCCTCGGGCCGTGTCAGGCCACCGTTCTCATACTGCCGCCCATTCCAATCCGAGTGCGGCCAGGGCCTGGAGCCTTTCCTCGGTGAGCTTTCCGCGTCTGGCCTTCGTGTTCGACAGGAACACTCCGAGGCGGATCTCGCTGCCGTCCTCCAGCCGCTCCACGTGACCCCTTGGCACGGCCACCGAGCCCTCGCGGGCCAGATACTGCGTGAGGGCTGCTACACCCCGCTCGAAGGCGCTCCCGGGTGCTGTGGGCGGCCCGGCGGGTACTTCCCCCGCTACAAGCGGCCCCGCGGCCGGCGGCCTCGCCGGTTCTCCCTCCACTCCGGCAGGCCCGGTGAGCGTCGGTGCGTGTGGGATGACGCCGATGGCTTCCAGGCGTTCGCGCTGCCCGTCGGTCAAGGCCTCCCAGACTTTCGGCGTCCGTTGCCGGGCGAGCCACTTCCCCACATCCATCCCGTGCACCGTCACACCCGGCTCGACATACCCAAGGACGGTCTCCTCCGCGAGCATCTCCCGCACCACCGCATAATGCCGCTGCCATGCGGCCGGCCACACCGGGTTCCAGTCCCCGTCCACCGCCTCCAGCGCCGCTCTCCACTCCGGCTTCCCGTCCAGCGCACCGGGCCGGCGGAGGTTCGCGAGCCACTGTCCGATCGGCCGGTCGAGCATCGACGCGGTCCGTGGCGCGCACAACGTCCAGTGCTCCTCGTAATACGCCCGCGCGGCCTCCAGGTTCTCCTGGAACCGCTCATCCGCGACCGACCACACCATCCCGAGCCGCTCCAGCCGCCCGGCCCGCAGACCGTTCATCTCCCCAGCCCCATACGCGCGCCGCTGCTCCGCGACCCACTGCCCAAGAGGCGTCGCACCCTCCCGATGCCCATACGGAACCCGGGCATGCCCCTCCCGCTCGACATACGCCTTCAGCTTCGCCCACCCGCGCGCCCAGTCCTGCCGCTCGGTGTCGATCACATTGAAGCTGACCCACTCCGCGACCATCACCGGATCACGCGGAGCAGCAAAACGCAGCAGCAAACGGGATTCCTCTTCACCTTCCCCGGGCATCATGCCGATGTTCACGGACGGCTGCGCCCAGCCTTTCTGAGGCTCCTGCGGAATCGCCAGCAATTCCACGGCCTCCTCGTCGTGAGCCCGCAGCCCCTCCAATACCTTCACCAAAGGCCGATACGACCCCGACGTGAACATATCCTCAGGCTTTTCTCCCGCCTGGAGAAAAACCGGCACGATCAACGAAGCGAGCTTCCCCTCACCAGGCTTCTGACGCAACGCCCGCCCAATCGCCTGCACGATGTCGTGCGGCGCACCCTTCGGATCTAGCAGCGCCACCGAGTCCACCGCCCGGATGTCGACACCCTCGCCCAGGACCCGGCAGTTCGACAGCACGGCCCGCCGCGCCGTGGTCCCGAACGAGCCGAGGACCTCCCGCCGGCGCTCCGGGGCGTGTTCGCCACACAGCCAGTCCGCCCAGACCCGAGCGGGATACGTCTCCGGCTGGTCGGCGTGCAGCTTCGCCGCCACGCGCTCAAGGCCCTCCGCGTACGCCTGCGCCTCCATCGTCCGATGATGGAACGTGATGCACGTCGACAGCCCGTACTCCGCCATCGCACGCATCAACGCCGCCTGCAACGCCCCCAGTCGCTGCCCCCGCACCTCCTCACTGTGCCGCTCCTCGCCCATCAATCGCTCGGGCGTGACGACCGGGTCCTGAAGCTCCAGCACGATGATCTGATACCGCGCCAGCAGCCCGCGCGAGACGGCCGACGCCAGGCTGAGCTTGTAGAGCACCGGCCCGAAGACCGCCTCGTTGTCCATCGAGGCCGCCATCTCCCGCGGCAGCGGATCCCGCACCCCCTCCACGGCCTCCCACTCCGAAGACCGCTCCTGCCAGATCCGCGGCGTCGCCGTCAGATACAACCGCCGATACGCCGGAATCACACCCTGATCATGAACGTCGGCCCACGCCTTACCCATCGACCCCGACGTCCGATGCGCCTCATCCACCACGACCAGGTCCAGCGGGGCGAGCCGCTGCCCGTAGACCCCCTCGAACGCCTCCGCCAGAACCCCCAGCGACGCGTACGTCCCGAACATGACCACAGGCCCAGAACCGTGCCACAACGCCAACTGCACCGGATTCGTCGTGGAACGCACCTTCAGGTTCCACAGCTCCGGGTCGTCCTGGAGCGAGCACACCGCTACCGCCGGCCCCACATGCCCAGCCTCGCGCCACGCCCGCACGGTCTGCGTCAGAAGGTCCAGCGTCGGCACCAGCACGAGAACGCGGCCCTTGGGCACAAGACGCTTCGCCGCCGCCGCCGCGATGATGGTCTTCCCCGTCCCACACGCGGCGTGCACCTGTCCACGCAAGCCATCCAAGGGAATACCGCCCGGCGGGACATCCAGGCCCCGCACAATGGCGGCAACGGCCTCGGTCTGGTGGTCACGCAGTTTCACGGCCATGCCCCGTGTTCTCCTTCTCAAGGAATGCGGCGCGTATTCAGAAAGGGAATCCCGGCGCGAGGAGCGCGACGCTGGGGGGTGTGATGCAGATACCCAGACTCTACACAGCTACTACTCGTGATGCATCACTCGTGCATCAGCTTCGCCCTCAAAGCTGATGCACGACGGAAGCCGCCCGCAGGCAGCCGGTCATCCTGCATGTCGACGAGGCATCAGTGAACGTGGACGGGCAGTCTGCAGAGCGGGGGAGGGGTTTTGGGCGGAGCGCAGCGGAGCCCGTCACTACGATGAGGCCGGCACCCCGTCAGGCCGACGGACCGTCACCCTCACTACCGAGGTGCCAGCGAGGAATTCCAAACCCTACACAGGCCCGCACGTGATGCACCCTCCCCACGTAGCCAGCCAAGGCAACCGCGCTTGCGCGGGTGCCCACAATTCGCGCTTGCGCGAATTGTTTTGCTTTTCGAATTCCGCTTGCGGAATTCTATTCCGGCGCTTGCGCCGGAATTCGCATTGCGCTTGCGCAATGCGTGCTCTATGACCCGGCTTGCCGGGTCATATCCCGCTC